>JAIBAU010000006.1 GCA_019695035.1 Caulobacteraceae bacterium | reverse complement strand
GTGGCGGTGAGAGAGGGATTCGAACCCTCGATAGAGTTTCCCCTATACACGCGTTCCAGGCGTGCGCCTTCAACCACTCGGCCACCTCACCCCACGGTCGCGGGAGCGGGCTCCCGGGCGCGGAACGGGGGCAATATCTCACCGGCCCGTGAGGGGCAAGGGCGCGCTTGCGATGGAAGCTCCCGTCACGCGCCAGATGACGTTTCCCACGTCGTCGGCGACCAGCAATCCACCGGCCCGGTCCACCGCCACGCCCACGGGCCGGCCGCGGGCGCGACCCTGCGCATCGAGAAAGCCGGTCAGGACCTCCACCGGCGGACCGGAGGGATCGGGGCCGGCGAAGGGGACGAAGATCACCCGGTAACCGGACGGCGGGTTCCGGTTCCAGGAGCCGTGCTGGCCCACGAAGGCCCCGTGGCCGAACCGGGCGGGCAGCAGGCGCGCGCCCGCCGACCAGGCGAGCCCCAGGGAGGCGGTGTGCGGCCCGAGGGCATAGTCGGGCTTGATCGCCGTGCGCACCAGGTCCGGACGCTGCGGCTTGACCCGGCTGTCCACGCGGCCGCCGTAGTAGCTGTAGGGCCAACCGTAGAAGCCGCCAGGGCGCACGCTTGTCATGTAGTCGGGCACCAGGTCGGAGCCCAGCTCGTCGCGTTCGTTCACCGCCACCCACAGGAGACCGGACTCCGGCTGCCAGAACATGCCGTTCGGATTGCGCAGGCCGGTGGCGTAGAGCCGCTTGGCGCCGGTCGCCCGATCGATCTCCCAGATGGCGGCCCTCCCGGTCTCCGCGGCCATCCCGTTCTCCGCCACGTTGGAGTTGGACCCGACCGTGGCGTACAGCCGGGCGCCGTCCGGCGAGGCGATCAGGCTCTTGGTCCAGTGGTGGTTGATAGGCCCTGCCGGCAGGTTGGCGAGGCGCTGGGGCCGGCCCTCCAGCGAGGTCGCGCCGGGCGCGTAGGGAAAGCGCAGCACGGCGTCGGAATCGGCGACGTAGAAGTCTTCCCCGACAAGGGCCATGCCAAAGGGGGAATTCAGGCCGGAGGCGAAGACGAACCGCTGCTCGGCCACGCCGTCGCCGTCGCCGTCGCGCAGCAGGCTGATGCGGTTCGGACTCGGCGCGCTGGCGCCGGCCTTTTTCATGAACAGGCCCATGAAGAAGCCCTTCACGCCCTTGCCGTCCTCGGGCTTGGGCGGCGCGTTGGTCTCGGCCACCAGGACGTCGCCGTTGGGCAGCACCTCCAGCCAGCGGGGATGCTCGAGACCTGTGGCGAAGGCCCGCACCGCCAGCCCCGGCGCCGGGGTCGGCGCCGCCCCCGTGGGCCATCCGACGGCGTCAGCGACCTTCACGGTCGGAATGGGCGTGCGGTTGGGGGGCGGCAGCTGGGGGTCAGGGCCCGTCCCGTCCGCCAGGGTGAGGCGGGCGTGTTCGCCGCAGGCGGCAAGGCCCGCCAACGCGGCGCAGGCGATCAGGGGAAGAAGGCTGCGCATCGGTCCACTCCGCTCCGGACGATGTAACTTTGCGGTCGCGGCATGCGTAACCGATGAAGCTGCGAACGGATGCACGCGCGCCTGACAATTCCCATATGCTGCCCTCAAGACCGGAGGATCCACCGCCCATGTTCGGCAAGCCCAAAGACCTGCCCACCGCTGACACCGCCCTGCCCGGCCGCCAGGAGCCTCTGGCCACCGACACGGTTCACTTCGTCAGCGGCCGACCGCTGAAGGGCCCCTACCCGGAAGGTTTCCAGGTCAGCTACTTCGGCATGGGGTGTTTCTGGGGCGTGGAGCGCGTGTTCTGGCAGGAGCCCGGGGTCTGGGTGACCGCCGTCGGCTATCAGGGCGGCCTGACCCCCAACCCCACCTATGAGGAGGTGTGTACCGGACGCACAGGCCACACCGAGGCGGTCAAGGTGGTGTTCGACCCCTCCGTCACGTCCTACGCTCGTTTGCTCAAGGCCTTCTGGGAGAACCACGACCCCACCCAGGGCATGCGGCAGGGCAACGACATCGGCACCCAGTACCGTTCGACGCTCTACTACACGTCGGAGGACCAGCGCCGGGAGGCAGAAGCCTCGCGCGAAGCCTACCAGGAGGCGCTCTCCGCGAGCGGTCGCGGACAGATAACCACCGAGATCGCCCCTGCCCCGGAGTTCTACTACGCCGAGGGCTACCACCAGGGGTACCTGGCGAAGAACCCCGAGGGCTATTGCGGGATCGGAGGGACCGGCGTGGTGTGCCCCATCGGCCTGGGCGTGAAGGCCGAGGCCTGAGGGACGGCCGGACCATGCGCGCCGGAGCCTTCCACGCCCTGGCCATGGCGCTTCCCGGCGTCACGCTCGACATGAAGTGGGGCGCCGACCGGTGCTATTGCGTCGGGGGCAAGATGTTCGCTGTCGCCGGCCGCGAGGGCGAGGACGAGCCCCGCTACTGCTTCAAGGCCTCCGATGCCTCCTTCGACCTGCTGACCGAGGAAGGCGTCGCCGAGCCGGCGCCTTACCTCGCCCGCGCGCGGTGGGTGCTGCTCCGAAGCGCAGACGCCCTGCCGGACGATCAGCTGACCGCCTACCTGACCCAGGCTCACCGGTTGGTCGCGGCGAAGCTGACCCGCAAGCACCGCGCGGCCCTGGGCCTGGATTAGGTCGGAACCGAAGCCGCCGGCTTGCCCGCGCCGCCTGGCTCCGTCATACCCGCCAGCAGGCGGTTCCCCTCTGACCGGGGGGCCAAGAGGGAATGCGGTGCGGGGTTTTTCCCCCTAGGCCGCGGCTGTGCCCGCAACTGTGAGCGGCGAGGCCCTCGTCCGTCCGGCCCTTTCCGGGTCGGCGCCACTGGCCCCAGGGCCGGGAAGGCGAGGGCGTCCGGCCGATGACCCGTGAGCCAGGAGACCTGCCGCCGACGTCGCTCGACCCGTGGTCCGGGACCAGACCTTGGGCGCGTGATGACTGACGGCGCGGTGCGCCCGGTCTTCCGTCGAGGCGACCCCCGGCCGGCGCGCCGGGGATCGCCTTGTCCCCTTCGCCACGCGGCGCCGCGCGGGCTGTCCGAAAGGAGCCTGCGCCATGCGCACCCAACTCATACCCCTCGCCTGGCTGATCGGCCTGGCGGGCCCAGCCTTCGCCGGCCCTGCCCACGCAGAGGAGGCCGGCGGGGCCACCCCGGTCGACGAAGCGGTCGTCACGGTCGCGCGCCTTCCCGCCACGCCGGCCGACGCTCCAGGGCTGCGGGTCGTCACCCGAGACGAGATCGACTCGATCCAGGCCGGCTTCGCGTCCGACATCCTGACCACCGTTCCCGGCGTGTCGCTCTACTCCGAAGGGGCCTTTGGCGGCCTGACCTCGGTGCGCATGCGGGGAGCCTCCACAGACAAGACCCTGGTCCTGATCGACGGCGTGCCCATGAACGACCCGGCCACGCCGTCCGGAGCCTACGACTTCGCCAGCCTGGACCTGGCGCAGGTCGAACGGATCGAGATCCTTTCCGGACCTCAGAGCTCCCTTTGGGGATCCGCCGCCATCGGCGGGGTGATCAGCTTCACGACGCGCGAGCCGGATGACATCTCGGCCGGGGTGGAGGCCGGATCCTTCGCGACCAGCCACGCCTGGGTGAGCGTCGGATCGGCCGGTCCCGACCGGGCGGTCTCCGCCTACCTTTCGGCCTTCAACACGAACGGCGTGTCCCAGGCCGACGAGGCGGACGGCGCCCGTGAAGCCGACGGCTTCGCCACCTGGACCGCCGGGGCGGCCGGCAGGCTTCGCCTCGCAGAGCAGGCCGAAGTCGACGTCCGGATGCGCTATACCGACGCCGACGTCGATACGGACGGATTCCCGCCCCCGGACTACGAGTTGGCCGATACCGCCGACCGCGCACAGACCCGGACCTGGTCCGGGGGGGCGCGAGCCCGCATCGCCGGACCGCTGGGAATCGAGCAGACCCTGAGTCTGAGCGCCTACGACATTGCCCGGGAAAGCTTCGGCGCCTTTCCGGGGCGGTTTACGGGCGAGCGCCAGGTGTGGCGCTGGACCGGGGCTCATGATCAGGCCGCGGAGCGCTGGGGCCTTGTCGGGGGCGTGGAGTATGAACGGGTGCGCGGCGACGCATCCTTCGCCGACGCCACCCTGGAGACGGCGTCCGCTTTTGTCGTCGGACGGTTGGACCTGGGCCGCGGGCTCCGGCTTACGGCGGGGGTCCGCCATGACGCCCCCGAAGACTTCGCCGGGCGCACCACCGCCAGGCTGGCTGTCTCCCTGAGGCTGGACGACGGCTGGCGGGCAAGCGCCTCGTGGGGTCAGGGATTCAAGACGCCGACGGTCAGCCAGATCCTGTGCGACTTCTGCTACGCGCCGCCGGCGCCGCTGCGGCCCGAAACGGCGCGGGGCTGGGACGCCACACTGGGCTGGAAGGACCCTGGAGGGCGCGTCCAGGGCTCGCTCACGGTCTTCGGCCTGACGGTGGAGGACCAGATCGCCTATGTCGGCGGCCGTTACCAGAACATCGCCTCGACCTCGGCCCGGGGTCTGGAGGCGGACCTGGAGGCCGACCTGGGGGCCGGCTTCCGCGTCAAGGCGGGCTATGCCTACACCGACGCAGTTGACGACCAGACGGGCCGCGCCCTGTTGCGCTCGCCGCTCCACTCCGGATCAGCGAGCCTGTTCTGGCGGCAGACGGACTTCGACGCGGCGCTCACCCTGCGCGCGGAGAGCGAGCAGTCGGACGTGGTGGGGTTCAGCGTTGGCGTGCGCCCGGGCTTCGCCGTGCTCGACCTGGCGGGCGGATGGGCGGTCAATCCGCGCGTCCGCTTGACCGTGCGGGTGGAAAACCTGACGGACGCGATCTGGCAGGAGGCCGCAGGCTACGGGGAGCCCAGGCGCTCCGGCTGGATCGGTCTCAGGCTGCGCTACTGAGCCGCCGCGGAGGGGGCGCGGGCCTGGCGGCCTGCGCCCAAAAGCGCGGATCCAGGGCCGCGGGGTGGTCGAGGGCGAGGGCGCCCCAGTCGAGGTCGGGGACGGGCGCGTTCGACGCGGCCACGATAGCGCGCAACTCCGCCGCCGACGTGACCCCCACGATCACCGTCGACGCTTCCGGACGGGACTGCGCAAAAGCGAGCGCGGCCTGCAGCGGGTCCGCCCCGGCCTCCGCCAGCGCGCGTCGAATGCGCGACAGCCGCGGGCCGGCCTCCGCGACGGCTGGCGGCAGCTCCTCGCGGGACATGAACAGGATTCCCTGCAGGAACACGGAGCGAAGGTGGAGTTCGACCCCGAGATCCGCAAGCGCACGCAGCGTGCCGTCCCGCACGGGGCGCTGGTCGAGCATGGAACAGGGCAACTGGATCAGGTCGGGGCGGAACCGGCGGGCCAGATGCACCGGCTCGTCGGAGCCGTAACAGGAGACGCCGATCTTGGCGAAGAGGCCCTCGTGCTTCAGCCCCTGCAGTCGACTCCAGAGCTCGCCTCCGTCGGGACCCAGCAGATCCTCGGCGGAGTGAACCAGAAGCGCATGGCCTCGTGAGAGACCCATCTTCTCCAGCGAGCGGCGGGCGCGGGTGATCACCCGATCGAGCCCCTCGGAAAGCGGGAGGGTCTTGGTCACCGCACGGAAGGGCGAAGGGAACGGCCAGCTCTGGCCCAGGATTCTTTCGGAGTCGCCATAGGCGGGCGCGGTGTCGACCACGCCGATCCGATTGGCGGCGGCGGTGTCGAGGATGAGACGGACTTCCTCCTCGGGCACGCGTCCGCGCCGGTTCGAGACGCCATAGTCGAGGCCGAACTGCGCGGCCCCCAGACCGATTTCCGCTTTTCGGATCATCGCGCCAGCGCGCTCCTGCGCAGCCGGCGGTCGAACTCGCCCGACCGGGCGCGCTCCACGAGCGACGGAAGGACCGCGTCATAGGCCGCCAAGAGGCGATTGAGCTGGGCCGGGCCCAAGGCGAGCGATGGCGCATGGGCGCCGAAGGACAGAATTCCGCGCTGGTAGAGGGCGCAGGCGAGCGCGTTTTCGAGAGCCTCGCCGTCGAAGCCGGGCCGCGGGCGCGCCGCAATGATGCTCCATGTGGGATCGCCGTAGAGACCCAACCAGGCCGAAGCGCCGCTGGACTGAAGCCGGCGCAACACCTCGGCCTCGATCTCGGCCCCGATCAGGGTCAGATTCTCCGGAACGTCGGCGCGGACGACCTGGTCGAGCGTGGCGCAGGCCGCCGCCAGAGCGGTCCCGGGAACGCGATCGCCGGACGCGCTCAGATGGCGCAGGGGATCGATCCGTCCGGCGATGGCCGCGATGGGCCGACCGTTGGCCAGGGCGGCCCCCAACAGGGTGATGTCCGGCGTTACGCCGTGCATGGCCTGCATGCCCCCCTTGTGCACCCGGAAGGCCGTGCGGCTCTCGTCGAAGATCAGAACGATGCTGTCGCGGCTGCAGAGACGACGCAGGCTGGAGAGGAAGGCGCGGCCTGCCTCCATGGGCCGGACCACCAGGGCGGCGACCTGGCCGGCGTGTCGATCGAGGGCAGCGGTTATGGCTGCCGAATCGTTTCGGGCGACCGTCTCATCATCGCAGAAGAAGGCGCCGTCCCGGCCGGTCAGGCGCTTGGCGGCTCCTAGGGCGTCCGTCAACGCGTGCGTGAGGTTCGAGCGGAAGGCCACGGCTTCGGCGCACGGCAGCAGCATGCCGATCCGTTCAGCGGCTTCCGCCTGACAGTGGCGATCGGAGCGCGCGTTCGCGACGGCGTTTTCGACCCGGGCGTCAGCCCAGCCGAGAAGCACCGAGCCGTCGGCGTTGCACAGGTCGAGGCGCTCGGCGCCGGACCGGTCTGTCACGACCGCTCCCAGCGCCATGCGAGCGGACTTGAGCGCGGAGGCGTAGCTCGGGGCGACGCGCCGCGCGCGGGCGGCGCTGCTGCTGGTCTTGCTGACGGCCTGCGCTGCAGCGCGCGCCATGAGGTCCCCTCCCGATGCCTATCGGAGGGGTTCAGCTTGCCGCGCAAACCTTAAGGAAGCGCTGAGCCGTCCAATTTCGGGACAATCCGCCGCCCGGACGACACCGGTGGCTCAGGCGTCCCCCAACCGTGCAGCCAAATCCGCGGGCCCGGCGATCGCCACGTCGAGATCGTGCACGAGGCCGTCGGCAAGCGAATAGACCCACCCGTGGATACAGAGTCGACGCCCCGACTTCCAGGCGTGGGTGACGAACGGATTGGAGGCCACGTTGCGGACCTGGCGCAGGACGTTCAGTTCACAGAGCCGATCCACGCGGGCGTCACCGTTCAGCGCCGCGAGCTCGTGGCGGTGATCATGAGCGGTCTCACGCACGGGAGAAAGCCAGTGGTCGATCAGGCCGTGCTCGGTGCTCTCGATTGCGGCGCGGACGCCGCCACAGCCGTAATGTCCGACGACCAGCACATGTTCGACCCGCAGCACATCGACCGCATATTGGAGCACCGAGAGGTAGTTCGCATCCTGCGGTGGGGCCAGGTTGGCGACATTGCGGTGGACGAACATCTGACCGGGATCGAGGCCAACGATTTCGTTGGCGGGCACCCGGCTGTCCGAGCACCCGATCCAGAGGTAGTCCGGCGCCTGCTGGCTCACCAGGCGGCTGAAGAACGCGGGATCCGCGCCAATCTTGGCCGCCGCCCATTCGCGATTCCTGCGCTTCAGGTCCTCGAGCATCAATCAGCGTCCGGCTGGCGGTCGGGATGGGCCGCCTGGAAGGCGGGATGCGACGCCGCGCGCTCGTCGACCGCGCCGATCAGGGGCCACGGGCCCAGATCTACTGCGAAGCGGCGCGCGGAATAGACCTGGGGAACAAGATAGCAGTCCACAAAGGTCGGAAGGTCGCCGAAACACCACGCCCCTCCGTGCTTGCGGACAAAAGCCTCCAGCGCGTCGAAGCCGGCCGTTATCCAGCGCCCGGCCCAGGCGTTCACGCCCGCGTCGTCCGCCCCCAGGTCACGGACCGCCTTGAGGACGCGCAGATTGTTCAGCGGATGGATGTCGCAGCCGATGATCGCCGCCATCGCCCGCACCTGGGCCCGCGCGTCCGGACGCGCGGGCAGCAACGGGGGCTCGGGAAAGCGCTCCTCAAGCCATTCCAGGATCGCGGGGCTCTGTGTCAGGACGCGACCATCGAATTCCAGCGCGGGTACGAGACCCTGGGGATTCAGGGCTTGGAAGGCCTCGGAGCGTTGCACGCCCGCGCGCAGATCCACGCCGCGCTGCTCATAGGCGAGGCCCTTGAGCTGCAGGGCGATCCGCGTCCGGTAGCTCGTTCCCGAGCGCCAGTAGTCATGCAGCACGATGCTCATGACGATAGTCTTAGGCGCGGCTCCGCGAAATGGCCAGACATCCCGCCAGTTCGCCAATTCGTAAGCGCTTACGCAAATCTTTGGAGACTTGAAACGACGGCGGGCGTAAAGGGAGCGGAACGATGGGAGCTTGGCCCACGTTGCAGGCGGGGGCGCCCCCCACAAAAAGACAAGGAGACCACACGATGGCCGCCAATTCCAAAGCCGCCGGCGACGCCAACGGCATGAGCGACGAAGAGCGTCGCATCCGCGATTTCGCCCTCCGCGCCGAGGCCGCCGTGCGCGAGCGGGCCGGTGAATTTCGGGATCGCGCCCGTGAGTACTACGACGAGGCGACCGACCAACTCGAGACCGCCCAGCGCTATGTGACCGAGCGGGTTCAGGAAAAGCCCCTCGTCTCGACCCTGACAGCCGTCGGCATCGGAGTCGTCATCGGCATGCTGCTGGCCGGCGGGCGTCGGTGATAGCGGGAAAGATCGCGTCCAAGACGGCGGCCGTCGCGGCGATCGCGACGGCCGTGGTCCTGTGCGTCATCGCACTGGGCTCCGCCGCGTGGTACGCCCTGCTCCTCGTGCTCCAGCCCTGGGCGGCGGCGCTGACCCTGGCGCTGGTCATGGGGCTGCTTGCCGGGGTCATCGCCCTGATTGCTTTCGGCGCGCCTCGCCTGTTCCGCCGGCCGGAGCCCGAACCCGAAAGCCTGACCGAGCGTGTCGTCGCCCTGGCGAAGGAGCGTCCCATCGTCGCGACCGTCGCAGGACTGGCCGCAGGCTTCATCTTCCTGCGCAATCCGGCGCTGGCCACCATCGTCGCCGCAGCGCTGTCGAATTCCCCGGACGACAGCCGGCGCCGGCGCTGACGCCTCCCGGAACGCGGCGGGGCGAGAGCCGTTGTTATTCCTGAACGGCCCCCGCCCGGGCCGTACTGTTCAGGAGAAAACAACATGCTGCGTTGGGCATTGGTATTCCTCGTCGTCGCGCTGATCGCGGCGTTCCTGGGATTCGGCGGCGTCGCCGGCGTCTCCATGGATATCGCCAAGATTCTTTTCTTCGTCTTCATCGTGCTGTTCGTGGTCTCGCTGATCGCGGGCGCCTTCCGAGGCCGCGGCACCAGGGTCTGACCCCGCCCGCGACGGCGGACCTTCAGCCTTGAATGGAAGCCGCGGCCCGCAAGGCCGCGGCTTTCGGCATCGATCGCCTTTCGAGGTTCCAGGTCCTCTGGGGTTGGAAGCCGGATCCCGTCCAGCCGAGGGCGGTGACCCGCACCTGCGACGCGTCCCACTCCACGCAATTGAAACCGGGTGGAGCGCCCCGTTCCCGCATCGACAGCGTGCCGGCCCCCACCCCGTAGGAGCACTTGTCCCCCATGGTGATCGGCAGGGCGAACGGCACGTGCACGTGCCCGGTCATGATCAGGTCCACGCCGCAGTCGGTGAAGATCCGTGCCGCCGCCTCACCGCGGATCACCTCCCCCGACATGGGACCGCCGATCATCTCCACCAGGGGGTGATGGCAGGCCAGGATCTTGAGATTGCCTTCCGGGGCGTTCGCCAGCGCCATGGCCGCGCGTCGGGTTTGCTCCAGGTCGATTACACCCTTTGACCAGTTGAGCCGCATCTGCCAGCCCCGCGCAGTGTTCACTCCGCGGACCGAAAGACCGGGGGCCTCGAATTGATGGTCGACAGCCGGATGGCCGATGAAGGCTTCGAACCGCTTCCACGGGTGGAATATCCGCGCGATGGGATCCCAGTAGCTCACGTCGTGATTGCCCGTCGTCACGAAGACAGGCTCGGGCATGGCGCGGATCCACTCCGCCGCAGCAGCGAATTCTCGGCGAAAACCTTGCTGGGTGATGTCCCCGGTAATCAGCACCAGATCGCGAGGATTGGTATGGGCGTGCTCAAGCGCAGCCGCCACCGCGCCCTTGTGCTCGATGCCAAAATGGATGTCGGAAAAGTGGAACAGGCGACCCATCAGGTCTGCGCCTCTGGGGCCAGCGACACCGCCGGATTGGCCACTCGGGGCGCGAGCGTTCGAAAGGCGCAGGGGACGAATTTGACGATGGCTTTCCGACCCAGTCGGACGGACTCGCCGTCGAGGATGGCGGGCATCTCCTGGGCGGCCCAGACCTCGGCACGCTTGACCACCGTAGTCACCACAGCGGGGTCGGCGCGCCAGTCCGAAAACACGGCGTTGGCGGCTAGGCGGAACACTTCGCTTGCGCCCTTCAGGTTCATCACCGCCGACTCCAGTCCGACCGGAGACTCCAGCGCGCGTGAAATGAGCGGGCTGATAAGGGTCAAGGCTTCCCCCCGGCAAATCTCCCCATCATCCAGGCGGAATCGTATCCTCCCTGCAAACGCACGCTTCATGGCCCGCTTGGCGTAAAGCCAAGCCAGGCGAGGCGCGCCGGAACGGACAGCCTCCCGGGCCGGCGCCCAGAGGGCCGGGGCGCCCACGATGGCCGCGCAATAGAAGCTGAAGCCGTCGAGTTCACCCCCGGCCACCGGTCGCACAACTCCCTGGGTGAGGGCCAGGCGGAGCGCTTCCTTCCAGTCAGCCGTGCCGTAGAGCGCCTTCGGCAGCATGTTCATCGTGCCGCCGGGGAGCGGCGCGACAAGAGGACCCTCGGGGCCCGCGAGCGTGGCGGCGCTTCGCGCGGTACCATCACCCGCCAGGACGACAACCAGATCGGGCTTGGCCGCAACTGCATCGTGGACCAACTGGTCCAGGTTGGCCGGGCCGGCCTCAGTGATATTCCAGCGAACGCCTTGAAAGGTCTGGCAGAAGGATTCGCATTCGACGGCAGCTCGCGGCCCGACGCTGCCGGACATCGGGTTGACGACGACCTCCACGTGCCGGAGCGGGACATGCGGTGTCAAACGGGAAACCGCCGCCTTGACGGCGCGAGCTTTCGCCGCAGTCTTCCTTGAATGAGATGGCGCCCCGCCGACGTCGGTCATGTGAGACCGAACGTGCGCGCGGGGCGCCGGTTCCTGCCAAGCTTCGGCCGGTCGGGTGGACCGGCCTCAGCCTCACTTCTTGGCGGGTGCGTCAGCGGCCGGCGTGGCCGGCTGGGCCGTCGCGGCCTGAGCCGCGTCGCCGGCGCTTTCCGCGGCGTCCCCGGCGGCCTGGGCTGCGTCGCCAGCCGCCGCGGCGGCGTCGTCCGCCGCCTCCTCAGCCTTGTCCCCGGCCTTGCCCGTCATCTTGGCGACCTGATCGAAGGCCGGCTTCACCCAGCCGTCGACGCGATGGCCGGCCGCCTCGAACGAGTGGTCCATCACCCGAAGGACAATGAAGAGACCGCCGAGAAGCGCGAAGAGCATGAAGATGAACATGAAAAGGCCGCCGCCCCCGGCGCCCTTGCTGGACCGACGGGCCCAGACCGGCGTGTCGGAAGACCCGCCGTGGCTCGACGCCGCCGGTTGCGCGTGATGGCCGTGATCGCCGTGGCCGTCATCCGGCATGTGCGCCGCTTGTGGAAAACGCATGGTCACCCTCTCCTAAAACCCCGCCTCGCCTGCGCGTGCCGCAAGGCTGAGGTCGGCCCCGTACTGACCGTAAAGATTAACTCACGGTTAAGTCTCGGCATAGGTCCCGAAAGCCACACGCCTTTCCAGCCCTCTCGCCCGTCGGGCGAAACCGTCGCCGCACCCGGGGAGGAGCCAAAGAGGGGGGCGGGTGCAACAAAACCCGCCGCCGCGCGCTTTGCAGGAGACAAGCTTTGCCATGGAGGGCGCGGTGCAGAAGGCGGCGACTGGGATTGCGGTGCTGATGGGGCTCTTGGCCGCGGGGTGCGGCCACCTGACGCGTGATCGGGCGGATCTGGTCCGGAGCGGTTCCGCCTGCGCGGACAGCCAGTTCACCATCTACTTTGACGAGGGGTCGACGCGGCTTACCCGACCAGCGGCTCAACTCATCGATGAGACAGGTCGGGCCCTCAGGACCTGCGCGATCACTTCGGTACGCGTCGTCGGATTGGCGGACGCATCGGGCACGCCGGAGGCGAACCAGTCGCTGTCCCAACGGCGCGCGGCCGTAGTGGCCCAGGCTCTCCGAAGCCGAGGGCTTCCCACACCCTCGTTCGCGATAGACGCAGCGGGGGACGCCGGCGCTCTCACGGTCGACGGCCGAGAGAACCCGGTACGGCGGCGGGCCGAAGTGTTCATCGCCATACAGCCGGGTTGATCCCCGTTCTCCCCTGTAAAGGGCCACCCCCAAGGGCCCCGCGGGGCCCCGATCGACAAGGAAAAGGCGGGCCCCGAAGGGCCCGCCGAAGTCGCATCATCGAGAATAGGGTGCGGAGACGGCAGACTGGCTAGGCCAGTCTCAAGTCGGGGGGGGCGTCACCGCCTCCGCAAGCCAATAACGGGCGTCCCCCCAAACCGGTTCCGAAGCCCCTGAAAAATTTCTTCTGGCGGAATTGGCCGGCTTGCCGCCCATCGGGGAACGGCCGCGCGCCCAGCCCGTTTTCGTCAAGCTTACGGACGGAGAGAGCCATGCCCAACGCCTCGGACCCCCACTCCCAGGCCGCCGACGCGGTCCACGAAGGCCGGCCGGTCGAAGCCCAGTACGTCCGGCAGGGCCGCCGCGGGACGCACGTCCTGCGCATCCTGCTCATCTCGACAGGCCTGGTGGTGCTGGCCTTCCTCGTCGTCTGGGCCTTCCACATGGGCCCGTTCGCCCAGAGTAACGTGGACAACAACAAGCGGCCTGCGGAAGCCGCGATTTTCACGGCTCCCTCGGAGCCCGCCGTGAAGCAGGCGCCGGATCCGGCTTCCGGCGCCGATGCGAGCGGCGCGCAGGCCGTTCGCCCCTGAAGCTTCGGATTGAGGGAGCTGCATTCATGCGAAAAAGCCCGTCGGCGGCTCGGCCGACGGGCTTCGGAACGCCGTCGCAGGCGGGTCAGGCCGCTTCGCGGGCGCGAACCGGATGGAAGAACAGGGCCTGGCCAATCGCCGCCTTCACCGTTTCCGGCTGGAACGGCTTGGTGATGAGGAAGGTCGGCTCCGGTCGCTCCCCCGTCAGCAGCCTTTCGGGGAAGGCGGTAATGAAGATTACCGGAACGTCGAAGCGGGCCAGGATGTCCTTGACCGCATCAATGCCCGAGGATCCGTCCGCGAGCTGGATATCGGCGAGAACAAGTCCAGGCCGCTTGCGGGCGACGGAGTCGATGGCCTCGTTATGGGTGGCGGCCACGTCAAGGACAGTATGTCCCAATTCGCGGACCAGCGCCTCGATATCGGATGCAATCACTGGCTCGTCTTCGATGATGAGCACTTCCGTCGCCAGTTCAGCGTCGATCTCCGCCTGGGCCTCGGCGATGAGCCGCTCCACCTCGCCGACGTCGCCACCCAGGATCTGAGCCGCCTCGGACGGAGTGAACCCTTCCAGCGCCGTCAGCAGGAAAGCCTGCCGGGAGCGGGGCGCGATCTTGAGGAGGCGCCGGGCCGCCTCATCCGGGGCTCCGGTGACCATCTCGTCGCCCTCTAGCTGCGCCCCTGTAGTGCACCAGATGGTGTGGAAGATGTGGTAGAGGGCCACCCGGGGAGACATCTTGTCATCCAGGCTGCGTTCGCCGGCCGCCAGGGCTTCCAGAGCGACCCGCACGTAGTTGTCGCCCGTTTTCTGATCTCCCGTCAGCGCCCGGGCATATCGCCGGACGTAAGGAAGGTGCGGCGCCAGTCTGGCCAGAAGACCCATGATTATTTCCCCGACACGCGAGTTTGCGGAACCGATATTCTCGTGGCGGGCGCGCGACATGCACCCCCGCAAGGTCCTATCACGGCCCCACATCCAGACGGTTCCGCTGGAAATGGGCCGAAGCTTCACTTTATTTTCGGGAGCCCGGAACCGGAAGGCCCGGCGGGCGTTTCGATCCGGACAAGTAGGCCAGGGGGGATGGCGCGTATTCTCATGAACAACCTCGCACCCAGGGACCGGCGCGCGCTCTGCGGGCCCTATAGTCATGATTGATCACAACGATTCACGTCCGCAGTCCGACCGGGACGACGCCTCGCTCGACGAAGCCCGCCTTCGGCAGCAGGCGATCGGCGTTAAGTTGCGCCAGATGTTCGACCAGGTGGTGAACGAACCGGTCCCGGACGATTTTCTCGATATCCTCCGCCGCGCCGACGAGCGGAAGGGCGGCGCCTGATGGGCGGCCTTGCCTCCACCGATGACGAAGGCTTCCGCAAGGAGCTGGTGACCCTGATCCCGCACCTGCGCGCATTCGCGCGCACCCTCTGCGGCGACGCCACCGCCGCTGACGACCTGGCCCAGGACGCCATGCTCAAGGCGTGGGACGCGCGGGCGAGCTACCAGATGGGCACCAACATGAAGGCGTGGACCTTCATGATCCTGCGCAACCAGTTCTACTCCGAGAAGCGCCGTTCCTGGCGTCAGACCCAGCTCGACCAGGAAGCAGCGGAGCGAACCCTCATGGCTGTGGACGACCCTTCCGCGCCGATTGCACTCGACGAGTTGCGGCAAGCGCTGCGGACGCTTCCCGACGAGCAGCGCGAGGCCCTCGTGCTGGTTGGCGCAGGCGGGTTTGCATACGAGGAAGCCGCCGACATCTGCGGATGCGCGGTCGGCACCGTGAAGTCTCGTGTCAGCCGGGCCCGCAAGGCCTTGCAGGCGTCCCTGGAAGCCGGCGCCTACGATCGCGACGGCTCTCCGGCCGGCGAGGCCATGGGCGCCATCCTGGCCGACGCGGACCGGCTGAGCGGCGCCCGGTGAGCAGCCGGTGAGACTGCTCGGGCCGCGGCCCGCGCGGGGGCGTAGGCTCCAGACGATCCGATTCCGCCTTTTCATGGCCCTCGCCGTGGCGCTCTTGCCTGTGCTGGCGCTCAGCGGACTGCAGTCTGCAGAGTCCTTCAAGCGCGAAGGCGAGCATCAGCGCGCCGACCTCCTGTTGGGGGCGGAACGGAGCGCGGCCAGTGCTCGCACGCGTATCGACGGCGCCGTGGTTCTGCTGGACGCCCTGCGACCGGAATCGAGCGGGCCGAACTGCGAGGCCCGATTGAGCAGTCTCGTTCACCGGGCCCACGGCCTCGACGCGATGGTCCGCTTCGACCGCACGGGCAAGCTACGCTGCGCCTCCGGACCCGTGGCCTACACCCGCGCCGGAGCCCGCGGGGACTGGTTCGACCGCCTGAAATCCGGCGATACCCTCTCCGTCGCCCGCGCCCCGATCGGAGTCTTCACGCCCGAGCCGGCGCTGGTGGCCGCCGTGCGCCAGGAGGATGCGAACGGTCGATTTGACGGTGCCTTCGTCGCCGTCATCCCGCTGGCCGCGCTTCGTCCGGTAGCCGGTGACAGGGCCATGCCGGAAAATTCCGAAGTCGCCATCATCGACGCATCGGGCTCGATCCTCACCGCAACGGATGTCGAGGCCTTTCGCAGCGTGCCGCGCCACTGGACGTCCCAGGCGGAGGCCGATGGTTCGGTGCTGCTCTACGCCAAGGATCCGTCCGGCAGGCAGCGGGTCTACGCTGGCGCGCCGCTGGTGGGCCGGGATGTCTTCGTGCTGCTTTCGGCGCCGGCGCAAGGGCTCTTCAGCTGGGCCCGGCTCAATCCGTTCGCGAGCCTGATCCTCCCTATCCTGGGGTGGTTGTTCGCCCTTGCCGCCGTGCTGGTCGTCACGGAACGCGTCGTGATCCGCTGGCTCGGGTATCTGGATCGCATCGCCAGGGTCTACGCCAAGGGCCGGTTCACGGTCCGGCCCGTACAGGCGCGCAATGCGCCGCTTGAGATCCGGACCCTCGCCATCACCCTCGATCAGATGGCGGACGCCATCGACGCCCGCGATCACTCGCTGCACGAGAGCATCGCCCACAAGGACGCGCTGATGCGCGAGATTCACCACCGGGTTAAGAACAACCTGCAGGTGATCTCCTCACTGCTCAACATGCAGCAGCGTTCGCTGACCGACCCCGCCGCGCGCGCCGCGATGAGCGACACTCGCCAGCGGATCACGGCCCTGGCCCTGATCTATCGCGCCCTCTTCCAGAGCCCGGACCTTCGCAAGGCCGACGTGCGGCAGTTCCTCGAGGAGTTGATCGCCCAACTGCTGTCCGCCGACATGGGGCGCGGTCCCCTGGTCCGCACGGAGCTCGACGTCGACCCGCTGATCATCGATCCCGACAAGCTTGCTCCGCTGGCCCTGTGGGCCGTGGAGGCGATCACCAACGCCCAGAAACACGCGTTCGAGGGACGCGGCGGCTCGCTCAAGGTCCGGTTCAAGGTCCATCCCGTCGAGACCATGCTCGAGGTCGAGGACGACGGCCCTGGCGTCGAGACGCTGCCGGAAGACGCCGCCCGGGGCGTGGGCCGGACCCTCATGACGGCCTTCGCCAGGCAGTTGCGGGGGCGCTCCGAAGTCGAAGCGGCGGATGGCGGAGGCCTGGTGGCCCGGCTGACCTTCCCGACGCCGGATATCGCCGAAGCGGAAGGCCCCGAAATTGGGAACCCGGCCGCGGCCTGACCGTTACGGTGGCGCAACTCGGAGGCCAACAACAATGCGTACGCTTTTCGTCATCCTCGCGGCCGCTGCCGCCCTCACCACCGCCGCCTGCAACACCATGCGTGGGGTCGGCGAAGACGTCTCGGCCACCGGCGACGCTGTGTCCGACGCCGCGACGGACGCGACGCCGCACAACTAGCATCCGCGGCCCTGCAGCGGCTCCCCTCGCTCCAGGGCCACCCGGACACTGACAAGAAGGGCCTCGCGGAGTCCGCGGGGCCCTTTGCTTTTCCGCGCGTCCAATTGCCAAGCGGAACCGGCGTGGTAATCCCTACACAAAACGGGGGAAACCATGAGCGATCAGGGGAAGGCCGCGGCGCAGCGCGAGCCGGGACTTGGCACCGTCGTGGCCGCGTCGGCGGCGGGCACGGCGTTCGAATGGTACGACTTCTTCGTCTTCGGATCGCTCGCCACCGTTATCGCGAAGCATTTCTACGCCGGCGTCAGCGAGGCGACCGGTTTCATCCTGGCCCTCGCCACCTTTGCCGTGGGGTTCTTCGTACGACCGCTTGGAGCGCTGGTGTTCGGCGTGTTCGGGGACAAGAAGGGGCGCAAGGGTGCGTTCCTGGTCACCATCACCGCCATGGGCCTGGCCACGGTCGCCATCGGCCTTCTGCCGGACTACGGGGCGATCGGGATGGCGGCGCCGATCGGCCTCATTGTCCTCAGAATGATCCAGGGTTTCGCGCTTGGAGGGGAGTACGGCGGCGCAGCCATCTACGTCGCCGAGCACGCACCCGCCCACCGCCGCGGGTTCCTGACCAGCTTCATCCAGACCTCCGCCGCCCTCGGCCTGATCGGAGCCCTGCTCGTCATTCTGGCCTGCCGGACCATCATGGGTAAGGAGGCTTTCGAGGAGGGTTGGGGTTGGCGCATCCCCTTTGTTCTTTCCTCCCTGCTGCTGCTGATCTCGCTGTGGATCCGCGTGAAACTGGGAGAGAGCCCGGCCTTCAAGCGTATGGCCGAGGAGAGCGCGCACCATCCCCGGGCTCCGTTCGCCGAGACTTTCGGCCGTTGGAGGAACCTTCGAAAGGTGTTCCTCGTCCTGTTCGGAGTGATGATCGCGCAGGGCGCGGTCTGGTACTGCGCCTTTTTTTACAGTCAGTTCTTCATGCAGAAGATCCTCAAGCTGGACGAACAGGTGGTGCTTGAGCTGATGGTCGGCGCGACCGCGGTTTCGGCGGTGCTCTACGTCTTCTTCGGCTGGCTGTCCGACAAGATCGGCCGCAAACCCGTCATGCTGTTCGGGATGATTCTGGCGGTCGCAGCCTTCATCCCGAGCTTCGGCAACAGCGCGTTCCATTGGCTGACCCGTGCCGGCAATCCGGCGCTCGCGGCCGCCCAGGCGTCAGCCCCGGTCACCGTCACCGCCGATCCGGCCGACTGCACCCTGCAGTTCGACCCCGTCGGCAAGGCGACCTTCGCCAGTTCGTGCGACATCGTGAAAAGCTACCTGACCAATGCAGGCGTCTCGTATGAGAACCGAGCGGCGCCGGCCGGCAGCACCGCCTCGGTCTCGATCGGCGACGTGGTGGTCGCCTCCCGGGATGGCCGAGGCCTCGACAAGGACTCACTGAAGGCCGTCCGTAGCGGGGTCGAAAGCGACGTCGGCGCGGCGCTCAGGGCCGCCGGCTACCCCGAGAAGGCGGACCCGGCCCGCACCGACATGAAGACCATGTTCCTGGTCATGCTCGTCTTCACCGTGGCGGCCACCGCCCTTTACGGCCCCCAGGCCTCCGCTCTCGTTGAGTTGTTCCCGACACGCGTGCGCTACACGGGGATGGGCGTGCCCTACAACATCGGCACCGGCTGGGTCGGAGGATTCTTGCCCGCGGCGGCCTTCGCGATCATGGCGGCCACAGGCAACATCTACGCAGGACTCTGGTATCCAGTCGCCTTCACCGTGGCCGCCATCGTGGTTGCATTCCTGTTCCTCCCGGAGACCAAGGGACGTGACCTCAACCACGTCCCCGAGTAGGCCTACGGGGTTCGAACCCGGACCCGCGAGCTGACGGAACGTCCCAAGGGGTCGACGACCACAAGTCGATAGAAGCCAGGTGCGGAGGGACGCCACACCACCCGCCCTGACAGGACGTCCACGGGCAACTCGCGTCCATCGACGTACCAGGTCAAGTCCTCACCGCGTGCGGCCAGGACCAGACCCCGCCCCTGCTCGCCTGCCGCTTCGATCTGGACCGTCGAACCGTCGGGCGGGAAGATCATCACCGGCCCCTCAGCCTGCTCGGCAAGCTGCGTCAGGGCCAGAGGCGCGCCTCTGGGCGCGATCGGCGATGGAGCGCGGCTCGGGCCGTCCAGAAGGTCGAAGGCATCGAACAGCAGGGGGGCGGCGGCGTCGCGGCCGGTAAGCCCGCCGCGCGCACCGCCGTCCGCGCGTCCGGTCCACACCACCACGACCTTGCCAGCCCCGACGCCAGCCGCCAGCGCGTCGCGAAAGCCATAGGAGGTCCCGGTCTTCCATGCGATTCTGGGACCCCGCGCCGTCAGGGCGCCCGGGGTGCGCCCGCGCGGCGCGGGCGTCTCCCTGAGAATATCCAGCACCGAGGCCGCCGCCTCAGCATCGACTAACCGCGAACCGCGGGAACGGCCGCGCCGCGCCGCCTCGTCCAGAGTCCATGCCAGGGGTTTCGCCTGACCTTCGTCGCCGAGGGCGGCGTACAAGACCGCCAGGTCCTGGAGCGTTATGCCGGCGCCGCCGAGCGCCAGCGCAAGTCCGGCCGCCTTGTCTTTCTCCCGGGGCCTGACCAGCCGCACGCCGGCAGATTCGAGGCGCGCGTGAAACGCCTCCGGTCCGATCCGGGCCAGGGTCGCCACGGCGGGGACGTTGAGCGAGTGCATGAGGGCCTCGCGCACCGACACCTGTCCGTGGAAAGCGTGATCGAAATTCTCCGGCTGGTAATCGCCGAAGCGGACCGCAGCGTCCTGCAGCACGGTGTCCGGCGCAGCGATCCCCTGATCGAAGGCCATGGCGTAGACGAAAGGCTTGAGAGCGGACCCGGGCGAACGCAACGCCCGGGTCATGTCCACCCAGCCGCCGGCACGGTCCAGACCGCCGGACCCCACAGAGGCGAGGACGCCGCGGGTGCGGATGTCGACCACCAGGATCGCGACGGTCGCATCGGGTCCCTGGGCCCGGGCGGTGTCCCGCGCCAGATCCTCCAGCCGTGACTGGAGACCGGCGTCCAGAGTGGTGTGGACCGTAGCCTGCCGTAGGGGGGCTGCAGCAGCGAGACGCCCGGCTGCGTGCCAGGCGAGACGGGGAAAAGCGGCGCGGGCGCCCGGCATCGGTTCGCCGGCGGCCTCCGCGACAACGAAGGAGTCGATCGCTCCGGCGCGGCGCATGCGCTCAAGCACCTCGGCCCGGGCCGCGCGGGCCGCTTGGGGACGCCGATCGGGTCGGCGACTCTCAGGAGACTGCGGCAAGGCGATCAGCAAGGCCTGTTCGCCGGTGGTCAGGCTTTCCGGTTCGTGGCCGAACCAGCTGAGTGACGCAGCCCGCACACCCTCGAGGTTCCCGCCATAGGGCGCCAGGGTGAGATAGAGGGCGAGGATCTCTCGCTTCGAGAGTCGCGCCTCCAACTGCGCGGCGCGGACGATTTCGACCAGCTTCGAGCCCAGGTTGCGGGGCCGAGGCTCCAGCAGGCGCACGGTCTGCATGGTGATCGTCGAGCCGCCGGACGTGACCTCGCCGGCCGCCGCGTTCCCGACCAGGGCTCGAACCATGGACACCGGATCGACGCCGTAGTGCAGCCAGAAGCGCTCGTCCTCCACAGCGATCAGGCGCTTCAGGAAGGATGGGTCGGTTCGATCGAGGTCCGCTCGCACCCGCCAGCGTCCGTCCTCGACCGGCAGGGCGCGTAGCCAGGCCCCGTTCCGGTCGAGCGCGACCGGCGAGGAGCGCACGGCTCGCCCCATGTCCGGCGGCAAGGCTAGGTCAAGCGCGGCCGCGCAGATCTGCAGCGCAAGCAATCCGGCCGCGAACCGAACGACCGATCCCACGTGTCGCGCCGGGTCGTCGCCCAGCCTCGGACGCCGATCCCACGCCCGCCTCAACGCCTGGGCCAGCATGCGCCCTGCTCCACTCGTATCGGCGGCGCCTACTGTTGCGCCGCCACCGCCGTACGCGATCCAGTGGACCGCGCGAAGACGTTTGGCCGGTACATGTCACGCGCCTCAGGTCCCGGCAGATAGAAGTCGCCAGGTGTCACAGCGCGGACGACATACGCCACGGCGTAACTCTGACCGCCGGGCAGGTCGAAGGCGGCGACGTAGCGGTCGTCACGCATCTCCTGGGCGTCCGTTTGAGACAGTTCGCCAAGGAACCGGAACGGCCCATCCTTGGCGTCCTCGGGCGAGAGCACCGTCTCGATCTCCCACCCGGCCGGCAGGGCGTCATCAATGACCAGAGGCGTGGTCCGGCCCTGATTGGAACGACCCGAGACCCGGATAACGATCCGGTCGCCCTGCTGCAGGCTTCGCGGATCGACCATCCCGCCGCTCATGGTGAAGAACGATTTCTGAACCGTCAGACCGTCCGAGGCGGAGCCCGGCGCCGACGCCGGGGACCCGCGCACAGTCACGGTCCGCCAGAGTGCGCCGGAACCGCGGTTGGTGAACCGGGCGCTGGACAGCAGACCCACGCCCCAGCGGCGCGCGCCTCCGGAGTCCGCCAGCAGATTGGCGCCCATCGCGTCGACCCGGATGGTCCCGGCTTGCCGCAGCATCCAGCCTGCCGCCTGAAGCAGCCGGGCCTGTTCCTGGGTGTTGAGGGCGTCAGGATCCCGGACCGCGTTCTCGAGCCGCTTTTGGAGGGCCCGGGCCAAATCCGTTTCGCCGGCCTCGTAGGCCAGGGCGATGACGCCGGCCAGGTCGCGCAGGGGAGACTGGTACCAGCTGTCGGCCTCGCGATAGCCGAGCGCCTGGACCGCCTGGCGGAAGGCGGAGTGGGCCCGCGCGCGGTCGCCCATCATCGCAAGAGCGGCGCCGACTTGCGCCCGCGCGAGCGGGGACTGCTCCGTGCGGAACTGCACGTCATGCCACCAGCGCAGGCGCGCGAGATCGCCCCTGCCGCCCTTCGCAAGGACGTAGAGTGCGTAGGCCGAAGCCTGGCTGCGCATGCGTTCAGTCGCCGCCCTGGACCTGTCCTTGTCGCCTGCCCACCACTCCGGATACTCGGTGCGATAGCCGACGGACGCCCAGCCGTCGGGCCGGGAGATCAGGCGCATGGCGTTCATGGCCTTGTCGAGCGCCTGTTGCGGCACAGGCGCACCATGGGCCCGGGCCTCCACCAGGAAGTCCGTGGCGTAGGCGCCGAGCCAGGCGTCCGCCTCCCCGTCGCCCACGCGCCATAGCCCGAACGACCCGTCCGCCGCCTGTCGATCAAGCAGACGCCCGACAGCCTGAGACAGCAATGGGTGGGCCCGCCGCACCGAGCGGTTCGAGGCCGTGCCCGTCGTCACGTACAGCCAGGGATAGGCCGCGGAGACGAGCTGCTCGGTGCAGCCGTACGGATACCGCGACAGTGAGGCGGCGATCGGCGCAGGGTCGAAACCCCGGAACGGCGAATAGCTCACATGCAGGCTGGCCGACCCGGGCTGGAAGCCCGACAGAAGGCTGGCGGGCGGGGTCCACGCCTCGCCAGGCCGCTGCAGCTCGTTGACCACCCGGGTCTCAGGGCCCCAGCCCACCCGGGTCTGCAAGCCGTACTCCCGGGTCTGGCTGAAGCCCGGCCCGTTGAGGGTGAAGTTCACCCTGCCCACGCCGGCGCGAGCCGGAGCGGATAGGGCCAGGCGTTCGGCCAACCGCTGGCCAACGACCAATTGGAAAACCTTGCGGAACGCCGAGGCGACGCCGTTCTCGCCGACGACCGCGGCGGTGTAGGCGCCCGGCCGTCCCTCGAGATTGTGCAACTCCATCGTGGCGTAGGCCCGGTCCCCGGGCGCCAGGAACCTGGGCAGGGCCAGATCCGCCACCACCGGTTCGCGAACCACCAGCTTCTCGGACTGCGCCCCCACGGCGTCTTCGGTCCAGGCTACCGCCATCAGCCGCATTTCGCCGTTGAAGTCGGGCGCCGGGAGGGTAATGCGCGCGGTTCCGTCCAGCCCCGTCTCGATGACTCCTGACCACAGGGCCACCGACTTTATGGGCGTGACCGTCAGACCCTCGCCGCCAATCTCGTCGGCGCCGTAGTTCAGCGCAGCGGGCGCGCCCAGGTTCGGATCGAGCAGTCGGCCGTAGTCGTCCCGATAGTCGACCCCAAGGGCGCGCTTGCCGAAATACCACTTCACGGGGTCGGGGCTCTCGAACCTGGTCAGATTGAGGATGCCCTGGTCGACCGCGGCGATCGTGACCCTGGCGCGCTTGCCAAAAGGCAGACCGGTGACCTTGACGGGCACTACCAGCTGTTCACGGCCGCGGACCTGATCCGGCGTCCCGATATCGACCCCCAGGCGACGCTTGCCCGGGTCGAGCGCAACATAGGCCAGGCCCACCGCGCGGCGCGGCTTGGGCGTGGAGACCGGGTTGCGGGGCTGCACCAGGCTGACCATCACGTAGGCGCCGCCACCCCATTCCGGATTGGACTTCAATCGCACGGTCGTGCCGCCGGCCGGTATGGAGATGTTTCGCAGTTCGAGGATGCGGTCGGTCGCGACGGCGATCTGCGCCTCGCCGGCGTAGGGTCCCTTGATCGTCACTTCGATCGTGTCGCCCTGGCCGTAGTGTGCGGAGCCCGCCGACACACGGACGAAATCCGGCGCCTCGGCGTCGCGGGCCGGCGCGCCCCAACCCGCGGCGAAACGGATCACCGTGCGGGCGCCCGTCTTCGGATCCTCCAGCACGAGGCGGTAGTCGCCCCAACCCAGTCGCCGCGCCAGCTTGGCCGGGTCTCTGCCGCCCACGTTGACCACGCCCCGGGCCACCACCTGGTCGCGGCTGGAGCGGCGCCACTGCCACCGGCCGTCCTGCTGGAACCAGTCATAGTCCCAGTTCTCGGAGATGATGGTCCAGTTGACACCCGACGCCGCGATCCGGTTCCCCACCGGGTCCACACCGATGATGTCGAAGCCGACGGTGGGATCCTGCCGACCCGAGTCATTGCCGGGATCAACCTTGACGCCAAGGAACAGGGGCCGGCGACGGATCTTGAGCTCCGTGCCCTCGGACACCGGGCGACCGCCCGGCTCGAAGACGGACGCAGTGAACAGGGCTTTCAGCGGCTGGGGGGTGTCGGCGGCCTCGGCCGAGTTGAAGGCGAGGGTTGCGTGACCGGCCCCGTCGGTGACCGTCTCGGCGATCTCGACCAGCTTCTCCTCAAAGGGGCTTTGCTCGTCTCCCCAGCGGTAGTCCTTGTAGCGGGGGAAGGGGTCGTAATCGACTTTCACCCTCGCCTCTCCCTGGACCTGCAGTCCCGAGCCAGGGGCGCCGTAGAGGAAGCGAGCATCGACCGGCACTGCGCGCGACTCGTCGCTACGGATCGGATTTCGGGTCTGGTTCGCCACCTCGACCGCCAGCCGCTGGGGCGCGAAGTCCTCCACGCCGAAGCTGACCTTGCCGACCGGCTCGTCGATGCCGTCCGCCTGGACGATCGCCGTCCAGCGCCCCCGTGGGGCCGAGGCAGGGAGCAGGATGTTGGCCGCGGCGTAGCCCTGGGCAGGCTTGTCGAACCGGAATCTGAAGGCTTCCACGCCTGACGGCCGCTTCACGATCAGGAAGCCCGAGCGATTGCTGACCACGCGTGAAGCATTGTCCCGCAACAGGGAAACCAGGTGCACCGTCTCGCCGGGCCGGTACACGCCCCGGTCGGTATAGACATAGGAATCGATCAGGCCCGCGGCCGCGCGACCGGCGGTGACGCTCTCACCTTCGGCCTGACGTCCGCCGATGCCCTGGTTCGACAGGTCGACCGGCGTACGGTCGATGTCCATGGTCGTGAAGTCCGAGCCGGGTCCATAGGCCATGACCATCTTGGCGTCGGCGGGACCTTCGCCATCCAGCAGCGACCTCGCGAAGCGGACGTGCCCCTGATTGTCTGAAACCGCGGAAGCCAGATCATCCCCATCGCGCGCCACCAGGGCGACGCGAACCCCGGCCATCGGTTTAGCCGACTTGAGCGAACGAACGGTCACGTCGAGGCCGTCGGCGCCGGTGTACGAGACCAGCGCCATATCTGTGAAGAGAATCCATCGGCGGGCCTGGGCCGGCTGGCTCTCGTCGGAGTCCGGATCGCCGAGGTCGCGCCCACCGGTGCCATCCCGCACCTTGATCACGTAGGCGCCCGGACGCATGTCCCGGAGCACGGCTCCCAGGGGGAATACCGTGGTGGTGCGCTGGCCGGCCTGACCCCGAACGGCGACTTCGCCCTTCCAGACGCGACGGCCGTCGTCACCGACCGCGTCGTCGCCCCAGTCCCCGGAGTATTCGTCCTCGCCGGTCGGGTCGGGAGCGGAGATCGATTTGCGAACCAGGTTGCGGTCCGGCACGCGCCAGACCTCGATGTTGATTTTCTGGACGTTGACCGTCTCGATCCCAACACCGTCGGAGTCCTGTCGCGGCAGAATCACGCCGTCGCCCGCGAAGCCGACGTAGGGCGGCTTCTCACCGAACACGAAGTCGACGTCGGCGTTGGCGCGAAGCACCTCTCCACCGCGGGCTGGAAGCCCCTTCAGAAAAGTCACGCGGCGGTCGTAGAACCCGAGTCCCGTGAGGCAGAGCTCGGACCCTTTCACCGTCACCGCGGGCGGCGTGCCCGGATCCGGAGAGACCAGCACATAGTCGGCGTAGGGCTTCGACGGGTCTAGGGGGCGGGAGAACTCGGCGCAGGCTCTGGGATTGGGCCCTGACGTGTCGATGCGCTGGCGCCAGTAGGCGAAGCCCGCCGGCTTGAGCATCGGCGCGCGGGCGGCGTTGGCGCCGCGCGGGTGGCCGAACCTGGTCCACCCGAAGAGCCCGCCGGGCGAGTGGATCGGGTTGCCCCGTGCATCGACCGTGGGGCGAGTCCCGCCGCCGCCGCCATCGACCGCCTTGGCGACCATGAAGCCGCCCCCGAAGCCAAGCAGAAGCACGCCCGCGGCAATCGCCGCCAGCATCTTGTTAGACCGCCAGTCCATGGCTGTTCTCCACCCGATCCGGGCAGAGAAGCGTAACCCTGTTATCCGGTCAACGCGCCTGGCCGGGATTGGCGGGTTGGTGCGGAAATATGCGGATCAGTGCACGGGGTTGCGGCGGGCGCCGCAACGCTCAATTCCGTTGCGCGGACGGCGACGTCGGCCTAGCCATGCAGTCCAACGGGAGGGGATCGGCGATGTCCATCGGAAGCGGCTTCGGCGCGATGCGTCAGGGCGAGGTCTATCTTCGCGGCGTGCAGGGCGAGCGGCCCGACCTGCCCTTCACCTACGCCGACCTTGAAGCCCTGGCCAAGCGCCGGATGTCGCCGGAGGCCTGGGCCTACATCGCGGGCGGGGCCGGCCGGGAAACCACCATCGACGCCAACCGGGCGGCTCTGGACGCCGCGCATATCGTTCCGCGCATGGCCATCGACGCCGGCAGCCGGGATCTGTCGACCACCCTGCTTGGCCGGCGCATGGAGGCGCCGTTCCTGACCTGCCCCATCGGAGTCACCTCGATGGCCCACGCAGAGGCGGATCTGGCCGTCGCGAAGGGCGCAGCGGCGGCGGGCGCCACGATGATCATTTCCAATCAGGCCTCCCGCTCCATCGAGGACATTTGCGCCACCGCGTCCGGACCCAAGTGGTTCCAGCTTTACTGGGGCAAGTCGGAAGACCTGGTGCAGTCGCTGATGAACCGCGCCAAGGCCGCGGGATGCGAGGCCATCGTAATCACCCTCGACACCACCATCCTGGGCTGGCGCTGCCGGGACCTCGACCTCGGCCACTTGCCGTTCCTCAAGGGTGACGGCATCGCCCAGTACACCTCGGATCCATGGTTCCGCTCCCAGCTTGCCGACCCCCCCGAGAAGAATCCGTTCGCCGCCGCGGCCCTCTTCACCCAGATCTTTTCTGACCCCAGCCTGAGCTGGGAGAAGCTGAAGACCATCCGGCGCTACACGGACCTTCCCGTGCTGCTGAAAGGCATTCAGCACCCCGAGGACGCAGGACTGGCGGTCGAACACGGATTCGATGGTGTCGTTGTCTCCAACCACGGCGGACGCCAGGTCGACGGCGCGACCGGATCGTTCGCCCAGCTCGACGCCTGCGTCGAACGGGTATCGGGTCGCATCCCCGTGCTGTTCGACTCCGGCGTCCGCACGGGTGCGGACGCCTTCAAGGCGTTGGCGCGGGGAGCGGACGCGGTCTGCATCGGTCGACCCTGGGTCTACGGGCTGGCCCTCAAGGGCGCGGAGGGCGTCGAGGCGGTGCTCAAGAACATCATCGCCGAGCTCGACCTGACCATGGCGCTGACCGGTTGCCGCACGCTCGCCGACATTCGCACGGCGACGCTGCGATGAGCGCTTCGCTCAAACGCGCGGTCGCGCGTCTGGGGGCTAGGCTTACGTAGCGTGAAGGGCTAAACGGCGCCCCGA
Organism: Caulobacteraceae bacterium; assembly: GCA_019695035.1. GTDB lineage: Bacteria > Pseudomonadota > Alphaproteobacteria > Caulobacterales > Caulobacteraceae > JAEZEZ01. Next base: position 102,955 of record JAIBAU010000006.1, on the reverse strand, counting down.
CAGCCGACATCCAGACAGTTCAGGGAGAACACCCCATGCGCGTGGGCGTGCCGAAGGAAATCAAGCCGAACGAACACCGCATCGGGCTCACGCCCACCGCCGTGCGCGAGTACGTCTCCCACGGCCACGAGGTCTTCATCGAGAAGGGCGCCGGGGTCGGCGCAGGGTTCACCGATGCGGTCTACGAACGCGCCGGAGCCACGATCCTTCCCGACGCGGATGCGATCTTCAAGCAATCGCAGATGATCGTGAAGGTGAAGGAACCCCAGCCGGTCGAGTGGGCGCGACTGACCAAGGACCACATCCTCTTCACCTACCTGCACCTGGCCCCCGATCCCGAGCAGACCAAGGGCCTGCTGGAGAGCGGGTGCGCCGCCATCGCCTACGAGACAGTCACGGACTCCAAGGGCGGCCTGCCGCTTCTGGCGCCGATGTCGGAGGTCGCCGGCCGCATCGCCGTCTTCTCGGCCGCCGAGACCCTGCTCAAACACAACGGCGGCATGGGTCTTCTGCTCTGCGGCGTGCCCGGCGTGCAGCCTGCTCGCGTGGTGGTCCTGGGCGGCGGCGTCGTCGGCATCAACGCCGCGCGCATGGCTATGGGCCTGAACGCCGAAGTCGTCGTCATGGAGCGCTCGATCCCGCGCATGCGCGAGATCGACGACATCTTCCTCGGCCGCGTGCTGACCCGATACTCCGCCATCGATTCCATCGAGGAAGAGATCCTGAAGGCCGACGTGGTCATCGGGGCCGTGCTGACCGCCGGGGCCGCCGCGCCCAAGCTGGTTCGGAAGGAGCACCTCAAGCGCATGAAGCCGGGCTCGGTGCTGGTGGACGTCTCGATCGACCAGGGCGGCTGCTTCGAGACTTCGAAGCCTACGACCCACGCCGACCCGACCTACGTCGTCGACGGCGTGGTGCACTACTGCGTGGCCAACATGCCGGGGGCGGCGCCTCGCACCTCGTCGGAAGCCCTTAACAACGCCACGCTGCCCTTCGGTCTTGCGCTGGCCAACCAGGGCCTTGACGCCCTGAAGAAGGACCCGCACCTCGCCCGCGGCCTAAACGTCCTGCACGGCAAGCTGACCCACCCGGCGGTGGCCGAGGCGCTCGGCATGAGCTTCGACGACCCCTACAAGGCCTGGAAGCAGTAGCGTCGGTCCAAGTCCGACCAGAGACCGCCCGTGGCGTCCCCGCGGGCGGTCTTTTTATGCTGCGCCGCACGCGTGCGCGGAGTAGAACCCGCCCATGACCGCCGAGCCCAAATCCAGCTTCGGTTTCCGCGATGTCGAGGCAACCGAGAAGGTCGCCCTCGTCCGGGGCGTCTTCGAGAGCGTGGCCGACAGCTACGACCTCATGAACGACCTGATGAGCGCGGGCGTCCATCGCATCTGGAAAGACATGGCGATCGCCCGCCTAAATCCCCAGCCGGGTGAAACCGTGATCGACTGCGCCGGCGGCACGGGCGACATGGCGCGGCGCATGGTGAAGCGGGTCCGTTCGATCCAGAAGCGGCGCGGCGGACCAGACCTCCGGGTCAATCTGGTGGACTACAACGGGGAGATGATCCGCGCGGGCGTCGCCAAGTCGGCGTCCCTGCCGGTGGGACCCGAGCCGGAGATCCGCTGGACTGTCGGAGACGCCATGGCTCTGCCGTTCCGGGACGGCCATGCCGACGCCTACGTCATTTCGTTCGGCATCCGGAACGTGGCCAATGTGCAGCGCGCGCTTGACGAGGCGCGGCGTGTGTTGAAACCGGGCGGGCGGTTCTTCTGCCTGGAGTTCTCCCGTCCCGTCTCAGCGGCCTTGCGGACCACCTATGACGCCTATTCCTTCAAGGTGATACCTGCCATCGGCGAGATCGTGGCCAAGGACCGGGACAGCTACCAGTACCTGGTCGAGTCGATCAGACGGTTCCCGGATCAGAAGACCCTGCAGGGGATGCTGGACCAGGCCGGCTTCGCCCGCACCGGCTACACGAACTATTCCGGCGGCGTGGTCGCGCTCCACCACGGCTGGGCGATCTAGGGCGACATGGCCAACCCCATCGCTTCGGGCGTGCGATTGATGGCGGCGGGCTGGGTGCTGATCCGCCACGACGCCCTGGCGCCGCGTGAGCTCGATCCGTTCCTGCCGCCGGCCGCCCGTTGGATCGCGGCAGGACTGCGCGTTTTCGCCGGCCGCGCTGCGAGCGAGGGGCGCCCAGGGCAAAGGGTCGCCCGCGCTCTCCAGAAGCTCGGCCCCGTGGCCATCAAGCTCGGGCAGGTGCTGGCCACCCGGGCGGATGTCTTCGGCCTGGAGTTCGCCAACGATCTTGGTCACTTGAAGGATCGCCTGCCGCCATTCCCGGGGCCTGTCGCGCGGGCTGAGATCGAAGCGACTCTGGGTCGGCGCCTGGACGAGCTTTTCATCGATTTCGACGACGAACCCCGCGGCGCCGCTTCCCTGGCTCAGGCCCACGCGGCAATCCTCAAGGACGGCCGGCGGGTTGCGGTGAAGATCCTGCGGCCCCGCATCGAGCGCAGGGTGGCCGACGACATCGCGGTGATGCGGCTCGGCGCCGGAATGGTCCACGCCCTGGCCCCCGTCGCGCGACGGCTTGAACCCCGCGCGTTCGTCGACACGGTCGCCGCCTCGCTTCTGCTGGAGCTGGACATGCGGATGGAGGCCGGGGCGGCGGACGAACTGGGCGCCGTGATGGGCAAGGACCACTACATGAGCGCCCCGGCCGTGGTCTGGGAGGGGGTCGGTCGGCGGTGTCTGACCATGGAATGGGCCACGGGCATGAAGCTGTCCGATCCCGCCGCAATGAGCCAGCCCGGCATGGACCGTCGCAGCCTTGCCGACAACGTGGTGCGAGCCTTTCTGAGTCAGGCCCTCGACCACGGCGTCTTTCATGCCGACCTGCATGAGGGAAATCTTTTCGTCACCGCTCCCGACAGGCTGGTCGCGGTCGACTTCGGCATCGTCGGACGGCTGTCTCGCGACGAGCGCCGCTACCTGGCGGAGATCCTCTGGGGGTTCATCAATCGCGACTACATCCAGGTCGCCAGAGCCCATTTTGACGCCGGGTACGTTCCGGGCCACCAGTCGTTGGAACTGTTCGCGCAGGCCCTGCGCTCGGTGGGCGAGCCGGTGATCGGTCGGCCTGCCAGCGAAGTGTCGATGGGGCGTCTGCTGGGACAGCTCTTCGAGATCACGGCCCTGTTCGACATGCATCTGCGCCCGGAGCTGGTTCTACTGCAGAAGACCATGGTGACGGTCGAAGGGGTGGCCCGGCGCATCGACCCCGACAATGACCTTTGGGCCGCCGCCCAGCCGGTGGTGGAACGCTGGATGACGCGCGAGCTATCACCGCTGAACAGGGCGCGCGAGGCGCTCGATCAGATCGTGACCGCGGCGCGGGCGATCGTCCGGCTCGCCGAGGCGCCCCCGGCTGAAGTTCGGATCGAGTCGACCCGTGATTCACGGGCCTCCTGGGCTCTGGCCTGGAGCGTCGTCGCGGCGGCCTTGGCTGCGACGGCCTTCGCCCTCCAGTACTGGAGCTGAAGCTACTTCGGCGCGCGCTTGGCCAGTATCCGCTGCAGGGTCCGCCGGTGCATGTTCAGCCGCCGGGCTGTCTCCGAGACATTGTGACCGCAGAGTTCATATACACGCTGGATGTGCTCCCACCGCACCCGATCGGCCGACATGGGATTCTCGGGCGGCGCGGGGGTCTCGTCCTTCAACGCGAGCAAGGCTTTCACCACGTCGTCGGCGTCTGCGGGCTTTGAGAGGTAGTCCGCCGCGCCGGCCTTCACCGCGGCGACGGCGGTGGCGATGGCGCCGTAGCCGGTCAGCATCACGGCCCGGCTGTCCGGACGGGCCTCGCGCAGCGCCTCGACGACCTTCAGGCCATTGCCATCCTCGAGACGCATGTCCAGCACGGCGAAGGCCGGCGGTCGGACGCGCAACTGCTCCATGGCTTCCGAAATCGATCCGACCTGGGTCACTTCGAATCCGCGCGATTCCAGGGCCCTGCCCAGCCGCGTGCGCAGCGGGGCGTCATCGTCCATCACCATCAGGCTCTTGTCTGGCAGGGCAGCGATGGCTTCGTCGGCGAGTGAGGGAACAGCGCTGTCGGTCATGGGCTCTTCTCTGAACACGTTCAGCTACGGTGCATAATTCGCCTGCGCTACTTTTGGTTCAAGCCGGGCGTGCTACCCGTCCGGGGCTTCGATGATGCGCCGAGGCCAGGCGACCGTCACCACGGCTCCGCCGTACTCCTCGTCGTTGGTGAAGGACACCCGCGCGCCGGCCCGCTCGAGAAGGGTCTTCGCGATGAAGAAGCCCAGACCCATGCCCTGATGGTGGGAGGGCGAGTCCTCACCCGACGGCCGGGACGTGACATACGGCTCACCGAGCTTGGCCAGGATCTCCGGCGCGAATCCGGGACCGTCGTCGCGGGTCTCGATGGTGATGGCGTGGTCGTCGAAGCGAGCCGTCACCCGGACCTCGTCGAGGGCGAAGTCAGCGGCGTTCTCGGCGAAGGCCGCCAGGGCGTGCACCATCTCCGGCAGTCGGCGCACGTCGGGTACGAAGTCCCCCGGCGGACCTTCGACGGCCGTGACGAACGTCGGTCCGATGCGACGGTAGGGCTCCACCACCTCGTTGAGCAGCTGCGCGAGCCCGAGACGTGCGTAGACAGCGTCGCCGTCCTCTGTCCGCTCGGACAGGTTCTTGAGAATCTCGCGGCAGCGCTGCGCCTGCTGAAGCAGCAGCCGTGCGTCCTCCGCGACCGGGTCGTCAGCGGGCGACGATCTCAACAACTCCTTGGCCACGACCTGGATTGTCGCCAGGGGCGTGCCCAGTTCGTGCGCCGCGGCGGCGGCCAGGCCGCCAAGCGCGGAGAGCCTCTGTTCGCGCGCGAGTACCGCCTCCGTCGCGGCCAGTGCCAGCTCCATGCGGGCGCCCTCGCCTGCGGCGTGCCAGGCGAATCCCGCTGTGAACAGGATTCCCATGATCAGGGCCGCGGCGACCGCCATGCGGTACGTCTCTGGCAAGATTGGCAGCTGGCCGACCCACGGCAGGGGCAGGGACCAGAAGTAGAGGATCAGGACCGCCGCTGCGGAAAGGCTCGCAATGACCAGCATGCGGCGCGTGGACAGGGCTCCGGCGGCCACGGAGGGCGGCGCCATCAACAGGATGGCGAAGGGGTTGGCCAGACCTCCGACGAAGCCCAGTAGAACCGCGAGTTGCACGACATCGAAGGCGAGCTGCCAGGCCGCTTCCGAGTCCCGGGCCAGGTTGCGCCCCCGGGCCAGGAAGATGATGGCCACGTTGAAGGCGACCGAGGCGCTGATCACCAGCAGGCAAGGAATCCAGGGCGCCGGCAGGTGCAGCACCAAGCCGACCATGGCCAGCATGGCGGCCTGCCCGGCGACGGCGACCCAACGCAGCGCCAGCAGGGTTCGCAGCCGCATTTTCCCGCGACGGCTGAGCGGCGCGTCCCACTCGAGAGCGCGCGGAGGCGGAGGCGCGGCGACCTGTGACCTCTGGGATTCGGCGGGTTGGGCGGCTGCCATGGTTGCGCCTATACAGGCGCTGCGCCCGGCGTGCGACGCCCGGCGAGGATTGCTGGAGAGTTTCCGTTGAGCCGCCTGCCCGTCATCGTCTCTGTCGTCTGCCTCGCCGCCGCCGCCGTTATCGCAGGGGTCGCATGGAAGATAACGCACGATCGGCCCATGGGCGCCGCAAGCGAAGCCGGGATTTCAGGGCCTGTGATCACCCACGGCAGCGCTGCTGTGGGAGGGCCTTTCGAACTCGTCGACCAGAATGGGCAGGTGGTCGACCAGCGGCTTCTCCAGGGAAAATGGAGTGTCGTCTTCTTTGGCTACACCTATTGTCCGGACGTTTGCCCCACCACCTTGCAGACCATGGCGGGCGTTCGGAAAGCCCTGGGACCGGACGGCGAGAAGCTTCAGGTCGTCTTCATCAGCATTGATCCCGCACGGGACACGCCTGCGGCCCTGAAGGCCTACCTCGACAGCGTCGGCTTGAAGGGCGCGGTGGGATTGACCGGGACGCCGGGGCAGGTCGCCGCCGCAGCAAAGGAATACAGGATCTTCTTCGCCAGAAAGGGAGAAGGACCCGACTACCTGATGGACCACTCGACCCTGTCCTACCTCATGGGGCCGGACGGCGCCTTCCGCGCCCCCATCCCCTACGGGTTGTCCGTCGAGCAGACGACTGGGATCGTCCGCGACGCCATGCAGCAGGGGCGCTGAGACAAAAAGCCCGATAAAACGCTTCCGGCGATAATCTTTTTGCAGCGCATCCCTATCTATGGTGCGCTGCACCTTAGTTCGCAGCGCGAGTCGGGTCGTTCATGCTCTACGCTCTCCACGAATACGCCTACCACGCCGCTTCGCCCCTCCGGCTGGCGGCCCAGATGGCGCGGCAGTTCTGGGGCTCCACGGCCAATCCCGCCAGCGACACCGCCATGGGTCGGACCCTCTACGCCTCGGCCGAGTTGTTCGCGAACCTGACGAAGCGCTACGGCAAGCCCGCCTGGGGCATCGACGCGGTCGAGATCGAGGGCGTCGACGTACGCGTCCGGCAGGTCACCGCCTGGTCGTCGCCCTGGTGCCGCATGATCCACTTCGCGCGCGATCGCAATGACCTGCGGCGCGCCGGGCGAGCCCAGTTCGAGCCGGCCGTGCTTATCGTCGCGCCCCTTTCCGGCCACTACGCCACCCTGCTCCGCGGCACGGTCAAGCAGTTCCTGAAGGACCACGAGGTCTATGTCACCGATTGGACCAACGCCCGCCAGGTGCCGGTGCTGGAAGGTCGGTTCGACTTCTATGACTACATCGACCACGTACGCGAGATGCTGCGCGCCCTGGGGTCGCGGCCCCACGTCGTGGCCGTTTGCCAGCCGGGCCCACCGACCCTGGCCGCCGCCGCCCTGATGGCCGAGGACGGCGAAACCTCACGGCCGGCGTCGATGACCTTCATGGGCTCGCCGATCGACGCGCGCCTTTCACCGACGGTGACCAACAAGCTGGCCGAAGAGAAGCCATTCACCTGGTTCAAGTCCAACATGATCCACACGGTGCCGGCGCCCTATCCGGGCGTGGGCCGTCGGGTCTATCCCGGGTTCGTCCAGCTCTACAGCTTCATGTCGATGAACGAAGAGCGCCACGTGGACGCTCACTGGGATTACTTCGGCAACCTGGTGAAAGGCGACGGTGACAGCGCCGCCAAGCACCAGGAATTCTACGACGAATATCTGTCGGTCCTGGACCTGACCGAGGAGTTTTACCTTCAGACCATCGACGTCGTGTTTCAGCAGTACCTGCTGCCCAAGGGCGAGCTGATGCACAAGGACGGTCGCCGGGTGGACTGCGACGCCATTCGCGACATCGCCCTGATGACGGTCGAAGGGGCGGAGGACGACATCTCCGGCGTCGGCCAGACCCAGGCCGCACACAAGGTCTGCCGCAACATTCCCGCAGACAAGCGCGAGCTTCTGGTGCAGCCGGGCATCGGCCACTACGGCGTCTTCAACGGTCGCCGCTTCCGCGAGGAAATCTATCCCCGCATCCGGGACTTCATCCGCGCGGCGGACGAGATCCAGAGCCTGCCGATCGCCGCCGAATGAACCTCTTCCGGCCCCGCTTCAACGACGGGGACGTTCTGGACATTGACGGGCTGCGCGTGCGGTTGAAGGTCAACCGGCGGGCCCGCCGGGTATCGCTCCGAATTGACGCGGCGCGCGGGGAAGCCGTGGCCGTGGCCCCGTCCCAGCGGCGCCTCCCTGAAGCGGCCGGCTTCGCCCGGGAGCGGTCCGGCTGGGCCCTTGAACGCCTCGCGGCCGGACCCCGGTCCCGGCCCTTCGCTCCGGACGGCAAGGCGCCCTTGCGGGGTCGATTGGTGCGGTTGATCGCAACTGGAAACGCTTCCGCCGCCCGTATCGTCGAGGAGCTCGACGGCCCGGTTATCCTGTCCGGCGGTGAAGGCGAGGCGTTCGCCCGAAGGGTCGAGAATCTGCTGAGGCGCGAGGCCCTCAGGGACCTCAGCGAACGCACGGCCCATCACGCGCGGACGCTGGGGCTCAGAACGCCCCGGGTTGGCCTCGGGGACCCCCGTAGCCGCTGGGGTTCCTGCACCCCCGGGCGTCATTCAATCCGCTATTCCTGGCGCCTCATCCTCGCCCCCCCTCACGTCCTGGACTACGTGGCCGCCCATGAGGTCGCCCATCTCGTGCACGCCGACCACAGCCCCAGCTTCTGGAGCGTGGTGAAGACCCTGGTCGGCGCGCGCCTGGAAGGCCGCGCCTGGCTCAAGGCGCACGGAAGCGAACTGCACGCGATCGGGCGCTGACGCCCCCGACGGCGCATCAGAAGAAGAGCGGGTCTTCCTTCTTCTTTTTCTCAGGCGGCGGCGGCGGAGCGGGGCCCCGGTCGGGAACGGCGTCCGGATCATCCCGCGGCTCCGGCTCGGGGTTAGGGATGGGGTCCATGCGGCCGGGATCGTCGGCCGCCGGCGGGGTCGCCCCTTCGACCGGCGGGATGTCGCCCGAGCCCTGGAACCATTCACCCATGCCGTCCAGCAGATCGCCGATGGGATCGCCCATGTTGGCCGGCGGATTGGGTCCGGCGGGAATCCCGCCAACCGAGAGTCGCGGCAGGGCGGCGGTCATGAAAGCTTTCCAGATGGCGGCCGGGGACTGGCCCCCGGAGACACCCTTCATCGGCTTGTTGTCATCCTTGCCGACCCATACGGCCGTGACGAAGCCGCCGGTGTAGCCGACAAACCAGGCGTCCTTGTAATCCGAGGTGGTGCCCGTCTTGCCTGCCAGGTCGAAGCCCGAGATGGCCGCCCCGGCGCCCGTACCGCCAGACGCCATCACTGAGCGCATCATGTAGTTCATATAGCTGAGCGGCGGGTTGGCGATCACAGAGACCCTGCCGCCGTCCTGGGCGCCCTCACGCCACTGATAGAGTACACGGCCCGAACGGGTCCGTATGCGGTTGATCCCGTGGGCCTGTACCCGCAGGCCCCCGTTCGCGAACGGGGCATAAGCCTGGGCCATCTCGAGAGGCGACACCTCCACGGCGCCCAGCGCCATGGAAGGCTGCAGACCGATCTGCGAACTTACGCCCAGACGATGGGCGACCGCAGCGACCTTGTCCCGCCCGACGGTGTCGGCGACGCGGGCGGCCACGGTGTTGACGGAGTGCTGCAGCGCGACCTGCAGGTTCATGGGGCCCGAATAGCGACCGGAGTAATTCCGCGGCTCCCAGCTGCCGATGCGGATCGGTTCGTCGACCACCGGGGTCATCGGGGTCATGCCCGCTTCCATAGCGGCGAGATACACGAAGGGTTTGAACGCCGATCCAGCCTGGCGGCGGGCGTCCACGGCCCGGTTGAACTGGCTTTCCGCGTAGTTGCCGCCGCCGATCATGGCGCGCACCCGTCCTTCGCCGTCCAGCGCCACAAGGGCGGCCTGTTCGACACGGCGCGACTTGTCGCGCTTGAGAATGGCCTGAACCGACCGCTCTGCTGCGGTCTGGATAGGCAGGTCCAGGGTGGTTTCGACCACGAGATCCTCGGGCGGCTCGCCGACCAGGGCGCGCAGCTCGGTGTCCAGCCAGTCCACGAAATAGGAGGCGTGCGCGGTTGCGAGGGTGCGTGAGACCCGAACAGGGTGCGAGACCGCCTCGGCGCGCTGCTCCGGCGTGATGACGCGGGCCCGCTCCATCTCGTTCAGGACGACGGTCGCGCGCGTGGCGGCGCGCTCGCTTTCGGAGACGGGGCTGTAGCGGGACGGCGCCTTCATCAAACCTGCAAGCAGCGCCGCCTCGCCCACCGTGAGCTGCCGCGCCGGCTTGTCGAAATAGCGCTGGGAGGCCGCCTCGATGCCGTAAGCGCCCGCCCCGAAATAGACCCGGTTGAGGTAGAGGGCGAGGATCTCCTTCTTGGAGAACTTGGCCTCGAGCCAGACGGCCAGCATGATCTCCTGGATCTTGCGGCGCATGTTTTGGTCGGGCGTCAGGAAAAGGTTGCGGGCCAGCTGCTGGGTCAGCGTCGACCCCCCCTCCACCGTGCGGCCGGCCCTGGCGTTGCGCACCAGGGCGCGCATCATCCCGATCGGGTCGAAGCCGGGGTGGTGGTAGAAACGCCGGTCTTCCACCGCGATGAAAGCGGCGGGGACGTACGGCGGCAGCTCGTCGATGTTCACCGGCGATCCGGACTGACTGCCCCGGACGGCGATGACCGCGCCATTACGGTCAAGATAGGTCACCGAGTGCTGCACTTCCGGCTGGTCGAGCTTGGAGGTGTCGGGCAGGCCGCGAGCGAAAATGGCCAGGAAGGCAACGAGAAAGATCAGCCCCCAGACCCCGGCGACGGCGGTCCAGTAGGCGAAGGCCTCAAGGGGTTTGCGCTTGCGCTTGGGCGCGGGGCCGCTGGCCATTCCTGATTAACTCCCGACCCTCGGTATGAAGGCTACGCCCCTTAGCTTTAGCCCCTCACCCTGGCATCGGCTACGGGCGAAACCATGGCGGGGAATTCGCCGTTCCGTCCTCGCCTCATGCAGGCGCCGTGCAGGCTTCGCCGAGCGTGGCGGCACGTTTCGTCGCAAGCGGTTAATGGACCCTTCGCACAGCGGAGCCAATCAGGCACAAGGCCGGCCATGGCTCCCGCCGATTCCGCCCTCATCGCCGCGCTGTCGCCGGCCGACGCGCTCGCCGGCGCCCGTGACCTGCTGGAACGGGTCTGGGGACACAGGCAATTCCGGGGTCTGCAAGCCGAGGTGATTGCGGAGATGCTGGCCGGCCGGGACGCCTTGGCCGTGCTGCCGACCGGGGGGGGCAAGAGCGTCTGCTATCAGATCCCGGCTGTTCTTCGCCGGGGGGTCGGCCTGGTCGTCTCGCCGCTGATCGCGCTCATGGCCGACCAGGTCGCCGCCATGCGGCAGCAGGGCGTGGCGGCCGCAAGGCTCGACTCCAACGTCACACTCGACGAACGCACCGCCGTCTGGCGTGCGGCGGAGGCCGGCGAGCTCGACCTTCTCTACGTTTCACCCGAAGGTTTGGCGCAGCCGCACATGACCGACCGGTTGGGACGCCTGGACCTGGCCCTGATCGCCATCGACGAGGCTCATTGCGTCAGCCAGTGGGGCCACGACTTCCGCCCCGACTACCGTGATCTGGGCCGTCTGGCCGAGTTGTTTCCCGGCGTGCCCCGGCTGGCGGTGACCGCTACCGCCGACGCCCGCACCCGCGAAGACATCGTCCGGTCGCTTCGTCTGGGCGACGCCCGGATCTTCGTCGACAGCTTCGCCCGCCCGAACCTGCAGCTGTCGGCCGAGCGCAAGGAAAGCGCAAGCCGCGCCCGCACCGACGAGCGGGTGGCCCAGCTGGTGGCGCGACGCCCCGGCCAGTCGGGGGTCGTCTACTGCGGCTCTCGCGACGGCGCCGACCGCCTGGCCGACGATCTGAAGCGCCGCGGCTTCAACGCGATCGCCTACCACGCGGGCCTCGACCCCCGGGAGCGCGACCGGCGGCTCGCCCGCTTCCTGGGGGAGGACGCCTGCGTGATGGTTGCGACCATCGCGTTCGGCATGGGGGTCGACAAGCCCGACGTGCGCTTCGTCATCCACGCCGATCCGCCCTCTTCCATCGAGGCCTACTGGCAGGAGATCGGACGCGCCGGGCGCGACGGCGAGCCGGCCGACGGCATCACCCTTTACGGGCCTTCCGACATCGCCTGGAGCCTGCGCCGCATCGAGGGCCGGCCGATGGACGAGGCGGTCAAGCAGGCCCAGGTGCTGAAGGCGCGCCAGCTGTTCCGCATGCTCGACGGAGCGACCTGCCGGGCCATGGCCGTGCGCCATTACTTCGGCGAGGCGGCGGCCGAACCCTGCGGCGTCTGCGACCTATGCCTCAATCCTCCCGCGGTGATGGACGCCACCCAGACGGCGCAGAAGCTGATCTCGGCGGTGCATCGCCTCGGCGGCCGCTACGGCAAGGGCCGCGTGGTGAATCACCTGCTCGGCAAGACCAAGGAGGTCCAGCCATGGGAAGCCGGCCTGACCACCTTCGGTATCGGGGACGAGCTATCCGCCAACGGCTGGCGTGACCTGATCGACCACCTGATCTACGAGGGCCTACTGGCCGAGGACCCCAACGAAGGCAAGCCGCTGCTGGGCCTCGGCGACCCCGTCATGGTCAAGGCCGTCTACCGCGGCGAGCTGAAAGTGGAGACGCGCCGCGAACTGCAGAGCGCCGACGCCGCCCGCACGCCACGCCGACGCCGACGCGGCGAGCCGATGACGCCCGTCCCCGAGGCGGACCGCGCCCTGTTCGAGGCGCTGCGGAACTGGCGCAAGGACGTGGCCGCCGAGCAGGGGGTGCCGCCCTACGTCATCTTCCACGACCGGACCCTGCTGGACATCGCCCGCGCCCGGCCCGACAGCGCGGCGACGCTGGCCAGGGTCGCAGGCGTCGGCGAGGGCAAGCTCGCACGCTATGGCGATGCGGTGCTTCGGCTCGTGCGCGACAACTGACTTCTGCGGTCAGGCTTCAGCCGCGATTGGCGTCCCACAGCTCGGCGAATTCCCGCGGGTCGCGCTGGGTGAGGAGGACGGACTCCCCGTCGCCCTGGTCCCCGTAGGGCTCGCCGAGCGGCACGTCCTTCCAGGTGCCGAAGAAGTTGCCGTCGACGAGGCTGGCCGGTTGCGGCAGGTCCTCGAAGTCCTCCACTGAGGTCAGCACCCCGCCGCCGTCTGGGAAGACGTGCATGGTGCGCAGCACGCGGCCGTCGGGGGCGACCTCGTACATGACCGAGACCGGATCGTCGGGCCGCCCATGGGTCCAGTCGGTGCGGAAATAGAGGTTGTCGGTCTCGCCCACGAAGCCGGCCGTCACCTGGTCGAACATGGCGGCCAGCTCCGCCAGGGTGATGGTGAAGACGCCGCCCTCTCCCTCCCGCCAGCTCATCAGCCCCTCGGCATGGTTGGGGAATTCGTCCTCCGTCTCGACCCGCTCGAGCACGCTCGCGTCCAGCGTCTCGCGGCTGACCGGCGCGTGGGCGACTTCGGGGCGGACGTAGCCGTTCTCGAAGGTCAGCCCGATCAGGGAGACGTGGAACACCTTGTCGAGACCCTCGCGGCCATAGGGCTCGACGAGCTGGATCTTCACCAGCGAGCCCTCGTCCTGCGGACGGGTGCGGTAGGTCCAGACCTGGCCGGCGGCGTAGGGGTGGGTCATCTCAAACTCCCGCCTTGGAGTCCTGGCCATGCCACAACTCATCGAACGCGGCAGCCCAGATTTCGATGAGCGTCACCACCTGGCCGCCGACGTCGCGCCGCTCGCCCGGCGGGAACGCGCCCCAGACTGCGAAGAAGTCGTCGTCGATGAGGCTTCCCGCCACCCCAGGCGCTTCGCAACAGATCACGCGGCCGTCCGGGTAGAGGTGCACACTGCGCGGTGAACTGCCGTCCGTCCGTACCTCGAACAGCAAGGTGCATGGACCGACCGGATCGTCGCTACGCAGGTCGATGCGAAAGTAGCGGGACGCGGACAAACTGACCTCCGGACTGGCTCCGTCAAACCCCCTCGGTCGTCGCGCCCAGTCCTAGATGTCCACCTCGGCATCCAGCGCATTGTCCTGGATGAACTCGCGCCTCGGCTCGACTACATCGCCCATCAGCTTGGAGAACAGGTCGCCTGCATCATCCGCATGCGTCACCTTCACCTGGAGAAGGGTGCGCGCCTCGGCGTCCAGCGTCGTCTCCCAGAGCTGGTCCGCGTTCATTTCGCCCAGGCCCTTGTAGCGCTGGATCGAAAGCCCCTTCTTGCCGGCCTCGAGAACGGCGGCGACGAGATCACGCGGGCCGCGGACAATGGTCGACTTGTCCTTGCGTCGAAAGACGCCGGGCCTGGCGAACATCTCGGCCAGCGCCTCGGCGCGTTCGGCCAGCTTGCGGGCGTCGAGCGAGTGGGCGAGCTGGTCGTCGAGTACGACACGCTCGGTCACCCCGCGCCTTACACGAGTGAACGTCCAGGCGCCGGCCTCGCCCGCTTCACCGGACCAGTTCCCGTCGCCTTCCTCGTTGTAGAGATCGAACCGGCCCGCCGCCCTGGCGGGATCGGGCTTGTCGCCGAACAGACCCGCCAAGGCGCCCTGCTCGATCGCGAAGGCTGGCGCGCGCGAGGAGAGGCGGTCGATCAGCACCTTGGCGGCGCGAGCCTCGTTGACCCGGGCCACAAGATCATGGCCGGTGATCCGCTCACCCGAGGCGAGGTCGAGCTCGGCGTCGGTCGTGCCCTCGTCCACGAGGAAGGTCTGGAACTCCGCGTCGTCCTTCAGATAGCGCGAGGACTTGCCCTTGGCGGCCTTATAGAGCGGCGGCTGCGCGATGTAGAGGTAGCCCTTCTCGATCAGTTCCGGCATCTGCCGGTAGAAGAAGGTCAGCAGCAGGGTCCGGATGTGGGCGCCGTCGACGTCGGCGTCCGTCATGATGATGATCTTGTGGTAGCGAAGCTTGTTGACGTCCCATTCGTCACGCCCGATGCCCGCGCCCAGGGCCATGATCAGGGTGCCAATCTGTTCGGACGACAGCATCTTGTCGAACCGGGCGCGCTCGACGTTCAGCACCTTGCCGCGGAGGGGGAGCACCGCCTGGTTCTCCCGGTTGCGGCCCTGCTTGGCCGAACCGCCGGCCGAGTCGCCCTCGACGATGAACAGTTCGGACTTGGCGGGATCGCGCTCCTGGCAGTCGGCGAGCTTGCCGGGGAGGGAGGAGATGTCGAGCGCCGACTTGCGGCGGGTCAGCTCCCGGGCCTTGCGCGCAGCCTCGCGCGCGGCGGCCGCCTCGACGATCTTGCCGACGATCATCTTGGCCTCGGTCGGGTGCTCCTCAAACCATTGGGCCAGGCCCTCGCCGACCAGGCCCTCGACCGCCGGACGGACCTCAGAGGAAACCAGTTTGTCCTTGGTCTGGGAGGAGAACTTGGGGTCCGGCACCTTCACCGACAGGACGCAGGTCAGGCCCTCCCGGGCGTCCTCGCCCGAGACGGAGACCTTCTCCTTCTTCGCCATCCCCGAGCTTTCGATATAGTTGCCCATCACTCGGGTGAGGGCCGCGCGGAAGGCCGCCAGGTGCGTGCCTCCATCCCGCTGGGGGATGTTGTTGGTGAAGCACAGCATGGTTTCGTGGTAGCTGTCGTTCCACCACAGCGACAGGTCGAGTTCGACCTTCTCGCGCTTGCCGCGAACGACGATTGGATTCGACAGCAGGGGCTGTTTGGACTTGTCGAGGTGCTTGACGAACTCCTCGACGCCGCCCTCGTAGGCCATGATTTCTTCCCACGGCTCCGCGCCCCGCAGGTCGGCCAGGCGGATGCGGACCCCCGAGTTCAGGAAGGCCAGTTCCCGCAGCCGATGCTCCAGCGTCTTGCGGTCGAAATCGATGGTCGAGAATGTGTCGACCGACGGGAAAAAGGTCACCTGGGTGCCGGTGACCGTGCCGCCGCCGTCCCGGGCCGGCGCCTCGCCGGTGACCTTGAGGGGGCTGACCGCGTCGCCGCGGCGGAACTCCATCTCGTGGGCTTTGCCGTCCCGGTAGATCTTGAGCCGCAGCCAGTCCGACAGGGCGTTCACCACCGACACGCCGACACCGTGAAGGCCGCCTGAAACCTTGTAGGAATTCTGATCGAACTTACCGCCGGCGTGCAGCTGGGTCATGATGACCTCGGCCGCCGAGACGCCCTCACCCTCGTGGATGTCCGTGGGGATGCCGCGGCCGTTGTCCGTGACCGTGGCCGAACCATCGGAATTGAGGATCACCTCGACCAGGGTGGCGTGGCCGGCGAGGGCTTCGTCGATGGCGTTATCAACCACCTCGTAGACCATATGGTGCAGGCCCGAGCCATCGTCGGTGTCGCCAATGTACATGCCCGGGCGCTTGCGCACCGCATCGAGGCCCTTCAGCACCTTGATGGAGTCAGCGCCGTACTCGGCGCCGCCGGCGGCTTCGTTGGTCTCGGATTCGTCGGTCATCTCAATCCAGTCTTCAGTCGTCCCGGGCGGTCAGCGTACCCGCATCCACCCGGACGCCGAGGGCTCGGCCCCGGAGGCCTTCGAACAGCGTCTCGTCGGTTCCCGTCAGGAAAGCCTGCAGCCCGAGCGCCACGATCTCGTCGAAGAGCGAAGCCCGCCGGGAGGCGTCCAGGTGAGCCGCGACTTCGTCGAGCAACAATATAGGATTCGGCTGGGATTTATCGAGGGAAAGTCGCGCCGCCTGGGCCAAAACGAGGTTCAAAACCAGGGCTTTTTGCTCGCCGGTCGAACATTCCGCCGCGGGCCGGTCCTTGGCGGCGTGAACGACCTCCAGATCGGCCCGGTGAGGGCCCGACAACGAGCGCCCGGCGGCGGCGTCACGGTGGCGCGAGGCGCGCATCCCCGCCGCGATCTCGGCCGGCTCGGAGGCCCGGTCCCAGGCGCCGCCGATGGAGAGCCGCGCCTGCGGAAAGGGGCTTTCGTGGCGGGCGTCGATCTCGGCCTGCAGCGCGGCCAGCGTGCGGGCGCGGGCAGCGACGGCGCGGGCGCCGGCCTCGCCCAGGCGGGCCTCCAGCGCGTTCAGCCAGGCTTCGTCCCCCTCGCCCTCGGTGAGCAGGCGCAGGCGCTGGCGCAACGCCTTTTCGTAGTCGGAGACGACCGCGGCGTGCGCGGGTTCGGCGGCGAAAACCAGTCGGTCGAGGAAGCGCAGGCGCTCGGCGCGGGCCTCGAGGAACAGCCGGTCCTGGGCGGGCGTCAGCCAGAGCGGTCGCAGGTGCTCCAGGAGCCGGCCGGGGGCGACGGTCTCGCCGTCCACCCGCACGGTGCGGCGCGATGAAGCAGGGGACTCGAGTCCCGTGCCGACGCGGGTCGGCGTCCAGTCGTCGCCGACCTCGGCCGCAACGCTCCAGGCGCGCCCCTTCGCCTCCCCGGGGCCGCGACGGCCGATCTCCACTGCCGGCGCGCCGCGCAGGCCCCGTCCGGGGCTGAGCAGGCTGATCGCCTCGAGCAGGTTGGTCTTGCCCGCGCCGTTGGGGCCGTGGAGGTAGACCGTCCGCCCGGCCGGCCGCAGGTCCGCCAGCTCGTAGCTGCGGAAATCGGTGAGCGTAAGGCGTAGAAGAACGGCGTTCGTCATTCTAGGGTGCAGGCGCCGGCGGCCGGCCGGCTGGGAATACGAGACCTGCTATGACCCGTCTGAAGGCTTTTGTCGCGGCCGCCGTTCTGGCGTGCGCCGCCATCGCCGCTGCGGCCCCGTCGGCCGCCCAGTCGACGCCCAGCTTCAACTGCAAGAAGGCTCGCACCTTCGTGGAGAAGGCCATCTGCGGCAACGCAACCCTCGCCCGCAAGGATCGGCGCATGGCGTCGCTCTATTACGAGCGCCTGAATTTCCTGAAGCGCGACGGAGAGTACCAGCGGGCTGCTGACCTGCAGTCCACCCAGCGCTACTGGCTGAGCCGTCGCGACCGGTGCCAGACTGTCGGTTGCCTGCACCAGGCTTACGACCAGCGCATCGCGGAACTGGACAACGCCTGGGACTGATTACGGGCGCAGACGCCGCGGTCAAACCCGAAGCGGCATCAGCACGTACTGCACGCCGGCGTCCGCCGGATCGAGCACAAGCGTGGGCGACGCCGGATCGGCGAAGCGCAGCTCGGCCTGCTCGCCGGTGATCTGGCCGGCCACGTCGAGCAGGTAGCGGGCGTTGAAGCCGATCTCAAAGCTCGCGTCGTCATAGTCGACCTCGAGCTCCTCGACGCCCTGCCCCGCCTCCATGTTGCGGACCGTCAGTGTCACGCGGCCAGGGTCGACCGCCAGCTTTACCGACCGGCTCTTCTCGGCCGAGATGGTCGAGACGCGATCGACTGCCTGGGCGAACAAGCCGTTGTCCACAGTGAGCAAGCGCTGATTGTCCTTTGGGATCACGCGCACGTAGTCGGGAAACGAGCCGTCGATGACCTTGGAGGTCAGGGATGCGCGGCCGAACTCGAAGCGGATCTTGGCGGCTGACACTTGGACATCGACCATACCCTGGCCGTCATCCAGCAGGCGCCGCACCTGGTCGATGGTCTTGCGCGGAACGATCACGCCCGGACCGCCCACCGCGCCCTCGGGCGCGCTCATCTCGGCAAGCGCCAGGCGGTGACCATCGGTGGCGACCGCCCGAAGGCGAGCCGAGCCCTCCTCGGAGACCGTGTGGAGGTAGAGGCCGTTCAGGTAGTAGCGGGTCTCTTCGGTGGAAACCGCGAAGCGGGTCTTGTCGACGAGGCGGGCCAGTTCTTCCTTGCCGATGGAGAAGCGGGACGACAGGCCGTCGGCGTTCATCACGGGAAAATCGCCGGCAGGCAGCACCGGCAGGTTGAACCGCGAACGGCCCGCCGAAACCGACAGGCGCGGGTCGTCGCCGGAATACTTCAGCTCGACATCGGCGCCCTCGGGCAGTTTCCGGACGATCTCATAGAGGGTGTGGGCCGGCGCAGTGATCTGCCCCGGCTGGTTCACCACCGCCTCGGCTTCGTCGACGATCTCCATGTCGAGGTCGGTGGCCGAGAAGCTGACCCCGTCACGATCGGCCGACAGCAGCACGTTGGACAGGATCGGTATGGTGTTGCGCCGTTCGACGACGCTCTGAACGTGTCCGAGGGCCTTGAGGAGCGCCGAGCGCTCGATGGTCAGATGCATTGTGTCGCCGCCCACTCGCCAGGCCGAATCCCCAGCGTTTGAGAAGATTAGAGGGCTTCGCACACTATCCAAAACCCCGCCGGAGAGAAGCCCCGGCACGTGCGCGGATGGGGAAAGAATCCGAGGTTCTCCGGGCCGGCGCGGTCCGTTCATGCGACCCCGCCGTTGCGGAGCCAGGCGGCTGAGCAGCTGGAGAACGCTAACTATTGGACTCTACGCCTGATTCTGAACTCGATCCGCCCGCTCGGGGAAAGGCGGGGTCACCGCCCCGCCGAAGGTCCTCAGCCTCTCAGCTTGCGCGACAGCGCCTCGACGTCGCGGGCGATCTGCTCGTCGGTGCCGATCAGCTGCTCGATCTTTTTCACCCCGTGGAGCACCGTGGTGTGATCCCGCCCGCCGAAGCGGCGGCCGATATCGGGATAGGACCGCGTCGTATGCAGCTTGCAGAGGTACATCGCCACCTGGCGCGGACGCGCGATTGAACGGGTGCGACGCTCGGAGAGCAGATCGGCCTGCTTGAGACCGAAGTGGTCGGCCGTGGTCTTCTGGATTTCGTCCACGGTGATGCGCCGCTCAACGCCCCCAGTCAGGTTTGGGCGCAGCAGCTGCTGGACCTCTTCCAGGGTAAGCCGCGACAGTCGCTGGCCTGCGACCGCCACGAGGGTGTTGAGCGCGCCTTCCAGCTCCCGGATGGAGCCGGGAACGCGATCGGCGAGAAACTGAAGCACCTCGGGACGGGCCGGCAGGTCGATGGGCTGACGCTGGGCCAGCAATTCGAGCTTGCGCCGAACCACCGCCAGGCGGAGAGCCTTGTCACCCGGCTCGACAGGGCAGACGAGACCGGCGCCCAGATGAGAGCGCAGGCGCGCATCGACCTCGGTCATGGCCGAAGGGGGCCGATCGCCGGTAAGCACCACCCGCTTGCCGTCTTCCAGCAGCGCGGTGAGGGTGTGGAACATCTCCTCCTGCGAGGAAACCTTGCCGCCGATGAACTGGACGTCGTCGATCAGCAGGAGGTCGGCCCCGCGCAGCTCTTCCTTGAAGGCCGCCGTGGAGCGGTCCATCACCGCCCGTACGAAGGACGAGAGGAAGCGCTCGGCCGTCAGGTAGATCACCCTGGCCTCAGGGCGCAGGCGCTGCGCCTCCCAGCCTATGGCGTTCAGCAGGTGGGTCTTTCCGTACCCGTAGGGACCATGGAAGAAGACCGGGTTGAAGTGCCCGTCGGTCCAGGCGGCGACCTGGCGCGCCATCGCGTAGGCGAACTCGTTTCCCTGTCCGGGCACGAAGCTGTCGAAGGACAGGCGCTCCTGAAGGCCGGCCGCGCGAGCCGGGCGCTGGCGCTCGCTCATGTCGGAAACCGCGCCGGCGAAGGTACGGTCGCTGACCACGGCGGGAGACTGGGCCTCGGTCTGGACCCCGCCGTCGGCCTCGTGCTCGTGGCGACTGCGCAAGCCCAGCGGACGGCGGGCGGGATCGTTCTCGATCCAAAGCTGCTCGACGCGATCGATGGCGTTCTTTTTCACCCAGTCCCGGGCATAGGCGGTCTGGGTGACGAGGTAGAGCGAACCGGTCTTGCCGGGGCGGACGTCGGAGGTGGCCACATACGAATTGAACGGGCCCTCGCCCAGTTCGCCTCGCAGGGCGTCAGCAACCTTGGTCCAAACCGCCTCGGGCGGCGTCCCGGTCTCCAGTCTCGGCATGGCTTCCCCAACCCCTTAGACAAGGTTTCATTGTCGACCGGAAGCTGGGCCTCCGGCCTGATTTTCTAATCGAAACAATCTCTTGCTAACGCAGACGCGAAGGCGCCCCCCGCGCGTTTCTTCCGTCGAGACGGCTGCGTTAGGAGTTCAAAATTAGCCATCGCGAAGGCCGGGTAAAGGGGGGAAAAGTAGCCTCAGGTGCGAATAAATGCGTTGACTCCGATAAACGCTTCGCCCGCTTGGGGAAAATTCCGAAGACGGAATTGACGCGCGACGAATCGCCCAAATTCCACCATTCCGTGCACGGCAAAAAAGCCGAGCGAACTTACGTTCACTCGGCTCTGGAATCGTTCCGTAATTAGGTTTTCCCGGTCGAGCGACCGGAAGTTTACGCTGCTGCGAGCTTCTTCAGCTGGGCGGCCAGGCGCGACACCTTTCGCGCCCCGGTGTTCCTGTGGACGACGCCCTTCGACACCGCCCGCATCAGCTCCGACTGGGCGACGATGAAGGCCGCTCCGGCCGCCTTGGCGTCGCCCGAGGCCAGGGCCTCGTCGAACTTGCGCAGGAAGGTGCGGACGCGCGAACGGCGCGCCTTGT
This sequence comes from Caulobacteraceae bacterium, assembly GCA_019695035.1. Lineage (GTDB taxonomy): Bacteria > Pseudomonadota > Alphaproteobacteria > Caulobacterales > Caulobacteraceae > JAEZEZ01. The sequence continues at coordinate 81,935 of JAIBAU010000006.1, read as the reverse complement.
TGACCTCGGTGCGGCGTTCGATCTTGCGGATCGCTTTCTTGGCGCCGGGATTGTTGGCCATCGGTAGTCCTTCGAACGTGAAACGCCGCAGGCCCTTGCCCACGGCGCGGAAAATTCAAGAGCGCGCGGCTATAGCCGAGAAGGGCGGAGGGGTCAACGCGAGTCCGGAAGCGGTCGTGATTTCACTCCCAGGGCGTGGTGGAAGGGCCGGCGCCCGGCCCCGCGCCGCCGCGCCCGCCTAGCGCCCCTTGAAGTCAGGCTTCCGCTTCTCGACGAAGGCGCCCATGCCCTCTTTCTGGTCGTCAAAGGCGAACAGGGAGTGGAACAGGCGGCGTTCGAAGCGCACGCCTTGGGTGAGGGTGGTCTCGTAGGCCGCGTCGACCATCTCCTTGTTCATCATCACCGCCAGCGTCGACTGCGAAGCGATCCTGGCGGCGACGAGCTTGGCTTCCTCAACCAGCTTGTCGTTGGGGAAGATGCGGCTGACCAAGCCGGCGCGTTCGGCTTCCTGGGCGTCCATCATTCGGCCGGTCAGGATCATATCCATGGCCTTGGACTTGCCGACGTAGCGGGTCAGGCGCTGGGAGCCGCCGATGCCCGGCGCGACGCCGAGGTTGATCTCCGGCTGGCCGAACTTGGCGCTCTCCGAGCACAGTATGAAATCGCACAGCATGGCCAGCTCGCAGCCGCCGCCGAGCGCATAGCCCGACACGGCCGCGATGATCGGCTTGCGGAAGCGGGCGATGCGGTCGCTGATGCCCGCGAAGAAATTCTCGGTGAACATCTCGGCGTAGGACTTGGACGACATCTCCTTGATGTCGGCGCCGGCGGCGAAGGCCTTTTCGGACCCAGTCAGGACGACGCAGCGGACCGCATCGTCGTGCTCGACTGCGTCGAGGAAGGCCGCCAGCTCGCTGTTCAGTTGCGAGTTCAGGGCGTTCAGAGCGTCGGGGCGATTGAGCCGCACGAGCGCGTAACCGTCCTCGCGCTCGACGATGAGGGTCTGATACTGGTCGGCCATGGCGCGCTCCCGTGAAGTCGGGCGAGCGTGTAGCAATCGGCTCAAGCCTGCGCCAGCGCCGCCAGCTTCTCGACCGTGTTCCAGTTTCGCCCCGTCACGGGCTGACCGAAGGTCTTCAGGGCCTTCGGGGTGGAAAGCCTGGAACGGGCCATGCCCGCGTCGGTGAAGGCGATCCAGACCGCGTCGCCGTCCCGCTCAACCCGTTCGCCATCCTCGGCCATCGCCTGCAGGCGCTCGACCACATCGGGCGCGGGCGCTCCCTGGGCGAGTAGACACAACAGCCGAGATCCCCGCGTCTTGGCGTCTTCGGGGAACGGACAGCCCGCCATTAGCGCACGCCACTGGTCGGCCGTTCGGCAGATGAACTCCGCCTGGAAGCCGAAGCGTCGCCGGAACTCTCCCTCGAGCCGTTCCGCCAAGGCGCCCGCGGAAAGCCCCCCGGCGTCCAGCACCAAGTTGCCCGAGGCCAGGAGCGTCTTTGCCTGCCTGAACCCGAGGTCAAGAGCCATGGCCTCGAGGTCGGCCATCACCACCTTGCGGCCCCCGACGTTGACCGCCCGAAGTAGGCAAATCGACTTCATTTCTGGCAGCCGGGGCACCAGAATGTGGACCGGCCCGCCTGGACGAAGCGCTTGACCACACCGGTGCAGCCCTGGCCAAGGCAGGGCTCCCCCTCGCGGCCGTAAACGTCGAAGCGGTGCTGGAAGTAGCCCTGCCCCCCCCTCGGCGTTGGCGAAGTCCCGGAGCGTTGAGCCTCCGGCCTCCACCGCCTCGTTCAGGACCTCCCGGATGGCGACCACCAGCCTTTCGAGCCGCGGACCCGAGACCTTGCCGGCCGGCGTCCTGGGTGAAATGCGCGCCCGGTAGAGCGCCTCCACCACATAGATGTTGCCCAGCCCGGCCACGATGCGCTGATCGAGCAGGCTGACCTTCACGTTCTGCTTCTTGCCCCGGAAGGCGGTCTTCAACACCTCGGCGTTGAAGGTGTTGCCAAGCGGCTCCGGCCCCAAGTCCTTGAACCAGGGATGCTGATCCACCTCATCGGTCGGGATCAGGGCCATGTAGCCGAAACGGCGCGCATCGGAGAAGCCGATCCGCCTGCCGTCCGAGGTCACCAGCGACAGGTGTTCGTGCTTGCCGCCGGTCGGGGCGTCTTCCTCGAACTCGCCGGGCGCTCGCCCGTCGATGGTGAAACGACCGGTCATGCCCAGGTGCGTCACCCAGGTCTCGCCGGTCGAGAGGGGGAACCGCAGGTATTTGGCGCGGCGCTCGAGCCGTTCCACGGTGGCGCCCTCCAGCCGCCTGGCGAAATGCTCCGGGAAGGGGAAGCGGAGGTCCGGCCGATTGACCCGCACCCGCGCCAGGGCGCGGCCCTCCAGCGCCGGCTCCAGGCCCCGGCGGACGGTCTCGACCTCGGGCAGTTCCGGCAACTCAGCCCACCGCGTTGCGCTGCAGGGCGAACAGCTCGTTGCAGCCGTGGATGGCCAGGCCGAACAGCTGATCGAATTCGTGGCGCGTGAAGCCTCGCTTCTCGCCCGTGGCCTGGACCTCGACGATGTGGCCGTCCCCGGTGAGCACGAAGTTCGAGTCGGCCTCGGCCGAGGAGTCTTCTTCGTAATCGAGGTCGCAGACCGGTTGGCCCTCGAAGATGCCGCAGGACACGGCGGCCACCTGGTCGAGCACCGGGTTCTTCTCCAACACGCCCTCGGCGGTGAGGTAATTGCAGCACTGGGCGAGCGCGACCCAGGCCCCGGTGATGGCCGCGGTCCGGGTGCCCCCGTCGGCCTGGATGACATCGCAGTCGAGAGTGATCTGTCGTTCCCCCAGCGCTTTCAGGTCCACCACGGCCCGCATGGAGCGGCCAATCAGGCGCTGGATTTCCTGGGTGCGGCCGGACTGCTTGCCAGCGGCGGCCTCGCGCCGGCCTCGGGTGTGAGTCGCGCGAGGAAGCATGCCGTATTCGGCCGTCACCCACCCCGCCCCCTTGCCCCTCATCCAGCCCGGCACCGAACCCTCGTGGCTGGCGGTGACCAGCACGCGAGTATGACCGAAGCTGACCAGGCACGAGCCCTCGGCATACCGGTTCACTCCGGTTTCGAGCGTGACGGGGCGAAGGGCGGCGGCGGCGCGGCCGGAAGGGCGCATGCGAAGGCTCCTGGATTGGACACGCCGCTTAGCGCGGTTCCGCGGCAGCGTCATCCTGTCCCACGCGATGTCATGGACCCGCCGCAAAGGTTGGGCTCAAATGGACGAATGAACGCCGCCCTTCTGTTCCTTCTGTTCGCTACGGCCGCCGCGCCGGTCGACGAGGGCCCGATCGCAGGGGCCGAAGCGGGCGAGCAGGTTCCTTCCGACTCCCGCCTGGACATTCTCGGGGGCGCCCGGGACGGCCAGATCCAGTGCTTCCAGCCCGAGATCTACAGCAAGACCTGCAAGATCATGGCGACCTACCGCTTCGAGGATGACGGTCGAATCTTCAGCACCGCACAGATGCTCATGGACGAAAACGGCCCCGCAGTGCTCGTGGTCACCGCCCCGGTGGAGGTGAAGGACGGAGCGCTCTGCGGCCAGCTCGACGTCCTGCCGACCGCACGCTTCGTCGTGGCGGGCCAGCCTGCCACGCCCGGCCAGGAATCCGGCTACCGGTTGATGCTTTCGATGGCGCCGCGCAAGGGCGAGGTCTGCGCTCGCTGGATCGCGGACGGCCACGGCTACGTGGTGCACGGTTCGCTCGACGGCAAGCCGCAGCGCGACTTCGACCAGCGCATGATCTGGGTCGACCCTTCGGAAGGCTTTCAGGTCGCGCCCTGATCGGCGCCGGGTGACGAAATCCGCGACGCGCGCCAGACTGGCTGCATGTTCCGGGGGGATATCATTCGCATTGTGCTGCTCTGGGGCGCGGTCCTGGCCGCCGGAGCCTTCGGGCTGCAGTGGCTCGAATATCAGTACCTGGCGATGCGATTCAGTTTCGAGATTTATGTCGGCATCATCGCCGTGGCCTTTGCGCTCGGCGGCATGTGGTTGGGATGGCGCCTGGCCAGCCGGCCGCGGGGGGCGTTCCGGCGCAACGACGCGGCGATCGCAAGCCTGGGCCTGACGCGCCAGGAGATGCGGGCGCTCGAACTGATCGCCGCCGGCCAGTCCAACAAGGAGATGGCGCGCACGCTCGGCGTCGCGCCCAATACGGTCAAGACCCACATCTCCAATCTCTTCGCCAAGCTGGAAGTGGCGCGCCGCACGCAGGCCGTGATTCGCGCCCGTGAACTGGAACTGATCCCGTAACAATGGGGGAGGGTGCGCTTCTCACCCTTTCGGGTGATGGTTTCCGGCCGGGAGGATCGGCGAGGCTCGCGGTCCTGATTTCACACACGAGGAGCGAACCATGCTTCGCACAATTCTGATCTGGGGCTTGATCGGCGGCGCCATCGTGGCGGTGTTGATGCAACTTGCGCTGATCGCCATCCCCGAACACAACGACGCCTCCCTTGTGCTGGGCTACGCGACCATGCTGATCGCCCTGTCCACCGTGGTGCTCGGCGTCAAGCAATACCGCGACCAGGTGGGCGGCGGGGTCATCACCTTCTGGCGGGGCCTGGTGATCGGGCTGGGCATCGCCCTGCTGGCCGCAGTCATCTACGCCGCCGCCTAGGAAATCTATCTCGCGGTCAGCGGCAAGGACTTCATCGGCGAATACAACGCCTCGATGATCGCCAAGGCCGAGGCCGCCCACGCCAGCGCCGGGGAATTGGCCGTCCTGCGCGCCCAGGCCGCCCAGTTCGAGGAAATCTACGCCAACCCCGTCCTGCGCTTCGGCATGACCATGGCCGAGATGTTGCCGGTGGGCGTGCTGGTGGCTCTGGCGGCCGCCTTCGCCTTCCGTTTCCGGGGCTTTCTGCCCGCGCGGCGGCCCATCGCCGCCTGAATCTCGGCGGAGATGACGGGGTCGTGTCGAGAAGGCGCGTCCCCGTTCGTCTACCAACCGTCAATCTACAGGAGTTTTCACCATGGCCTATGTCGACGGATATGTGCTCCCCGTGCCCAGGGCGCGGCTGGACGACTACTGGAAGATGGCCTCGCTCGGACGCGACGTCTGGATGGGCCATGGCGCGCTGAGCTACTGCGAAGCGCTGGCGGACGACGTGCCCTACGGCGAACTCACCTCTTTCCCCCGCGCCGTGCAGGCCGGGAACGATGAGGTCGTCATCTTCAGCTTCATCACCTATCGCGATCGGGCTCATCGCGACGAGGTCAACAAGAAGGTGATGGAGGACGAGCGCCTGAAGGCCGGCATGGCCGACATGCCGTTCGACGGCAAGCGAATGATCTTTGGCGGATTCGAACAGAAGATCGCGGGCTAGGTCGGCTTGACGACCCGATCGGTCCTGAACCCTCCCGCCCCGGACTCCTGAGGGCATGGCGCGGGTGGGATAGCGTCAAGAACGCCTCTTCAGGTCGCCGCTTTGCGGCGGGGCGAAGCCTCGTCCTTGACACCGCCTGACCCGGAGGCGCGATGCTGCGGCACGAGGTTCAAGGGGACAGCATGGCCATCCACAGACGTGCGGCGCTGGCAGGCCTCGTGGCTGGACCGCTGGCGGCCGGTTGGGCGGCGCCGAGACGCGCAGACGCCACGCCGGCGCCCATCATCGACATGCACGTGCACGCACGCCGCCCCGGCCCGGTCGAGGGCGCGCCCGAGGCCTGCGCCCCCTACGCCGTCTGGCCCCGCTGGGACCAGACGAAGCCGGCCGAGGAAGGGCTGGTCTTCGACAGCGGCGCGCCGTGTCGTCATCCCCTCAAGGCTTCAGTCAGCGGTGAAGCGGTGATGGCCGAGACCCTGGCCCTCATGGAGCGCCGCAACATCACGGCCATGGTCATGGGCGCGCCCCCGGACGTGGCCCGCTGGAAGTCCGCTGCGCCCGGCCGGGTGCTGTCGGCGGTTGACCTGAGGCTCGGCCGGTCGACGCGCCGGCCTGAACTCGACGCGCCCTCGCCCGACGCCCTGCGCGCCCTCCATGCCGCAGGAAGACTGGACGCCCTGGGCGAGATCATGAGCCAGTACGAGGGGGTGGCGCCGGACGACGCTCGACTGGAGGCGTGGTGGGAATTGGCTGAGGAACTGGACATCCCGGCCGCCATTCACATGACCGGCGGGAATCCCGCGGACCCCTACCTCGGCTCGCCCCGTTTCCGAGCTCGCGACGGCGATCCGCTGAAGCTCGAGGAGGTGCTGTCCCGACACCCCAAGCTGAGGCTCTGGATCATGCATGCCGGCTATCCTTACGCCGACAACCTGCGCGCGTTGCTGTTCACGCATCCTCAGGTCTACGTCGACATCGCCGCCATCGTGAACACCGAGCCTCGCGCATCCTTCTATCGCTGGCTGCAGGTGATCATCGACGCCGGCTTCGGCGACCGGGTGATGTTTGGCTCCGACCAGGGGGTCTGGCCGCAGCTGATCGAGGAAGGCATACGCTCGGTCGAACGCGCGCCCTTCCTGACGCCCGGCCAGAAGCGCAACATTCTCTACAACAACGCGGCCCGGTTCCTGCGGCTTGATGCAGATGCCGTTTAGCGACAGCGCTTGAGCGCCTCCGGTTTGCGCAACCAAAGGCCTCAGGCGGGCGTAGCCGACGCAGGGTTTGACGCCGCCCGGGATCCGGATGCAATCTTGGCGCGAGATCGCTTCCGGGGGGAGCCATGCCGCCTGTCGTCCGCCGCCTCGCCGGCGCCGCCGCCGTCGTATTCGGCCTGTCCGGATGCGTCCATGTCGCCCGATTTGAGAGTCTCCCGGAAGCCCAGCCCGGCGCCGACCTGATTTTCCAGAAGGGCTACCACTCGTCGTTCGGCGTGGCGGGCTCGACCTACTATGACCTCTCGCCCGACCCGGCGCGCTGCACCGACAACCGGTCGGCGGCCCGCCTGCTGTGGACCACCGGCGACAACCAGCAGGTCCGCGTCCCTGGCGACCGTCCGATCGTGATCACGGCGGCCAGTCTCTATTTCTACAGCACCGGCGGATCGACTTCGGGTTCGGATACCTGCGCGATGCAGGCGCGCTTCACTCCCCAGACAGGCCACCAGTACGAAGTGAAGCTGGTCCACTCCCTGCACCGCACGTGCGATCTGAAGATCACGGACAGGGCGACGGGGGCGGAGATGCCGATGCGGACGGACCCCACGGCGCAATGTTACCGGCTGAACGAGTAGGCGCGTCAGCGGGCCGGCGACTTGCGCGTGCGCGGGGGCTGCCTATCCTCTGAGCCCATGGTGAACCACCCTATTCCGTTTCCGGGAGCGACGCCCCGCTCGGCCTCGCTCGCCGAACTGGACCAGCGCGCCCGCGACATATTCAGAGCGGTGGTGGAAACCTACCTGGAGACCGGCGAACCCGTCGGCTCGCGCACCGTGTCGAAAGGCGGCGTGACGCTGTCTCCGGCGTCGATCCGCAATACGATGCAGGACCTGACCCAGATGGGGCTGCTGGCCGCCCCGCACACCTCGGCCGGACGGCTGCCGACCCATGCCGGGTTACGGCTGTTCATCGACGGGATTCTCGAAGTTGGCGACGTCGGAGTCGAAGAGAAGCGCGAGATCGAAGGACGGCTCGCCGGCCGGGGCCGCAACTTCCAGGAGGCGCTGGACGAGGCCACCAACCTGCTCTCGGGGCTGGCCGGCGGCGCGGGCGTCGTGGTCGGGCCGACGCGCGAGCTGGCGCTCAAGCATGTCGAATTCGTCTCGTTGTCCTCCGATCAGGCCCTGGCGGTGCTGGTCTTCGAGGACGGCGGGGTGGAAAACCGTCTTATGCGGCTGTCCCCCGGGGTTACCGCCTCGCAGCTCGCCGAAGCATCGAATTTCCTCAATGCCCGCCTTCGCGGCATGACTCTGGCGGAAGCCAAGGCGCACACCACCGGCGAGCTTGAACAGGCCCGCCGCGAACTGGACGCCACGGCCGCCCGCCTCGTCGAGGACGGCCTCGCGGCTTGGAGCGGCGGGGAGGCGGGCGAGCGGGCCCTGATCGTCCGCGGCCGCGCCAACCTCCTGCAGGATCCCGGAGCGCTCGAGGACCTGGAGCGGGTGCGGCGGCTGTTCGACGATCTGGAGCAGAAGGAGCAGCTGATCGGCCTTCTCGACGGCGTGCGCGCCGCGGAGGGCGTGCGCATCTTCATCGGCGCAGAGACCCGACTGTTCTCGCTTTCGGGTTCCGCCGTCGTCGCGGCGCCCTATATGACGGGCCGACAGAAGGTGGTCGGAGCGGTGGGCGTCATCGGGCCGACCCGTCTGAACTATGCGCGGGTGATCCCGTTGGTTGATTACACGGCCCGGGTGCTGGGCCGGATGCTGGACGGTTAGGAAATATGACGGCCAACAATTCTGGCGGGCGCGACCTGCCCGAGGATAACGGCTTCGAGGCCGAGGACGAGTTCGTGATGGGCGCCGAGCAACAGCGCCCCGCGCCCCGCGCCGAAGAACCGCGCGTCGAGGAGCCGACCTACCAGGGGCCGGATGGCGCGGAGACCCTCGAGGAGATGGTCCAGCGCCTCGCTGCAGAGGCTGAGCAATGGAAGGACGCCGCCCTGCGCGCCAAGGCTGAGGCCGAGAACACCCGCCGCCGGGCCGAACGCGAGCTCAATGACGGCAAGGCCTACGCCATCCAGCGTTTCGCCCGCGATCTGCTCGCGGTGGCCGACAACCTCGCCCGGGCCCTGGCCGCGACGCCGGCCGCCGACGCCGACCCGGCTGTGAAGAACCTGAGCCTCGGCGTCGAAATGGTCGAAAAGGAGCTTCAGGGGGCCTTCGAACGCAACGGTTTGAAGCGCATCGCCCCGGTCACCGGCGATCGTTTCGACCCCCACGTCCACCAGGCCGTCAGCGAGATGCCTGCCGAGGGAGTCGCGCCGGGCTCCGTCGCCAACGTCATGCAGGTTGGCTACGAGTTGTTCGGGCGCGTCATCCGCCCCGCGATGGTGGTTGTCGCCGCCAAATCCCCCGCCGCACAGGCGCAGGGGGCGGACGCCTACGCCAAGGCCGCTGCGGCGACCGGCGATGCAATGGACCGGAAGGCCTGACGCTACCGGCCCATGAAGCGGGCCATCGCCTTCTTGACGCCGGTTTCGTCCATCCAGTGACCCCCATCGAACTCGTAGAGGTCGACGTCGTACCCGTCCGCCTTCAGCTGACGCGCCATCGAGGTGGTGTTGGTGAACACCGCGCCCGGATCGCGATTGCCGTTGCAGAAGAAAATTCGCGGTCGTCCGGTGCTGGTCGGAGCATTGTACTTGATGGGCGAGAAGGCGAGCAGGTCGCTGAAGAAGTCGCCGTTCACGAGGCCCAGCGACAGGCAGTAGGTTCCCCCATCCGAAAAGCCTGCGGCCGCGATATGGCGCGGATCGACGGTGAAGCGGTCGAAGACCGCCTGCAGGGCCCGGTCCACGAACTGGGCGTCCGCTCCTCCGGGACCATTGTCGACGTTCCAGGTGAAATCGCGAGCCGAGGGCGCCAACACCAGGCATTTGTGACGCGCGGCAACGCGCTTCCATTCGCCCAGGACCTCGTTGGCGGGCTGGCCCTTGCCGTGGAACATCACGATCAGGGGAACCGCCTCGCCGGGCGCCACGCCCCCCGGGACTGAAAGGTAGGCGTCGCGCGCGCGGTCGAGACCCAGCACATGGAGCCCGGCCGGCAGCGCGGCCAGGCCGGGGACCCCCGGCCGGGCCTTGAGTCGGGCGGTGGCCGCCACGCCTCCGTCGCCGACAGCGGAGACCTGGGCCAGGGCCGGAGCGGAAGCGGCGAACGCGAAGCCGGCCGCAAACAGCGCCCGCCTGTCGATGCCGCAGCGTGGATAGGGTCTCATTCGGCCCTCACTTGAGGTGGCGCGCGAACCAGGCCCTGGCGCGCATCCAGGCGTCCCGGGCGGCCGCCGCGTTATACGTGGGCCGGTAGTCGGCGAAGAAGCCGTGGTCCGCATCGGGATAGACGACGATCTCGCTATCCGTCTTTCCCGCGGACCGGAGCGCAGCGCGCATCTGTTCGACGCTGGCGACCGGGATGCCCTGGTCCTTGCCGCCATAGAGCCCAAGAACCGGCGCATGCAATCGGGAGACGACATCAATGGGGTACCGGCGCCCGCGGTCCGACGGCGCAGGATCGCCCGGCTTCGGCGGTGGCGGCGGAACCATGCGGCCATAGAAGGCGACGCCCGCACCGATCCGGGGCTGTTCGGCGGCGGCCATCCACACCGGGGTCCCGCCCCAACAGAAGCCGGTGACGCCCATCTTGCCCTTGCCCGCGAAGGACTGCTTCCCCAACCAGCGGATGGCCGTCGCGAGATCGCCATTCACCTGGGCGGCGGTGGCCGTGGCGACGATCGGCCTGATCTGGGCGTAGTCGGTGAGCTGCGAGGGATCGCCAGCCCGGTAGAAGAACGCCGGGGCAATGGCCACGTACCCCTCGTGCGCCCAACGCTTGCAGACATCCTTGATCCAGGCGTGGATGCCGAAAATCTCATTGACGACGATGACGACGGGATGGCGGCCCGGCGTGTCCGGACGCGCAATGTAGGCGGGCAGGCCGTGGGCCTCGCCGTTGGGCATGACCACCTCCTGGATCTTGAGACCCGTATCCGGCGTGGTGATGGGCTCGGCCTCCGCCCCGGCGGCGTATGCGGCGTAGCCGGCGAAGAACATCGAACCCACCGCCGCGCGGCGACTCAACTGGAGATCGGACGGCAGCGGTCCTTCGGGGCGCGGCAGATAGGTCATCGACTTCATCTTTCGGGACATCGGGCGGGATGAAACCCCGCCCTGCGACAAGCGGCAAGGCCTGCGCGACCGGCGGCCCCTCAGGCGAGGCGGGCCCTCCGGAGCGTGAGGTTGAGGCGCCCGCCTCCGGGGACCAGTCGCGAGGACCCGGACAGAATCCGATCGACGCCGTGACGGGCCAGCCGCGCGGCGCCCGCCAGAACGCAGATGTCGCCCGAGGCGAGCCGGACCGACTGGGTCCGCCCCGTCTCCGGCGGACCGATGCGAAAGATGGCCGTGTCGCCCAGCGACACCGACAACACGGGAAAGCTGAAGTCGGCCTCGTCGCGATCCTGGTGCAGGCCCATCCGGGCGCCGGCGCGATAAAGGTTGACCAAGCAGGCGTCTGCGGGGGAGCCCGCGCCGCTGTAGCGGTCCCAGAGTTCCTCCAGGACGGCCGGCATCGGCGGCCAAGGCTGGCGGGTGAGCGGGTGGAAGGCCTGGTAGCGATACCCCGAGCGATCCGACACCCAGCCGAGGGGTCCGAAGTTGGTCATTTCCACGGAAAACGCCTTGCCGCCGGGGGTCACAGGCCGGTAGAGGGGCGCCGCCGAGATGGCGTCCATGACTGTGCGCATCAAGGATTCCTGGGCCTCGCGACCGATCGCCCCCGGGAAGATCGAAAAACCATCCATTTGAATCGCTTAGAGGAACTCCGACGGCTCAGATCAACCCCGAAATGAGTAGGGCTTTCCCCTTGCACCCCGGGCGCGGTTTCCCATATCCGGCCCAACACGTTCGTTCCCACGGGAACGTCTTTTAAAACAACGTCCACAATAAGGGGACGGGCATAAGCGGCGCTGCCAGCCAGGCCGTGGATCCGTCCGCCTCAAGGAGCTGCGAAGAACCACCCATGAGCAAGATCATCGGTATCGACCTCGGCACGACCAACTCGTGCGTCGCCATCATGGATGGCAAGACCCCCAAGGTCATCGAGAACGCCGAAGGCTCCCGCACCACCCCGTCGGTGGTCGCCATCACCGAAGACAACGAGCGCCTCGTCGGACAGCCGGCCAAGCGCCAGGCGGTGACCAACCCGGCCAACACCTTCTTCGCCATCAAGCGCCTGATCGGCCGCAAGTGGGACGATCCGATCGTCGAGAAGGACAAGGGCATGGTGCCCTACGAGATCGTCAAGGGCCCCAACGGGGACGCCTGGGTGCGCGCTCACGGCAAGGACTATTCCCCGCAGCAGATCTCGGCCTTCATCCTGCAGAAGATGAAGGAGGACGCTGAAGCCTTCCTCGGAGAGAAGGTCGACAAGGCCGTCATCACCGTACCGGCCTACTTCAACGACGCGCAGCGTCAGGCCACCAAGGACGCCGGCAAGATCGCCGGCCTTGACGTTCAGCGCATCATCAACGAGCCGACCGCCGCGGCGCTGGCCTATGGTCTCGAGAAGAACGACGGCAAGAAGATCGTCGTCTACGACCTCGGCGGCGGCACCTTCGACGTCTCCATCCTCGAGATCGGCGACGGCGTGTTCGAGGTGAAGGCCACCAACGGCGACACCTTCTTGGGCGGCGAGGACTTCGACCTGCGTCTCGTCGACTACCTGGCGGGCGAGTTCCAGAAGGAGCAGGGCGTCGACCTGCGCAAGGACAAGCTGGCCCTGCAGCGCCTCAAGGAAGAGGCCGAGAAGGCCAAGAAGGAACTGTCGACTGTCGCCCAGTACGACATCAACCTGCCCTTCATTTCGATGAATGCGCAGGGTCCTCTGCACCTGAACCTCAAGCTGTCGCGCGCCAAACTGGAAAGCCTGGTCGAGGACCTCGTGGCCAAGACCGTCGGGCCTTGCGAACAGGCGCTGAAGGACGCGGGCCTGAAGACCTCGGACATCGACGAGGTGATCCTGGTCGGCGGCCAGACGCGGATGCCGATGGTGCAGGAGGCGGTGAAGAAGTTCTTCGGCCGCGAACCGCACAAGGGCGTGAACCCGGACGAGGTCGTGGCGCTGGGCGCCGCGGTCCAGGCCGGCGTGCTGCAGGGCGACGTCAAGGACGTGCTGCTGCTGGACGTGACGCCCCTGACGCTCGGCATCGAGACCCTGGGCGGCGTGTTCACCCCGCTGATCGAGCGCAACACGACGATCCCGACCAAGAAGAGCCAGGTGTTCTCGACCGCCGACGACAATCAGTCGGCCGTGACCATCCGGGTCTTCCAGGGTGAGCGCCCGATGGCCCAGGACAACAAGTTGTTGGGCCAGTTCGACCTGGTCGGCATTCCGCCGGCTCCCCGCGGCGTGCCGCAGGTCGAGGTCACCTTCGACATCGACGCCAACGGCATCGTGCACGTGACCGCGCGCGACAAGGCCACGGCCAAGGAGCAGTCGATCCGCATCCAGGCCAACGGCGGGCTGTCGGACGCCGACATCGAGGCCATGGTCAAGGACGCCGAGGCCCATTCGGCCGAGGACAAGAAGCGCAAGGAGCTGGTCGAGGCCCGCAACCAGGCCGACGGCCTGGTGCACTCGACCGAAAAGGCCCTGGCCGACCATGGCGACAAGGTCGGGGCCGATGAGAAGGCCGCGATCGAGACGGCCCTTGCCGACCTCAAGTCGGCTCTGGAAGGCGACGACGCTGAAGCGATCAAGGCCAAGGCCTCGACGCTGGCCAACGCCTCCATGAAGCTGGGCGAAGCCATGTACAACGCCACCAACCAGCAGGCTGGCGGCGAAGGTCAGGCCGCCGAAGGCGCCTCGGAGGAAGGCGTTGTCGACGCCGAGTTCGAGGAAGTCGACGGCGACGAAAAGAAGTCGGCGTGACGCAATGTCCGGGTCCGGGGTGGTCTGAAAACGACTATCCCGGACCGGATTTGCCAGGGGCGTAAACCGGTATGGCGCGCGACTACTACGAAGTTCTGGGCGTTTCACGCACAGCGGATGCGGCGGAGATCAAGTCCGCCTTCCGCAAGCAGGCGATGGAGCACCACCCGGACCGCAACGGCGGCTGCGAGGATGCGGCCGGGCGCTTCAAGGAAATCAACGAGGCCTATTCGGTCCTGTCGGACGCCAACAAGCGCGCCGCCTATGACCGGTTCGGCCACGCCGGCGTCAACGGCATGGGCGGCATGGGCGGCGGCCCGGGCGGTCCCTTCGGCCGCGGCGGGGCCCAGTTCCACGACGTCAACGACATTTTCTCCGAAGTCTTCGGGGACGTGTTCGGCGACATGTTCGGTCAGGGCGCTCGTCGGGGCGGCCAGGGGCCCGTGCGCGGCGCCGACATCCGCCACGACCTGACCATCACGCTCGAGCAGGCCTACACCGGCGCCGAGGTGGAGATCACCGCGCCCACCACCATCACCTGCGACACCTGCGACGGCTCGGGGGCCAAGCCGGGCACCCAGCCCGCCACCTGCACGGGCTGCGGCGGCGCGGGGCGCGTTCGCGCCGCCAACGGCTTCTTCGCGGTTGAGCGCACCTGCCCGCGCTGCGGCGGGGCCGGGCGCATGGTCGCTGACCCCTGCTTCAAGTGCCACGGCCAGGGTCAGATCCGTAAGGAGCGCACGCTCCAGGTCCGGATCCCGGCCGGCGTCGATGACGGCGCGCGTATCCGCCTGTCGGGCGAGGGCGATGCAGGCCTGCGCGGCGGCCCGCGCGGGGATCTCTACATCTTCTTGGCGGTGCAGCCGCACGAACTGTTCGAACGAGACGGACTGGACCTGCTGGTCACCGTACCGGTGCCCATGCACAAGGCGGCCCTGGGCGGCGAGATCGAGGCGCCCTGCCTTTCCATCAAGCCCGATGGAGGCGACTGCCGGACCATGATCGACATCCCCGAGGGCAGCCAGACGGGCAAGACCATCCGGCTCAAGGGGCGCGGCATGGCTTCCCTGAACGGTCGGCAGCGAGGCGACCTGGTGGTCGAGCTCTACGTCGAGACCCCGACGCACCTGACGGCGGACCAGAAGGCGCTGATGCGTCAACTGGCCGAAAGCTGTGGGGAGAAACAACACCCCAAGAACGCCGGCTTCCTGAGGAAGGCGCGCCGGTTCTGGGACGATCTCACCGGCGAAGCCGGCGCCTGACCGGCGCGGCCCGTCCTACTTGAACTCGCCCGTCTTCTGGAAGTGGATGAGGGCGTCCATCATCTCTCCCTGGATCCGCGCGACGGTCTCGTCATCCGAGATGGCGGCGAGGTACGCCTCCACGCGCGGATGCCCGGCGATCCAGTCCTTGCCGAACAGCGGTCCCAGCGCGCGCACGTAGAACAGGGTCGGCACCAGCTGGCAGTCGGCCAGGGTGAGATGCGGTCCGATGGCGTACGGCCCGGAGGGGCTCAGAAACAGCGACAGATGCGTCAGCCCGTCGTCGACCTCCTTAAGGACGCCGGCCACGAGGTCCGGGTCCCTGGACGACGGATCGAGCTGGTTGAACAGCTTCGACAGCGGGCCGAGCACGTAGAGTTCCCCGATACGCGCCACCAGGCGGGCGCGCGTCGCTTCCTCGGGGTCGGCCGGCGCCAGGGGACGTTCCGGGTAAAGCGCTTCCAGGTATTCGACGATGATGCCGCTCTCGGGAACCGCCTCACCCTCGTCCGTGACCAGACAGGGCAGCTTTCCCATCGGGTTGATGGCCAGATACTCCGGCGACTTGCTCCCGCCGGGCGGGCGCAGGATTTCCACGTCCAGCCCCTTGGCGTAGACAGCCATGCGAGCCCGCGATGCGAAGGGCGAAATGTATCCGGAGTAGAGCTTCATGGGGGTCCCCCTGATGACCGCGGTTCCGATAGCGTATTCTAAAAAAACGGACAAGGCGAAGCGTCGCCGCATTTCGGGAACATTCGCGTGAGCGCCGCATCCGCAAACGGAATCGTCCACGTCGGCGTCGCTGGCGCGCGCGGACGCATGGGACGAGCTGTGCAGGAAGCGCTGAACAGCCGGGACGACGCCATCACTGCGATTCGCTTCGACCGGGGCGAGGAACCGGACCTCAGCGCCTGCGACGTGGTCATCGACTTCACCACCGCAGAGGGCTCGGCGATGCTGGCCGACCGCTGCGCGATCGCCGGGCGGCCCGCCCTCGTCATCGGCTCCACCGGCTTTGATCCAGCCCAGCGCAAGGCCGTCGAGGACGCCGCCCGGGTCATTCCCGTGGTCCTCTCCGGCAACTTCTCCCTGGGCGTGAACGTCCTCATGGGCCTGGTCGCCCAGGCCGCCGCCCGCCTGGGCGCGCGCGAGTGGGATATCGAGATCGCCGAGGCCCACCATCGCCGCAAGCTGGACGCGCCGTCCGGAACCGCGCTCATGCTGGGCGAAGCCGCGGCGAAGGCGCGCGGCGGCGACCTGACCCGCCTGCGGGCCGATCCCCACAACGGCCTATCGGGGCCGCGAGAGGAAGGCCGCATCGGCTTCTCGGTCACGCGCGGGGGCGGCATCGTCGGCGAACACAGCGTCACCTTCGCCGCCGAGGACGAAATCCTGACCCTGTCCCACTCCGCACGCGATCGTTCGCTCTTCGCCCGCGGCGCCGTGGCGGCGGCCGTCTGGGTCGCCGCCCGGCCGCCGGGACTCTACGACATGCAGGACGTGCTGGGCTTCAGATAGGCGTCGGGCGGCCGCGGCCGCCCGCGCCGCCGAGCCCTAGTGGCCCCCGCCCTGACCGATCTTGAAGACGTTGTTCTTCAGGAAGAACAGGAAGATGAGCGCGATCAGGTAGCCGACGGCGAGACCCGCGGCGACCTTCCAGTATTCCGGGTCCATCAACGGTGGGATCACCGGCGCCTTGCCGTCCATGAGCGGCTTGGCGAAGGCCACCAGAAGCAGGTGGACCACGGTGGCGCCCACCGTCATCAAGATGAGCTGGCCCCATTTCTTCATCACGAAGAAGGCGACGATGAAGGCGATGACTACCGCCATCACGTTCGTACGCATGTCGTTGAAGCCGGCCTGCACGAACGCCAAGATCGAGTTGAACAGATCCATTGGTATTCCTCCCCTGCCCCCTCCCCGAGGGCTCGGCTGTATGGTTACCACGGAACACCGATATCCACGGCACGGTTCCCGCCCAGCTTGCGGGCCCGAGCCTTCACCTCAGGCTCAACCCCGGCCGGTCGAGCCGAATCCGCCTTGTCCGCGTTCCGTTTCGTCCAGGCGCTCGCTCTCCTCCCAGGCGACCTGGGCGTAGCTTGCGACCACCATCTGCGCGATGCGATCGCCCCGCCGGATGGTGAACGGCTCGGGCCCCAGATTGGCGAGGATGACGCCCACCTCTCCGCGGTAGTCGCTGTCGATTGTGCCCGGCGAATTCAGGCAGGTGACGCCGTGCTTTAGGGCGAGGCCGGAGCGCGGTCGCACCTGGGCCTCGTATCCGACCGGTACGGCGACAGTCAGCCCCGTGGGCACCAGGGCCCTCGCCCCGGGCTGGATGACCAGGTCCTGGTCCGCCGGGACGGCGGCCCTCAGGTCCATGCCGGCGGCCCCCGCGGTGCCGTAGGCGGGGAGGTCGATGCCTTCCGCGTGCGGCAGGCGGACGATGCGGATGGGCAGGAATTGCGTCACTTCAGGGCCTCGCCGATGCGTTGGGCCAGCTTCCTGGCGATGTCGCGCTTGGAGCCGGGCTCCCAGGCCTCGGCGCCTTTTCGGGTCACCAGGGTGACGTGGTTGGTCTCGGCCCCGAAAACCTGGGGTCCCCCTTCGCCGCCCAAGCCCACGTCGTTGGCCACGATCCAGTCACAGCCCTTGGCCATCAGCTTCTCCGCGGCGTAACGCGCGACGTCATGGGTTTCCGCGGCGAAACCCACCACCAGCCGCGGCCGCGTCGATCCCTTGCGGGACAGGCCGGCGAGGATGTCGGGATTCTCCACCAGCCGCACCGTGGCGCCTCCGCCGGTCTTCTTGACCTTGAGATCGGCGGCGATCTCCGGCCGCCAGTCGGCGACAGCGGCGACCATGACGGCGGCGTCCGCAGGCAGGGCGTTGCGGCAAGCGGCTTCCATCTCGAGCGCAGTCTCCACGTCGATCCGCTCGACGCCCCACGGCGTTTCCAGCGCCGTGGGTCCCGAAACCAGGGTGACCCGCGCCCCGAGCTCGGCCAGGGCTCCGGCGATGGCGTACCCCTGCTTGCCGCTCGAGCGGTTGGTGAGGCCCCGTACCGGATCGATTGGTTCGAAGGTCGGGCCGGCGGTGACCAGCACGTGGCGGCCCTTCAGCGGGCCGGGGCCCGACAGGCGCGCAGGGGGCGGAGCCGGGCGGCCCTGGCCCAGGGCGTCGAGAATGGCGTCGTAGATGGCCTCGGGCTCAGACAGCCGTCCCGCCCCGAACTCGCCGCAGGCCATCTCCCCCTCGTCCGGGCCGACGAAACGCCAGCCATCGGCCTCCAGCTGCCTCACGTTGCGGACCACCGAGGGATGACTCCACATGCGGACGTTCATGGCCGGCGCGGCCAGCACCGTCTTGTCGGTGGCCAACAGGGCGGTCGAGGCGAGGTCGTCGGCCAGGCCTCCGGCGGCCTTGCCCAGCAGGTCCGCCGTCGCCGGCGCCACCACCACCAGGTCCGCCCAGCGGGACAGCTCGATGTGGCCCATCTCGGCCTCGGCGCCGAGGTCGAACAGGTCGGTGCGCACCGGCTCCCCGGTCAGGGCCGTCAGCGACATGGGGGTCACGAACCGTTCGCCGGCGCGCGTCAGGATAGCGCGAACGCCGAAGCCGCCCTTCCTGAGAAGGCGCGTCAGCTCCAGAACCTTGTAGGCGGCGATGCCGCCGCCGACGATCAGCAGGATACGCTTGTCCGACAAGGCGGGCTCCCAAGGTGCGCAAGGGGTTTAGCGCGTCGGGAGGGATTCGGGAAATTAGAACATTGCAAGAACATCGGTGTTGCGCTAGTCGTATCGTCCGTGGGTTGGAGGAAACGCTCATGGACTCGTGGAAGTCGAAATTCCTGACCGCGGCCGCCGTAGCCGCCCTCGCCTTCGTCGCCAGCTGCGACAACGGACCGTCCGCGGTCGAGACGCGGCCCCGCGGCGCCGCAGACGCCGGGTTCGAGGAGGCCGGCTGGGAGGGTGGCGCACGTCAATCCGACGCCTTTTCCGGCGGGCGCGAGGAAGCCCGGGACATCGGCCGCGAGGCGCGCGGAGAGCGCGCTTCGGGGGGCGACGCAGGCCTGTGGACGTCGAACCGCAAGTATTCGGCGCGGCAGAACGCCGAGTACCATTTCCGCCGGGATGGTCGGGATTTCGGGGCGCGCAACACCGAGGACTACGTGCGCATGGCCCATGCCTTCATTGAACATCCGCCGCGCGGCACGCTGAGTCTCAAGCGCCGCAACGGCGACCAGCTGTTTTATGACCCGGCCGGCAACACCTTCGTGGTGGCGGACCGGAAAGGTGCGCCGCGCACCATGTTCAAGCCCCGGGACGGCATGGCTTACTGGGAGAAGCAGAAGCAACGGGAAGGCTCGAGCCGCTCCCGCGAGGGAGAGGACTGAGGCGCACGCCAGACCCGTTGTCTCGGCGAGAGGGGCGGAGCGATCACCCCACGCCGACTCGGGTCGCGGCCAAGCGTGCGAACGCCAGCGTCAGCGCCTTGCGACGCGGGCCGCTGAGCGGCGTATGGGGAGCTTCCCGCAGCACCGCGCCCCCAAATCCGTCGGCGACGATCAGGCCCGGCTCCTCGGCCAGGATCTCGCGCGGAAACTCCGGCGCCACCGCGAAATAGAAGGCGTCGCAGTACTCCAGATAGTCGCCCCACTTGCGGTCGACGCGATAGTCCTCGATCGAGCTCTTCACCTCGACGATGGCGATCTCGCCTTTCGGGCCCACGCCCATGACATCGGCGCGGCGGCCGTTCGGAAGGCCGACCTCGAGCAGGGGCGCAAAATTCAAAGCCTGGAACAGCCGGCCAACGCCGCGCGTCACCGTCAGGGTAGTCTCCGGGCGGGAAAAGGTCAGGATGACGGCGGCCGACATGGCGTCACCTTGTTCCGGTTATGTTCGGAACGTCAAGATGTCCGCCCGCCTCCGGCCTAGGCGCCGACCTCGAGCCGACTGACCGGATAGCCGAACGCCTTTACTCGCGCGACCAGCGCGTCCCTCTGCGCAGCGGGCAGTGATTTCTGGCGGCTGAACACCCAGACGTAGTTGCCGCCCGGCGTGGCCATGATCGACCAGGAATAGTCGTCAGCGTGATCGAGGACCCAGTACTCCTGGTTCACCGCGCCCAGGAAGAAGCCCATGGAGATCTGGGCCCGGGCTGCGTCCACGAGCCGCGCCGTGGACCGGAACACGCTGTCCGGCCCGCCTGGCGAGCCCTTGTGGCAATGATTGGTCACCGTGGCGCGGCCCGCCCCGGTCCGCACCCAGTCGGAATAGGCCCCGTGGCAGCCCGCCTGCCGGTCGTTGGCGGTGCGGGCGACCTCGTACCAGCGCCCCATCATGCGGTCGAAGGCGATGGGCTTCCTCGGGGCCGGGGCGAGCGCCAGCGCGGAGCTGGCGAGCACCGACAGGACGGCGGCGATGGCGAGACCGATGCGCATGGGCGATTCCGTGGGTTAGGATCAACCGACACTAGCGAGCGGACGGAGAAGGCAGAAGGCGCATGCGAGTTTTCGTGCTCACCGGGGCGGGGGTTTCCGCGGAGAGCGGACTTGGAACCTTCCGGGACGCGGGCGGCGTCTGGTCGATGTTCGATCTGAAGGAAGTCGCCACGCCCGAGGGCTTCGCGCGCGATCCCGCCAAGGTTCACGCCTTCTACAACATGCGCCGGAGGGTGCATCGCGACGCCCGCCCCAACGCCGCGCACGCGGCCCTGTCGCGCCTCGAGCGGGACCTGCCGGCGCGGCATCCGGGCGGCGCCCTGACCCTGGTCACCCAGAATGTCGACGAGCTCCACGAACTGGCCGGCCACCGCGACGTCATCCACATGCACGGAGAGGCCCTGAAGGTCCGCTGCGCGGCCTGCGGCCATGTCGCGCGTTTCACCGGCGAGCTCTCGGACGCTGTCGCCTGTGGAGGCTGTGCGCAAGCCGGAGGCCTGCGCCCCGACGTGGTCTGGTTCGGCGAGACCCCGATGCACCTGGCCCGAATCCAGGAGGCGCTCGAACAGTCCGACCTGTTCGTCGCCATCGGCACTTCGGGAACGGTCTATCCCGCTGCGGGCTATGTCGCGCAGGCCCGGCGGCGCTCTATCCCGACGCTGGAGATCAACCTGGAGCCCTCCAATAACGCCCGCGTCTTCGACAGGGGGATCTACGGGCCGGCCACCGAGACCGTACCGGCCTGGGTGGAGACGCTGCTGGCCTAGTCGAGCGCGTCCTCGATGGCATGGATATCGTCATCGGAGAGGCCCAGGTGGTGGGCGATTTCATGGATGAGGACATGTTCGATCAGGGCACCCAGTTCGACGTCCCCACGCTCGGCCCACTCGTCGAGGATCGGTCGGCGGTAGAGGTAGACCTCCGATTGGGCCGGGGCCGGATCGAGTACGGACCGGCGCGAGAGATCGACTCCGTGGTACAGACCTGAGAGCTCGAACGGGTCCTCTATCCCCATCTCGGCCAGAGTCTCCTCGTCGGCGAAGTCCTGCACCCGAAAGACGACGCTGCCGACCGCCTGGCGGAACTCGGGCGGCAGGCGCAGGTAGGCCGCATGCGCCAGCTGGGTGAAGGCGTCGATGTCGGGCGCGGCAAGGCGCTGGTAGAGATGCATGCCCTGAACATAGGACGAAATTCAGCCGCTTCGACCCGGCCGGGCCCGATTTCACCCGGCCTTGCCGCGGGCCTCACTCGTCAGGGAGGATTTCCAGGGGATTCTCCGGTGCTCTGACCTCGAAGAGGCCGATGTCGAGCGGCTGCTGCGGCTTGAACGGACGGAGCGGGTGATCCGCCAGCAGCTTGAGACGATCCGGCGTCAGAGAGGCCGCAGCCCGGTCCCGCCGCGCCTGACGCGCCTGACGCGCCTGGTCCAGCCGGATTTCCTGCGCCGTCGCCAGCCGCCAGTAGCTGACGGCCAAGCGCCAGACGACCGCCGGAGCATTCCGGGGCTGCGGCCACCGCCTTCCGGCCCGCATCGACGGCTTCTGCGGCCGGGGCGGCCGGCCCGCCCCCTCGGCCATCACCTCGCGCAGCCCACAGAACCGGTCCTCGGCGGCGGGCCCGACGCCCGAGACCGGATCTTCCACCCGCCCCCGCCAGGCCTGGGCCGCGGCGGCTTCGGTGGGAAAGCCGGGGCCGGTCTGTTCGGTGACGAAGATGACCTCTTCGCCGGCCCGCTCGCGCGCCTCCCGTTCGCGCGCCGCGCGGCCGAGGGGTGCGACGAGCGCGGCCTCGGCGTTGGCGGCGATAGGGTAGCGCACTGCGGTCATGGGCCTCATATCTGCCCGAGGGCGCAGCGCCGACAAGGCGCTCTGTTGACGCTATCCTCATTTGTGATTCGGACGGAGGGCGAGCGCAGGCTCGCGGACGCATGGCTCCAGCTGACATGGCCTATGCCGCCTCGGCGGGCGCCATCGCCCTGGCCCTGTCGACCCTCGTCTGGACCTGGCGGTTCCGGACCCGCGCCCAGGCGCGCGCCCGGGAGCTCGAAGTCCAGCTCGCGGATATGCAGTCCACCCTTTCCGAGGCCGAAGCGGCGGCTTCCGCCTTCGAAGGCGCGCTGATCGCCGTCGAGGGTGACGAGGTCCGCCTGCTGGCCGGTGAGGATGCGCTGGCCGCCTGCGCCCGCGCGCTGAAGTCCCCGCCCGAGGATCCCGCCGCGGCTTTGCAGGCCCTTGCCGCCCTCGCCCCCGAGCATGCCGCCAAGCTGAAGGGGCTGATCGAGAAGGGCGAACCCTTCCGGCTGAGCGCCCGGGCCGAAGGCGGCCCGGTGACGGTGGACGGACGCTCATCGGGGGCCGTGGCCTGGATTCGCCTGACGCCGGCGATCGAGGTCGCCCCGGGCGGCCGTTTCGCCGAGATGGCCGATCGCCTGCCCGCGCCGGCCTGGGTGGCGGGCCGGGACGGCCGGATCATCTGGGCCAACAAGGCCTGGCTGGATGCGGCGGAGGCGGAGTCGCTGGAGGACGCCCTGGCCCGCGACCTGTCCTTCGATCGCAACGCCGAGGCGGTGGCGGCGGAGGCCATTGCGGCCGGCGGGCGGCGAGAGGCGTTTCGCTGGGCCACCGTGGATGGCAAGCGCCGGGCCTATCGCCTCACCGCCGAGCCGGTTGGCGATGGCGATGAGGCGGGGGCCATCGCCATCGACGTGACGGAATCCGAGGAGACTCGTGAGCAGCTGGCCCGCCACGTCACAGCCCACGACGAAACCCTGAACCACCTGGCGGACGCGGTGGCCATCTTCGGCCCCAACAAGCGCCTGACCTACAACAACAAGGCCTTCGAGGAGCTGTGGGGACTCGACCCGGCCTGGCTGGCCGAACGCCCGACCCATTCGGAATGGCTGGATCGGCTGCGGCAGCGCCGGCGTCTGCCGGAAACCGCCGAATACGCAAAGTGGAAGGCTCGCGAACTCGAGTTCTACGGCCAGACCGAGGTGGCGCCCGACGATCTCTGGAACCTGCCCGACGGCCGGACTCTGAGGGTGGTTCGCCAGCCTCACCCCATGGGAGGCATCCTCCTGCTGTTCTCGGACATCACCGGCGAGCTGGGTCTGCGGGCCCAGTACAACGCCCTGATCCAGGTTCAGCAGACCACGCTGGACAAGCTCAACGACGCCATCGCGGTGTTCGCCTCGGACGGCCGGCTGCGGCTTCACAACGAGGCCTTCGAGCGCCTTTGGGGCGCGACCTCCCAGCAGCTGCAGGACGCCGGCGACTTCGCTGGCGTGGCGGCGCTCTGTACGCCGCTCCTTCACGACACCAACCTGTGGGCTGAGCTTAAAGGTCGGGTGACCGACCCTGATCCCCAGTCGCGCATCGCCGTGACGGGAGAGGCGCGGACCGCCGATGGCCGCACCTTCTCCTGGCAGTCGCGCCCGCTGCCCGACGGGGCCACCCTGATCGGCTTTGGCGACGTCACCGCCCGCCGCGAACTGGAGCGCGCTCTGGTGCAGCGCTCGGCCGCCCTGTCGGAGGCCGAGACGCTCAAGCGCGAATTCGTGGGCAACGTCAGCTACGAGCTACGCACGCCCCTGACCACCATCCTCGGCTACGCCGAACTCCTGCAGGCCACGCCGGGCATCCCCGATCGCGCCCAGACCCACGTCGCGGCCGTCCGCACCGCCGCGACCCAGCTGGCCCGCTCCATCGATGACGTGCTGGACATGGCCCAGATCGACGCCGGAGAGATGGCCCTGACGCTGGGCGACACGCGCATCTGCGACGTGCTGGAGGCGGCGGCCGAACGCGGACACTTCCTGCTCAAGGCCAAGAACGCCTCGGCCATCATCGAGTGCGAGCCGGAGGTCGGCATGATCCGCGCCGACGAACGTCGCCTCAGCCAGGCCCTGGATCACCTCATCGAGAACGCCGCCCGGGCCACGCCCGAGAATGGCCGCATCACCCTGACCGCGGCCCGCGGCCAGGGCGAGGTCCGCATCGAGGTGACGGATCAGGGGCGCGGCATCCCCTACCACCAGCAGGCCAATGTCTTTGATCGTTTCGTGGCGCGCGACCGGGGGGGGCCGGGGCTGGGCCTGGCGCTGGTCAAGGCCCTGACCGAGCTGCACGGAGGCTGGGTGGAGCTGAAGAGCGAACCCGGCCAGGGGGCCACCTTTACTTTGCACCTGCCGGAGAGGGCGGCTACAGGGGCGGCGGCTCCTGAACTGGACCTCCAACCCGGCGTAGCAACGGCATGACCAACAAGCCCCTGAAGACCGCCCTCATCTACGACTTCGACGGCACCCTCGCTCGGGGGAACATGCAGGAGACGTCGTTCATCCCGGCCATCGGGATGACGCCGACCCAGTTCTGGAACGACACGGTCCGGCCCGAGACGCTGAAGGCCGACGGCGACGACATCCTCATGTACATGCAGCTGATGCTGAAGACCGCCCGCGACCGCGGGCTGCCGGTGACGCGCCAGGCGTTCATGGATCATGGCCGCGACGTGCTGCTGTTCGACGGCCTGGTTGGCGAGGGAAACTGGTTCGAGCGCATCAACGCTTTCGGCCGCCAGTACAATCTCGAGATCGAGCACTACATCATCTCATCGGGCATCAAGGAGATGATCGAAGGCTGCCCGATCTGCCCGCAGTTCAAGCACGTGTTCGCCTCGGCGTTCGTCTACGGCGATGACGGCGAGGCCGACTGGCCGGCGGTGGGCATCAATTACACCACCAAGACCCAGTACCTGTTCCGCATCAACAAGGGCGTGCACAACAACTGGGAGCACCAGGCCATCAACCGGTTCATGCCCGACGACGACCGGCCAATCCCTTTCGAGCGGATGATCTTCCTGGGCGACGGCGACACCGACGTGCCGACCATGAAGATGATGCACACGAAGGGCGGCTTCTCGATCGCCGTCTACGACCCGCGCAACGAGCCCAACGACCACACCAAGATCCACCGGCTCATCAGCGAAGACCGGGTCAATTTCGTCGCTGCCGGCGACTACACCGAAGGCTCGGCGCTGGACCTGATCGTCAAGGGCCTGCTGGGCCGCATCGCCATCAACGCCGGGACGATGCCGGCGGATATGGCTTAGCCGCGGCGAGGCGCCGGGATATTCGACCGGCGGGCGGCCGCAGGTCGGCTGGTGGGGACGGATCCTTACAGGACCCAGCGAGTTCCGCGACTGGACAGTCGCTCATCCGTGAGCGGCGGGCGTCTCAGACGTCCAGCAGGAACCGCTGCGGATCCTCGATGTGCTCCTTGACCCGCACCAGGAACGTCACGGCTTCCTTGCCGTCGACGATGCGGTGGTCGTAGCTGAGCGCCAGGTACATCATCGGGCGGACGACGATCTGGCCGTTCACGACGACGGGCCGGTCCTGGATCTTGTGCATGCCGAGAATGCCCGACTGCGGCATGTTCAGGATCGGTGTCGACATCAGCGAGCCGTAGACGCCGCCGTTCGAGATGGTGAACGTCCCGCCCTGCAGCTGCTCCAGCGACAGCGAACCGTCGCGGGCCTGTTTGCCGAGGTCGCCGATCCCCTTCTCCACGCCCGCCAGCGACAGCTGATCAGCGTCGCGCAGCACCGGCACCACAAGGCCCTTGTCGGTGCCGACGGCCACGCCGATGTCGTAGTGGTTCTTGTAGATGATGTCCGTGCCGTCGATCTCGGCATTGACCGCCGGGATGTCCTTCAGGGCCCCGATCACCGCCTTCACGAAGAAGCCCATGAAGCCCAGCTTCACGCCGTGGCGCTTTTCGAAGGCGTCCTTGTAGCTGCTCCGCAGCGCCATCACCGCGCTCATGTCCACCTCATTGAAGGTGGTCAGCATGGCGGCGGTGTCCTGGCTCTCCTTCAGGCGGCGCGCGATGGTCTGGCGCAGGCGCGTCATGCGGACACGCTCTTCGCGCGGGCCGGTTTCGCGAGGCGCGGCGGGAGCAGGGGCCGGGGCCGGGGCCGGGACGGTTTCGGCCGCGGGGGTGGGAGCACCGCCGGCCAGGGCCGCCAGGGCGTCGCCCTTGGTCACGCGCCCGTCCTTGCCCGTGCCCGCGATTCTGGAGGCGTCCAGGTTGTTCTCTTCGGCGATGCGCCGCACCGACGGCGATAGCGGCAGGTTGTTGCCGCCGAGGCTCGCGGACGCCTCGACCTTGGGCGCCTCGACCTTGGGCGCCTCAGCCTTGGTCGTCTCTGCCGGCTTGGCCGGCGCGGCCGGCGGGGCGGAGGCCCCGGCGCCCTCGCTGACCTTGCCCAGGACGGACCCCGGCGTCACCGTCGCGCCTTCCGGCGTGAGGATCTCGGCCAGCACGCCGTCCGCGGGCGACGCGACCTCCAGTGACACCTTGTCGGTCTCCAGCTCGACCAGCACCTCGTCCTTCTTCACCGCCTCACCGGCCTTCTTCGACCACTTGGCGATGGTCGCCTCGGTCACGGACTCGCCGAGGGTCGGGGTCAGGATGTCGGCCATTGAGATAAGGCTCCGGGCAGGCGTCGATTGGATGGCCGGGTCATACCCCCGGCAGGCGAGTTAGACTAGGCGGTCAGGTTCAGGCGAAGGCTTCCGTCAGGAAGGCCTCGAGCTCCTTCAGGTGGCGGCTCATCAGGCCGGCGGCGGTCGAGGCCGAGGCCGGGCGGCCGACGTAGCGGGCCCGCTTGGCCTTCACGTCCAGCTTCTCCAGCGTCAGTTCGACCCACGGATCGATGAAGGTCCAGGCGCCCATGTTCTTGGGCTCCTCCTGGCACCAGATCAGTTCGGCGTTGCCGAACCGGCCGAGCTCCTTCATCAGGGACTTGATCGGCCACGGATAGAGCTGTTCCACCCGCATCAGATAGACGTCGTTTCGGCCCGCCTTGGCGCGCGCATCGACCAGGTCGAAGTAGACCTTGCCGGTGCACATGATCACCCGCGTGATCTCGGCGTCGGGCTTGAGCTGGATGCCGCCCACGTCGCAACCCGCTTCGGCGCCGTCCCACATGACGCGCCGGAATGCAGTGCCCTCGACCATGTCCTCGAGGTTCGACACCGCCTTCTTGTGGCGCAGCAGGGACTTGGGGGTCATCAGCACCAGCGGCTTCCGGAACGGCCGGTGGATCTGGCGGCGCAGGATGTGGAAATAGTTGGCCGGGGTCGAGCAGTTGGCCACCTGCATGTTGTCCTCGGCGCACAGCTGCAGGAAGCGCTCGAGGCGCGCCGATGAGTGTTCCGGCCCCTGCCCCTCGTAGCCATGCGGCAGCAACATGGTCAGACCGCACATGCGCAGCCACTTGCGCTCGCCCGAGGAAATGAACTGGTCGATGACCACTTGGGCGCCGTTCACGAAGTCGCCGAACTGGGCTTCCCACATGGTCAGGGTGTTCGGATCGGTCAGGGAATAGCCGTACTCGAAGCCCAGCACCGCTTCTTCCGACAGGGCGGAATCGATGCATTCGAAGGGCGGTTGCCCGTCGCGCAGGTGGTCGAGGGGGACGTACTTCTGCTCGGTCGTCTGGTCGATGACGCCCGAATGGCGCTGGCTGAAGGTCCCGCGAACCGAGTCCTGCCCGGACAGGCGGACGGGGAAGCCCTCGTACAGCAGCGAGCCGAAGGCGAGGCTCTCGGCGGTGGCCCAGTCGATGTCGCGGCCGCTGTCGATGGCCGCCCTGCGGCCTTCCATGACCCGGCGCAGCGTCTTGTGGGCGTCGACCCCGTCCGGCACCGTGGTCAGCTTGGTTCCGATCTCGCGCAGCAACGCCTCGGGCACGCCGGTCTCGCCCTTGCGCTCGTCGCCGTCCGGCAGGCCCATGCCCGTCCACGCCCCGTCCAGCCAGTCGGCCTTCTCGGCGGCGAAGGTCTTGCCCGCCTCCATCTCGGCGTCGAGGTAGGCCTCGAAGTCGGAGACCATCCTGTCCGCG
This sequence comes from Caulobacteraceae bacterium, assembly GCA_019695035.1. Lineage (GTDB taxonomy): Bacteria > Pseudomonadota > Alphaproteobacteria > Caulobacterales > Caulobacteraceae > JAEZEZ01. The sequence continues at coordinate 53,743 of JAIBAU010000006.1, read as the reverse complement.
TCGGCCTGGGTGATCAGGCCTTCGCTGATCAGGCGCTGGGCGTAGAGTTCGCGAGTCGAGGGGTGGCCCTTGATCTTGGCGTACATCAGGGGCTGGGTGAACGTGGGATCGTCGCCCTCGTTGTGCCCGAAGCGGCGGTAGCAGAACATGTCCACCACCGCGTCCTTGGCGAAGATCTGGCGGAACTCGGTGGCCAGCCGGGCGGCGAACACCACCGCTTCCGGATCGTCGCCGTTGGCGTGGAAAATCGGGGCCTGCACCATCAGCGCCACGTCCGAGGGATAGGGCGAGGAGCGCGAATTGCGCGGGCTGGTGGTGAAGCCGATCTGATTGTTGACGATGAAGTGGACCGTGCCGCCGGTGCGGTAACCCTTCAGCCCCATCAGGGCGAAGCACTCGGCCACCACGCCCTGGCCGGCGAAGGCGGCGTCGCCGTGCAGCAGCAGCGGCATGACCGCGCCGCGCGAGGCGTCGGGGTTCTTGGCGATGTCGAAGGCCTGCTTGGCCCGCGCCTTGCCCAGCACGACCGGGTTGACGATCTCCAGGTGGGAGGGGTTGGCGGTCAGCGACAGGTGGACGCTCTTGCCCTCGAACTCACGGTCCGAGGAGGCGCCCATGTGGTACTTCACATCGCCAGAACCCTCGATGTCCGAGGGGACCGACGAACCGCCCTGGAATTCGTGGAAGATGGCCCGATAGGGCTTGCCCATGACGGCGGCCAGCACGTTCAGGCGGCCGCGGTGGGGCATGCCGAGGACGATTTCGTCGACGCCCATCTGACCGCCGCGCTTGATCACCTGTTCCAGCGCCGGAACCATGGCCTCGCCGCCGTCCAGGCCGAAGCGCTTGGTGCCGGGGAAACGCTTGTGCAGGAAGCGTTCGAAAGTCTCGGCCTCGACCAGCTTCTTCAGGATGGCCAGCTTGCCCTCGGGGGTGAACTGGATCTCCTTGTCGCGGCCCTCGATGCGCTCCTGGATCCAGGCCTTTTCGGCCGGCTCGGCGATGTGCATGTACTGCACGCCGATGTTGCCGCAGTAGGTGCGGCGCACGATCTGCAGGATCTCGCGCAGGGTTGCTTCCTGCAGCCCCAGCACCCCGTCGATGTAGATCGGCCGGTCCATGTCGGCTTCCGAGAACCCGTAGAACCCCGGCTCCAGCTCGGCGTTGTGGATCGGCGGCTCCAGCCCCAGGGGATCGAGGTTGGCGTGGAGGTGGCCGCGGATGCGGTAGGTGCGGATCAGCATCAGCGCGCGCACGGAGTCGTGGGCGGCGGCGCGAATGTCGGACTGGCTGGTCCCGGCCGGAGCGCGGGCTTCGATGGACTTTGCGGTCTTGGCCTCGATGGCGGGCCACATGCCGTCCAGGGCGGAGAGCTCCTCGGTGCGGGCGATCGCGCCCGGTCGGCCCCAGGCGGCGGCGCCGGCGGCCTGGCGGACTTCGCCCGGCTGGTCCTTCAGGCTGTCGAAGAACGCCTTCCAGGCGGGACTGACCGAGGCGGGATCGGCGGCCCATTTCTCGTGCAGATCCTCGACGAAGGCGGCGTTGCCGCCATAGAGGAAGCTGGTCTCGGCGAAGACCTGGTTCAGCCGGCCGGAATCGTCAGCCATGGTGTCTTGTCGTCCTTGCGCGCCCCGCAGGGGAGGAGGGCGTCCGATATGTAGTGTCTCAATCTGACCAAGTCATTGCCAGACAAGGCCCCGATGGCGGCTTTTCGCCGGGCCTAGCCCTTCAGGGCCGCCATCAGGGTTTCGCCCAGGGCCGCGGGAGAGGGCGAGACCCGGATCCCGGCCGCTTCCATGGCCGCGATCTTGTCTTCGGCGCCGCCCTTGCCGCCCGAAATGATCGCCCCGGCGTGGCCCATGCGTCGGCCGGGAGGAGCCGTCCGGCCGGCGATGAAGCCCACCGTGGGCTTCCAGCGGCCCTTCTTCTTCTCGTCGGCCAGGAACTGGGCTGCGTCCTCCTCGGCGCTGCCGCCGATCTCGCCGATCATGATGATCGACTGGGTCGCCTCGTCGGCCAGGAACATCTCGAGCACGTCGATGAACTCGGTGCCCTTGACCGGATCGCCGCCGATGCCCACCGCCGTGGTCTGACCCAAGCCCGCATTGGTGGTCTGGAACACCGCCTCATAGGTCAGGGTCCCCGAGCGCGACACCACGCCGACGGACCCCTTGGAGAAGATGTTGCCCGGCATGATGCCGATCTTGCATTCGTCGGGCGTCAGCACGCCCGGGCAATTGGGGCCGATCAGGCGCGACTTCGAGCCCGCCAGGGACCGTTTGACCTTGACCATGTCCAGCACCGGGATGCCCTCGGTGATGCAGACGATCAGCGGCACCTCCGCATCGATCGCCTCCAGGATCGAGTCGGCGGCGAAGGGGGGCGGGACGTAGATGACGCTGGCCGTCGCGCCGGTCGCCTCGACCGCCTCGCCCACCGTATCGAAGACCGGCAGGTTGATGTGCGTGGTCCCGCCCTTGCCCGGAGTCACGCCCCCGACCATGCGCGTGCCGTAGGCCGCCGCCTGCTCGGTATGGAAGGTCCCCTGGGATCCGGTGATCCCCTGGCAGATGACCTTGGTGTTCTTGTCGACGAGGATGGACATGGAGCGTTGCGTTTCTTCGGATCGTTAGAGGCTGGACAGGGGGCCGGCGACCGGACCGCCCCCGTCGATCTGGGAGTGGGCCCGCGCGGGGGAGAAGCGGCGCATCATCGGGCCTCCAGCGGGCTGAACAGGCTGAGGTAGGCGCTGGTCATGTTTTCGTCGCCCGTCACGCGGGCGCGGGCGAGCCAGTCGCCGGCGCTCAGGTCCTGCGCCTCGATGGCCGCGGAGGATACGCCGGTCATGCTGGCGTCCCGCGCCTTGGCCCCGGCCGGTCCGAACTGCCAGGCCCAGCGCCAGACCGCGCCCTCCTGATTGGCCGGGCCAAGCATGCTGCCGACGTCGGCGGCGACCGCGGCGGCCTGCCGGCCCGCCGGCAGGTCCACCATGCATTCGGTAAAGTGCACCGGCCGGCCGCTCGAGACGGTCAGCACCCGGTGCCGGACCGTGAACAGGAAGCTCTGACCGTCGAACTGGGCCGCGCCCCGCTTGTGGAAATCGAGCCGGATCGCCGGGTTCTCGGGATCGGAGAGGGGCGCGTCGACGAAGTCCCGCACGCCCTTCGCCCGGGCCTTGTCGACCATGCCCTGAGGGGACACGCCGCCTTCCAGGCAGAGGGTCCGGAACAGGTATCCTCCGATGCGCGGGTCGGGCTGGGACGGCCCCGGCGCCGGCAGGGGAGCCGCCGGCGAGGGCGCGGCGGCGAAGGCCGGCGTCAACGAGGCCGCGGCGAGGACGACCGAGACAAGGATGGGGCGCATCAGGCTCCGTCTCCCTTGGCCTTGGCCGCACGGTGCAGGTCGCGCACCTGCGCCGGGCGTAGCGTGGCCAGTTCCGATCGCGCCTTTTCGACGTAAGTCGGGTCGCCGGCGCCCTTGCCGGTCAGCACATAGGCTTCCCCCTCACCGGGTGCGAAGGTGAAGACGTAGGGGGTGGCGCGGTTGCCGGGGCCGGCGACGAGGATGATCGTGCGGTCGTCTTCGCAGGCGAACACCTTCCAGTACTGCCCGCCATACTCCCGCTGCACCGGACCGAAATCGCAGGCCAGCTGACGGGCTTGCGCCGGCGGCGCGGAGGCCCCGGCGGCGAGCGTCAGCAGGACGGCGGCGACGGCCGCGAAACGGATCACCCCTTCACCGCCTTCACAATCTTCTCGGCGGCGTCGGCCAGGTCGTCGGCGGCGATGACGTCGAGGCCGCTCTCGTTCAGGATCTTCTTGCCCAGGTCGACGTTGGTGCCTTCAAGACGGACCACCAGGGGCACCTTCAGGCCCACCTCCTTGACCGCCGCGATCACGCCCTCGGCGATGATGTCGCAGCGCATGATGCCGCCGAAGATGTTCACCAGGATGCCCTTCACCGCCGGATCCGAGGTGATGATCTTGAAGGCGGCGGTGACCTTCTCCTTGGAGGCGCCGCCGCCGACGTCGAGGAAGTTGGCGGGCTCGGCGCCGTACAGCTTGATGATGTCCATGGTCGCCATGGCCAGGCCAGCGCCGTTGACCATGCAGCCGATGTCGCCGTCGAGCGCGATGTAGGACAGGTCGAACTTGGAGGCCTCGACCTCCTTTTCGTCCTCTTCCGTCAGGTCGCGCAGCTCGCTCAGTTCCGGGTGGCGGTACTCGGCGTTGTCGTCGAAGCTGATCTTGGCGTCGAGCAGGACCACCTTGCCGTCGCCCGTCACGATCAGGGGGTTCACCTCCAGCAGGCTCATGTCCTTGGCGGTGAACGCCGTGTAGAGCTGGCCCAGGATGCGGGCCATCTGCTTGGCCTGGTCCCCCTTGAGGTCCAGCGCCTTGGCCACGGCGCGGCCGTGATGGGGCATGACGCCCGTGGCGGGGTCGATCTGGAAGGTGTGGATCTTGTCGGGAGTCTCGTGAGCGACCTTCTCGATGTCCATGCCGCCTTCGGTGGAAGCCACCACAGCGATGCGGCTGGTTTCGCGGTCCACCAGCATCGAGAAGTAGAGCTCGCGCTGAATGTCGGCGCCCTCCTCGATGTAGAGGCGGTTCACGACCTTGCCCTTGGGCCCCGTCTGCACGGTGACCAGGGTCTTCCCGAGCATCTCCTTGGCGTTCTCCTCGACCTCCGCGGCGGTCTTGACGACGCGGACCCCGCCCTTGGCGTCGGGGCCCAGTTCGGCGAAGCGGCCCTTGCCGCGGCCGCCGGCATGGATCTGGCTCTTCACCACGAACACCGGCGAATCCTTCAGGTACTTCGCCGCATTGGCGGCTTCCGCGGCGGTGAAGACGGGAAAGCCGTTGGGAACCGGCACGCCGAATTCGCGCAGCACGGCCTTGGCCTGGTGTTCGTGGATGTTCATGAGCGCCTTGGAAACCGAAGCGGGGGCAGGAGACCCGGCCAAGCCGGGGGGTGGTTATTCGCATGCGTGAAACAAGGGTTCAACCGTGCCCCCCCGCCGCGCCGGAAAAAGCCTTGCAATGCACTCCGGATAATTCCTCAATAGATGAATAACGAGAGCTTCAGGGAGCTCCGACCATGGCCGACGCCTTCGCCAACACGACCCCGCTCCTGCCCGAGATCTGGGCCCTGCACGGCCGCTGGCGGGCCAGCCGCCCGGCCGTGGAAAGCTGGGACGGAACCCTCACCTGGGCCGAACTGATGGCCCGCTCCAACCAGGTCGGCGCCGGCCTGAGGGCTATCGGCCTGAGCCACGGGGACCGGGCCGCGGTCCTGATGTCCAACAGCCTGTCGACGGTCGAGGTGCTGGTGGGGCTGATGCGGGCCGGGATCGCAGCGGTGCCGGTCAATCCCGGCGTCACCGACGCTGCGGTCGCCGCCATGATGCGCGATGCCGGGGTTCGCGCCCTTTTCCTCAGCGAGGAGCACGCCGCCAGGGACCTGCCGCTGGACGGCCTCGTCGACGGGGGATTGATCGTGCGCGGGGGCTCCCGCGGGACCGACTACCACGCCTGGCGCGACGGCAGCTCCGACTCCGATCCCGGCCAGGCCGTGCAGCCCGACGATCTGTGCAACATCATCTATTCCTCAGGGACGACGGGGATGCCGAAGGGTATCGTCCATACCCACGGCCAGCGGCTCGCGTGGGCCCAGGACGTCGGACAGGCCCTGCGCTATCACTCCGGCGCGCGCACCGCCGTGGTGGTGGGCCTCCACTCCAACATCAGCTGGGTGAGCCTGCTCTGCACCCTGATGGCTGGAGGGACCGTGCTTGTCGAACGAGCCTTTGACGGCGAGGGCTTCTTCGCCCTGATCCGCAAGCGCGGCGTCACGCACGTCTCCATGGTGCCGTTGCTGTGCCAGCGCCTGCTTGAGGCATGGCCTGACGACGACCCCCACGCGGGCCGAGGCTTGCAGTCGCTGATGTGCTGCGGCTCGCCGCTGCCTGCGGGGGTCAAGGCGGCGTTGCTCGAGCGGCTGGGCGGGGTCCTGATCGAACTCTACGGCTCCACCGAGGGCGTGATCACGACGCTGGATCCCGAAGACGCCCCCGACCGCCTGGCCTCCGTGGGCAAGCCCGTGGCCGGCGGCGACATCCTGATCCTGGGCGCGGACGATCGACCCGCGCCGCCGGGCGAGGCCGGAGAGATCGTCGGGCGCGGGCGCTTCTCCATGGACGGTTACTGGAACCGACCCGACGCCACCGCCGAAGCGACCTGGACCGACCCCCAAGGCCGGCCCTGGCTGCGCACCGGGGATATCGGCCGCGTCGATGAGGAGGGCTTCCTCTATGTCGTGGATCGCAAGAAGGACATGATCCTGAGCGGCGGACAGAACGTCTATCCCGCCGACGTGGAAGCCATCCTGTTCGAGCATCCCGGCGTCGCCCAGTGCGCCGTTGTGGGCGCGCCGAGCCGAAAGTGGGGCGAAACGCCGGTGGCCTTCGTGGTCCCGGCCGAGGACTCCGGTCTGGCCGCGCCCGACCTGCGTGACTGGCTGAACGCGCGCCTGGCGCGCTTCCAGAAGGTCGCCGCCGTGCACCTGGTCGACGACCTGCCGCGCAACGCCACGGGAAAGGTGCTCAAGCGCGAACTGCGGGCCGGCCTGGTCCCCCTGGACTGACGGACAAGAAAAAGGCCCCCGGCGAAGCCGGGGGCCAGTTCTCTCAGCCGGGCGTGAAGCCCCTCAGGATCAGTAGCGGGCGGTGAAGCGCACGAACCAGGTGCGCGGCGCGCCGTAGTAGGTCGTGCGGATCGAACCCACCGACGAGAACTCCTGGCCCTCGGTGCGGTAGACCTCGTCCGTCAGGTTCTGGCCGTAGACGCCGATGCTGTAGCGGCGGTCTTCGTTCTGCCAGACGGCCCGGGCGTCAAACAGCCAGTAGTCGTCAGACCACAGTCCGTTGCGGACGTTGGTGTTGGTGAAGGTGTTGTCCACCGCCAGCGCCATTTCCGAACGGTAGCGGGCGTTGGCGCCCACCAGGAAGTAGCCGTTGCCGTTCAGGTTCCACTCGTACTGGCCGGCGAAACGAGCCGTCCATTCCGGCGCGAACGCCGGCTGCTGGAACGCGCGGCTGCCGCCGAAGGCGGCGAAGCGCAGGTCGTCGAACTCCTTGTAGTCGGCATTCAGGTAGCCGATCTGCGACTCCAGCAGCAGGCCCTGGATCGGGGTCCACTGGCCTTCGAACTCGACGCCGAAGATCTCCATCGAGCCGGCGTTGAACACCGACAGCTGCGGGGTCGGCACGCCGAGGATGATCTCGAGCGACGACACGCGGGCCTGGAAGTCTTGGTAGTCGTTGAAGAAGGCCGTGGCGTTCAGGCGCAGGGTGCGGTCGAACCACTGGGTCTTGGCGCCGATCTCGTAGGTGGTCGCCGTTTCGGGATCATACTCGGTCCGCTCCTGCGGCGAGTTGGCCCGGCCGTTGAAGCCGCCCGACTTGAAGCCCTGCGAGATGCGGGCGTAGATCATGTGATCGTCGTCGATCTGGTAGTCGAGCGAGATCATCGGCGACCAGTCGTCCCAGGTGTCGTCGGCGACGAACGGGAACGGCACGACCGAGGTGAACAGCGGGTTGCTGGAGACCGTGTAGGTCGCGCGGTCGTAGTCCTTCTTTTCCTCCGTGTAGCGAATGCCGGCCGACAGCTGCAGACCGTTGTCCCAACGGTAGCTGGCGTTGGCGTAGCCGGCCCAGCTGGTGGTCTGCAGATCGTCGTCGACGAAGCGCGTGAAGGTGATGCCGCCCCCGATCAGGTCGTCCGCATAGGCTTCCTGGTGCGAGGTGATGTTTTCGCGAAGGTAGTAGACGCCCGCCACCACGTTCCAGTTGTCGCTCGAATACAGCAGCTGGAATTCCTGGCTGGTCTGGTCCTGATCGACGCCGACGAACGCGTCGCCGGTCTCGAGCTGGGTGGCGTCGATGTCGACGTAGTCGTCGGTCTCGAGATTGCGGTAGGCGGTGATCGACTTGAAGGTCAGGTTGTCGCTCACGTCGTAGGTGACGGTGCCCGACACGCCCCAGTGACGCAGCTGCGTCGAGTTCGGCAGGGTCGAGGTGGCCGCGCCGGTGAAGTTGTAGTGATTGGGGTTCGGCACCGTCAGCAGGGGCGCGCCGAACAGGGTGGTCAGGTTGTTCACCGGCTGACCCAGGTTCAGGGCCGCGTCGTCGCGCGAGTAGTCGGCGGCGATATCGACCCGCACCTGGTCCGAGGGGGTCCAGGCCAGGGCGCCACGGACGCCCCAGGTGTTCTTGTCGTTGTATTCACGGCCGTTCAAGCGGTCGGTGACGTAGCCGTCGTGCGACGAGTAGAGACCCGCCAGGCCCAGCGCCACGGTGTCGCTGACCGGGCCGGAGACGGCGGCCTTGGCTTCCAGCATCGAGTAGTCGCCGGCCGCGATCGAGGCGTTGGCGCGGAATTCCTGGTCCGGCTTGCGGGTGACCAGCTTCAGGGCGCCGCCGATGGTGTTCTTGCCGTAGAGCGTGCCTTGCGGGCCGCGCAGCACTTCCACGCGCTCCAGGTCCAGCAGGTCCATCTGGGCGCCGCGGATGCGCGACAGGTAGACGTCGTCGATATAGACGCCGACCGCGGGGTCGAAGGTCTGCAGCGCGTCGGGCTGGCCGACGCCGCGGATGTAGATGTTGGTCGCGTTGGACGAGCCGCGGCCCTGCACAATGTTCAGGTTCGGCACCGCGCCCTGCAGGCCGGTGGTGTCCTGAGCCTGCATCCGCTCGAGCGCACGCTCGTTGAAGGCGGAGACGGCGGCCGGGACCTGCTGGTTGTTTTCCTCGGTCCGGCGGGCGGTGACGATCACCTCGTCCACCGACGTGGTGTCAGTATCCTGGGCGTAGGCGGCGGTCGTCATGCAACCGAATGCAACACTGGCCAGCAGCGACGCCTTGATCAGGTTCTTCATCTATCCCTCCTGCGGGGCGCGAGGCTGCGTCCCCAGACGTTTCCAATCCCCACCGCATTAATTCAGCGGTTGGTGATTAATCGGAACCTGAGCCTTGACCGGATAAGTGTCAAACGTTCAGTCATGAAAAGGCGCGGATTTGGCCGCAGGTGTGACTTCTGGCCACACACGGTTAAGCTTCGAGTAAGGAGTCGCCCTTGGATCCGAAGCCCCAGACCGCCCTCAACACCGCGGGAGTCGACTCCCGCAAGGCCCCGGCCCGGCGCGGCCGGCCTCCCAAGCGGGCTCAGGCTCCGGACACCTCGGAGACGATCCTCGACGTGGCCGAGGACCTGTTCTCGAAGCACGGCTTCTACGGCGTCACCATCCGCGAGGTGGCGCGCGAAGCCGGCGTCGACACCGCCCTGGTGCACTACTACTTCGGCGCCAAGCGGGGCCTGTTCGATGCGGTCTTCCTGCGGCGCGCAGAAATCCTCAACGCCGACCGCATGGCGGCGCTGGAGCGCTACGAGCGGGAAGCCGGGGACGACCTGACGGTCGAGGGCGTCATCAACGCCTTCCTGCAGATGACCCTCGAGTGGGGCGAGAAGGGCGGGCCCGGCTGGAAGCACTATTTCGCTCTGGTCGCCCAGGCCAACGCCAACCCGGTCTGGGGCGGCGAGACCATGACCCGCTACTTCGACCCGGTGGTCTACCGGATGATCGAACTGCTGAAGAGAGCCATGCCCGGCGCGCCGGGCGAGGCCCTGTTCTGGGCCTATCACAACCTCTCCGGCGCCCTGACCCTGACCCTGGGCGAGACTGGCCGCCTGGATCGCCTGTCGGGGGGCGTCTGCCGGTCGGGCGACCTGCCGACGGCCTACGACAACATGGCCCGGTTCGCCGCCGCCGGCTTCCGGGCCCTGTGCGCGCGCAACTAGCCGCCTAGTCGCCGAGGAACAGCCGCCACATCAACCGACCGGGTGCGACGGCCAGCACGCCCGCGATCAGCAGCCCGCCGATGAAAAGGCCGGTCATGCGGTTGCGGTGGGTGCGGATGTCGCCACGGCGGACGGCGTAGACCGCCATGGGCAACACCACCAGCGTCCAGGCCGACAGGATGTGGATCAGGCTGAAAGCCCCGTGGTTCAGGTAACGGATGAAAAGCGAACTGACGGCGGCGGCGCCGATCAGAAGCACCCAGGTCCAGCCCAGGGTCCGGTGCAGCCCGGTTCCCTTGGGCAGGGCGAACTGGGCCAGGCCCAGCATGAAGGCTCCCAGCGCCGCGGCCAGGTGGATCTGAACCGCGAGGGGAGTCTCGCGCAGCACCGCCGGGTCGGGCAGGTGCGGCCGGAGCCGGACCGGCGCAGGCGAAGGCAGGGAGTCCCCGAGCGCCATCCAGACGGCCGCCCCGGCGAGCGCGAGTACGAGCAGGACAGGGAACAGGCGAGCGAATAGACTGGATCTTCCAGGGTGCGAGACAGCGGCGTGGGTCACGGGGTCCTCCTTGAGCGCCTCCACCCTGCCCATCCCGGCCGCCGGAAACAGCGCGCCTGCGTGGATCGCCGCCGGCAATTCGCGGACGACGGGCCGCCGCCGTTCGCGAAGCGTGAACGACCGCGCCCGCCCCCTTCATTCGCGGGCGCAATCATGGAATTGAGTGGCGGGTGAGCGAGCCCCGACCCGCATCCCCGTCCGCACCGACCCCCGTCTGGGATGGTCTGGGCAACCTGTTGCGCGGGCTCGTCATCTGTGGGCTGGCCAGCCTGTTCCTGGCCCTGTCCGGCGCCTTCGAGTCCGACGCCCTGCCGTTCAGCACCCGCCTGGCCTACTGGCTGGCGGTCATGCTGGCCGGAACCCTGGTAGGCGGCGGCATCGCCCGGCGGGTGTTCGGCTCGGCGCGATTCGCGGCCCGTCCCTGGCTGGCCTGCCTCGTCGTCACCGCCCTGATCACCCCGCCGCTGACGCTGATCGTCTGGCTGGCTTCCAACACCCTCTTCCGCGGCTCCTGGAGCCTGCAGAGCCTGGTCGGTCCAATCGGTCCGGTCGCCCTGGTCTCGGTGATCATGACCGCGATCAACTACATGGCGGACCGGCGCCCGCGCGAAACCCACGCCGGCCCGGCCGGCTCGGCCCCGCCCCGGTTTCTCGATCGCATTCCGCACCGGTTGCGCGGCGCGACGCTCTACGCCGTCGAGGCCGAGGACCACTACCTGCGCCTGCACACCGACCGCGGCTCGGACCTCATCCTCATGCGATTGTCGGACGCGATCGGCGAGCTGGAGGGCATCGAGGGGGCCCAGACCCACCGGTCCTGGTGGGTCGCGCGCGACGCCGTGGCCGAGGTCGAACGCGGCGACGGCCGCGCCACCTTCGTCCTCAGGAATGGCGCCCGGGCCCCGGTCAGCCGCACCTTCGCCCGGGCCCTGCGGGCCGAAGGCTGGTACTGACCCCCGGGGTCAGCGGCGGGCCCGCCACGCTTCGCGGGACTGACCCCAGATGTCGACCGGCATTTCGTGGAAGGGTTCGGGCATGCGTCCCGGTCCGCGGTTCTGCGACCCAAGCCGCTGCGCGACGCGGGCCGAGGGCGTGTTGTCCGGATCGATGCAGTGGATGACCTCGGTCCAGCCCAGATTGTCGAAGGCCCAGTCGATCGCCGCCGTCGCGCCCTCTGTCGCGTAACCCTTGCCCGTCGCCGCCCGGGTCAGGCCCCAACCGACCTCGGTGCCCGGCCACCCGTGCGGCGTCCACGGGCCCAGCCGGCCCAGCCAGCGGCCCGTCTCCTTCTCGATGACCGAAAACATGGCCCAGCCATGCAGCGTCCAGGATCCGGCCATCCCCATCAGCGAGCGCCATACCTGGCTCGGGGCCTGGACCCCGCCGATGAAGCGGGCCGTCTCCGCGTCGCGCATCATCTCGCACCAAGGTTCGAAGTCCGTCAGCGCCGGGGGGCGCAGGATCAGGCGGTCGGTCTCCAGGACCGGGCCGGGAGCCTGGTCCGCTGCGTCGGGGGTCTTGAGCATTGCCATGGCCAAGCTGTTGCCGGATCGCCGCCGCTTGCGCAATGCGCGAACTCTGCGAGGCTCGCACCCATGCCGGACCACTTTCAGCGCGCGGACCAGGTGCTCGACCTGGGCGGCCAGGCCTCCGCCAGCGGCAGCCTGCAGAAGGTCTACCCCTATCCGGGGCGCGAGGACCTGCTGATCAAGGTGGTGCGGCCGAACTTCGTGGCCGAACGCTGGACCGGCCTGCGCGGCGCGATCAAGCGGTTGCGCCGCCTGGGCGCGCTCACGGGGGCGTCGCGGGTGATCATGGAGCACCTGGCGCTGCGCAACGCCGGCGTGAAACCCGGGCGCCACGTCCAGGAGTTCGTCGGCCTGGTCGAGACCACCCAGGGCGTCGGAGTGGTGGTGCGCGCCGTGCGCGGTCGCGACGGCCGCTACGCCGAGACTCTGCGGACGATCGTCAAGGAAGGCCGCTTCGGCCCCGACATCGAAGCCATGCTGGACGAGTTCGAGGCCTGGCTGCTGTCCACGCCGATCATCGTCGGTGATCTGCACATGGGCAATGTAGTGCTCGGCTTCGACGGGGAGCACGGCGAGCGGCTCGTGCTGATCGACGGCATGGGCGAGAAGAACTTCGTGCCGCTGAACACCTGGTTCCCGGTCCTCAACCGCGCCAACACGCGGGACCGCATCCGGCGCATGCGCCGCATCGTCAACGCCAAGCGGGCCGCCGCGTCCCCCCGCTAGAGCCGCCCTCAGTCGGCGAGGGCCGCAGGCACATCGGCATACCTGGCCCGGTATTGTTGGCCCGCTGGCGGCGAATCTTCTTCTCCGGCGGCCATGAGACCCAGGGTCCAGGCTCCATCCTTGCGCACCATCAGGGCGTCGATCGTCTCGTACCGGTCGGTCCCGGCCTTGGCCCGCGGATCCGCCACCACCCGGGCGTAGTCGCAGGCGACGTCCAGACGAGTCACCACGAACTCCACCGGCTTGCCGGTCATCTGCTCCACGGCGGGCCGCAGGGCGTCGAGAACAGCGACCCGCTCGGGCGAGCCGTTGGCGGGCTGGGAGACCGTGCAGACGACCGGCTCCACCGCGGGGGGCGGCGCGGGGGGCGTCGCCTCCTGGCCGGCCGGGGCAGGCTTGCACCCCGCGAGCGCGAGGGTTGCGGCGGTCAGCAGGATCCAGGGACGGGCAAGGGCGGACATGGGCGATCTCCGTATCGGAGACCGACGTTATGGAAGCGGCGGGGGCGGGTCAAACCGCCACCGGCCTCCCTACCAGTAGACCAGAGCCGACGGCATATCCGGGTGCCGGGCCAGGTACTGCTGGCCTGCGGGCCCGCCCGCGGGGTCGGCGAACATGTCGTAGGTCCACTCGCCATTGACCTTGCGCATCAGGGCGTCGAGCACCGCCGGCGCGTCGGACCGACCGTTTCGCCCGCCCTTGTTGCGCAACTGCACCCGCGCGTAGTCGCAGGACAGCCACAGGCGCTTGACGGCGTACTGGGTCCCGGCGTGGGGCGAGCGGTTGATGGCCGCCACCAGGTTCTCCATCAGCTGGCGACGCTCGGGCGTCCGGGCGCCCGGCTGGTAGGCCGAACAGCGGGTGGTCGCCGCGGCGGCGCTGCTCGGCGTCCCCGGCATGGGCGCCAGGGACGCGGCCGCCGCGATCAGGCCGGCGGCGGCGATGGTGCGGACGACTGTCATGAGAAGTCCCTCCCTTAGACGGCAAGGACGCTACGCCCGCCTCCGGTCGCGCGCAATGAACAGCGGGAGGCGCCGGCCGGCCGCCCTTGCGGAGCAGCCACCCGCCTGATTGTGTGGCGGCGGAAGGCTTTACACGGTCGGGCGGAGTTATCGGCATGCGAATGGATTGGCGAGCGGCGCTGCTCTGTGCTGCGGCCCTTGTGACGGCACCGGCCATGGCGGCGGACGCGCCCTTCTTCGGAACCTGGGGCTTCGACCTCGCCGGACGAAACACGGCCATCAAGCCGGGCGACAATTTCTTCTTCTTCGCCAACGGCCGCTATCAGGACACCCTGGTCATCCCCGCCGACCGGCCGAGCTTCAGCCCGCGCCTGCAGTCGGCCGAGCGGGTGCAGGGGCAGATCCGTCAGATCGTCGAGCAGGCCGCCGCCCGGGCGCCGATGCAGCCCACCGACGAGGAAGGGAAGTTTGGCGCCCTCTACGCCGCCTTCATGGACGAGGCCCGGGTCGAGGCGCTGGGCGCCGCTCCCCTGCAGCCGGACCTGGCGGCGCTGAAGGCGGCGACCACCCGCGAGGCCCTGGCCCGGCTCATGGGGACCGGCAACGAAAGCTTCCACGGCTCCCTGTTCGGCGTCGACGTCGCGCTCGACGTGAAGGACACCGACCACTACGCCGTGCTGCTCGGCCAGTCGGGGCTCAGCCTGCCGGACCGCGACTACTACATCGACCCGAGGTTCGCCGAGCAGAAGGCGGCCTTCCGGGCGCACGCGGCCAGGGCCCTCACGCTCGCCGGCTGGCCCGACGCCGAGGCGCGCGCCAACGACATCCTGGCGCTGGAGACCGCCATCGCCGAAGCCAGCTGGTCCAAGGCCGAGCAGCGCGACGCCGACAAGACCTACAATGCCATGACCGTGGCGGAACTGGAGCAGGCCGCCCCCGGGTTCCCCTGGCGCGCCTTCCTCGAGGGCGCCGGCCTCTCGGGCGCCCAGCGCGTCGTCGTGGCCGAGAACACCGCCTTCCCCCGGCTCGCGGCCATCTACGCCCGGACGCCCGAGCGGGTTCTGCAGGCCTGGGGCGTGCTGCGCCTGGTCGATAACGCCGCGCCCTACCTGTCGTCGCCCTTCACCCAGGCGTCCTTCGATTTCTACGGCCGCGCCCTGTCCGGTCAGGAGCAGCAGGAGGCGCGCTGGAAGCGCGCCGTGCGCGGCGTCGCCGGCGGGGACGGGCAGAGCTTCAGCCGCGCGGACCTGTTCGGCAACATGGGTTGGGCGGTCGGGCGCGCCTATACCGCCCGCTACTTCCCCCCCCAGGCCAAGGCTCGGGTCGAGGCCATGGTGGTGGACCTGAAGGCCGCATTCCGGGCCCGCCTGCAGACCCTCGACTGGATGAGCCCGGCCACGCGCGCCGAGGCGCTGAAGAAGCTGGACGCCATCACCGTGCGGGTCGGCTATCCCGAGCACGCGCCGACCTACGAGTCCGTGGTGATCCGCAAGGATGATCTCTACGGCGACGTGCTGCGTCTGGCGCAGGCGGAATGGCGCAAGCGCGCCGGTCGCCTGACCGGCCCCGTCGACCGCACCGAGTGGTTCATGACCCCTCAGATGAACAACGCCTACAACGGCTCGTTCAACGACATCGTCTTCCCCGCCGCGATCCTGACGCCGCCGATCTTCGACCTGAATGCGGACGACGCCGTCAACTACGGCGCCGTCGGCGCGGTGATCGGCCATGAGATCACGCACGGCTTCGACGACCAGGGCCGCAAGTACGACGCCGAGGGCAAGCTGCGCGACTGGTGGGCGCCCGAGGACGCTGCCGCCTTCGAGGCGAGGGCCAGGCGGCTGGGCGCACAGTATGCGGCCTACGAACCCCTCCCCGGCGTGCGCGTGAACCCGGACCTGACCATGGGCGAGAACATCGCCGACCTGGGCGGGGTGGTGATGGCGCTGGACGCCTATCGCGCCTCGCTCAAGGGCAAGCCGGCCCCGGTGCTGGACGGCTACACCGGCGAACAGCGGGTCTTCCTGGGCTGGGCCCAGGCCTGGCGCGGCCAGCTCCGCGACGACGCCATGCGCAGGCTGGTGGCCAGCGACCCGCACTCGCCGAGGCAATTCCGCGTCAACGGACCGGTGCGCAACATCGACGCCTGGTACGCGGCGTTCGGCGTGAAGCCGGGCGAGGCGCTGTACCTGAAGCCCGAGGACCGGGTCCGGATCTGGTGACCCCTCCCGCTTGCGAGAAGATCAGGCCAGCGAAGGCTCGATCTGCTTGCAGGCGTCGATGAGGCCCTGCACCGAGGCGATGGACTTGGCGAACATGTCCTTCTCGGCGGCGTCCATGGGGAATTCGACGATGCGCTCGATGCCGCCGGCGCCAATGACGCAGGGGACGCCGACGTACATGCCGTCGATCCCGTACTGGCCCTTGACGTAAGCCGCACAGGCCAGCACGCGCTTCTTGTCCTTCAGGTAGCTCTTGGCCATGGCGATGGCGCTCTCGGCCGGAGCGATGAAGGCCGAGCCGGTCTTCAGCAGGGCGACGATCTCGCCGCCGCCGCCGCGGGTGCGCTTGACGATGGCGTCCAGTTCTTCCTGGGTCATCTGGCCCTGCTCGACCAGCACCGGCAGCGGCAGGCCGCCGACCGTCGAGTAGCGGACCATCGGCACCATGTCGTCGCCGTGGCCGCCCAGGGTCCAGGCGCGCACGTCCTCGACCGAGACGCCGAGGCGCTCGGACAGGAACAGGCCGAAGCGGGCCGAATCCAGCACGCCGGCCATGCCCACCACCATGTTGTGCGGCAGGCCCGAGAACTCGCGCAGCGCCCAGACCATGGCGTCCAGCGGGTTGGTGATGCAGATGACGAAAGCGTTGGGCGCGTACTGCTTGATCCCTTCGCCGACGGCCTTCATGACCTTGAGGTTGATCGACACCAGGTCGTCGCGGCTCATGCCCGGCTTGCGCGGCACGCCGGCCGTGACGATGCAGACGTCGGCCCCGGCGATGTCGGCGTAGTCGTTGGCCCCCTTCAGCCGGGAGTCCTTGCCGAACACGGTCGAGGACTGGGCGATGTCGAGCGCCTTGCCCTGCGGCGTGCCCTCGGCGATGTCGAACAGGACCACGTCCCCCAGTTCCTCGCGCGCGCAGACGTGGGCCAGGGTGCCCCCGATCATGCCCGCTCCGATGAGTGCGATCTTGGCGCGCGCCATGGGGAAGTCTCCGAATTCGATGGGTGGGGAGGTCGAAAGTCGCGCGAGCCTCTAGCCCTCGTCGCGCCCAGGGGCAAGGTCTGGGGTCTCGCCCTTGCCCTCGGGCCGCCGCTCCGCCACCTGAGGACGATGACCGGCTTCACCCTCGATTCCCGACTCGAACGCGACTCCGTCTTCGCCTGCGACCTGACGCTCTGCCAGGTGCGCATCATGAACGACGAACGCTGGCCCTGGCTGCTGCTGATCCCCCGCGTCGAGGACGCGAGCGAGCTCACCGACCTGTCGGCCGACCAGCGCGCCCGGCTGATGGAAGAGGTCGTCGCCGCCGACGAGGCGGTGCTGGCGCTGGGCGCCACCTTCGGCCGCCTGCCCGAGAAGACCAACGTGGCGGCGTTGGGCAATGTGGTGGCGCAACTGCACGTGCACGTCATCGGCCGTCGCGCCGACGATCCGGCCTGGCCGCGGCCGGTGTGGAACGTCGGCGAAGCCTCCCCCTACGGCGAGGAGCTGTCGCTGGCTGTCGGCGCGGTCTGTTCGGCGCTCGGCGCCCTCGGGGATCCCGACGCGGACGCCCCCTAGCCCTGCGGCCCCGGCGTCCGCTGCATGGTGACGGGGAATTCCACGTCGCCGGCCCGCACCTCGCCGACCCACTTGCCGTCCGAGGTCGGATTGAGCCGCATCACGGTGATGTTGCCGGTCTCGTCCGAAGCGTACCAGCGCAGCACCAGCGTCCGGCCCTCGCGCGAGACCGAGAGCAGGAAGCCGGAGTGGCGGCCCCCGCCCCGCGCGCCGAGGCTGCGCCAAGCCCCCTCGATCTCCTGGTCCGCGCGTCCCGAGTCCGACAGCATCAGGGCCATGAACCCGGCTCCGCCCTGGGTGCGCACCGTCCAGCCGCCGTCCAGCGGCCCCATGCGCACCTGCTGGGCGTCGAAGTTGCGCTTGATCCCGGCCTGGTAGCTGCGCTCGCCGGCGTCCGGCGCAGCCTCGTAGCTGCGGTGGTAGTTGTCCACGGTCACCGGGGTGTCGGGGATGCGGTCGTTGGCGCCCGGAAGATAGGGCACGGGCCCGTCCGGCAGGACCGCCGGCGGCTCGAAGGGGCGCACGCTGGGCGGAGCCGCGTAGGGAATCGGCGCGCTGGGCGTCGGCGGCGCAGGATCCTCGTCGTCGGCGTCCGCGTCGGCCGGGGCCGGAGTCGCCGCCGGAGTCACCGCGGGCGCGCCTGAGTCGCCCGGAGCCTGGGCCAGGGCGGCGATCAGGACGATGACGGGCGCGATCGACAAGGCGGCTTGGCTCCTCGGGCCGGGGAAAGCATTGCTATTTCGCGCCGCCCCGGGGTGCAAGGCGGCGCCCCCGGAAGGCTCGATCGCAGCCCGAACCGATTCTCGCCATGCGCGAAATCCCTGCCCGGCGAAGGGCTTCATTGACAGGCGGCGGCTGCGGACTAAAACCGGGCGCACCCGGGGCGGGCGTCCGCCTCGACGGAGGTATCCGGACCCATGTCCCAAGAGCAGGCGGGCTCGTCAGGGCCGCGCAACCCAGTTCGAGGCCCGGCGCGAGGGCCCGCCGACCGACCGCTTTCTCCCCATCTGCAAGTCTGGCGCTGGCATGTGACCATGCTGGGCTCGATCCTGCACCGCGCCTCGGGCGTGGCGCTCTACGCGGGCGCCGCCGTCGTGACGGTCTGGCTCACCTGCCTGGCGGCCGGACCGGCGTGCTACGCCGGTTTCCTGGCGATCATGAGCTCGCCCCTGGGCCTGCTGGTCTGGGCCGGTCTCAGCGCGGCGGCCTTCTATCACCTCGCCGCCGGCGTGCGGCACCTGGTCTGGGACCTCGGCCATGGCCTGACGCCCAGGAGCGCCTCCGCCCTCGCGACCTGGTCGATCGTCTTCGCCGTCGTCGCCACCGCCGCCTTCTGGGCCTGGCTGTTCATCAGCGGGAGGGTGGCGCTGTGAGCGGACTGCAGACTCCCCGGAAACGCGTCGAGGGCCTGGGCTCGGCCAAACACGGCGCCGGCCTGTGGAGGCGGGAGCGCTTCAGCGCCCTGATCCTCATCCCCCTGATCCTGTGGGGCCTGTGCTCGGCCGCCCACCTGGCGGGCGGCGGCTACGACGCGGCGCTCGCCTGGCTGCAACAGCCCTTCAACCTGGTGCTCCTGGCCGCCGTGCTGGCGGTCTGCCTGTGGCACATGGAAATGGGCATGCGCGTGATCATCGAGGACTATGTCCACGGGACGCTCGGCGGCCTGCTGGTCCTCCTCAATTCCCTGTTCTGCTGGGGCCTCGGTCTTGCCGCCGCGGCCGCGGTCCTCTCCGGCGTTTTCGGCGTCGGCGCCGGAGTCCACTGAGATGGCCGCCTACGAATTCATCGATCATCGGTTCGACGTCGTCGTCGTGGGGGCCGGGGGCTCCGGGCTGCGGGCGGCGCTGGGCTGCGCCCAGGCCGGGCTGAAGACCGCCTGCGTCACCAAGGTGTTCCCCACCCGCTCGCACACCGTGGCGGCCCAGGGCGGCATCTCGGCCTCGTTGGGCAACATGGGCGAGGATGACTGGCGCTGGCACATGTACGACACCGTGAAGGGGTCGGACTGGCTGGGCGACCAGGACGCCATCGAGTACCTCTGCCGCGAGGCGCCCAAGGCGGTCTACGAGCTGGAGCACTGGGGCGTGCCCTTCTCGCGCACCGAGGAAGGCAAGATCTACCAGCGCGCCTTCGGCGGCATGACGCGCAATTTCGGCGAGGGCCCGGTGCAGCGGACCTGCGCCGCCGCCGACCGCACCGGCCACGCCATGCTGCACACGCTGTACGGCCAGTCGGTCAAGGAGAAGGTCGACTTCTTCATCGAGTACTTCGTGCTCGACCTGATCATGCACGAGGGCGTCTGCAAGGGCGTCACCGCCTGGAAGCTGGACGACGGCACCCTGCACCGCTTCAACGCCCAGATGGTCATCCTGGCCACCGGCGGATACGGCCGGGCCTACTTCAACTGCACCAGCGCCCACACCTGCACCGGCGACGGCAACGCCATGGTGCTGCGCGCGGGCCTGCCCCTGCAGGACATGGAGTTCGTCCAGTTCCACCCCACCGGCATCTACGGCGCGGGCGTCCTGATCACCGAGGGCGTGCGCGGCGAGGGCGGCTACCTGACCAACTCCGAAGGCGAGCGCTTCATGGAGCGCTATGCGCCGTCGGCGAAGGACCTGGCCTCGCGCGACGTGGTCAGCCGCTCCATGACCATCGAGATCCGCGAGGGCCGGGGCGTCGGTCCCAACAAGGACCACATCTACCTGCACCTGGATCACCTCGATCCGGCCATCATCCACTCGCGCCTGCCCGGCATCTCGG
The DNA here is from genome assembly GCA_019695035.1 of Caulobacteraceae bacterium. Taxonomy (GTDB): domain Bacteria; phylum Pseudomonadota; class Alphaproteobacteria; order Caulobacterales; family Caulobacteraceae; genus JAEZEZ01. Next base: position 33,565 of record JAIBAU010000006.1, on the reverse strand, counting down.
AGAGCTCCAAGATCTTCGCCGGCGTGGACGTCACCAAGGAGCCGATCCCGGTCCTGCCGACGGTCCACTACAACATGGGCGGCATCCCCACGAACGTGTTCGGCGAGGTGGTCACCCGCAACAAGGGCGAGAAGTCCGACAGCGTGGTACCGGGCCTGATGGCCGTGGGCGAGGCCGCCTGCGTGTCGGTGCACGGAGCCAACCGCCTGGGTTCGAACTCGCTGATCGACCTGGTGGTGTTCGGTCGCGCCGCAGCCCTGCGCGCCGCCCAGGTGGTCGAGAAGAACGCCCTGGTCCGCGACGTGCCGAAGGGTGCGACGGAAAGCCACCTGCATCGCTTCGACCGCTTCCGCAACGCCAACGGCTCGACCCCGACCGCCCAGCTGCGGGTCTCCATGCAGAAGGCCATGCAGGCCGACGCCGCGGTGTTCCGCACCGGCGAGACCCTGCAGAACGGCGTCAAGGAGATCGCCAAGGTCTTCAAGGCCTCGGACGACATCCGGATCACCGACCGCAGCATGATCTGGAACACCGACCTGGTGGAGACGCTCGAGTACGACAACCTCATCGGCCAGGCCGCCGTCACCATCGGCGGGGCCCTGAACCGCGAGGAGAGCCGCGGCGCCCACGCCCGCGAGGACTTCCCCGAGCGCGACGACAAGGCCTGGATGAAGCACACCCTGGCCTGGTTCGACGGCAAGACCGGCAAGGTCAGCTTCAACTACCGCCCGGTGCACGACTTCACCCTCACCAACGAGGTCGAGTACGTGAAGCCCAAGCCGAGGGTCTACTGATGCTCGCCGGCGGCTGCCTCTGCGGGAATGTGCGCTACCGGACCGAAGCGGAGCCGCGCACCTCGGTCATCTGCCACTGCGAGACCTGCCGCCATACCCACGGCGCGCCGATGGTCGGCTGGGTGATGGTTCCGGCCGCCAGCCTGCAGCTGACCGCCGGCAAGCCCGACACCTACCGCTCCTCCGATCGCGCCACGCGCCAGTTCTGCAACGTCTGCGGCACCTCGCTGTTCTACGTCGCCGACGCCCGCCCCGACGAGATCGACATCGCCACCGGCACCCTGGACGACCCGTCCCTGGTTCCGCCGGTCAAGCACATCTGGGGCGAACAGAAACTCGACTGGCTCAGGCTCGACGACGCCCTGCCCCTCTGGGCGCAGGGCAGCGTCGGCCCTGACGCCCGCCTGCTCAACGAGCCCTCTTCCGGATCCGGGAAAGCCGACTGATGGTCCAGCTCACGCTGCCGAAGAACTCCACCCTCACCAAGGGCAAGCGCTGGGCGGCGCCGGAAGGCTCCGACCCGTCCCGGCTGAAGGTGTTCCGCGTCTATCGCTACGATCCGGAGAACGGGGCCAACCCGCGCTGGGACGAATACGAGGTCGATACCTCGAAGTTCGGGCCGATGGTCCTGGACGCGCTGATCTACATCAAGAACACCGTCGACCCGACCCTGACCTTCCGCCGTTCGTGCCGCGAAGGCATCTGCGGCTCCTGCGCCATGAACATCGGCGGCCGCAACACCCTGGCCTGCACCCATGGCTGGGCCGAGTTCGGCGGCACGGGCAAGGCCCTGGCCATCTCGCCCCTGCCGCACATGCCGGTGGTCAAGGATCTGGTCCCGGACCTGTCGCTGTTCTACGCCCAGTACGACTCCATCGAGCCCTGGCTGAAGACCAACACGCCTGAGCCCGACAAGGAGTGGCTGCAGTCGCCCGTCCAGCGCGAGAAGCTGGACGGTCTCTACGAGTGCATCCTCTGCGCCTGTTGCTCGACCTCGTGCCCGAGCTACTGGTGGAACCAGGAGAAGTACCTCGGCCCGGCCGCCCTGCTGCAGAGCTATCGTTGGCTCGCCGACTCGCGCGACGAGGCCACCGGCGAGCGCCTCGACGCCGTCGAGGACCCGTTCAAGCTCTATCGCTGCCACACCATCATGAACTGCGCCCAGGTGTGCCCCAAGGGCCTGAACCCGGCCAAGGCGATCGCCGAAACCAAGAAGATGCTGGCGGCGCGGGCGGGCTGACGGCCGCCGCGCTATCCATGCACCTCCGCAGCTAACGGCTTCCGTCGCGCCCGACGCCCGGGCTAGCGTCCGGGCGGAGGTTCCCATGCGAAAGCGTCTCGTCGCCCTGGCCGCCCTGGTCGCCCTGTGGCTGCCGCCCGCCGCCCTGGCCGCTGATCCCGCCGCAACGCCCGCGCCGCGCCCGCCCTGTTCCGGGCCGCTCTTCAAGCAGCTCGACTTCTGGGTGGGCGACTGGGACCTGGAGTTCGACCAGCCCGACGGTTCGATCGGCCATGCCTCCAATCGCATAACCCGCAACGAGTTTGGCCTCTGCGCCGTGGTCGAACACTTCGTCCAGCCCGGCGGCGGGCCGGGGGGCGGCGACTACATCGGCTCGTCCTACACCACCTTCGACCGGCAGCTGGGCAAGTGGCGGCAGATGTGGGTCGACAACGGCGGCGCCGTGTTCGTGCTCACCGGGGGCCCGGTCGAGGGCCAACCTTACATCTTCGAGCTGATCACCACCGAACCCCGGGGCGACGACCAGCACGAACCCAGGCTGGCGCGCATGATCTGGGAGCAGGTGACCGCCGACAGCCTGGTCTGGCGCTGGCAGGCGCAACAGCCCGACGGCTCGTGGCGGGACCTCTGGGTGCTGCGCTACAAGCGCCGCACGTAGCGCCGCCGCCTGGCCGGGCGGATTGACGCGCCGCCTGCGCGCGTTAGGAACGGGACGACACTCGCCCTCGCCACCCGGACCCCGACCTTGGCCAAGATCACCTACATCGAGCACGACGGCAGCGAACACGTCGTGGACGTGAAGCCGGGCCTGTCGGTGATGGAAGGCGCGGTGCGCAACAACATCCCCGGCATCGACGCCGACTGCGGCGGCGCCTGCGCCTGCGCCACCTGCCACGTGCACGTCGATCCGGCCTGGTTCGACCGGACCGGCGAGCGCTCGGTGATGGAAGAGTCCATGCTCGACTTCGCAGACAACGTCACTGAAACCTCGCGGCTGTCGTGCCAGATTCCGGTCACCGACGCCCTGGACGGCCTGATCGTGCGCATGCCGGAAAGCCAGCACTAGGAAGTCTCTCCACCCCCGGGGGGCGTGGGTCTGATGGAAACCGTCGCGACCTATCTTCAGCTGTTCGAGGCCGAGGCGGCCTGTGCGGCCCTGCGCGCCGCCGGCATCCCCGCGGAAGTCCTGGACCGGAACCTTGCCGTGACCGCGCCCTACCTCACGGCGACCGGCATTCGGATCGGGGCGCCGCCGGAGCACGCCGAAGCCGCCCGCCGTCTCCTGGCCGACCTGCCCCAGGCCCAGCCCGAGTTGCCGCCCGAAGACCGCATCCCGCCGCGCCTCTATGGTCGGGGCTGGTTCTTCCCCGGCGTGCTGGCTCTCCTCTTCATCTGGGAGGTGTTCCGTTTCGCCCCCATGTTGCTGGACGGAACCCTGGGCGGCCGAAACGGCTTCGCCAGCGCCTTCGCGGCGCTGTGCACCCTCTCCGGCCTGAGTTATGCCGCGGCGGCCGGCCTGACCTGGCGGCGCAACCTGGGCGGCGTGCTCGCCTGGTTCCTCGGCTGGGGGGCCGCGCTTGCGGCCCAGGTCGTCTACGTCAGTCAGGTCTACCCGGGCCTTCCGCTGCTCGACGCCGTCGGCGGGAAGTTTCTGGGTTATCTGGCGAACCTGCTGTTCGGCGCGGCGCTCCTCCACGTGGCCGTGAAGGAAAACTGGTCAGCGGCGCCTGCGGACCGCTAGACCAAGTCAGCCCCCGTTCATCTTGCCCGGCGCTATGTCCCGCCGAAGGCTGGAGACGGGCAATGAAAGCGCTTCGCAACCTGATCGTCGTGGCCATTCTGGCCTACGCCGCCTGGATCGCCGTTCCAGGCGTGCAGACCTTTGTCACCCGGTATCTGGCGCCGGCCGACGCGGGGCCGCCCCCGCCGGAAGCCGCCGCCGAAGCCCTCGCCCCCGCCGTCGAGGCGGCGCCCCAGGCGGAGGCGACGGCCACCGCCGTGGCCGAAGGCAGCGCACCGAAGATCGGGCTGTGGATCGCCGCGGTCGGCTTCTATGTCGCCTCCGCCCTGTTGCTGGCCAATGGTCAGGCCAAGGCCTTCGTCGCCTACATGCTGGGTTTCGCGGCCGACCTCGTCCTGATGATGCTGAACCGGCCGGACATGGAGATCTTGGCCCGCTCGGCCCTCCCTGACGGAGGCATGCCCGACCTCAAGTGGATCGTCCTGGCTGGACTGGCGCTGGTGGGCGTGGGGGTGCTGGCCATGGCCGGCCGCGGCGGCGCGAGTCGGCGGGAGCACTACGCCTGAGCGATCTCGCCGGCGGTCGGGCGAAACACCATGTTGACCCGGCCCCCGCCGCCAGTAGGGTGCGCGCGCTTTTCAACGGGACCCTGCCATGGCCGACCAGACCGCCCCCTCCGCCGCCTATGACGTGGTGATCATCGGAGGCGGGCCCGGCGGATACAACGCCGCCATCCGCGCCGGCCAGCTCGGCCTCCGGGTCGCCTGCGTCGAGATGCGCGAGACCCTCGGCGGCACCTGCCTCAACGTCGGCTGCATGCCGTCCAAGGCGCTGCTGCACGCCTCCGAACTCTACGAACTGGCCAACAAGGACTTCGCCAAGATCGGCATCGAGGTCGCGCCGACCCTGAACCTCGGCCAGATGATGGCCTCCAAGACCGAGAGCGTCACCGCCCTGACCAAGGGCATCGAGTTCCTGTTCAAGAAGAACAAGGTCGACTGGGTGAGGGGGCGCGGCCGCATCCCGTCCACCGGCAAGGTCGAGGTGACCGCCGCCGACGGCTCCACGCGGATCCTGGAGTCGCGCAACATCGTCATCGCCACCGGCTCGGAGCCGACCCCTCTGCCGGGCGTGGCCTTCGACGGCCGTCGCATCGTCGACTCCACCGGCGCCCTGTCGCTGCCGGAGGTGCCGAAGAAGCTGGTGGTGGTGGGGGCCGGCATCATCGGCCTCGAGCTCGGCTCGGTCTGGCGCCGCCTGGGCGCCGAGGTGACCGTGGTCGAGTTCCTCGACCGCATCACCCCGGGCATGGACACCGAACTCGCCACCGCCTTCCAGCGCTCCCTGACCAAGCAGGGGATGAAATTCCGCCTGGGCTCCAAGGTCACCGGCGCCGTGGTCTCGGAAGCCGGCGTCAGCCTCACGGTCGAACCGGCGGCCGGCGGCGCCGCCGAGGCCCTCGAGGCCGACGTGGTGCTGGTGGCCATCGGCCGGCGTCCCTACACCGAGGGCCTCGGCCTGGAGGCGCTGGGCGTCGAGCTGGACAAGCGCGGCTTCGTCGCCACCAACCACTTCCGCACCGCCGCCCGCGGCGTCTGGGCCATCGGCGATGCGATCACGGGTCCTATGCTGGCGCACAAGGCGGAGGAAGACGCGGTCGCGGTGATCGAGATCATCGCGGGCAAGGCCGGCCACGTGGACTACGACCTGGTCCCCAGCGTCGTCTACACCTGGCCTGAAGCCGCCTGGGTCGGCAGGACCGAGGACCAGCTCAAGGCCGAGGGCGTCGCCTACAAGGCCGGCAAGTTCCCCTTCACCGCCAACAGCCGCGCCAAGATCAACCACGAGACCGAGGGGCTGGTGAAGGTGCTTGCCGACGCGGCCACCGACCGGGTCCTGGGCGTCCACATGCTCGGCCCACAGGTCGGCGAGATGATCGGCGAGGCGTGCACGGTCATGGCCTTCGGCGGGGCGTCGGAGGATATCGCGCGCATCTGCCACCCTCACCCCACGCGCTCCGAGGCCGTCCGCCAGGCGGCCATGGGCGTCGAGGGCTGGACCATGCAGGCCTGACGGCGATGGCGTCCTACAAACCGCTTTTCGCCCGCGCCCTGGCCTCCGACGCCGGACGGCTGCACTTCGCCGCCCACAGCCACCACCTGTGGCCCGACGCCACCCTGGACGCCCAGATCCAGTGCTGGACCGACGGCGTCCAGCTGGCCGATCGCAAGTGGGACAAGGTGTTCGGTGAGGTCTACCCGGCCGCCCAGGCCAACGTGGCCGGCGAACTGGGCCTGCCGGACCCGTCGACCCTCGCCTTCTCGCCCAACACCCACGAACTGCTGGTGCGCCTGTTCTCGGCCTACCCCGACCGCGGGCGGCCGCTGCGCGTGCTGACCACGGATGGCGAGTTCCACTCTTTCCGCCGCCAGGGCGCACGCTGGGCCGAGGAGGGCCGCATGGCGCTCACCCGGGTCCCCTGCGAGCCCTTCGACAGCTTCGACGACCGCTTCCTCGAGGCCGCTCGCGCCGGCGACTGGGACGTGATCTTCCTCAGCCATGTGTTCTTCAAGTCCGGCCGCGTCTTCAGCCGGCTCGACGACCTGGCCGCCCTGGCCAGCCCGGACAAGACATGGGTGGTGGTCGACGGCTACCATTCGTTCCGGGCCATCCCCGTCGACCTTTCGGCGGTCCACGACCGGATCTTCTTCATGGCCGGCGGCTACAAGTACGCCATGGCCGGCGAGGGCTGCGGTTTCCTGCACGCGCCGCACGCCTATGCCCGGCGGCCCGAGGTCACCGGCTGGTTCGCCGAATTCGGCGAGCTGCAGGCGCCCTCCGTCGGCGCGGTCGGCTACACGGCCGACGCCAACCGCTTCCTCGGCGGGACCTTCGATTCCACCGGCATCTACCGGCTCAACGCCGTGTTCGACCTGCACCGCGCCCAGGGCCTGAGCACCGCCGACGTCTGCGAGAAGGTCGACGCCCTGTCGCGCCGAATGCTGGACGCCGTAGCCGACGGCAGGGCGGGACGGCTTTCGGAAGCCGAGATCCTGAACCCCATGGGCAATGGTCCCCGCGCGCGCTTCATCGCCTTCCGCCATCCCGAGGCGCAGGCCTGGAAGAAGACCCTGATGGACGCCAACGTGGTCACCGACGTGCGGGACGACGTGCTGCGCGCCGGCATCGGCCTCTATCACGACGAGGCCGACGTGGACGCCTTCTGCGAAGCGGCGCAGCGGCTGCTCTAGGTTAGATCGCCCCCCGCGGAGGCAGCTGGATCGAGGCCCTAGGGCTTCGCGGCCGGCGCGGGCGCGGGCGGGACGTCCGGGGCGGGCCCGGCGCCCTTCAGCGGCGGCAGCTCGGACTCCGGCATCTCGGCGGCGGCCACGGCGTCGATCGGCTTGCCGTCCTTGTCGAAGCCGTTGGTGCGCGCGGCGCGTTGCGGATCAGCCGGCGGCATCGCCGGATTGCCCTTCTCGGCCTTGCCGGCGCCCGGGCCGCAGGCCGCCAGGGTGGCGGCCGCGCCGAGGGCGGAGAGGATCAGCAGGGTGCGGCGGATCATTGGCGATTCCCCATCTCGTTCGGTCTCAATGACTAGCCGAAACGCTGCGCCCGGCCTAATCGATGCGTGAAATTCTGGAGACGACCGCCTTGGCCAAAGTCCGCAAAGCCGTCCTGCCCGTCGCCGGCCTGGGCACCCGCGTGCTGCCCGGCTCCAAGACGGTGCCCAAGGAGCTTCTCAACGTCGTCGACCGCCCGATCGTCTCCTACATCGTCGAAGAGGCGCGCGCGGCCGGCATCGAGCACTTCGTCTTCATAACCGGACGCGGCAAGGGCGCGATCGAGGACTATTTCGACCACCACGTCGAACTGGAGGCCCAGCTCGAGGCCAAGGGCAAGACCGACCTCCTGGACGCCGTGCGCGGCGAACTGCCCCGCGCCGGCGAGATGAGCTTCGTGCGCCAGATGCAGCCGCTGGGTCTCGGGCATGCGGTCTGGTGCGCCCGCGACATCATCGGCGATGAGCCCTTCGCCGTACTCCTGCCCGACGTCATCGTCGACGCCCCCAACCCCTGCCTCAAGCAGGTGGTCGAAGCCTACGAGCGCACCGGCGCCAACATCATCGCGGTCGAGGAGGTGCCCGACAGCGAGACCCACAAGTACGGCGTCATCGCGCCGAAGAACCAGGACGGCCGGCTCTACGAAATGAGCGGCATGGTCGAGAAGCCCGCCCGGGGAACCGCGCCCTCCAACCTGGCCATCGCCGGTCGCTACGTGCTGCGGCCCGAGATCTTCGCAGCCCTGGGCCGTCACGAGACCGGCGCCGGAGGCGAGATCCAGCTCACCGACGCCATGGCCCGCCTGATGGCCGAGCAGCCGTTCTACGCCTGGCGCTACGAGGGCGACACCTACGACTGCGGCGACAAGATCGGCCTGCTGCGGGCCAACGTGGCCCTGGCGTTGAAGCGGCCCGACCTGGGGCCGGCGGCGCGCACGGCGGTCGAGGCCCTGCTTCGGGCATAGACCAGGGCCGAGCGGCCTACCGCTGCGGCCGCAAACCGGTTTAGGGTGAAGCCCGCTCAGTTGGGAGGTCGGATCATGCGTGTCCTGGTGCTTGGCGGCGACGGTTTCTGCGGCTGGCCCACGGCGCTGCACCTGTCTGCGCGCGGTTGGGAGGTCGGCATCGTCGACAACCTCTCCCGCCGCAACATCGACAACGAGCTGGAGGTCCAGTCGCTGACCCCGATCCGCCCGATCGGCCAGCGCATCGAGGCCTGGCGCGAGGTCAGCGGCCGCACCATCGAGTTCCACAACCTGACCCTGGGCAAGGACTACGACCGTTTCCTCGCCTTGCTGAAGAGCTTCCGTCCCGACGCCGTGGTGCATTTCGCCGAGCAGCGCGCCGCGCCCTATTCGATGAAGTCGGCCCGCCACAAGCGCTACACCGTCGACAACAACCTCAACGCCACCAACGACGTGCTGGCCGCCATCGTGGAGTCGGGGCTCGACATCCACCTGGCCCACCTCGGCACCATGGGGGTCTACGGCTACAGCACCGCGGGCCTGCGCATCCCCGAAGGCTACCTGACCGTGACGGTCGACACCGACCTCGGGCCCCAGTCCCAGGAGATCCTGTTCCCGCCCAATCCGGGTTCGATCTACCACCTGACCAAGACCCAGGATGCGCTGCTGTTCCAGTTCTATGCGCGCAATGACGGGCTGCGCATCACCGACCTGCACCAGGGCATCGTCTGGGGCACCCAGACCGAGGAGACCCGCAAGGACGAGCGTCTCATCAACCGCTTCGACTACGACGGCGACTACGGCACGGTGCTGAACCGGTTCCTGATGCAGTCGGCGGTCGGCTATCCCCTGACCGTGCATGGCTCGGGCGGCCAGACGCGGGCCTTCATCCACATCCAGGACACCGTTCGTTGCGTCGAGCTGGCCCTGCGCAACCCGCCCAAGCGGGGCGAACGGGTCTCGATCCTCAACCAGATGACCGAGTGCCGCCGCGTGCGCGACCTGGCCGCCATGGTCGCCGAGATGACCGGCGCCGAGATCGCCTACCTGCCCAATCCGCGCCAGGAGGCCGACGAGAATGAACTCGTCGTCGCCAACGACCGTTTCAAGGGCCTGGGCCTGGCGCCCCTGACCCTGGCCGAAGGCATGCTGAACGAGGTGACGGAGATCGCGCGGAAATACGCCGACCGGGTCGACTTGACCAAGATTCCCTGCGTCTCGCACTGGAACGCCGAACGGGCCGCCGCGGCCGAGTCGGACGAGACTCCGCGCCGGGCGGAGGCCTGAGGCCGGCTTGAAGCTGTTCGTCTTCGGCTGCGGATACCTGGGCGGCGCCTTCGCCCGCCGCCTGCAGAGCGAAGGCTGGGAGATCGCCGCCACCGCCCGCGCCCCGGACAAGCACGCCGCCCTGGCCGCCGCCGGACTGCGGCCCGTGGACCCCGCCGATCCCGCCGCGGTCGCCGCCGCGCTCGAGGACGTCGACGCCGTGCTGGTCACCGCCGCCCCCGACGCCGACGGCTGCCCCGCCCTTCCGATTCTGGTCCCCGCCCTGGCGCGCGCCCGGGCCTTTCCCGGCTGGATCGGCTACGTCTCCACCACCGGCGTCTACGGCGATCGCGACGGCGGCTGGGTGTTCGAGGGCTCCGAGCTCAACGCCGCCACCGTCCAGGCCGCCCGCCGCGCCGCCGCCGAGCGCGACTGGTTCGAAGTGGGCCGCGGCATGGGCCTGACCGTCTGCGTGTTCCGCCTTCCGGCTATCTACGGTCCGGGCCGCTCGCCCTTCGACCGCCTGCGCGCCGGAACCGCCCGGCGGGTGCGCAAGAGCGGCCAGGTGTTCAACCGCATCCACGTCGCGGACGCCGTGTCGGGCATGGCCGCCTCACTGGCCAGGCCCCGCCCGGGCGCCGCCTACAATCTCTGCGACGACGAGCCCGCGGGAGCCGACGTCTACACCGCCTTTGCGGCCGGCCTGCTGGGATTGCCCCCGCCGCCCGAGGCCGACTGGCGCGACGACAGCATCGGCGAGGGCATGCGGCGCTTCTACCTCGACAACAAGCGGGTCTCGAACGCGCTGGCCAAGGCCGAGCTGGGCTGGCGGCCGCGGTACGCGGACTGGCGGAACGGCCTGCGGGCGGTGCTGGCGGCGGAGACGGCCTAGCCCCGCATCTCCGCCACCGCGGCGACCAGCCGGGCGATGTCGGCGGGCGTCGACAGACGGTGGTCCCCCGCCTTGGAGAGCGTGAACACCACGTCCTCGCTCTCGATCTCCTCGGCCAGCTGAAGCGCGTGCGCCCAGGGCACCGGTTCGTCGCGCCGGCCCTGCAGGACGCGCACCGGGCAGCGGATCGGCACCCGGCCGTTCAGGATCAGGTGCTCGCGTCCCTCGTCCAGCAGCCGCCGGGTGATGGGCAGGGGTTCGTCGTATTCCGACGGCTCCATGTAGACACCGTTCAGCTCCAGCTCCCGCAGTCCCTCGGGCGGGATCTTCGGCCGCATCAGCCGTTCGGTGAAATCCGGCGCCGGAGCGATCAGCACCAGTCCGTGCATGCGGTCGGGCCGGTCGATCGCGGTCAGGCAGGCCATCCAGCCCCCCATCGACGACCCCACCAGCACCAGCGGCCCCTCGGTGAGCTGGTCGACCATGGCCAGGGCGTCGGCCCGCCAGCGGCCGATGGTCGCCTCCATCCAGTCGCCCGAGGACTCGCCGTGCGCGGCGTAGTCGAAGCGCAGGAAGCTCCAGCCGCCGGCCAGGGCCGCATCGGCCAGGGCCTGGGCCTTGGTCCCGACCATGTCGGACTTGAAGCCGCCCATCCAGACCACGGTCGGACCCGCGCCTGCGACGCGCCGCCAGGCCAGGCGTTCGCCGCCGCGATCGAGGAAGCCTGAGGTTTCGCGCATTGGCGGTCGTCCCGGGAGTCAGCTAAGGCGAGAGCATGGGCTCTCCCAAGAAACCAGTCGTGCTGCAAGTCATCCCCGATCTCGACGCCGGCGGCGCCGAGCGGTCGGCGGTCGAGGTGGCCGCGGCCCTGGTCGAGGCGGGCGGCCGGGCCCTGGTGGTCTCGAGCGGCGGCCGTCTGGTCCCCGAGCTGGAGGCCGCCGGCGCCCGCTTCGTGCCGATGCCGGTGAACACCAAGAACCCTTTGACCGGGATCGTGAACGCCTGGCGCCTGGCCCTGCTGGCCCGCGCCGAGGCGGTCGACCTGCTGCACGTCCGCTCGCGCGCGCCCGCCTTCAGCGTCTGGCTGGCTTCGGCGCTGACGGGTCTGCCGTGGCTGGCCACCTATCACGGCATCTATAAGGCCAGGTCTCCCATCAAGCGCTGGTACAACGCGGTGATGACGCGCGGCCGGCTGACCATCGCCAATTCCGCCTTCACCGCCGAACACCTGCGCCGCGAGCACCGTCTGCACGAGGCGCGCATGGTCACCATCAACCGCGGCGTCGACCTCGATCGCTTCGATCCGGCCCTGGTCTCGAAGGCGCGGGTCGACGCCCTGCGCGCCGCCTGGGGAGTCGACCCGGCCGACCGGCGCGTGAAGGTGCTGCTGGCCGGGCGGCTGACCCGCATCAAGGGCCAGCTGCCGCTGGTGCAGGCGGCGGCCCGCCTGGCCGCGGCCGGCCGGCGCGACTTCCTGATCCTGCTGGTCGGCGACGACCAGGGACGCTCGGCCTATCGCGCCGAGGTCGAGGCGGCGGTGCGCGCCGCCGGTCTCACCGGGGCGGTGAAGGTGCTGCCGCACTGCGCCGACATGCCCGCCGCCTATCTGGTCGCCGACATCGTGGCCGTGCCTTCGGTGGTGCCCGAAAGCTTCGGCCGCACGGCGGTGGAGCCGCAGGCCATGGGCCGGCCGGTGGTGGCCTCGGACCTGGGCGGCATGACCGAGACGGTGCTCCCGGGCGAGACCGGCTGGCGCGCCGTCGCCGGCGATCCCGAGGCCCTGGCCAAGGCCCTGGCCGAGGCGCTCGACGCCGGCCCGCGCCGGCGGGCGGCCATGGGCAGGGCCGGGGCCGAGCGGGTGCGGCGCCTCTACTCCGCCCGCGCCATGACCGACGCCACCCTCGCGGCCTACGCCCGGGTGCTGGGCGGCTGAGGCGCCACAGGACAACCAAATGACGCGCTATCCGTTGGATAGCTTGGCCTTGCCCGCTTGCTAAGCAACCGACGCGTGGTCATATAGGCCCCGCGGACGTGGCGCGCGGGACCGTACCCGTTCGCTCGCCCCGCACCCGACAACTTCACGGAGAAGACGCCTATTCGCCGCCCCAACAATACGCCGCCCGTCAAGGACGGGCCGCGCATGAACCAGGAGATCCGCGTTCCCAAGGTTCTGCTCATCGATCAGAACGGGGAAAAGCAGGGCGTGATGCCCACCTCCGCCGCCATCGAGGCGGCCGAGGAAGCCGGGCTGGACCTGGTCGAGATCGTGCCGACGGCCGATCCGCCCGTCTGCAAGATCCTCGATTACGGCAAGTTCCGTTTCCAGGAGCAGAAGAAGAAGGCGGAGGCGCGCAAGCGCCAGAAGGTCGTCGAGATCAAGGAGATCAAGCTGCGGCCCAACATCGACAAGCACGACTACGATGTGAAGGCCAAGGCGATGCACCGCTTCTTCGAGGAAGGCGACAAGGTGAAGGTCACCCTGCGCTTCCGCGGCCGCGAAATGGCCCACCCCGAGCTCGGCATGAAGCTGCTGCAGCAGGTCAAGGCGGACTTCGAGGAGGTGGCCAAGGTCGAATACGAGCCGAAGATGGAAGGCCGTCAGATGATCATGATCCTGGCCCCCAAGTAGGCCCGGGTCCCACCGACGAACCCTGGAAAGCCCCGGCCCGCGCCGGGGCTTTTTCACATCCGCAGGCATGGGCTGGACGGTGGCGGGGGCCTGCGCGACCATCGGGTCGTGCGACGTCGGGGACGAGAGTGCTGATCGCGATCTACACGGCCGGACTGGTGCAGGCGGCGGCGCTCATGCTCGGCCTGGCGGCGCTGAAGGTGCGGCGCTCCGGGGCGCGGTGGCTGCTGGTCGTGCTGCTGGCGGCGTTCTCCTGGCTCGTGGCGGAGGAGCTCGCCGACGCGCTCGGTTTCGACACGGGCCTGGCGCTCGGCATGGCGCTCGAGGTGGCGCTGGGCCCGCTCCTCTATCTGTTCGTGCGCGCCCTGGTGCGGGAGGACGGCGCGCCCGCCCGGCGCGACGCCCGGCACTTCGCGCCCCTGGGACTGGCGCTCCTCTATCTCGCCGGGCTGCACCTGGGCTTCCCGGGGTCGGGCATTAGCCTGTCCCACCCCGACATGCGCCTCTGGGTGGCGGGCTTCGTCTTCGCCAAGATGACCTTCTTCCTCGCCTACGCCGTGGCCACGGTGCGGCTGACCTTCGCGGGGGAGGCGGAGCGCCGCGAGACCGGCCTGCCCGTCCGGATCCTCGTGCTCGTCGGCATGGCCGGCTACCTGGTGGCGGCCGCCAGCTTCACGGCCTTCTTCCTGCGCCTGCCCCTGCCCGATTCCGACCAGGTGTCCGCTGTGGTCCTGGCCCTGTCGATCTACGGGTTGGGCTACTTCTGCCTGGTCAAGCGCGGCGTGTTCGACGCCCGTCCGCGCTACGAGGCCTCGCCGATGGACGCGGGGGAGGCCGCCGACATCGCCGCCCGCGCCCGGCGCAGCCTCGATCTGGGCGAGGCCTATCGCGATCCCGACTACGGACTCGGCCAGCTCGCGGCCGCCATCGGGGTCTCCGAGGCCAGGCTGTCCCAGGCGCTCAACACCGCCCCCGGCGTGGGGGGCTTCCATCAGCTGCTCGCCCAACGTCGCGTCGCGGCCTTCCGGGAGGCGGCCATGTCGGACAATGCGGCGCAGCGGACGGTGCTCGACCTCGCCTTCGAAGCCGGCTTCAATTCGAAGGCCACCTTCTATCGCGCCTTCCAGGCCGTCGAGGGCGTCACGCCCAACCAGTTCCGCGCCCGGCTGGCCGGGCGAAACTGAAGAAATTTCGTCAACGGACGTCTCACCGGATCGGCTGAGACGACCCAGGCCTCCCGCTCGCGCGATGAGCCCCTTCGTTCCCGAAGGAGTCCGCCCATGCGCCCCGCACCCGCCCTCGCCGCCGCCGCCCTCGCAGCCCTCGCAGCCCTCGCCATCGCCTCGAACGTTCAGGCCGATCCCGTCGCCGACCGCGCCGAAGGGCGCCGGCTGCTCGGCGAGCGCAAGTGGGCCGAGGCCGCCGCCGTCTACCGCAAGCTGACCGGCGCCAACCCCGACATGGGGGCGGACTGGTACTTCCTCGGGATCAGCCTGGCCCGCATTGACTGCAAGGCCGCGCGACCGGCGCTGGAGCGCGCCATCGCCCTGGGAGCGACCGGGTCGGCGGGCAGCCTGCGGCAGGCTCACCTCGACGCCGCCGGCTGCGCCGCCGAGGCGGGCGATCGGGCCGCCGCCTTCGCCCATCTGCGTGTCGCCCAGGGACGCCTCGGCTATTCGGACTTCGCCGCTCTGGCCCGGGACGAGAGCTTCGCCCCCCTGCTGCGCGACCCGGAGTGGGGCCGCCTGGCCGGGACCGCCTCGCCCGGGCTCGACCGGGTGCAGGGCTGGCGCCAGGACCTCGCCTGGTTCACCGAGCTTCTGGTGCGCCGCCATCCGCATCCGTTCCACGCCGTCTCCGAGGCCGAGTGGCGGGCCGAGGCGGCCCGTCTCGAAGCCGACATTCCCGGACTCGACGATCTGCAGGTCACCTTGAGGTTCATGCGCCTGGCGTCGCTGATCGGCGACGGCCACACCGTGGTCTACCCGCCCTTCGAAGGTCCGCGGGCGTTTCACATGCTGCCGGTCTGGCCCTACCGGCTGGGCGACGACTGGTACGTGCTCGCCGCAGCGCCCGGGCGCGAGGACCTGGTCGGCGCCCGGATCGTCGGGGTCGGAGGGCGGCCGATCGGCGAGGCCGTGCGCCGCCTGGCGGACCTCGTGCCCAGCGACAACCCCGCCTCCCTCGCCTGGATCACCGCCGTGGCGCTGCAATTCGCGGAGGTCGCGGGAGACGGCGCGGGACCGGTCGCCCTCGATCTGGTGACCACCGACGGCCGGCGTCGCTCGGTCGCCCTGCAGCCAGGCGCCGTGGATCGGGATCCGACCACGCCCTGGGCGCCGGAAGGCTGGCCGCGCATGGGGCAGGACAGGACGCCGCTCTGGCTGTCGCGGCCCAATGAACCCCAGTGGATGGAGCCCATCGAGGAGCCCCACGCCCTCTTCGTCCAGGTCAACCAGATCCGCGAGTCCGAACCGGGCGGTTTCCGCCGCTTCGCCGAGGCGGTCGGCGAACGCCTGCGCAGGGAGCCCGACCGGGTGCTGATCATCGACCTGCGTCACGACAACGGCGGCTCCGGGGCCCTGAACTGGGCGCTGGTGCGCGAAGTGATCCGTTGCGGCTGCGACCGGCCGGGCGGTGTCTTCGTCATCACCGGGCGTCGCACCTTTTCGGCGGCCCAGACCCTGGCCTCGCTGCTCGAAACGCGCACCGAAGCGATCTTCGTCGGCGAGCCCACCGGCTCGCGTCCGAACTTCAACGGCGAGGATACCGACTTCACCCTGCCGTGGAGCGGCCTGAAGGGGTCGATCTCCAGCGCCTGGTTCCAGGGCGGGGAGACCTCCTTCGACGAACGGCCCTGGATCGCCCCCGACCTGCCGGCGCCGCTGACGGCCGGAGACCTGCTTGCGGGCCGGGACCCGGCCCTCGACGCCATTGCCGCTCACCTGAGGGCGAGACCGCACTAGACCGGCCCGAAGCCGCTGGATAGCTTGACTATCTTTTAGATATGTATCTTCTAGATACATGCGTGAGAAGACGACGCGATTCGTGCTCCTGGGGGCGCTGGCCGCCGCGGGCCCGCTGACCGGATTCGACCTGCGGCGGTGGGTCGGCGCCGAACTGGGCGCCTTCTGGAGCGAGAGCTTCGGGCAGATCTATCCCGGCCTGCGCGAGCTGCAGGCCGAGGGGCTGGTGGCGGCGGCGGATCGCGGAGGTGAGGGCAAGCCATACCGGATCACCCCGGCGGGGCGCGCGGCCCTGCTGGCCTGGCTGTCCCGGTCGCCGCGGCCGGAGCGCGCCCGCAGCGAGCTTCTGGCCAAGCTTCACTTCGGGCGCTTCCTTGGCACCGAGTCGGTGCGCGCCCTGCTCGAGGCCGCGCGCCGGCATGCGTCCGAACGCCTCGAGTCGGTGCAGGCCGAAGCCGAGGCCCTGGCGCAGCGGACGACGGGAGAGGAGCGCGTCTTCGCCCAGCTGACCTCCGAGCGCCTGCTGAGCGTGGCCCGGGCGGAACTGGCCTGGGCGGAGCGGGCGCTGCGGACGGTCGAGGCGCTGGAGGCGGGCGGACCCGACGCCGCCCTGGCCACGCTCGCCTGAGGGCGTCCGGTCGTCCCGGGTCGTACGATGGCCGCGGCGCCCTATCCGCTCGCGCCGGGCCCCGCTAAGGGTCGGACATGTCGACTCCAGCCGCCAGCCGCGCCTCCGGACCCGCCCTCGCCGTCCTCTTCGGGACCGTATTCCTGAACCTGGTCGGATTCGGCCTGGTGCTGCCGCTCCTGCCCTTCTTCGCCGACAGCCTGCACGCCGAGGCCTGGCAGGTGATGCTGATGTTCTCGGCCTATTCGCTCGGCCAGTTCTTCGCCGAGCCCTTCTGGGGCCGCCTGTCGGACCGCATCGGGCGCAAGCCGGTGCTGCTGGCCACCCTGGTGCTCAACGCCATCGGCTACCTGGCCCTGGCCTTCGTGCCCAACATCTGGGCGGCGGTGGCGGTGCGGCTCTACACCGGCCTCGTGGCGGGCAACATCTCCACCATCCAGGGCTATGTCGCCGACGTCACCCCGCCGGCCGAGCGCGCGGGGCGGATGGGCTTCATCGGCGCCGCCTTCGGCCTGGGCTTCATCGTGGGACCCGCCATGGGCGGGCTGCTGGCCCACGCCCTCGGCATCCGCGCGCCCATCTTCGCCGCCTGCGCCATGTCCGCCCTGGCGGCGCTGGGCGTCATCGTCTTCCTGCGCGAGAGCCGCGAACGCGCCGATCCGGCCGCCCCGCGCCCGCCCTTCCTGGCCGGGATCCGCGAGGCGGTGTCGAGCCCGGTGATCAGCCGCGTGCTGCTCGTAACCCTGATCTACATGGCGGGGTTCTCGGGCATGGAGTCCAGCTTCGGCCTCTGGGCCAAGGCGCGATACGGCTGGGGCGAGCTGGAGCTGGGCCTGAGCTTCATGGTCATCGGCGTGGTCTCGGCCCTGAACCAGGGGATCTTCACCGGCCGCCTGGCGCGGGCCTTCGGCGAGATCCGGGTGCTGACCGCGGGCATGCTGCTGTTCGGCGCGTCCCTGATCGCCCAGGTCCTGATCCCGCCGGCCTGGTCGCCCGCCTTCGACGTGCCGATGGGCCCGCTGGGGACATGGACCATCGGCCACGGCTGGCTGGTGCCGGTGGTGATGGCCTTCGGGGCCTGCGGCATGAGCCTGGCCATGCCCAACATCACCGCCATCATCTCGCGCAGCGTCGCGCCCGACCGGCAGGGGGCCATGCTGGGGCTGAACATGGCCTCCAGTTCCTCGGCGCGGATCTTCGGGCCGCTGGTCGCGGGCTTTCTCTACGACGGGCTCGGCCACAACTGGCCGTTCCTGGTCGGGGGTCTGCTGACCATCCCGGCCGCCCTGATGGCGGTGCGGGCGGGGCGGGCCTACGAGGCGGCCAGGCGCGCCCGCGAGGAGGCCGCGGCGCCGGCGGGAGCCTGACCGCAACGCTACCTTCTGTCGCGTCACGCCGTTCGCCCGCAGATTGCAAAGCCTTTACCGCCGGGGCATTTTCGCGCCCGAGGAAGAGCCCGGATCGAGGGCCGAGAGGGATCCATGCTGAAGAAGATGCTCGCCGCCGCGGGCGCCGCCCTGACCATCGCCATGGTCGGGAGCGTCGCCGCCTCACAGCCCACGACTCCGCCGCCGCCGATCGAGGCCTACGGTCAGCTGCCGGGCCTCGACCAGGTGATCATCTCCCCCGACGGCCAGCGCCTCGCCTTCATCGGCCAGGTCGGCGAGCACCGCCGCCTGGGGGTCAAGGGCCTGAACGGCCAGGACCTGGCCAACGTCGAACTGGGCAGCGCCAAGATCCGCTACATCAGCTGGCTCGACAGCAGCCACATCGTCATCGTCCGGTCGACCACGACCGACAAGTTCTCCGAGTTCGGTGATCTGATCGAGGCCTTCAACGGCCAGATCTACAACGTCGACACCCGCCAGTTCGCCAACGTGCTGGACTCGGCGCGCGGCGTCAGCTCGAGCCGCACCGGGGACGACACCGTCTACAACCTGTTCTCCAGCTATTACGTGCGTGAGATCGACGGCAAGCGCACCATGCTGGTGACCGCCGCCAAGAGCGGCGACAACCTGCTGTTCCGGATCGACCCGGACAACGGCCGGGCCACGCCGTTCCTGCGCAACTACACCGGCGGCCTGCTGGACGAGAATGCGCGGGTCTACGCCGACTCCGAGATCGATTTCGACCTGGGCCGCTTCCGAGTGGTCGCCTTCGATGGCGTGAACCGCCGCGAGGTCTTCAACTGGGACGGCGGTCGCGGCGTGGTCAGCTGGCCCTCGCTGCTGGGCGCCGGCCGTCGGCCGGGCACCGTCATCATCAGCGTCCCGGTCGGCGTCGACAAGGACGAGGAGCTCTGGGAGCTGTCGCTGGCCGACGGCGCCAAGAAGAAGCTGACCTTCCCCGGCGGCCTGCAGATGGATCCCATCTACGACGACGTCACCGGCCGCCTGCTCGGCTTCGGCGGCATGCGCGGCAACGCCTACGAGCGGATCTACACCGACGAGGCCGCGGCGCGGGCCTGGGCGACGCTGGAGGCCAGCTTCACCAACGGCTTCTTCTTCGTGCAGAGCCGCACGCCCGACTACTCGAAGATCGTGGTGCGCACCGAGGGCGACAACGATTCCGGCACCTTCCTGCTGATCGACGTCGCCGCCGGCAAGGCCATCAAGGTGGGCTCGGCCTATCCGGGCGTCCCGGGCTCGGCCGTCAACGAGCGTCGCTGGATCACCTACAAGGCGGCCGACGGCCTGGACATTCCGGCCTACCTGACGCTGCCGCGCGGCCGCGACCCGCGCAACCTGCCGCTCATCGTCCTGCCCCACGGCGGGCCCGCCTCGCGCGACGAGCCGGGCTTCGACTGGTGGAGCCAGGCCCTGGCCTCGCGCGGCTACGCGGTCCTGCAGCCCCAGTTCCGCGGCTCCAGCGGCTTCGGCGAGGCGCACATGGCCGCCGGCTACGGCCAGTGGGGCAAGAAGATGCAGACCGACCTGTCCGACGGCGTGCGCTACCTCGCCGCCCAGGGCATCATCGATCCCCGGCGCGTCTGCATCACCGGCTGGTCCTACGGCGGCTACGCCGCCGCCGCCGCCGTCGCTCTCGACCCGGGTGTCTACCGCTGCTCGGCCGCCGGAGCGGGCGTCTACGACATGCGCGCCATGATCTTCTGGGCCAACGGCGAGTCCAACTCGGCCGACACCCCGACCGGCCGCTACTGGAAGCAGAACATGGGCGCCAGCCGCATCGGCGACACCGGCCTGGACGAGGTCTCGGCCGCCCGCCACGTGGACCGCATCACCGTTCCGCTGCTGCTGATGCACGGCGTCAACGACACCGTGGTGCCCATGAAGCAGACCGACCTGATGGAGGCGGCCATGCGCCGCGCCGGCAAGCCGGTCACCGTGGTGCGCCTTGAGGGCGAGGACCACTGGCTCTCCACCGGCGCCACCCGCACCCGCATGCTCCAGGAATCCATCCGCTTCCTTGAGGCCAACAACCCGCCCTACCCCTGAGCCGGGGCCGGGCGGCGCGCCGAAGAGCAGCCCAAGACTTGCCCGGAGGGCGGTTTTCCCCTATGGAAGCCGCCCTTCGGAGCCGCCGGGCCACATGGCATGCCTTGGCGGTTCTCAATCTATCCAGAGGACGGGGCCTAAAGACCCCGCGTTGAAATGCCGAAACTGAAGACGAAGTCGGGCGCCAAGAAGCGCTTCAAAATGACCGCGACCGGCAAGATCAAGGCCGGCGTGGCGGGCAAGCGGCACCGCCTGCTCTCCCACAACAGCAAGTACATCCGCTCCAACCGGGGCACCAAGGTGATGGCGGACGCAGACGCCCGCATCATCAAGGGCTGGATGCCGTACGGCTGATCGCGAACAGGACATTTTGAGGAAATAGAACAATGGCACGCGTCAAACGGGGCGTTACGTCCCACGCCCGTCACAAGAAGGTCCTGGAGCAAGCCAAGGGCTTCTACGGCCGCCGCAAGAACACCATCCGCACGGCCAAGGCCGCTGTGGACAAGGCCGGTCAGTACGCCTACCGCGACCGTCGGAACAAGAAGCGCTCGTTCCGCGCCCTGTGGATCCAGCGCATCAACGCCGCGGCCCGCCTGGAGGGCTTCACCTACTCGCAGTTCATCCACGGCCTGAACCTGGCCGGGATCGACCTCGACCGTAAGGTCCTGGCCGACATGGCCGGCAACGACGAGGCCGGCTTCAAGGCCGTCGCCGCGGCCGTCCGCGCCGCCGTCGAGAAGGCCGCCAAGGCCGCCTGATTTCGGCGCCGCCGAGGTCTGACGAAATCGAAGACGCCTCCGGGAGACCGGAGGCGTTTTTTTTGTTGCGCGAAAGGGGCGCCGGGAAACCGGTTCAAGCGACCGGAAAAGCGGTTCCTCGCGCCGGAAAATCGAGCCGATCGCCCCGCAAATCGGGTGATTACTCCGAGTTTTTCACCGCTTTTTCAATGTACTACGTCAAGCGCGGTCGTGTTTCACGTGAAACATGGGCCTAGCGGCGCGCGCCCCAGGGTCCGGCCGGCGGCCGGGGTCCCGCCGCCGCCGCCCGGGCCGCACGGCGCGCCGCCTTTTCGGCCGCCCGCAACGGTGCGTCGCGCACCACGTAGCGGTTGGGCATGACGACCATCAGCACCCATGCCGAGGCGATCAAGGCGCCGGCGATCGGGGTCATGAAATCCAGCGGCCCCGGCAGCCGCGCGGCGAAGGCCGGGACCAGCAGCATGCGGTCAAGGCTCGGCATCAGGAACACCGCGCCCAGCAGGGCGGCGGGCGGCAGGCCGGCGTCGCGGCAGCGCTTCACCATCGGAGCGGCGGCGGCCCACAGCAGCGGGGCTCCGGCCGCCAGCGCCGCCAGGGTCGCGGTGCGTTCGAACAGGGGCGTGCCTTCGTGGAGACCGATCGCCCCGGCCGCGGCCGCGAAGGCCAGCACCGCCAGCGGGCCGAGCAGCAGCAGCAGCGCCGCCAGGGCCAACTCCGCCAGCACGAACTTGCGCCGCGACATGCAGCCATGGAGGCTGAACCAGGTTCGGCGGATCCTGAGCAAGCCCGGATGCTCCTTGCGTACCCGAGCAGGTTGAACGCTCAACATTGACGAAGGGCTCACGGGCACGGTGAATCCGGCGCTAACGGCTCCGCTTGCGGCGGCGTGACCACAGGGGGCGGCCGATCCGAGCACGGCCCTTGGCCGGATCGCCTTGTTCCCTTAGGAAAGCCCGGCCCGGAAAGAAGCGCATGACCGACCTCGCCCGACTTGAAGCCGAACTGACCTCCGCCATCGCCGCCGCGGACACGCCCGAGGCGCTGGAGGCCGTGCGCGTCTCCGCCCTCGGCAAGCAGGGCTCGGTCTCCGCCCTGCTCAAGGGCATGGGCGCCATGACTCCTGAAGAGCGGCAGGTGAAGGGCCCGCTGATCAACGGCCTGCGCGACCGCGTCTCGACGGCGCTCGCCGCCCGCAAGGCGCGCCTGGACGACGACGCCCTGAACGCCCGCCTCGCCTCCGAACAGGTCGACCTGTCCCTGCCCGCGCCCGCGCGCCGCAAGGGCTCGGTGCATCCGACCCTGCAGGTCATGGACGAGCTGATCGAGATCTTCGCCCAGATGGGCTTCGCCGTCGCCGAGGGGCCCGATATCGAGGATGACTGGCACAACTTCACGGCGCTGAACTTCCCGCCCAAGCACCCGGCGCGGGAGATGCACGACACCTTCTTCTTCGCGCCGGGCGAGACGGGCGAACGCAAGCTGCTGCGCACCCACACTTCGCCGGTCCAGGTGCGGACCATGGTCAGCCAGAAGCCGCCGATCCGCATCATCGCGCCCGGCCGGGTGTTCCGGAAGGACAGCGACCAGACCCACACCCCCATGTTCCACCAGATCGAAGGCCTGGTGATCGACAAGGGCATCCACATGGGCCACCTGAAGTGGACGCTGGAGCAGTTCATCGCCCGCTTCTTCGAGACCGACGCGGTGACCACCCGCTTCCGCCCGCACCACTTTCCCTTCACCGAGCCGTCGGCCGAACTGGACGTGCGCTGCGACCGCTCGGGCGGCGAGGTGCGCGTGGGCCAGGGCGACGACTGGCTGGAGGTGCTGGGCTGCGGGATGGTGCACCCCAACGTGCTGCGCCAGTGCGGCATCGATCCGGACGAGTACCAGGGCTTCGCCTGGGGCATGGGCGTCGATCGCCTGGCCATGCTGAAGTACGGCCCGCCGGATCTGCGCGACATGTTCGCCGGCGACGTGCGCTGGCTCGAGCACTACGGCTTCAGCGCCTTCCAGGCCCCCAACGCGTCCAGCGGGCTCAGCTGACCGTGGCCCGCGCGCCCATCATGACGGCGCTGCTCGGCGTGCCGGCCCATCCGGCCGACCGCGCGGCCTATGACGAGGCCCTGCTCGGCGAGCGCGGCGGGCACGCGGGGGTGTGCGAGCACTGCCAGGCGACGCTGGACCGGATCTCCGACCGCGCCGTCGGCCTGATGACCGCCGACTCCATTTTCGCGGCGCTGGCGCTCTATCTTTCGGAGAAGCCGGGGCTGGGCCTGATCGGCGCCCTGGCCATGATCCAGCTGGTGCTGGCGGTGGGCCTGCTCTGCACCTGTCTCTGGCTGTTCGCCCCGCGCGCCACGCCCGAGCGCACCAGCCGCGAGGCGGTCGCCGCCCACGGGCTGAACCTGGTGCGCACCCGCACCATCCGCTTCACCCTCTCGCTGTGGCTTTCGGGCCTGGCGTATCTGTTCATCCTCGCCCAAGTCACTCTCAGCCTGGTCTGGTCCTAAACACATGAAGTTCACCCTGTCCTGGCTGAAGGACCACCTCGACACCGACGCCGACATCCATGCGGTCGCCGAGGCCATGACCATGGCCGGGCTGGAGGTCGAGGAGGTGCACGATCCCGCGGCCGCGCTGGCCCCCTTCACGGTCGCGAAGATCGTCGAGGCGGTCCAGCACCCCAACGCCGACAAGCTGCGCGTCTGCCAGGTCGACACCGTCGACGGCCGCAAGGAGATCGTCTGCGGCGCGCCCAATGCGCGGCCCGGCCTGACCACCATCTACGCCCCCATCGGGGCGACCATCCCGGCCAACGGCATGGTGCTGGTCGAGAAGCCGGTGCGCGGCGTGGTCTCCAACGGCATGCTCTGTTCAGGCGCGGAGCTCGAACTCAGCGTCGACGCCGACGGCATCCTGGAGCTGGACGAAGGACTGGCGGTGGGGACGCCGGCCGCCGAGGTCTTCGCCGCGGAACCGGTGATCGACTTCGAGGTGACCCCCAACCGGCCCGACTGGCTGGGCGTGACGGGCATTGCGCGCGACCTGGCCGCGGCCGGGCTCGGCAAGCTGAAGGACATCCGCGTCAAGCCGGTGAAGGGCCGTTTCGACTGCCCCATCTCGATCCGGGTCGACGGTGACGCCTGCCCGGTGTTCTCCGGCCGTCTGATCCGCGGCGTGAGGAACGGGCCTTCGCCCGCATGGCTGCAGGCCCGGCTCAAGGCCATCGGCATCAATCCCAAGTCGGCGCTGGTCGACATCACCAACTACGTCTCCTACGACCGCGCCCGCCCGCTCCACGCCTATGACGCGGCGTTGCTGGACGGCCCGGTGATAGAGGCCCGCCTGGGTCGCGAGGGCGAGAACCTGATCGCGCTGGACGGCGAAACCTACGAGATCGGACCGGAGATGAGCGTCATTTCCGACGCCGGCGGCGCGCGGCCCATTGGCCTGGGCGGCGTCATGGGCGGCCAGTCCACGGCGGTCTCGGACGCCACCGTCGACGTCTTCCTCGAGAGCGCCTGGTTCGACCCCATCCGCACCGCCCAGACCACCCGCGCCACCGGCATCAATTCGGACGCCGCCTACCGTTTCGCGCGAGGCGTCGACCCCGAGTTCGTCGTCCCCGGCCTGGAGCTGGCCACCGCCATGATCCTCGAGATCTGCGGCGGCGAGGCCTCGGACGTGGCGATCGCCGGCGAGACGCCCGCAGCCCCCGCTTCCTTCGCCTTCGACCCGGCCTATGTGGAACAGCTTTCCGGACTTGAGGTGCCCCGGGCGCGCACCCTCGACATCCTCGAGGCCCTGGGCTTCCACGTCTCTTCCTCGGGCACGGTGGTCGAGGTGCAGCCGCCGTCCTGGCGCCGCGACGTCGAGGGCAAGGCGGACCTGGTCGAGGAAGTCGCCCGCATCGAGGGCTTTGGCGCCCTGCCTTCCACCCCGCTTCCGGAAGCGGCCATTGCCGCACGCGGGGTGCTCACCCCCCTGCAGGCGCGCGCCCGGATCGCCCGCCGCGCCATGGCCGCGGCCGGCTGGCAGGAGGCGGTCACCTGGTCCTTCACCCGGACCGAGACCGCGCGGCTGTTCGGCGGCGGCGGCCCCGCCCTGGTGCTGGAGAATCCGATCGCCGCGGATCTGGACTGCATGCGGCCCTCGGCCCTTCCGGGCCTCATCGAGGCGGTCCAGCGCAATGCCGACCGGGGCTTCGGCGATGCAGCCCTGTTCGAGGTCGGACCCTTCTACCTCGGAGACGGCCCAGCCGATCAGCGCCAGGCGGTGACCGGCGTCCTGCGCGCCCGCCCGCCGCGCCGCTGGGACGGCCAGAAGACCGACGCCCTGTTCGAGCTGAAGGCCGACCTCTTCGCCCTGCTGGCGCAACTGGGCGCGCCCATCGCCTCGCTTCAGCTGGTGCAGGGCAAGGCCCGCGACTGGTTCCACCCGGGTCGTTCCGCCGCCGTCCAGCTGGGGCCCAAGACCACCCTGGCCGAGTTTGGCGAGCTGCATCCCCGCGTGCTCAAGGCGCTGGACGCCGACGGTCCGCTCTACGCCTTCGAAGTGGTGCTGGACGCCATTCCCGCGCCCAGACCGAAGGCCACCAAGACCCTCCCGGCCCTGAAGCTTTCGCCCCTTATGCCGCTGTCGCGGGACTTCGCCTTCCTCGTCGACGAGGACCGCCAGGCTGGCGATCTGGTCCGCGCCGTCGCCTCGGTCGACAAGGTGCTGATCACCGAGGCGCGGGTGTTCGACGTCTACCGCGGCCAGGGCGTGCCGGAGGGCCAGAAGTCGATCGCCGTCGAGGTCACGCTGCAGCCCCGCGAGGCGACCCTCACCGACGCCGAGATCGAGGCGGTTTCCCAGAAGATC
The DNA here is from genome assembly GCA_019695035.1 of Caulobacteraceae bacterium. GTDB lineage: Bacteria > Pseudomonadota > Alphaproteobacteria > Caulobacterales > Caulobacteraceae > JAEZEZ01. Next base: position 7,800 of record JAIBAU010000006.1, on the reverse strand, counting down.
GTGGCCGCCGCCGAAAAGGCGGTGGGCGCCCGGCTAAGGACCTGACCCATGTCCCACTCGAACAAGCCTGCCGTCGAGGTCGCGTTCGAGCGGGGCCTGTTCGCTTCGCGCTGGCTGGCCGCGCCCTTCTACCTCGGCCTGGTCGTGGCCCTGGTCATGCTGCTGATCGTCTTCGTCAACGAGCTGATCCATGAGGTGTCCGGCGTCATGACCATGTCCGCCGATGAGGGCATCATGGCGGCGCTGTCCCTCATCGACCTGTCCCTGGCGGCCAACCTACTGCTGATCGTGCTGTTTTCCGGCTATGAGAACTTCGTTTCCAAGATCGACACCGCCGACAACGTCGACCGTCCGGACTGGATGGGCCACGTGGACTTCTCGGGCCTGAAGCTGAAGCTCATCGCCTCCATCGTCGCCATTTCGGGCATTAGCCTGCTGAAGGCTTTCATGAGCCTGACCAAGGCGGAAGAGGCGGTGAACTACACCGACCTCGCCTGGATGGCGGGCCTGCATGGGGTGTTCGTCGGATCGGGGCTGCTCATGGCGATCACCGACTGGTTCTCCAGCCGCGCCAAGGCCAGCAAGGCCTGACCCGGGTAGGCGAACGGCGGCGGATCGCTCCGCCGCCGTCAAGGACTGGCAGGATCGCGGCCGCCTAGAAGGGCAGGATGTGCTTCTTCCGCGAGTAGGCCAGGTAGCCGACATTGGCTCCGAGCCGCAGACCCAGTCCGGCGCGAATGGGGGCCAGGGTGATGTCGTCGGCCTTCTGGTAGTTCACGCCCAGGCCGCCGACCAGGTAGGCAGAGCCGTCGACGCCGGGATAGCGGCGGAAGATCATGTCCGGGTGGCGCAGATTGTAGCAGAGGGTGAAGACCCGGCTGGCGTTGCCCCCCCAGTCCCAACCCACCGACGGACCTCGCCAGTAGACCGTCAGCGGCTCCTGGCCGCGCATGTAGAGCAAGCCCTTGCCATAGCGCAGCCCGGCCACGATGGCGCCCGAGCCCTCCTCGCCGGCGATGTAGCCGTCGGGATTGGAGCCGTAGTCGCGGGCGATCCGCTCGATCGCTCCGCCGACGGCCTCGGCCGTCACCCCCAGCGCATCCGATCCGGCCCGCAGCAGCTCGTCCCGCTCGTAGGTCGACTCCTGCGGCGTGTTGTAGTCGGGGTTGGGCTGGGCCCAGAGCGACGACGGCGCGGCGGCGGCGCCGACCGCGGCGGCGGCGCCGGTGAGAATGACTTTGCGACGGTCCATGCCGGTCTCCTTGGCGATGTTCGAACGGGTCCCAGGCGTTGGGAGGAGGTGAGACGCTGACCCGGGACTGGGGCGTGTTTTAGGCCATGGCCCCTCTGATCGCTAACCGTGTTCGTCGAAAAGCGCCACGCCCGGCGGCCGGGTTTCGGCCAGACGCGGGGGACTCCTTGGCCCCGAAGGGTTTGCGTGCTAGTCGCGGCCCCCTCATGACCACCCCTCTCGACCGCATCCGCAACTTTTCGATCGTGGCCCACATCGACCACGGCAAATCGACCCTGTCCGACCGTCTGATCCAGACGACCGGCGGCCTCACCGCGCGTGAGATGACCAGTCAGGTGCTGGACAACATGGAGATCGAGAAGGAACGCGGCATCACCATCAAGGCGCAGACCGTGCGTCTGAAATACAAGGCCCGAGACGGCCTCGAGTACGTCCTGAACCTGATGGACACCCCCGGCCACGTGGACTTCGCCTACGAGGTCAGCCGCTCGCTGGCCGCCTGCGAGGGTTCGATCCTGGTGGTGGACGCCTCCCAGGGCGTGGAGGCCCAGACGCTGGCCAACGTCTATCAGGCCATCGACAACAACCACGAGATCGTGCCGGTCCTCAACAAGATCGACCTGCCCGCCGCGGACCCGGAACGGGTGCGCCAGCAGATCGAGGACGTGATCGGCATCGACGCCTCGGATGCGGTGGAATGCTCGGCGAAGTCGGGCATAGGCATCGACGAGGTGCTGGAGGCCATCGTCACCCGCCTGCCGCCCCCCAAGGGTGATGAAACCGCGCCCCTCAAGGCCATGCTGGTCGACGCCTGGTACGACGCCTACCTCGGCGTGGTGGTGCTGGTGCGCGTCATCGATGGTCGCCTGCGGGTCGGCCAGCAGGTCCACATGATGCAGACCGGCGCCAGCTACCGCGTCGACAAGGTCGGCGTCTTCACACCCAAGACCGTGGACGTCGAAAGCCTGGGCCCGGGCGAGGTCGGCTTCATCACGGCCTCGATCAAGGAGGTGGCTCACGCCGCCGTCGGCGACACCATCACCGACGAGAAGAAGCGCACGTCCGAGCCCCTGCCGGGGTTCAAGGAGGTGCAGCCGGTGGTGTTCTGCGGCCTGTTCCCGGTCGACGCCGCCGACTTCGAGGATCTGCGCGCCGCCATCGGCCGCCTGCGCCTGAACGACGCCAGCTTTTCCTACGAGATGGAGAGCTCGGCGGCCCTCGGCTTCGGCTTCCGCTGCGGTTTCCTGGGTCTGCTGCATCTGGAGATCATCCAGGAGCGGCTGTCGCGCGAATTCGACCTCGACCTGATCGCGACCGCTCCTTCGGTGGTCTACAAGATCAAACTGCGCACCGGCGCCGAGATCGACCTGCACAATCCGGTCGACATGCCCGACCCCATGCAGATCGAGGCCATCAGCGAGCCCTGGATCAAGGCCACCATCCTGACTCCCGATGAATACCTCGGGGCGGTGATCAAGCTCTGTCAGGACCGCCGCGGCGAGCAGAAGGAGCTCAGCTACGTCGGCAGCCGAGCCCTGGTGGTTTACGAGTTGCCGCTGAACGAAGTGGTGTTCGACTTCTACGACCGGCTGAAGAGCGTCTCCAAGGGCTACGCCTCCTTCGACTACGAGATCATCGGCCACCGCACCGGCGACCTGGTGAAGATGTCCATCCTGGTCAACGCGGAACCCGTCGACGCCCTGTCCATGCTGGTCCACCGGGGCCGCGCCGAGACTCGCGGCCGCGGCATGGTCGAGAAGATGAAGGAGCTGATCCCGCCGCACCTGTTCCAGATCCCGATCCAGGCAGCGATCGGCGGCAAGATCATCGCCCGCGAGACGGTTCGCGCGCTGCGCAAGGACGTGACCGCCAAGTGCTACGGCGGCGACGCGAGCCGCAAGCGCAAGCTGCTGGACAAGCAGAAGGCCGGCAAGAAGCGGATGCGTCAGTTCGGCAAGGTCGAGATCCCCCAGGAAGCCTTCATCGCCGCCCTGAAGATGGACGAGGATTGAGCTGCCTCGCCTATCCTGCGCCCCAGATGGGCTGCGCCCGCAGGCACTTGTCGATGTCCGGGTCTGCGGACAGGACCCATTGAGGCGGCCATCCTTCCTCCAACGCGCGCCTGGTTTGCATGAACTGCGCAGCACAACTCCCATTAAGCTTTCGGTAACCAACCGCCTCGGCTTGCGTTACAAGCGTCGCCATGACGACGACGCGCCAAGCCATCCACACCTTCGTCGCCGTTTTCACCGCCACGGCGGTGATTACCGGCTGCAAACCCGCGCCCAAGCCGGCCGAGCCCGCGCCGCCGCCCGCCGACCAGGCGACCTGGACTGCGGCGGTGACCAACACCGGCTACGCCATCGTGCGCCAGCAGGGCGGCCAGGACACCCTGCGCCTGGCCTGCGCCCGCCAGCCCAGCCGCTTCGTCGTCTGGGTCGCCGGCTTCAATCCGGTGGCCAGCGAGGAGCGATTGAGCATCGGCTTCGACGGCCACGTCGCCGCGCTGGTCGCCCGCTCGACCGCGCCCGGGCCCGGCGTCGATGCAGAGGGCGCGATCCCCATGCCGGAACTCGAGGCGATGCTCACGGCCAGGACCGTGGCGGCCAGCTACGGCAGCCAGACCCTTTCGGTCGCCGCGCCGAGCCGGCAGCTGGCCGACGCCTTCGTCGAGAGCTGCCGCCAGGCGGTGGCGGATGGCGCCCCGGTCACCCCCGAGGAGGCGGCGGCGGATACGGCCGCGGCGCAGACCAACTAGCGCCGCCTGCGCCGGGAAGGGGGCTCAGACCTCCGCCCACATCCTGAGCAGGTTGTGATAGCAGCCCGTCAGGCCGATCACGCCGGCGTCGGCGTGGCCAAGCGTTTCAGCGGCGCGCTGGATCGACTGGTCCATGTCGAACAACAGGGTGCGCCTGCCGTCGTCGCGGATCAGCGACTGGATCCAGAAGAAGCTGGCCACGCGCGCGCCCCGACTGACCGGCTCGACCCGATGCAGGCTGGTCGACGGGTAGAGGATCATGTCCCCGGCCGGCAATTTCACCTGGTGAACGCCATAGGTGTCGTCGATCGAGAGCTCGCCGCCGTCGTAGGCGTCGGGATCTTCCAGAAACAAGGTGGCGGACAGGTCCGTGCGGATCGCGCCCGTCCCGTCAGGCAGCTGACGCACCGCGTTGTCCACGTGGTTTCCGAAGTCGTTGCCGGTCTCGTAGCGATTGAACAGGGGCGGATAAATCCGGGCCGGCAGGGCGGCGGACAGGAACAACAGGTTGCGATTGAGCGCCGTGGTGACCAGGGCGCCGAGCTCGCGCGCCGCCTCGCAGCCCTGGGGAAGCTGCAGGTTGCGCTTGGCCAGAGCCGACTGGTGGCCGGCCGTTACCTTGCCGTCGGCCCAAGGGGCGTCGGCCAGCAGCCGGCGCGCCCGGGCCAGTTCATCGGCGGTGAGGACCTTGGGGACGTGCAACAGCATGACTAGAACCGATATCCGACCGACAGCACCGCCGAACGGCCCCAGCCCGGCACAGCGTGACCCCCGCCCAGGCTGTCCAGGTAGCGTTCGTCGGCCAGGTTGTAGACGTTGAGCTGCACCGAGACCTTCTCAGTGGCTTCCCAGGACGCCATGGCGTCGAAGGTCCAGTAGCTGTCCGCGCGGCGAGTGTTGACGGTGTTGGCGAAGCGACTGTCGACGAATTGCGCCCCGGCGCCGAAGGTATAGCGGTCCAGCAGCCGGTAGGTGGTCCAAAGGGAGAGACTGTTCTCCGGCGTGTTGGGCAGATCCGAGCCGATCTCCGCCGGGTTGCTGGAGCGAGTGATCTCGCTGTCCAGCCGGGTGTAGCCGCCGAAGACCGTCCACCCCTCGGTGATCTCGCCGCTGAGACTGATCTCGAATCCCTGCACGCGTTGGCGGCCGGTCAGGGTGACGATCGAGGTCAGAGGATCGGTCGTGCGGGCGTTGGTCTTGTCGGTGCGGAAGACAGCGGCGGCGACCAGCAGCCGGCCGTCCAGCATGTCCCACTTCGCCCCCGCTTCCCAGGTCTCGCTCTCCTCGGGAGGCAAGCCCTGTGTCGCCACCGTGAGCGTCAGGCCCTCAGCGGACGGATTGAAGCTGGTGCCGTAGGAGACGTAGACGCTGGCGTCGCGGATCGGTCGCCAGAGCGCGCCCAGGCGACCGGATAGCCGGCTGCCCGCGTTCTCGAACGCGGCCGTCTGCACGTGGGCCGCGTTGATCTGGTTGTATCGGGTCTCATAGCTGTCCCAACGCAGACCGCCGGTCAGTTCGAAGTGCTCGCCCAGGCGCATCGTATCGAAGCCGTAGACGGCGACCGTCGACGAGAGCGCCTCGTTGAACGCTCCGGTGCGGCGCACCGGCGAGCCGGGATCCCGCTCCGGGTCGGGATCGTCCCACGCCGTGGGAGGCGGCGGGGTTGCCTGGGCCCGAAGGAAGTTGATGGCATTCTCCCGCACCAGCTCCATGCCGAACAGCAGGCCGTGGCGGACGTATCCGTCACCGCCCAGGTTGGCGATCAGCTGGGTCTGGCTGGTGAAATTCTGGTCGACCTGGTCCCGCGACTGCAACTCCGACCGGATGGTCTCGGCTCCCGCATTGAAGCGGGGCGCCGTGACGACGGAATCCCGATCGACGGTGACGAACCGGAACGTCTGCGTCAGGGTCCAATCGTCGTTGAAATCGTGCTCCATCCGCGCCGCGCCGATATTCGTCGCTGTCTTCTCGTAGTCGCGGCGGCGCACCCCGTACCAAGTGTCGAAGTCGACCGGCACGATCTGGTCATAGAGCGGCGCCAGACTCGGCGCGGCGGTGTTCGGCACCCAGGGCAGGCCGTAGTCGGGCGTGTTGTCCTGCTCGAGGCGGAACCAAGAAAGGACGAACCGGGTGTCTGTCGCCGCGCCCAGCACGAGCGTCGGCGCCATGCCCCACCGGCGCTGGTCGACGTAGTCGCGTCCCGGGGTGTCCTGGACGTGGTACATGAGGTTCACCCGCAAGGCGGCCCCCTCGATCCAGCCTTCCAGCGGCTGGTTCACGTCCAGCACCGCGCGGCCGTAGCCGTCCGTTCCAAGCCCGAGGTTGGCGTCCATGAAGCGGTTGAGCTGGGGCTGCTTGGACACCTGGTTGATGATGCCGCCGGTCGAGCCCCGGCCCGCCTGCGCCGAGGCCGGCCCCTTCACCACCTCGACGCTCTGGAGATTGAAGCTGTCGCGGAAGTAGCCGCCCAGGTCGCGGACCCCGTCCACGAATATGTCCGTGCGGGCATTGAAGCCGCGCAGGGTGAGGTTGTCGCCGTTGGGCACGCCGCCCTCGCCCGCCTGCATCGAGATGCCCGGAACGTTCCGAAGCACGTCGCGCAGCGTGGTGGCGTTGCGCTGTTCGATCACCGCCTCGGGAATGACCGTGACCGTCTGCGGCGCATCGACCAGCTTTCCGATGCGCGGATCGGACGACGACGAGGCCTCGTCGGTCGCCGTCACGGTGACGCCCGACACCAGGGTCACGCCATCGCCGGGATCGCGCGCCGGGCTTTCAGTCGTGCCTGCTTCGGCGAACGCCGGCGGTGCGAACAGGACGGCCGCCGCGCTGGCCAAACCGACCCGCGCGGCTGTGGTGCGGGCGGCGGCGCGGACGCCGCGGATCGGAACGGTGGTCATGGTGCAGGATCCAGGGACGCGACCGCTCTTTGCGAACGGTTCTCATTTTCGGGCGATTGATAATCATTCTCAACAAGTCTAGGCAAGTCGAAATGTCGCGCCGCCTGTGGATTTCCCGATGAGCATGCCGAGCCGCCAAGCCGTCCGCCGGCTCTGGTTCCAGGTCCACCTGTGGATCGGGGTCGCCCTCTCGGCCGTGCTCATCCCGCTCAGCCTGACCGGGTCGCTGCTGGTCTGGCATGAGCCGCTTGAACGCCTGACGGCTCCGCAACGCTACCGCGTCACGGGCGAAGCAGGCCGACCGCTCCAAGACTACGCGACGGCCGCCCGCACCGTACTCAAGCCTGACGAGCCAATCGCCCAGATCCGCCTTCCCGAGCACCAAGCGGCGCCCATCCTCGTCTCGGCGCCGATGTCCCGGAAGGGCGCCGCCCCCGTCCGCGGGCGGGCGCCCCAGCACACGGTGTGGATCGACCCCGGCTCGGCGCGGGTGCTGGACCAGGCGTCGTCGGCGGCAGGGGTGCAGCGCGCACTGCACCAACTGCACGGCACGCTGTTCATCCCCGGGGTCGGGCGCAAGGTGGTGGGTTGGCTGGGCTGGCTGATGCTGGTCTCGTGCCTGACCGGCGTGTGGATCTGGTGGCCGCGCAACGGCAAGGTGCTGAAGGGCTTTTCGTGGCGGCGCTCCAGCCTGTTCACCGGCAACCTGCACCACCAGGTCGGCGTCTGGATCGCCGTGCCGCTTGCGGTGCTGAGCTTCACCGGTGCCTACATCTCGTTCCCGCAGACCATGCGCGCCCTGACCGGCGGCCACCAGGTCGAACGGGCGGCCGGCCCGGGCGAGCGCGGCGAAGGGCGGAGGGCGGATCGCGGCGGCCAGCGGCGCGAGG
>JAIBAU010000051.1 GCA_019695035.1 Caulobacteraceae bacterium | reverse complement strand
TCCCAAGACTCCTCCGGCCGCCGCGGCGGCGGCCCGCGAGCAGCTACTGGCGGCGGTGCGCGCGCGCTACGCAGCCGAGCAGGCGGCCGGCGGCGGGACGCCCCGGCCGAAGAAGAAGGGCTGCGGCTGCATGAGCTGGCTGATCCCGCTGGCGGCGGCGATCTACTTCATCTTGAAGGTGCTGCTGGCGCCCGATCCGGACCGGCCGGCGCAACCGGCTGTCCCCTCGGCAGGCGTGGGGGCCGAGACCGCGTCCTCGCCGACGCCGGCGGAGGACGAACCGCCGACCATCACCGCCGACACGGACAGCGGCGGCGGACGCTAGACCCCAATGCAAGAAGGGCGGCCCTTGCGGACCGCCCTTCCCGATACGTCGTGACTGACTGGTCTTACCAGCGCAGGAAGTTGTCCGCAGCGACCTGGCCGCCCGTCATGCTGGCGCCGCTGTTGGTGCGGGCGCGCAGGTTGTCGGAGCCGAGGGTCAGGCGAACGCCGAGCGTGAAGGCGTCGACGTTGTACTCGCTGCCCGAGCTGCGATCGATCGCGTCGTGGCGGTAGTTGATGAACACGCTCGCCGGCGAACCGTCGAACTTGTACTCGCCGCCGATCGTGCCGTTCCAGCCGTCGTAGTCGGTGAACTTCGTATCCCAGTCGACCCAGCCCAGCGAGCCGTCGATGGCGAAGTTGTCGTTGAAGAAGTAGCGGAGGCCCAGCTGGGCGTTCCACTGGCTGTAGTCGTTGAAGTCGTCGAAGTTCACGTAGCCGACCGAGGCGTTGAACGTGACGTCGGTCATGTAGGCCTGGCCTTCGAGGCCGACCATCAGGCCGCTGTCGCCGTAGTAGTCCGCCAGACCGGCGAAGGCGCCGATGGCGTACTGGTCGTTACGCGTGAACACGTGGACCGAAGCCTGGCCCATCGAGTCGTCGCTGTTCGAGCCGTCCCAGCGGTAGCTGTTGGCCTGGCCGTCGACCTGAATGTTGTAGCCGCCGCCGAGGTCGGTGGTGAAGGCGCCGCCGAGGGCGATGTCGTGGTTGTTCCAGTCACCGCCCGGGTTGTTGTCCCAGTTGTGGAAGCCGTAGGACAGGTCAGCCTGGCCGACCGTTTCGGCCGAAGCCGGAGCGGCGATGATGGCGGCGGCGACGGCGGTCGCGGCGAGAAGGTAACGCTTCATGTTCAAGATCCCCTTATCTTGGTCCGGACGCAGAAGGGCGCCGGTTGATCCGGGCGCTGATAGCATCGTTCACACAGATAAGTTCATTAAGCCTAACTGATTGCTAAGGACCGTTGCATTCGTGCAACGAGGTGTGGGCGGATTTGGACGAACCGTTTCGCACCACAGGGGTTGGACAGGGAACCAGCAGGAGTTCGGCATGTCGGCGCGGCGGGTGCGCATCGCCACCTTCAACGTCAATTCCATCAAGGCCCGCCTTCCGGCGCTGCTGCGCTGGCTGGAGGAGACCCGCCCGCACGTGGTCTGCCTGCAGGAGCTGAAAGTCACACAGGAGAACTTTCCCGCCGGCGAGATCCGGGACGCGGGGTATGGCTGCCTCTGGCGCGGCCAGAGCCGCTGGAACGGCGTGGCCATCCTGGCGCGGGGCAATGAACCCGTCGAACGGCGGCGCCAGTTGCCGGGCGATCCCTCCGACGACCACAGCCGCTACATCGAAGCCGAGGTGGGAGGGCTGGTGGTCGGCTGCCTTTACCTTCCGAACGGCAACCCGGCGCCGGGACCGAAGTGGGAGTTCAAGCTGAAGTGGTTCCGCCGGCTCCAGAACCACGCCCGCACGCTGTTGAAGTCCGGGGCGCCCACGGTGCTGGCGGGCGACTTCAACGTGATGCCGACCGACCTGGATGTCTACGCTCCGGAACGCTGGACCACCGACGCCCTGTTCCGGCCCGAGGTGCGCGAAGCCTACGCCCGGCTGGTGGATCAAGGCTGGACCGACGCGCTGCGCGAAATGCATCCGGGCGAGCGCATCTACACCTTCTGGGACTATTTCCGGAACCGCTTCGCCCGCGACGCCGGGCTGCGCATCGACCACCTGCTGCTGAGCCCCGACCTCGCGCCCCGGCTGGTCGCTGCGGGCGTCGATCGCGAGGTGCGGGCGCGGGACAAGCCCAGTGACCACGCTCCGACCTGGTGCGACCTGGCCTGAGGGAACAGCCACGCTTCGCGCGCGTTCCTTCGTGATGCTGAAGCTCGCCGGTCTGTTCCTGCTGTTGATGATCCTGTTCGGGATCCTGGGTTTCGTCGTCCACGTGGCCGGCGCGATCGCCAAGATCCTGTTCTTCGTCTTCCTGGTCGGGTTCGTGGTGAGCCTGGTAGGTCGGTACGCGAACCGGCGCGCGGACGCGGCCCCGCGCTAGTCCAGCACCACGATGTGGCCGTCCAGGGGATCGGCCCGGCCGGCGTAGAGATCCGCAATGATCTGCGCGGCGGCGTCGAGGCCACGGCTTTCGCGAATGCGGACCCATTCGGCGCCCGCCTGGCCCGCGCGCGTGAAGAACCGCGACTGGGCTTCCCCGAACCGCCGGTTCATTTCCAGCGGTCCCCAGTCAGCGTTTCGCTTCTTCACCTGTAGGGCGGCGAAGAAGAACTGCGGCTTCGGCCCGGGCAGGTCCGCATCGGCGATGAAGGCCGTGGACTGGGCCGAGCCGACGAAGCAGTCATAGACGAGGGCGGGCCCGAAATGGCGGTGCACCCGCCCGCGCAGCTCAGCATCGCCCGAATAGTCGAGGTAGAGGGTCGGGGCGTCGGCCGGGAGCTGCTCGAGATCCGCATAGGGGGCGACCCGGTCGTAGAGCCCGAGCGCGCGGGTGAAGGCCAGATTGCGCGGCGAGGTGAGGGCCGCCAGCTCGAGACCCTTGCCGGCCATCTCGAACGCGGCCCCATAAGCGGTCTTGGACGACGCCGACGAGACCACCACCCGCCGGGCCCCGAAGAAGCCGTTGTCCTCGAGGAAATCCGCATTGAGGAACGACGTCAGGAAAAGCGGCCGGTAGAGCGCCAGCAGGTCCTCAAGCCCGGGCTTCCACACGGGGTCGGTGGAGCAGCGGGTATAGAAGTTGTAGGCGCTGACCAGCGCCTGGCGGTGCGGAGCGCCGTCGTACAGCCCCCGCTCGGTGACCCGCGTCGGCTGGATCACGAAGTGGTCGGCGATCGGCCAGTATCCGTAGAAGGATTCCCCCGGCGCGACTCCGTCCACCGTCGACGCCGCGACATGGGCGAAACCCCATACGGGCATGTGCCCCAGGCCGTCGCGGCCGGTGGGGAAGAACTTCCAATAGTCCATGGCGTCGCCGAAGGCGGCGTAGGTGATGTTGTTGGTGGTGATCGAGAAGCGGTCCAGTTTCATCAGCACTTCCCCGGGCCGGAGCATGCGCGCTGGCGTCTCGTCCCGCTCGGTTGTTCCGACAGAGCCCTTGCGCGTGAGGAGGCGAGCGATGGCGGGAACGGTGTCGGTCATCAGGCAGGTTCCGAAGGCTGGAAGTCTCACCTTGACGGCTGCGGCCGCTACAGGCCAGCCTCGATGCAAAGGAGGAGCGATCATGTGGCACTGGCTTTTGTTGCTCTTGCTACTCGGCGGCCCTGTCGGGTTGGCGCTTCTCTTGAACCGCAAGCGGCCGCCCAATGAGTGACCGGCCGCCGCCGGTCCTGGGGACCGCCAAGAGCAAACGCTCCGAATCCGCAGGCGACCCGAAGGGCGAGCCGAGCCGGCCGTCGCCCAAACGCCAGTCGGCGGACGGATCGAAGCGGCAGGGTTGAATCGCAAAAGAGCCCGCGCGGCGCACGCGCGGGCCCTTCGATCGCTGGGAGAACAGCCGCTCAGGACGACCGCCTCACCGCAATAACGGTGACGCTGGGCTCCGGTTCCCCGTCTTGACCGGCCGGGCCGGATCAAGGTGCAATTTCCGTCTGGTCGTTGCTGCGCGGCGCGCCGTTTCGACCGCTTCCCACAGATTGTTCGAACCTAGGCGGCGCGCCGAGACGCGCCGCAGGAGCCGCCATGAACAAGACCTATCCCCGCCGTGCGCGGCAGATCACCGAGCGCATCGCCGCCGGCGACACCCTGGAGCAGGCTTGCGCCCGCAAGGACATGCCCTCTGCCACAACGGTGCGACGCTGGCTGCTCAACAGCCCCGACTTCCGGCGGCGCTTCACCATCGCCCGGCAAGTGCGCCGGGAGCGGCTGATCGACCAGGTGGTGGAAATCGCCGACCAGCAGCCATCCGAGGTCTCTGCCGAGGAAGCCCGACGCCAGAAGCTCCGGATCGACGCCCGCAAGTGGGCGGTGGCCCGTTTCGACCAGGAGGCCTTCGAGCCGGCGGCCCTGGACGACGATTCGGATCGACCGTTGAAAGTGATCGACTGATGGCGGCCGGGAGGGCGACGGCGACTCGCCGGCCAAGCCTGGCGCGCGGGGGCGGAGCGGAACCGGTCGGTGTCCGTCCGGAGCTGCCCGCCAGGGCGCGGTTCCTCTACCAGAGCCGTCGGCGTTACAAGGTGCTGTACGGCGGGCGCGGCGGCGCCAAGTCGTGGTCAGCGGCGCGGGCCCTGTTGCTCCGGGCCGCGGACGAGCCGATCCGCATACTGTGCGCCCGCGAACACCAGACCTCGATCCGCGACAGCGTGCATCGCCTGCTGGTCGACCAGATCTCCGCCCTCGGCCTTCGGAATCGCTTCCGCGTGACGCGAGAGGCCATCCACGGCCGATGCGGCTCGAGCTTCGTGTTCGCCGGCCTCAAGCACAACATCGACAATATCCGGTCGAAGGAAGGCTTCGATGTGTGTTGGGTCGAGGAAGCCCAGTCGGTCTCTCGCCACTCCTGGGAGACGCTGATCCCGACCATCCGCAAGGATGGCTCGGAAATCTGGGTGACCTTCAATCCGGTCCTCGAGGAGGACGACACCTGGATCCGCTTCGTGGTCCAGCCGCCGGCCAACGCCACCGTGATCAAGCTGGGGCTTGAGGACAATCCTCACTGCCCGCAGGTGTTGAGAGACGAGGCCGACGACCTGAAACGCCGCGACCCCGACGCATGGGCGCACATCTGGGGCGGTCAGTGCCGACGGATGCTGGAGGGCGCGGTCTACGGAGCGGAACTGGCCCGAGCCCGCGACGAGGACCGCCTGACCAGCGTGCCCTGGGACTCCTCGGCGCCGGTACACTGCTTCTGGGACCTGGGCTGGGCCGACAGCGTGTGCGTCTGGATGGCTCAGTCGGTCGGGCTGGAGTTCCGCATCATCGATTTCCTGCAGGGCTCGCAGAAGCCCATCGACTGGTACGTCGCCCAGTTGAACCGGCGCGCCTACGTCTGGGGCGAGGATTGGCTGCCTCACGACGCCCGGGCGCAGGTGCTGGCGGCCGCAGGGCGCACCATCGAGAGCCAGTTGCGAAGCCTCGGGCGTCGGGTTCGCATCGTGGAGAAGCATTCGGTGGCCGACGGGATAAACGCCGCGCGCGCAGTGTTCGGACGCTGCTGGTTCGACCAGCAGCGCTGCGCCGATGGACTGCATGCCTTGCGACACTATCGTTACGAGGTCGGCGACGACGGGCGGCTCTCCGGCCGCCCCCTGCACGACTGGGCCAGCCATGCGGCGGACGCCTTCCGATACCTCGCCGTCAGCCTGCAGAGTCAGCGACCGCGACCGAGCGCGCGGGACCGTCCGGATATCAGCTGGATGGGATGAGTTTCCCGCGGTGAGCTGTTAGGAGCGAAGGCATGACGGGCCACCGAATCTACACCACCAGCGTCGCCAGCGTTTACCCCCACTACGTCGCGAAGGCGGAGCGGAAAGGGCGGACCCGCGCCGAGGTCGACGAGATCATCCGCTGGCTGACGGGCCTGACCCAGGCCGGCTTGCAGGAGCATCTCGAGCGGAAGACGGACTTCCAGACCTTCTTTGCCGAAGCGCCGCGTATGAACCCGGCCCGCACGGCGATTACCGGATCGGTCTGCGGCGTGCGGGTCGAGACCGTGGCCGAGCCGCTGATGCGCGAGATCCGCTACCTCGACAAGCTGGTCGACGAACTCTCCCGGGGTCGCCCGCTGGAGAAGATTCTCAGGGACTGAACCATGGTCGCGGCGGCGCGAAGCGACCAACGACCGATTCTGTCGCCGACGCAGTCCAGCTTCGCAGCCGAAAGCGAGGAGTCATGACTGGGAAGAATGACACGTGCACGCTGCAGGATCAGGGTCTGCCCTGCGCCTGCGGGCGGCTGAGGGTCGGGTGTGAGCATTTCATTCGTGCGCGGGCGCGCCGCCTCGGCGTGACCCTGGCCGAGGGATTGGCGGCGGCGCGGGTGCTGGAGCTCGCGGTGGAAATCCGCGCCATGCCGGGGGTCGCAGAGGTGCGCATGCTCTAGCCGCAACCGGAAATCATAGTTACTACCGTGTAAGTTGTGATTTGGCGGTCGGCAAAACTAATGAAAGCAATGGGTTAACGTTCCGCGCGATGGCCTAAGCCTTTCATCCGCATGGCCTTTTCATCGTTTACAGACGACGTGAATTGGGTAACGTTGTTCTCGACCTCGACCAGGGCTGCAGCGCGGGGGGCGTTGGATGGTCGGGCGCCGGGGGGGACATGCGCCTAGGATTGATGTTCGTCGCCGCGGCCTGCGCGGCTGCGACCGCCCTGCCGGCGGCCGCCCAGAGCGAGCCTCTGACACGCAATGACCCCACGCGGGCCCTGCCGGCTCCGCCGCCGACCTCGCCGCCCCTGGAGACGACCCGGCCGCAGTCGGATGGTCCGCCGGCTTCGAACGCGGTGGCGGGCCTGAACTTCCGCGGCGCACGGTTCACCGGCGCCAAGGCCGTGCCCGAACTGGCCCTGGCCCCGTCGTGGCAGCCCTATGTGGGCCGCAACGTCTCCTACGCTGATCTTCGGGCCATCGCGCGCAAGGCGGAAGACATCTATCGCCAGCGCGGCTTCCCCTTTGTCGCTGTGGTGGTTCCCGCCCAGGACATCACCGACGGCACGGTCAACTTCGTGGTCGTCGAGGGCCGCATCAGCGACCTGACGGTCGTCGGCGACGATCCGGTTGCGCGTCGTCAGGCCACCACGGCCTTCCAGCCGCTGCTGGACCGCGAGCCCCTGGCCGCCAACGACCTGCAACGCGCCTACGAGCTGGCCCGGACGACCCCGGGCCTGTCGATGGCGGGCGCGCTCCGGCGGGGCTCGAAGCCGGGCGGCATGGACCTCGTGGTCCAGACGCGCCGCCGCGACTGGCGCGGATATGTGAACATCAACAACCTGTTCTCCGACCCGGTGGGGCCGTGGGGCGGGCTGGTCGGGGCCGACTTCTTCGGGGAGTCAGCCTACGGCGACGTCACCTCGGTGCAGGCCTACACGACCTTTGACTGGGACGAGCAGCAGGTGCTCCGCCTCAACCACTCACGCCGCCTGAACGCACAAGGGCTGACGGTGGGCGCCGCCTACCTGTGGGCCAACGCAAACCCGCAGGGAGTGGTGGCCCCCCTTGATCTGGCCACCGACGTCCAGGCTGGACGTCTGGAGGTCAGCTACCCCTTGATGCTGATGCCCAGCTTCAGCCTGTGGGGCGCGGGCGCCTTCGACTATTCGGACCAGAAGACCGACGTATTCTCGTCCATTCCGATCACGGACGATCGCACGCGCGAGCTGTCGCTGCAGATCTCCGGGGAATGGCGGCCCAAGGACGACCGGATCGTCCACTTCGCCTTCGAGGTCCGACAGGGGGTGGACGTCTTCAACGCCAGCCAGAAGGGGGATCCCCTGGCCTCCCGCCCGGAGGGCGATCCGGAAGCGACCTATCTGCGCTTCTCGGCCGACGGAGAGATGGCGGTGTCCGAGCGGTGGCGGGTCTACGGCCGGTTCGAAGGGCAGGCGGCGGACGAGCCGCTGCTGGCGCCGGACGAGTACAGCGTCGGCAACCTGTCGATCGGGCGGGGCTACGACCCGGGCGCAGCGCTGGGAGACAGCGCCGCGGCGATTACGCTCGAGGCGCGCTGGGGCCCTTACCCCTTCGCGGAAGGCCGCTTCCGATATGCGCCCTTCGTCTTCTTCGACGGGGTCCGCTACTGGAACGAGGACAGCTTCGGGGTGCGGGAGCGGACGCTCTCGTCCGCAGGCGTCGGGCTGCGGCTCGACATGCCCGGCCACGGCCGCCTCGACGTGACGTGGGCCAAGCCCCTGAACGAGCCCCTCGGCATCGGCGAAAAGACGCCGGGGTCCAGCCTGCTGATCAACTTCACCGCCACCTTCGACGATCTGGCCGAGGACTTCTGGTCCCGCGCCCGCAAGGGAATGACGCGATGAGCGCTCTCCGCATCCGCCGCACCCGCCGCGCCC
>JAIBAU010000005.1 GCA_019695035.1 Caulobacteraceae bacterium | reverse complement strand
CGATCCCGCCCGCGGCCCGACCGGCGGCCGAGCACGCCGCGGACAACACCGCGACCTGGGCGCTGTGGGGCTTCCTCACCATGCTGATCGGCGGCGTCGCCGCCGTCCTGGGCGGCCTCTACGGTACGCGCAACCACCGCTGGCTCGCCAAGGCCGGCGTGCAGGACGTCGGCGGCGCCATGGCGCATCCGCAGGTCTAGAACTCGGCGAACCGGCGAAGTCGGGGGGGGCGCGCGCGGCGCCCTCCGCCTTCGCGATTCTGAAAGGGCCATCCGGTCACCCCCCACGCCCACACCACATCCAGGCCGCCCTGCGCAGGCGGGGGATCAGCAAACCGAGGTAGAAGGCGGCCAGGGCGTAGCAGGAGATGGTGCGGGGTGACGTCACATGACCCTTACGCCGCGCGCGGCGAGACGGTTCGAAAAGGCCCGCATCGCGCGGGGAGCCCGCCATCTTTCTCTTGGTGAATTGCCGCGCTTTGGGCCAAGCCTGTCAAGGATTCACGGCTCCGCCGCGCTTCGCGTCCTTGACAGGCTTGGCCCAAAGCGCACCCTTGCCTGCAAGAGAAGAAGGGCTGGAACCGGCCTCTTCGCAGGGCCGAGTGTGTGATGTCCCAAGAACGTTGCCTGAAAGCAATCGCTCGCCTGAAAGCGTTCGAAAACAACGACGTGCGCGCCGATCTCCGCTTCACGGACACCGATCCGAACGCGCCTCTGGCGACCAGCCTCGGGCACGGTCTCGGCGTGATCTATGTGGTCGATGAAGGAGATCACTACGCCTACTTGAATAACCGCGACCTCGCCGCCAGTGGGCTGGACATGGAGCGCTTGCACACGATTGCGCTCGATAATCTGGCGAAACTGGCAAGCCAATCGCTGAACCGCAGTTCAGATGGCGAGATCCATACCTTGCTCATGGGCGGTGATTTTGAGGCCAGCCTGATACTGCTGGACGACCTGTGGGAACACACATTCGCGGATCTGGCGCCGAACGGATTTGTAGTGGCCATCCCTGCGCGGGACATGCTCGCCTTCACAGACGCGCAGTCGGGAAATGGCGCGGCACACCTGCGCCGGATCGTCCGAGGCGTGGCCGAGCGCCGTCAGCTCGAGATCACCCCGTTCCTGTATCGCCGGGACGGTCGGAGCTGGGTCCCGATGGCCTAAGGCCTCTACCCCTTCTTCCCCACCATCGCCTCGACGCCCTTCACCTCCGGCGCGGCGGGCGCCTCGTAGGTGCGATTGCGCTCGTAGAGGTAGGTGGCGGCCGCGATTATGCGCCAATAGGGCTGGTCGCGCCGCTCGCGACAGACCAGCCCGAAGTCCTCGTCCTTGGGCTTGTTCAGGAAGCCAGTCAGCTTGGCCAGCGCGCCGAACGCCTCCAACTGCTGGCTTCAGGCGCGGCCCTCGGCGTGGTCCATGTTGAACCGGTCCGGATGGAACAGGACCCGTTCTTCCGCGAGATCGACGTTCATGGAGGCCTCCCAGCTCGCGCACAGGAATCGCGCGCCGGGCGATCCGGCTCAACCCTGCGAGGTCGGGCCGCCGGCCCCAGCTGACCGGCCGGCCACCTCCGTCAGCGGAAGCGCGGGTCGGCCAGCCGTATGGCCGACTTCGCGTTCGAACCGAGATAGGGCCGCTGCCTCCGGGCCTCGGGCGTTCCACAGACGAAATCCATGGCCTGGGCGCCGGCGCTGCCGGCCTCGGGCGTGCGGGTCTCATCCATCTGGCCGTCCCGCTCGGTCTCGAGATCGGAACCCAACTGCCATACGTGCTCGATCGTGCTCGTCCTGCCGGCGCAATCGAAGGTCATGTAGCTGGCGAAGGCCCTGGGCGGCTCGCCGTCGTGGATGAAATAGACCCGGGCCTGCATCCGGCCGTCCGCCTTCCGTGCAATATCGTCGAGGTTGATGATCGCCTTGCGCGGGCCGTCCTCGCCGGCAAGGCGGAAGTCCGGCGTCAGGTTGGCCGACGGCGCGGCGATCGCCTGCGGCGGCTCGTCGACGAAAAGCAGGAACGCAAACAGAGGTACCATGGGAACGCCTCCTGTCGCAGGCGCTCCCTATAGCACGGCTTCGCCCGGCTAGAGGATGAAACGGCTGAGGTCCGCGTCGCGGGCCAGATCGCCGACGGACGCCTTCACGGCGGCGCCGTCGATGGTGATGGTCTGGCCCGACAGGTCGCTGGCGCGGAACGACAGGTCCTCGGTGACCTTCTCCATGATGGTCTGCAGGCGGCGAGCGCCGATGTTCTCCACCGCCGTGTTCACCGCCACGGCTGCGTCGGCCATGGCGTCGATAGCTTCCTCGGTGAAGGCCAGGGTGACGTTCTCGGTCGCCATCAGCGCCTGGTGCTGGGCGATCAGGTTGGCCTCGGGTTCGGTCAGGATGCGGCGCATGTCCTCGCGGGTCAGGGCCTTGAGCTCGACGCGGATGGGAAGGCGGCCCTGCAATTCTGGCAGGAGGTCGCTCGGCTTGGCCACGTGGAAGGCGCCCGACGCGATGAACAGGATGTGGTCGGTCTTTACCGGTCCGTACTTGGTCGAGACGGTGGTGCCCTCGATCAGGGGCAGGAGATCGCGCTGCACGCCCTCGCGCGACACGTCCGCGCCGCCGCGGTCCTGACGGGCGGCGACCTTGTCGATCTCGTCGAGAAAGACGATCCCCTCGTTTTCGGCCAGCAGCAGGGCCTCCTGGGTCAGCGCCTCGCCGTCGAGCAGCTTGTCGCCCTCCTCGGCGGTCAGCGGGGCGACGGCGTCGCGCACCGACAGCCTTACGGTCTTGGTGCGTCCGCCCATGGCCTTGCCGAGGATTTCCGACAGGTTCAGCACCCCCACGCCGGGCTGGCCGGGAATCTCCATGCCGCCCAGCGGCGATGAAGTGTCGGCGAGCGCCACCTCGATCTCCTTGTCGTCCAGTTCGCCGGCGCGCAGCCTCTTGCGGAAGCTGTCGCGGGTGGACGGGCCCGATCCCGGGCCGACGAGGGCGTCCAGGATGCGTTCCTCGGCGGCGGCTTCGGCGCGGGCTCGCACCCCGGCGCGGCGCCGGTCACGCACCTGTCCGATCGCGGCCTCGACGAGGTCCCGAACGATCTGGTCGACGTCGCGACCGACGTAGCCGACCTCGGTGAACTTGGTGGCCTCGACCTTCAGGAAGGGGGCCTGCGCCAGCCGCGCCAGACGCCGCGCGATCTCGGTCTTGCCCACCCCGGTCGGTCCGATCATCAGGATGTTCTTGGGCGTGATCTCGTCGCGAATGTCCTCGGGCGTGCGCTTGCGCCGCCAGCGATTGCGCAGGGCCACGGCCACGGCGCGCTTGGCATCCTGGTGGCCGACGATGAAGCGGTCGAGTTCGGAGACGATCTCGCGGGGGGAAAATTCGGTCATGGGTGGGAAATGGGGCCTGTCCGGGCTTACGCCAGGGTTTCCACGGTCAGGTTGCCGTTGGTGTAGACGCAAATGTCGGCGGCGACGGCCATGGCCTTGCGGGCGATGGCCTCGGCGTCGAGGTCGGTGTTCTCGATGAGGGCCCGCGCTGCGGCGAGCGCGTAGTTGCCGCCCGAACCGACCGCGGCGACGCCGTGTTCGGGCTCCAGCACGTCACCTACGCCGGTCACCGTGAAGACGCCGTTGCGGTCGGCGACCAGCAGCATGGCCTCGAGGCGGCGGAGATAGCGATCGGTGCGCCAGTCCTTGGCCAGGTCGACGCAAGCCCGCGCCAGCTGGTCCGGATACTGCTCCAGCTTGGCTTCCAGGCGCTCGATGAGGGTGAAGGCGTCGGCCGTGGCGCCGGCGAAGCCTGCGATCACCTTGCCGCCGGCCAGGGTCCGCACCTTGCGCGCGGCGCCCTTCACCACGGTCTGACCCATGGAGACCTGCCCATCGCCGGCGATGACGGTCTTGCCGCCCTTGCGCACGGCGAGGATCGTGGTGCCGTGCCAGTCGGGAAAATTGGTCGCGTTGCTCATGGCCGCAGACTTGGCGGCGGCCGGCCTCCAGCGCAAGTCCGCCGCCTCAGGGCTGGCCGGTGACCGGGGTGGTTCCGGGGGTGACGTTCAGGGCGAAGTCGTTGGCGAAGGCCGCGCCTGACCCGGCCAGCAGGAAGCCGTAGGAAATCTCCACCGCGTTGGCCGGCACGTTCAGAACGATGGAATAGCGCCGCCAGCGGGTAGTGCCGCGCAGGGGCCGGCTCTGCATGTCGTCGAAGGCCAGGACCCGGTCGTGGGCGCCGGTGACCTTCATCCACATCTGCACCCGCCCGGCCCGTTCGGTGTGGATATTGGCCGAGAGCCGCACGCGCTTGCCGAGGAAGCGCCGCGCCGGGAGGGTGCGCGACAGGGTGCCCATGCCCCCCGGCCGGGCGGCCGGCTTGGAGCGGATGGAGACGGCGTCCAGCCCTTCGGGCGGCGGAAAGGCCAGGGAATCCTGGAACACGCGCGAACGCAGCTCGTCGGCGTCGCTCATGCGCTGCCCCCGGCGGCCGATCCCCTGGCTGCCGGTGTGGAAGATGTAGTCCTCGGCGTTGATGCCGGCGCGGTACCACCCCTGCCCGTCTGGCGAAGTCCGGCTCTGGGCCGAGGCCAGGCCGGGCGCGGCCGCCCAGAGGCCCGCGCCGGTCAGGCCCGCCACGAAGATCCGCCGCGTTGGCTTCACCGGCCCGACTCCGCGGGGTCGCCGCTGACGGGAGTGTGCAGGGCCATCAGGTAGTCGCGGGTCTCCTCCGGCGCGGCGCCGGGGGTGGGGAGGTTGATGTCGCGCACCACCAGCACCGCCACCAGCAGGCCAGCGGCGATGGCGAAGAACGGCGCCGCGCGGTCGCGGCGGATCTTGTTCTGCGCGGCTCCCAGGATCGCCATGTCCACGGCGGCCGAAGGCATTTCGCGGGAGACTGACCGGTAGAGCGCCTGGAGGCGGGCGTCGGCCTCATCTTCCTCAAGCATGCATCCACTCCCCGAGCTCGGCGCGGAGGCGGGCGCTGGCGTAGCGCAGGCGGCTCTTCACGGTTTCGCGCGGCACGCCCGTGGCCTGGGCGATCTCCTCGAGGCTGAAACCGGCCTCGGCTTGCAGCAGGAAGGCCTGGCGCTGCACCTGGGGCAGGCCGTTGATGGCGGCCAGCAGGGCGCGGCCGAGGTCGCTGTTGGCGGCGGCGGCCTGGGGGTCGAGGTCGTTCGAGGGGATGGCCGGCGCGCCTTCGCCCTCGAGGGGCTTTGCATAGACCTCGGCGTGGCGCCGGGCCCGGGTGCGCAGGCCGTCGGCCATGCGCCGGTTGGCGATGGCGAAAAGGAAGGTGCGGAAAGCGGCGTGCGGCTGCCAGGTCTCCCGGCTCTTCACCACGGCCATCCAGGTCTCCTGGAAAACCTCTTCGGCCTCGGCCGGCGAAGACGCCATGCGCAGGAGGTAGCGATGCAGGGCCGCGCGATGGCGGCTGTAGAGCGCCTGGAAGGCCTTCAGGTCCCCGCCGCGCCAACGCTGCATCAGGGTTTCGTCCCCGACGGGGGAAAGGTCGGGCGCGACGGGGAGGGGGGAAGGTTGGTGGCTGAACACGGCCTGCCACGCCGAAGGCACGAGGGGCAGGGCCGTAACCTGAGCAACCGGCATGACGCCTCCAGACCGTGTCAGCCACCGGATCGTTCATCGTCGGGCGGCCGCGAATGGGGTCAAAGCATAGCGCGAATTGTCGCCGGCGGCCTCCCCCGGGGAGCTCCGGGAGCCGGCCGGGGCGTCGAGCGCTTGACCCGGCGAGGCGCGCGGGGGACCGTGCGGCCGTTTTGGAGGGGCCGGACATGAAGACCTTGATGCGCATCATCGGCTGGGCGCTCGCCGTCGTGGCGGTGGTGCTGGTCGCGGGCTGGTTCGCGCTCAAGCGTCCCGACCTGCCCTGGGCCGATCTCGACGCCCGCTACGCCATCGCCGGCCAGAAGACGGCCGACCTGGGCGGCGGTCTGGTCATACGCTACCTGGAAGCGGGCGACCCCAAGGCGCCAACCCTCCTGCTGGTGCACGGCTACACCTCATCGGTCGACGTCTGGCGACCCTGGATGCAACGGCTGTCGGCGCAATATCACGTGGTCGCGCTGGACCTGCCGGGTCATGGCCTGACCCGCGCCCCGGATGACTTCGAGGCTTCCCCCGCCGCCTACGCGGAGGTGATCGAACGCTTCGCGGCCAGAACCGGGCTCGGCCGCTTCGTGCTGGCGGGCCATTCCATGGGCGGCTGGGCGGTCTGGGAGTACGCCCTTGCCCACCCCGAGCGCCTGAACGGGCTGATTTTGGTCGACGCCTCCGGCTGGCCGGACAACCGTCCCGCGGTGCGGCAGGCCAACACAAGCTTCCTGGCGCGGGCCCTGCACAATCCGCTCGGTCGCGCCATCCTCGAACCCCTGGACGCCCGCAACAATCTCAAGAACGGTCTGTTGGCGGCCTACGAGGATGACCGTCGCGTCACCGACGCCGTGGTCGATCGGCACTGGGCCTATAACCGGGCTCCCGGCCACCGCCGCATCATCACCGACCTGTTCGTGAACTGGGACGCCTGGCCCATGGCCGACGCCCAACGCCTGTCCGCGCTGCGCACCCCCACGCTGGTGCTGCAGGGCGAGCACGATGTGTTGATCCCCCTGTCGGCCGCCCGGCAGTTCGACGCCGTCATCCCGGACAGCCGCCTCATCATCTACCAGGGTCAGGGCCACATGGTTCCGGAAGAGGCCGCCGACCGGTCCGCCGCCGATGTCCTCGCCTTCGTGGGCGCGCTCAAGCTGGACGAGGCCGCGCCGCCGGCGGAGGCCCCTGCGTCGCCCCGCCCCCCGGTCGAGGAAAACCACACCCTGCCGCCGGCCAGCGGCCCCACGGACCCCTCCCTGATCTTCCAGTAGCCTAGATCGGGATCACCCGGTCCGGCGGGCGGTGCCCGTCCTGCAGCGTCTTGATATTGAGGATGACCCGCTCGCCCATGTCGATGCGGCCCTCGATGGTGGCCGATCCCATATGCGGCAGCAGGACCACGTTGTTGAGGCCCAGCAGGCCCGGGTGGATGGCCGGTTCGTGCTCGAAGACGTCCAGTCCCGCTCCGGCGAAGGCCCGCGCCTTGAGCGCCTCGGCCAGGGCCGACTCGTCGATGACCTCGCCGCGCGCGGTGTTCACCAGGACGGCGTGGGGCTGCAGCAGCGCCAGCCGCCGCGCGTCGATCAGGTGGTGAGTCTGGGGGGTCAGCGGGCAGTTGACGGAGACGATGTCCACTCGCTGGAGCATCTGGTCCAGATCGTCCCAGAAGGTGGCGTTCAGTTCCTCGACCACCGCCGGATTGGCCGGTCGGCGATTGTGGTAATGGATCGAAAGGCCGAAGGCGCGGCCGCGCCGCGCGACCGCCTGGCCGATCCGGCCCATGCCGATGATCCCCAGTCGCTTGCCCCAGATCCGTCGCCCGCACATCCAGGTCGGCGTCCAGCCCGTGAAGGAGCCCGCCCGGACCACGTCCGCCCCCTCAACGAACCGTCGCGCGGTGGCCAGGATCAGGCCCATGGTCATGTCGGCGGTGTCTTCGGTGAGCACGCCGGGCGTGTTGGTGACGATCAGGCCGGCGCCGACGGCGGCCGGCACGTCGACGTGGTCCATGCCGGCGCCGAAGTTGGCGATCATCTTCAGCTGCTCGCCGCGGGCGGCGATGATGTCGGCGGTGATGGGGTCGGTAATGGTGGAGACCAGAACTTCGGCGCGGCCGACAGCGTCCTTAAGCTCCTGTTCACCAAATGGGCGATCATCCAGATTGAGCTCGGCGTCGAACAGCTCGCGCATGCGCGTCTCGACCGGCTCGGGCAGTTTGCGTGTGAGGACGACCTTGAGCTTGCGGACGGACATCGGGTTCCTGGGGCCTGGGAAGCGGGGCCGGTTTAGCAAAGCCGCGCTCGCGTTCCTACTGATGGCGTCGGTCCTGTCGCCGCAGCCGGGCTTCGCGGACGATCGCTATCGCGCCGGCGACCGCCCGACCCCCTCGCGCCTGCCCGTACCGCGCTGGGTTTCGCTGAAGTTCAACGAGGTCAACGCCCGCTCCGGACCCGGCGACGATTATCCGGCGGTCTGGACCTATCGCGCCAAGGGCCTGCCGGTGCAGGTCGTCGCCGAGACCCGAGAATGGCGAAAGGTGTGCGATCCGGACGGCGGCTCCGCCTGGATACACCGGCGCACCACCATCGGGGTCCGCACCGTATTCCACCGGGGCGCCCAGCTGCTGCCGTTGCGAACCGCTCCCAAGGACAGCGCACGGGTGAAGGCCCTGCTCGCGGTCCGCGGCATCGCGCGCCTGGACCGCTGCGAGAAGGGCTGGTGCCGCATCGAGGTGGGGCGCGACAAGGGGTGGGCCCGCGCCGCCAGCCTGTGGGGCCTGGCCGACCGGCGCGTCTGCCGCTAGCGAAGCCGTTCGCGGACCGGCGGCGCAGGTGAGCCGGCCGCGCGTTCCCCCCGGTGGTTGGCGTTCTCGCCCGCCTCGTGTAACCCCACTGAAAAGCCGGCGCACAGGGAGCGCTCCAAGACCGATGCCTGACCAGCAGAACGCCTACTCCTACGAAGAACTGCTGGCGCACGGCCGCGGCGACCTCTGGGGGGCCGACAACGCCCAGTTGCCCGCCCCGCCCATGCTGATGTTCGACCGCATCACGCGCATCGAGGGCGAGGGCGCGGGCGCGCACGGCAAGGGCTACGTGGAAGCCGAACTCGACGTGAACCCGGACCTCTGGTTCTTCCAGTGCCACTTCATCGGCGATCCGGTGATGCCGGGGTGCCTTGGCCTGGACGCCATGTGGCAGCTGGTCGGCTTCTTCCTCGGCTGGTCGGGCGGGCCCGGCAAGGGCCGCGCGCTGGGCGTCGGCGAGGTCAAGTTCACCGGCCAGGTTCCGCCGACTGCGAAGAAGGTGGTCTACAAGATCGACCTGAAGCGGGTGATCAACCGCCGCCTGGTGATGGGCATCGCCGACGGGGTGATGGAGCGCGACGGAGAGGTTATCTACACCGCCACCGATTTGCGGGTCGGCCTCTTCGACCCCAAATCCATGTGATGTTGAACAGGGACTCCTGAATGCGGCGCGTTGCGATCACCGGACTGGGCATCGTTTCCTCCATCGGAAACAACGCGGGAGAGGTTCTGGATTCCCTGCGCAACGCCCGTTCCGGCGTGCGCTCGGCGCCGCGCTACGCCGAGCTGGGATTCCGCAGTCAGGTCGAGGCCGCGCCGCAGCTGAACTGGGAGGAGCACGTCGACCGGCGCGCCGCCCGCTTCCTGGCCGAGGGCACGGGCTGGGGCCACATCGCCTTCGAGGAGATGCTGAAGGACTCCGGCCTGGAGGAAAGCCAGGTCTCCAACGAGCGGACCGGCATCATCGTCGGCGCCGGCGGCGCCTCCACCCGCTCGATCATCGAGGCGGCCAACACCACCCTGGAGAGGGGCCCCAAGCGCGTCGGGCCGTTCGCGGTGCCCAAGGCCATGAGCTCGGGCCCGTCGGCGACGCTGGCGACCTGGTTCAAGATCAAGGGCGTCAACTATACGATCGCGTCTGCCTGCGCGACCTCGACCCATTGCATCGGGGCGGCGGCGGAGCAGATCCAGCTCGGCAAGCAGGACATCGTCTTCGCCGGCGGCTGCGAGGAGCTGGACTGGACCCTCAGCGTCATGTTCGACGCCATGGGCGCCATGTCGTCCAAGTACAACGACACCCCCGCGGTCGCCTCGCGCGCCTATGACGTCGGTCGCGACGGCTTCGTCATCGCCGGCGGGGCGGGGATGGTGGTGGTCGAGGATATGGAGCACGCCAAGGCCCGCGGGGCCAAGATCTACGCTGAGATCACCGGCTACGCGGCCAACTCGGACGGCTACGACATGGTCGCGCCCTCGGGCGAGGGCGCCGAGCGCTGCATGAAGCTGGCGCTGGAGCAGGCGGGCGGCCGCAAGGTCGACTACCTGAACCCGCACGGCACTTCGACGCCGGTCGGGGACAGCAAGGAGATGACCGCGGTCCGCAACGTCTTCGGGGCCAACGCCCCGTTGATCTCTTCGACCAAGTCCCTGACGGGTCACAGCCTCGGCGCGGCCGGCGCGCAGGAGGCGATCTACTCCCTGCTGATGCTCAACCACGGCTTCGCCGCCGAGAGCGCTCACATCGAGGCCCTCGACCCCGAATTCGAGGACCTGCCGATCCTGCGCGCCCGCAAGGACGTCGAGCTGGACACGGTGATGTCCAACAGCTTCGGCTTCGGCGGCACCAACGGCTGCGTGATCCTGAGCAGGGTCTAGTCGCAGGCCGCCGCCGCCCCCAAGGGGGAGGATTTGCGGTTGCAGCCCGCCGCGCGCCCGTCCAAAACCCGCTCACCAGATCGAGGAGACGCATCCCATGGCCGAGAGCGAAGGCTGGGCCCTGCCCAAGGGCAATCTCATGGCGGGAAAGAAGGGCGTGGTCATGGGGATCGCGAACCAGAACTCCATCGCCTGGGGAATCGCCTCCCAGCTCGCCGCCCAGGGCGCCGAGATGTGCTTCACCTACCTCGGCGAAGGGCTTGAGCGCCGGGTGCGGCCCCTGGCCGAGAGCGTCGGCGTGGACTTCCTGGTGCAGGCCGACGTCACCGACGACGCCTCGATGGACGCCGCCTTCGCCGAGATCGAGAAGCGATTCGGGAAGCTGGACTTCCTCGTCCACTCAGTGGCCTTCGCCAACAAGGACGAGCTGAAGGGCTCCTTCATCGACAACACCACCCGCGAGGGATTTCTGACGGCCATGAACATCTCGGCCTTCAGCTTCGTGGACTCGGCCCGCCGCGCCGCCGCGATCATGAACCCGAACGGCTCGATCGTGACCATGACCTACCTGGGTTCCGAGCGGACCATCCCCAATTACAACACCATGGGCGTCGCCAAGGCGGCTTTGGAGGCGGCGACCCGTTACGCCGCCCGCGACCTCGGACCGCGCGGCATCCGGGTCAACGCCATTTCGGCCGGCGCCATGCGCACCCTGAGCCTCGCCGGCATCTCCGGCGGACGGGGAATGATCGCCCAGGGCCGCAACTTCAGCGCCATGAAGGAGGACACCTCGATGGAGGGCGTCGCCGGCTGCGCGCTGTGGTTGCTGTCGGATCTGGGTCGCTCGACCACCGGCGAGGTCGTGCATGTCGACGCCGGCTTCCACATCATGGGCATGCCCGACGACGTCGAGGGATAATCCTGGCCTGAGGGCCGGGGCCTAACCCCGCCGGACCGCGCCGACCGATCAATTGCACAGGCGCCGACATTATCTCCGGACCCGGATCGGGGTGATAAGGTGCGCCCCGTGGGGAGCGGGACCGAAGCGTGCTGACACGCAGGGCCATAACCCAGGCGCTCGGCCTGGGGCTGGGCGGCGCAGGCCTGCCCCTGAACGCGTTCGCGCAAGCGCCGGACGCGCCGGCGGCGTCCGGCCTGGCGTCGGGATCGTCTCCGCCGCCTGTCGTCGATCCGGATGACGCCGAGTTCAACGCTTCCTTCGACCCCAGCCTGCGCATGCTGGGCGCCGTGAGCGTTGAGGACCGCGGACCGCACCAGTTCGTCGTCGACACCGGCGCCAACCGCTCGGTCATCGCCGAGGATCTGGCCCGGTCGCTTGGCCTGGCGGCGGGTCCGCGCATCACCCTGCACGGCATCGCCGGGGCGGAGGACGTTCCCACCGCCCTCGTGCCGCGCTTCGAGGTCGGAGGCATCGTCTCGCACAATCTGCAAATGCCTGTCCTGCCGCGCCGCCGGCTCGGCGCGGACGGTCTGCTGGGGCTGGACGCCCTGGCCAATCGGGCCGTCGAACTGGACTTCCGACGCCACCGGGTGCGGCTGTTCCGTTCGCGCGTCCGCACGGTGGGCTCGTCCCGCCTGACCCCGGACACGCGTCAGCCGGGAGCGGTGGTCAACGCCAAGTATCGCTTCGGTCAACTGACCATCGTGCTGGCCAGGGCGGGCAACTCGCCGGTGACGGCCTTCATCGATTCCGGCAGCCAGGCGACGGTCGGCAATTCTGCGCTGCTGCGGGCGGTGGCCACCCGCAAGCTCGCCGTCCCAGGGGCGGGACGCATCGTGCCGATCTATTCGGTGACCAGCCAGGTGGCCTACGGCCAGTTCGAGGTGGTGCGCCTCTTGACCTTCGGCGGGGACGCCCGTCTGCGCAACCTGCCAGTGATCTTCTCGGACCTGCACACCTTCGACCTCTGGGGCCTAAGGGACACGCCGGCGCTGCTGATCGGGGCGGATTCCCTGTCCGCCTTCAGCCAGGTCACCCTCGACTTCGGGCGCCACGAAGTGGTGTTCAATCCCTGAGACTCAGGAGGCGGGGCGCGTCGCGTTCAGGCCCTCCAGGAACCGCCGGAAGCGATCAGCGGCGTCGGCGGCGAGGGCGGCGTCATAACGCATGGGGGGTGCGGCGGTCGGCTCGTCGAAGGCATGGCTGGCGTCGACCGTCCAGACCTCCACCTGGGCCCCCGACAGGCGCGCGCGCTCATAGAGACGGGCGGCCTGGCTGGCGGCGGTGATGTGATCGCCCCGCGCGATGATCGCATAGGTCCGGGGCGTGCGGATCCAGTCGTGGGACCGGGTCAGGGCCGGATAGCCCCCATAGGGGTAGGCCAGGAACAGGCCCTTCAGCTTGGCGAGGATCGCCGGATCGGGATCGGAAAGACCCGCCTCGCCGCGATTGGTCAGCGGCATGGTCATCAGATCCATGATCGACCACGAGCCGTGGCTCCACCCGGCCAGAGCCAGGGACGCTGTGTCCACGTCGGGCCGCTGCGAGACGCCCCAGGCGGTCGCCAGCACGTCACCGGCGCGCTGTGAGCCCTGCAGCATCACCCCGGTGCAGACAAAGGCCAGGCCGAACTCACGGGTCCAGCCGCGCGGCGCAAAGCTGTCGACCACGAACGCCCGCCAACCGGCCTTCACCGCGGCGTCCGCATAGAGCGGCAGGTGTGGACGCAGGCCGCCGCAGCCGTGATAGAGCAGCACCGCCGGCCGCTTCACTCCGTCGTCGGGCCCGTAGGCCTTCACCCCCGGGGCGAGCATCGCCCAGCGATCGGCAATCGTGTCCATGCGGTTCCCGGCGCGTTCCGACTGCGCCTTGGGTAGCCCAGGCGAGCGGGCCCGTCACGCGTCCCGACGCCGAGTCGGCCCACTCAGTGGCGGAACACGCGCACTCCGGTGAAGACCATGGCCAGGCCGGCCTCGTCGGCGGCGGCGATCACTTCGGCGTCGCGCATGGACCCGCCCGGCTGAATGACGGCGGTCGCGCCGGCCGCCGCGGCCTCCAGGAGGCCGTCCGCGAAGGGAAAGAAGGCCTCCGAAGCGCAGGCGGAGCCCTTGGCCAGGGAGTCCTTCAGGCCCAGGGCGTCGGCGGCCTCGCGGGCCCGCAGGGCCGCGATCCGGGCGGAGTCGCGCCGGTTCATCTGGCCCGCGCCGATTCCCGCCGTGCGGCCGCTCTTGGCGTAGACGATGGCGTTGGACTTGACGTGCTTGGCGACGGTGAAGGCGAACAGCATGTCCTTCACCTCGTCCTCGGTCGGCTGACGGCGGGTGACGACCCGCAGGTCCTCGGCGGTGATGCCGCTGGCGTCGCGCGACTGGACCAGCAGACCGCCCGCCACAGACCGGAACACCTCGCCCTCCGCGCGAGGATCGGGCAGCCCGCCGGCCACCAGCAGACGCAGGTTCTTCTTGGCCGCGAACACCTCGACGGCGTCCTCGTCCGCCTCCGGTGCGATCACCACCTCGGTGAAGATCTCGACCATCTTCAGCGCCGCCGCTCGGTCCAGCCGGCGATTCACCGCCACGATCCCGCCGAAGGCCGAGACGGGATCGCATTCAAGCGCCCGTCGATAGGCGTCCTCGAGCGTCTTGCCCACCGCCACGCCGCAGGGGTTGGCGTGCTTGACGATGACACAGGCGGGCGCGGCGGCGGGGTCGAATTCGGCGACCAGCTCATAGGCCGCGTCCGTGTCGGCGACGTTGTTATAGCTCAGCTCCTTTCCCTGCAGCTGGCGCACCGTGGTCACGCCCGGCCGGCGCTCGAGGGTCCGGTAGAAGGCGGCGGCCTGGTGCGGGTTCTCGCCGTAACGCATGGTCTGGACCAGTTCGCCGGCGATGGTCTTGCGCTGCGGCCATGCATCGCTCGCCTGGCCGGCGAACCAGCCCGACACCGCGGCGTCGTAGGCGGCGGTGCGGGCGAAGGCCCGGGCGGCCAGGCGCCGGCGCAGCTCCAGGGTCGTTACGCCGCTCTCCCGCAGGCTCCCGATCGCCTCCTTGACGCTGTCGGAGTCGACGCAGACCGCGACATAGCCGTGGTTCTTGGCGGCCGAGCGGATCATGGCAGGTCCGCCGATGTCGATGTTCTCGACGCAGGCCTCGAAGCTGCCGCCCGCGGCGACCGTGGCTTCGAACGGGTAGAGATCGATCCAGAGGACGTCGACGCCCTCGATGCCGTGCTCAGCCATGGCCGCGGCGTGGTCGGCCGCGTCACGCACGCCAAGGAGGGCTCCGTGAACCTTGGGGTGCAGGGTCTTGACCCGCCCGTCCATCATCTCCGGGAAGCCCGTCACGTCGCTGACGTCCCGGACTGGCAGTCCCGCGGCGGCGATGGCGGCCCGGGTTCCGCCGGTCGAGATCAGTTCGACACCGAGGTCGTGCAGGGCCCGCGCCGCGTCAGTCAACCCGGTCTTGTCGGACACGGAAATCAGCGCGCGCCGAGGCTTCACGCGGTCGGGCGGCGGCGGATAGTCGGGGGCGGCGGGCATGGCGAATCCGGGCGGCTGGGGGAGGGCGCGCGCCGGTTAACACTTGCCGACCCGGGGGGGAAGGCGCGCTGTCGCCTATCCGCCCTCTCCCGGGGCGCCGGCGGGGGCGAGCTTCCATCGAACCCGCGTCACCGCATCGGTGCGGGCCACGCCCCGCAGGACGATCTGGGCCGTCTTGCGGGAGAGGCCGTTCTCGAAACACACCGAGGGCTCGATGGCCACCTCGGCCGCGTCGGAGCGGAACCACCAGCCCCTACCGGATGGTCCCCGCAGCAGCACGCTTTTGCGGTCGCGGGCCTGGCTGACCTGCACGCCGGGGTGGAGGTGGAAGCGGGCCGCATAGGGAACCGCCAGGACCCGGGGGTGGGCGCCCGGCGCTGGCGCGAGCTGGTCCTCCGCCCGGAGCTCGTCGGCCCGGACATCGACGAACAGGCGCCGCTCGTGGGCGAGGCCGAAACGGCTCACCCACCCGTCGTGAGCCAGTTCGACCCACTGGGCGTCGTCGGCGTCGTGACGACGACTCTCGACCCGGAACACGGGGCCCTCCAGCCGGGGCCCCAGAATCCGTGACATGCGGCCCTGCAGCGGCTCCAGCACCGAGGTCTCCCCGAGGGTCACGGTTGAACCGGCCGCGGTAAGGCGGAACCCCTGCCGTTCCGGCTCGCGCTCGGACCAGCCGGCGTTCGTGATCAGTCGGTCCTTGCCGCAGACGATCTCGACCGCCAGCGGTTGGGCGCAGGCGGTGATGGCGTAGGGTCCGCGCGCCGGCGCGCCGCCGTCGGCGATGACCTGGAGCAGCTGCCCCTGCAGCCGCTGGTATCGGCCGTCCGGCAGGGTGTTCGGAATGACGCCGTCGGCGTCGTCGTGCGCGCGGGCCGCGGCGGTGCGGGCTGCAGTCGAAGCCTCTCCACCCTGGAAACAGGCCAGCCGGCCGTCCCCCAGGGTCAAGAGGCGCATCGCCTGGGTCAGGCGGTCTATGGCGCGGGTGATCTCGACGGGCGCGACCTCGCCGCGCTGCATGAGGGCGTCGTCGAGCGTCAGCAGGTCGAGCAGCAGCTCCATGGAGGCTTCGGGGCTGCGCGAAGCATGGCAGCCGTCAGGACTCACTGTCTTTTCGAGGGCCCGGCGCAGGCGCGGCATCGCGCGGGCCATGATCCGGTCGCCCGCCCGCCCGGCCAGGGCTGCGCCTGCGGCGGCGGCGGCGGTGTTGTGCTCGGCGGCCCAGGCCCGATCGTCGGGGAGGCGCAGGAGGTGCCGGGCTTGCCGGGCCAGCAGATCCGCGAGCAGCAGCTGCTCGGCTTCGGTGGCGGCTCCCGCCAGACGGCGCGCGGCGCAGGCGAGGTTGTAGACCCGACGGGCCATGACCTCGCGGCCCCACGCGAAGGGGGACCAGCGTCCGAATACGTCGCGCCAGGCGAGGGTCAGGCGCAGCGCCTCCCGCGCTCCGGCCTCGCCTGCGGCCATCAGGTGCGGCAGCCACGCGAAGCGGTGCAACTCGATGGCGAAGGCCCGGTTTGGACTGGGCCGGTTCCAGGGGTCCGCCGGCTTGGGGGCGTCCATCATGGCCCCCGCGAAGACAAACCGCCCGCCCAGGGCGGCGCGGCCCACGCCGGGGTCCACTGGGCGGAAATCCCGGGCGCCGGCGGCGAAGCCTTCGGTCCTCGGCCAGGACAGGGTCATGGTGTACCCAGGCGCGCCGAAGCCCTCGATCATGCCCTGACGGGCGGCGAGTTTGCCCAGGGCCTGCAGCCACAACATGCGCGGCCAGCGCACGGGCGAACGGCCGAGCAGGGGCTTTTCGTCTTCGCTGGCCGGCCCGGTCACGATGCGCCTACGCCCCCTTCAGGGCGGCGATATTGGCGGCATAGGCGTCCGGGCCGCCCTTGAAGACGGCGGTGCCGGCGACCAGGGCCGTGGCGCCGGCGGAAACGCAAGCGGCGGCGTTCTCGGCCTTCACGCCGCCGTCGATCTGGAGGACTGCGGGCGAGCCGATGCGGTCCAGCATGGCCCGGGCCTGTTCGCACTTGCGCAGGGTGGAGGGGATGAAACTCTGGCCGCCGAACCCCGGGTTCACGGACATGAGCAGCAACAGGTCGATATCCTCGACGACCCACTCGAGCACGGAAAGCGGGGTCCCGGGGTTGAGCACGACTCCGGCCCTGGCTCCCAGTTCGCGGATGCGTCGAAGGGTGCGGTGCAGATGCGGACCGCTCTCGGGATGTACGGTCAGGTAGTCCGCGCCTGCTTCCCTGTAGGCCTCCAGCCAGGGGTCCACCGGGGCGACCATGAGGTGGACATCAAACGGGATGCGCGCATGGGGCCGCAGCGCCTTCACGATCTCGGGGCCGATGGTGATGTTGGGCACGAAGTGGCCGTCCATGACGTCCACGTGAACCCAGTCGGCGCCCGCGGCTTCGATGGCGGCGACCTCCTCGCCCAGACGGGCGAAGTCGCTGGCCAGGATCGACGGACAGATCAGGGGCGCGGCGGGCATGCCTTCGCTTACGGTCTAGGCCGCGACGGGGCAAGGCTTGTGCGCCGTGAGGACGACCAACGGTTTGTGATCGCCGGCCTCCGCGACGGACAGTGCCTAGGCCGAGCGGACGAACCGGGCGGCGAAGAAGCCGTCCATCCCGCCCGCTGACTCGCGGTGGGAGGGCAGGATGCGGAGCCAGCCCTCGGGCGTGACGGCGGTCTCCGGGGCGCCGGCCTCCCCCGGCCGCACCGCCAGGGTGGAGAACTCGGGGCGTCGCCGCAGGAAGGCGATGGCCTGGGTCTCTCCCTCCTCGCGCTCCAGGGAACAGACGCAGTAGACCAGACGGCCACCTGGTTTCACCCGGGCGGCGGCTGCGTCGAGAAGGCGATGCTGGACGTCGGCCAGCTTGCCGATGTCAGCCGGGCGCGTGGCCCAGAGGACGTCCGGATTGCGCCGGAAGGTCCCTGTCGAGGTGCAGGGCGCGTCCAGCAGGACGGCGTCGAACGTCCGCGGGTCCTCCCAGGTCTCGGCGTCCGCCGCGATGACCTCGGCGGCCAGGCCCGTCCGCGCGAGGTTCTCCGCCAGCCGCTTGAGGCGACCGGCCGAGCGGTCGGTGGCGGTGACGACGGCGCCGGCGGCGGCCAGCTGCAACGTCTTGCCGCCCGGAGCGGCGCACATGTCGAGAACGGACTGCCCGGCTTGCGGCTCGAGCAGGCGGGCGGGAATGGCGGCGGCGGCGTCCTGCACCCACCAGCGGCCTTCGTCGAAGGCGGGCCAGGCCGCGATGTCGCCCTTGCGGCGGGTGCGCAGGGATGGTCCCGGCAGGACCTCGGCGTCCAGGTCGGCCGCCAGGGCGTCGGCGTCCGCGTCCGTCCGCGGCGTAAGGTCGGTGGGCGGCTCGTCGGGTATGGCGGCGGCGATCGCCTCGGCCGCCTCGCCATAGTTCGCCTTCCAGCGCTGATAGAGCCAGTCGGGAGCGTTCGCGGCAGAGGGAACCGCCTTGGCCGGCTCGCGGATCAGGCCGCGCAGCACGGCGTTGATCAGTCCCTTGAACGGGCGGGTGGCGCTGTCGCGCTCGGCCAGTTTCACCGTCGTGGCGACGGCGGCGAAGTCCGGCACGTCAAGGGCGTAGATCTGGGCCAGACCCAGCCTCAGCAAATCGATCACCGCGGCGCCGGGGCGCTTCTGCAGTCTCTGAGCCAGGGCGCGCTCGATACGGCCATGGTTGCGCAGGACCGCCATGGCCAGGGCGCGGGCGAAGGCCCGCTCCTGCACGGACAGCCTGCGGAAGGCGGGCAGGTTGAGCGCTTCGTCCAGACCGCCGCGCCGGGCCGTGGCCGCATGCACCAGTTGCATCGCCGCCTGTCGCGCGGGCAGGCCAGGGTCACTGGCGGCGGGGGGCTCTGCGGCGACTTGGTTCATCGCCGGGTCAGTGGGGGATTTCCGGCGACGGGGCAAGGCCGCCGCCGAACTTCGCGCGCCGTCCTGCCTGAAGGAACCGCAACGCTGGTGAGGGATTTAGCCCCCGGACTCCGGTGAACCCATGCGCTCCTCCACAGATGACCTTCCGCCCCTTGCCGGAAACCGCGCCGCGCTCGCAGCCGTCGCCGCCGGCGTCGGCTTGCTGACGGGACTGGCGGCGCGGGCCAGCGCGCGGGGGCTGGCCAAGGCGGCCGAACCTCTCGCCGGTCACTGGCTGGACATCGCCAAGGCGGACCACCTGATCATCCTTGACCTGCTGGAGCGCGCCCAGGCTGCCAAGCCCGCCGCACGCGCCCGCCGCGCCATGTTGTTTGGCCGCGCCCGCGACGCTTTCGCGCGGCACGCCCTTTGGGAGGAGGCGATCATCTATCCGGCGCTCCGCTTCAATGACCTGGCTGAGGCTGCGGCCCAATTGTGTGGGGGCCACGCCGACATCAAGGCCGCGGTATTCGACCTCGAACGCACGCCGGTGGACGAGGAAACCTGGAGGCCGCAGCTGGGGACGCTCCTGCGCGCGTTCGAAACCCAGGCACGCCGCGAGGAGGAGACGCTGTTTCCCGAACTCCGCCGCGCCATCGACGCTGACGAGGACGCGCGGCTGACGGCGCTCGTCAACCAGTTGAACCGCCGTTTCGTCTGACACCCTTGAGGGCCGACGGCGGCGGCGCTATCTGCCCCTCATGACCGACCTTCCCCCCAACGCCGCCCGCGGCAAGGCCCTGACCCCGGCCGCCCGGCGCGCGCTCGAGGAAGCCGCCGCCCGCCAGGCCGCGGCCGAGGCATTGCCGCCCGAGGAGGGCGGGCCGAAGGGTCCCGAGCCGACGCGCTACGGGGACTGGGAACGCAAGGGGCTGGCGGTCGACTTCTAGCCCCAGGGGCCGGCTTGCCGGTCCGGCGCGGCCGTAACCGGGACGGCGGAGCCCCGCGCCCGTGGAGACAGACCCATCCGCGCGCCCAGCTCCATGAGGGCTCGGACCCGATTGCCCGTGGAGGGGTGGGTCGAGAACAGGTTGTCACGGCCACCTCCCGCCAGCGGATTGATGATGAAGAGGTGAGCGGTCGCCGGGTTGCGGCGGGCGTCGACATTGGGCAGGCGGCGGGCATAGGCCTCGATCTTCTGCAGCGCCGAGGCCAGGGCTTCCGGATCCTCGGCGATCTCGGCGCCGACGCGATCGGCCTCGTACTCGCGCGACCGGCTGATCGCCATCTGCACAAGGCCGGCGGCCATGGGCGCCAGCAGCATCACCAGCAGGCCGCCGACGAGGCCGCCGCCGCGCCCCTCGGAATCCCGGCCTCCGCCGAAGAACATGGCGAAGTTCGCCAGGGCGCCGATGGCCCCCGCGAGGGTGGCGGTGATGGTCATGGTCAGGGTGTCGCGGTTCTTCACGTGCGCCAGTTCGTGGGCCATGACGCCGCGCACCTCGGCAGGGCTGAGCAACGCGAGGAGGCCGCGCGTGGCGGCCACGGCGGCGTGGTCCGGATCCCGGCCAGTGGCGAAAGCGTTCGGCTGGTCCTCGTCGATCACGTAGGCCTTGGGGACCGGCAGGCCGGCGCGCTCGGCCAGGATGCGGATGTCGGAGACGTAGCGGCGCACGGCGGGGTCGGGATGGCTCTCGTCCACCGGCTGGGCGCGGTACATGGACAGCACGATCCGGTCAGCGTTCCAGTAGGCGCCGAGGTTCATGGCGGCGGCGACGACCAGGGCGATCAGCATGCCGGCGACGCCGCCGATCCAATAGCCGACGACGCCGAAGATCGCGGTCAGGAAAGCCAGCAGGGCAAAGGTTTTCAGATGGTTCATGGGCGGTATGTGGTCACCGTCGGCCCCGGGCTCAAGAGGGCCCGTCATGGAGGTTCCGCGACGCTTCAGAGGCCGAGGTCCACGCTGACCGGGGCATGGTCGGAGGGGCGCTCCCAGGCGCGCACGTCGTCGTGGATGCGGGCCGCCGGCGCCCCCTGGCGCAGGGCCGCTTCGCGCAGGCCGGGCGAGAGCAGCAGGTGGTCGAGGCGCAGGCCGCGGTTGGACTTGCGGAAGTCCTGGGCGCGGTAGCTCCACCAGCTGGCCAGCTTCTCGGGTTCCGGGGCGGCCTCGCGGACGACGTCCATCAGATTGATCGAGTTCATCAATTTGCTGAAAGCCTCGACCTCGACCGGAGTGTGGCTGACGACCCGGGACATGTAGCGGTGGTTCCAGACGTCGAATTCGCCGGGCGCGACGTTGAGATCGCCGGCGATGACCAGGGGCGCGCGCGGGTCGCGGCGGGCGGTCTCGGCCGTCAGGCGCTCGTAGAAATCCAGCTTATGATCAAACTTTTCATTAGCTTGCCGGTCCGGCGTGTCGCCGCCGGCGGGGATGTAGAAGTTCTGGATCTCGACGCCGGCGACGGTCCCGGAAACGCAGCGGGCGTGGCCGTTGCGGCAGGCCTCGATGGGCGGGGCGTCCTCGATCGGCAGTCGGGAGGCGATGGCGACGCCGTGCCAGCCCTTCTGGCCGGCGATGCGCAGGTGCGGCAAACCCATGTCTGCAAAGGCCTGGCCGGGGAACTGGCCGGCCTGGCACTTGATCTCCTGCAGGCAGAGCACGTCGGGCGCCTGCTCGCGGACGAAGCGGGCGACCTGCTCCACGCGCAGGCGAACGGAATTGACGTTCCAGGTGGCGATTCGGAGACGCATGGCGGCAGGACTAACCCCTTATCCGGTCGGTCCGACAGCTTTCCCGGCGCCTTGAGCCGGATAAAAAACGGCCGGCTCGGGAGGTTCGAGCCGGCCGGCAGATCGTCTCTCACGCCGCTGCCGGGAGGGGATAGGGTCCGGCAAGGGAGGCCAGGGACCGCCGTCCCTGCCTGTGTTCAAAATCACACGATC
Organism: Caulobacteraceae bacterium; assembly: GCA_019695035.1. Lineage (GTDB taxonomy): Bacteria > Pseudomonadota > Alphaproteobacteria > Caulobacterales > Caulobacteraceae > JAEZEZ01. The sequence continues at coordinate 110,725 of JAIBAU010000005.1, read as the reverse complement.
AGAAAAATAAGTCAAACGACTTGGGGAAAATAGTTGCCCGTGGCTGTCACGTCACGAGCGCTCGGGCCGGCGATTCGGATCGCGCAGCACGAACAGGCTCGGCGACAGGCCGCTGGCCGGGGCCAGCGAGGTCAGCTGCACGCGCGTGCGGCCGCCCTGGGCGTCGGTGATGGTCCACTCGGTCAGCCGCATCGGATTCCCCGCAAAGGCGAGAATGATCGATCCCTCCGCCTGCCGTTTCCCGTCCCGGGCGAAAAGCTGGAAGCCATCGGCCGAGCGCAGCACCCGCGTCACCTCCACGCCCTCGGACAGGCGGATCTTTCGCGACAGGAACAGGGTCAGCGGGGTGGAGCCCAGGGGATAGCGGTCGAAGGTCTTCAGCCGCCGGTCCTGCACGTTCACGTTGGAGCCGTCGGCGACAATCAGCAGGCCGGAGGGCGGAGCGTACTCGAACCGCGCCTTGCCGGGGCGCTGCAGGTAGAAGGTCCCCCGCGAGGTGCGGCCGCGCGCGTCGGTCTGGATGAACTCGCCCTTCGCCGAGGTGAGGCCCTGCAGGTAGGCGGCGGCCTTGTCGACCAGGGCCTTGTCCTCGGCCGACAGCGGCGCGCGCGGCGCGGCCACGCGCTGGCGGGCGGCGGGCTGGGACAGGGCGACGGTCGCGGTCAGGGCGGTCGCGCCCAGGGCGACGGCGGCCAGCAGGCTCTTCAGACGGGTCATGCGGACTCCTATAGCGCCGGGGCGGAGGCGACGCACGGCCGTCCTAGCGGGCGGGCGCGGCGGAATTCCGGCGGCGGTGTGAACGTCCGGTGAAGCCGGGGGTTGCGGGCCTCAGTCGACGAGGCCGAGCGCGATCAGGCTCTCGGCGCTGGACACGATCGCCTCCTCGTTCGAACGCGGGGACCAGCCGAGCAGCCGGCGCGCCTTGTCGGCGACCATGGTCCGCCGGCGGCCGAGCCCCGGGACCACGCCGCGCGCCTGCTTGCTGAACAGGGCCGCGATCCGGATCAGCCAGTCGGGCGTCTCCCGGGCCGGGACCCGGGCGGCCCGTGCGCCCAGCCGGGCCCGCAGCACCGTGGCCACCTCGTGCACCGACATGACCCGGCCGGCCACGGCCAGGAAGCGCTCCCCCTTCGCCTTCGGGTCGGTCATGCAGCGCAGGTGCAGGTCGGCGACGTCGCGCACGTCGACCACCCCGAAATAGAGCCTCGGCACAGCCGGCATCTGGCCGTTCAGCAGGGCCTTGACCACCCCCACCGAACTGGACAGGTCGCTGTTCAGCGCCGGGCCGAAGACGCCGACGGGGTTGACCACCGACAGCTCCATGGCCCCGCCCTCGCGCGCCACGAAGTCCCACGCCGCCTTCTCGGCGAAGTACTTGGAGCGGATGTAGGCCTGGCTGTCGGGCGAGTCCGGATTGGTCCAGTCCGTCTCGGTGAAGGGCTCTCGCCGTTCGGGATGGCCGTAGCCGACGGCGGCGAAGGAAGAGGTCACGATGGTGCGCCTGGCGCCGGCGTCGCGCGCCGCCTTCAGGGCCCGCAGGGTGCCCTCGACCGCGGGGCGGATCAGCTTCTGCTCGTCCGAAGGGCTGCCCAGCGGAAACGGTGAGGCGACGTGGTGCACGAACTCGCAGCCCGCCGCCGCCTCGGCCCAGCCGGCGTCCTTCTCGAGGTCGGCGATGGCGAAGCTGAGATGGTTCAGGCGCGGGCAACCGGCGACCCCCAGGGTGGTGCGCACGTCGGCCTCGCGGTCGGGATTGCGGATGGTGGCGACCACGTCGTGGCCGGCCTCCAGCAGCGACTTCACGACATGCCCGCCGATGAAGCCCGAGCCGCCCGTCACCAGAACCTTGGCCATGATCCGTCCCCGCCCGGTCGATCCATCGCGACGGCGACAGGGAAAGCCGGTTTTCGCGCGGACTGCAGCGCCCGGACCCGGGGCTGTCAAGGCGGGCGGCCGAGGCCCCGTCCGGGGCGATCAGTTGGTGCGGCGCGCCTTGATGGCCTGGACCAGGCTCTGGATGGCCGGCGAGCGCAGTTCGAAGCCCTGTTCGTCGCCGGGGTTGATGACCACGCCGATGGTGGTCTCCGGCAGGCGCTCGAGGAACTCGCCGCAGATGACCTGGAACATGAAGGGCGCCTTGCGGGCCGCTTCGCCGATGCGCTGGGGCGAGGAATAGCAGGCGATCATGGGATCGCCCTCCTCGGGGTGCGGATAGATCAGCGGCTCGAAGCCCGAGCCGTCTTCCTTGGGCTCGGAGCCCGACAGCACATAGAGGGGGGAGCGCAGCAGCAGCTTGAGGAAGTCCGGCATGGGCAGCCGGCCCTCGCGACCGTCGGCCAGCGCCTGTTCCAGTTCGTTCTGGGGGGGAAGATCAGCCATGCGGCCGCGTTACGCCACCTGAGCCGTGCGGGCAAGGTGGGGCGAGGTCGCGGGAGAAGGCTCCGCTGGCGCTAGGCCGCCTGGCCGCCGCCCACCAGGATGTCACGCTTTCCGGCATGGTTGGCGGGCCCGACGACCCCTTCCTGCTCCATGCGCTCGATCAGGGAGGCGGCGCGGTTGTAGCCGATCTGCAGGCGGCGCTGGACGTAGCTGGTGGAGGCCTTGCGGTCGCGGATGACCACGGCCACGGCGCGGTCGTAGAGGTCGTCGCCGGAGCCGCCGCCCTCGCCCCAGGCTTCGCCCGCGTCCTCCTCGTCGCCGCCGTCGGTTACGTCCTCGAGGTACTGCGGCTCGCCCTGCAGGCGCAGGAAGCCGGCCACGGCCTCGACCTCGGCGTCGGAGACGAAGGGGCCGTGCAGGCGGGTGATGCGGCCGCCGCCGGCCATGTAGAGCATGTCGCCCTGGCCCAGCAGCTGCTCGGCGCCCTGTTCCCCGAGGATGGTGCGGCTGTCGATCTTGCTGGTGACCTGGAAGGAGATGCGGGTCGGGAAGTTGGCCTTGATGGTGCCGGTGATGACGTCCACCGACGGGCGCTGGGTGGCCATGATCAGGTGGATGCCGGCCGCGCGCGCCATCTGCGCCAGCCGCTGCACCGCGCCCTCGATGTCCTTGCCCGCGACCATCATCAGGTCGGCCACCTCGTCCACCACCACCACCAGGTAGGGCATGGGCTCGGGACGGATCTTCTCGCTCTCGTAGACGGGCCGGCCGGCGTCGTCGAACCCGGTTTGCACCGTTCGTTCAAAGTGCTCGCCCCGGGCCAGGGCCTCGCGGGCCCGCTCGTTGTAGGAGGCCACGTTGCGCACGCCGATCTTGGACATGCGGCGGTAGCGGTCCTCCATCTCGCGCACGGTCCACTTCAGCGCCACCACCGCCTTCTTGGGGTCGGTGACGACCGGGGCCAGCAGGTGCGGGATGCCGTCGTAGATCGACAGCTCCAGCATCTTGGGGTCGATCATGATGAAGCGGCACTGCTCGGGCGGCAGGCGATAGAGGATCGACAGGATCATGGCGTTGACCCCGACCGACTTGCCCGAGCCGGTGGTGCCGGCGATCAGCAGGTGGGGCATGCGGGCCAGGTCGGCGACATAGGGCTCGCCGCCGATGGTCTCGCCCAGCGCGATGGGCAGGGTGTTGGAGGCCTTCTCGAACTCGGCGGAGCTGAGCAGGTCGCGCAGGAACACGGTCTCGCGCTTGTGGTTGGGCAGTTCGATGCCGATGGCGTTGCGGCCCGAAACCACCGAGACGCGGCAGGCGGCGACCGACATGGAGCGGGCGATGTCGTCGGAGAGGGCCACGACGCGGGCGTGCTTGACGCCCGGCGCGGGGGCCAGCTCGTAGAGGGTGACCACCGGACCGGGGCGGATCTGGTCGATGGTCCCGCGCACGCCGAACTCGGCCAGGACGTTCTCCAGCAGGCGGGCGTTCTGGCGCAGGGCCGCCTCGTCGATGGCGGCCGAACGGACCTTGGGCTTGGCCAGCATGTTCAGCTCGGGCAGCTTGAAGCCGGGCTGCTGCACGAAGTCGAAGGCGGCCTGGTTCTCGCGCCCTTCGCGCTTGGAGGGCCGGGGGGTCTTCACGTCCATGACCCGGGGCTCGGGGCCGACCGGAATCTCGGGACCCTCGTCGACGTCGAAGGGCGGCGCGTCGTCGTCGGCCAGCTCCAGGCGGCGCGGCGCGGCCTTGGCGCGCGCCTTGACCCTGGCGCGGCGGGCCACCGAGGCGGGGGCGCCGGCGGGGACAGGCGGGGCCCGTCCGGCGCTGATCCAGGCCCAGGCCCGGACGAACTCGCCCGACCCCAGACGGATCGACCAGGCCAGCAGGGCGAGCGCGCCGGCCAGCAGCAGGATCGCGGCGATGATCCCGGCGCCCGGCGCGTGCAGGAAGCGGAAGAAGCCGGTCACGGCGTCGTGCAGGCCCGCGCCCCAGAAGCCCCCCAGCCCCTTGGCCAGCGGCCAGGCCTTGGGCGGGGTCAGGGCGGAGAGGCCCCCGGCCAGCATCAGCACCCCGCCGAACGAGGCCAGCACCCGCAGGCGCTGGTTGGGGCGCCCGGCCTCGGGATCGGCCCCGGCGGCCCGGCGGATGCCGAAGAAGACCATGAAGCCGGCCGCCAGCCAGGCGGTCAGGCCCAGGGACTGGACCAGCAGGTCGGCCCAGAAGGCGCCGCCTTCGCCCAGCCAGTTGGCGGGCGTCCGATCGGAGACGGCGTTGAAGGAGGGATCGGCCGGATTGTAGCTGAGGAAGGCGATGACCAGGCCCAGCCCGACCACGGCGCAAACCCCGCCGCGGAAGCGCGCGAACCAGGGCGCCGACCACGTCCAGCGCGCCGTCTCGTAGATCCGGGCTCCGACCGCCGCCGCAACGCCTGTCATGGGCCTTAGCTCCCCACCGAAAACCAAACGCCGATGGTGTGGCCGAGGAGGGTTAAGGGGTCGTTTAGGATGCCGGCCCGCGTGCGCCGCGGACGCCGCCCGGCGTCAGCTCACCAGCATCACCAGGAGGCCCACGAGCGGGACGACGGCGATTCCCATCGACCAGCCTGGCCGGCCACGCAGGAGCGCGATCGCGCTGGCGGCCAGCGCCAGGCCGATCACACCGCCCAGGAGGGCGATGAAGACCGACGCGCTGCGGCGCGCCTCCTCGACCAGGGCGTCCACGAGATTGCCCGGTCCGACGGACCACACGACCAGGGCCAGGAAGGCCGTCGCGGCTCCGACCGCCAGCAGCCGGGCCGCGGTCCTGAGCGGGTTGGGGGCGCGATCCCGATGCGTCCGGCGTGCGTCCGGAAGACGCAGGACAGGCAGGCGGAGGGCGGGGAGGCGGAGGGTCGGAAGGGCGAGGGTCATCGGCGTCTGTCCCGGCTGAAGTCCGGACGTTTCTCCCGCCCTTGCGAGCAGAGCCGCGCGGGTCCATTGAGCAGTTCCGATGAAGATTTCGCGCACAGACGTCCTGATCGCGGGCGCCGGCATGGCGGGCGCCACCGCGGCCCTGGCCTGCGCCCACGCCGGACTGCGGGTCGCCCTGGTCGATCCCCTGCCCTTCGAAACCCAGCTGGAGCCGACCTTCGACGGTCGCGCCTCGGCCATCGCCTGGTCGACCTTCCGGCAGTGGAAGGTGCTGGGCATGGCCGAGATGCTGGAGCCGCACGCCTGCCGCATCGACCACATCCTGGTCACCGACGGCCGCACGCCCGGAGCCGCCTCCGGCACGGCCTCGCCCTTCTTCCTGCGCTTCGACGCCGACGAGATCGCCGACCGCTCGGACGGCGAGCCGATGGGCTGGATGATGGAGAACCGCTACACGCGCATGGCGCTGTCGCAGGCGGTGGAGGCCGAGCCGCTGATCGCCGTGCATGCGCCGGTGAAGGTGCTCTCGGCCGAGGCCGGACCGGGCGCCTCGCAGGTGGCGCTGTCGGACGGGCAGACCATCGAGGCGGCGGTGGTGATCGCCGCCGACGGGAAGTTCAGCGCCCTGCGCCAGGCGGCGGGGATCGGCGTCTCGGGCTGGGACTATGGCCAGTGCGGCGTGGTGGCGACCGTGCGCATGGCCCAGGACCACGGCAATGTGGCGCACGAGTACTTCCTGCCCGGCGGGCCCTTCGCCATCCTGCCCCTGAACGGCGCGCGCGCATCGCTGGTCTGGACCGAGCCCAAGGACCGCGCGGCGGCCCTGCGCACCGCGTCCGACGAGGCCTTCGCAGCCCACCTGATGCGCCGTTTCGGGGATTTCCTGGGCCGGGTCGAGGTGACCGGACCGCGCTTCGTCTATCCCCTGTCGCTGTCCCTGGCCGACCGGATGACGGCGCCGCGGCTGGCCCTGCTGGGGGACGCCGCCCACGCCATCCATCCCATCGCGGGCCAGGGGCTGAACCTGGGCCTGAAGGACGCGGCCGCCCTGGCCGAGGTGCTGGCCGACGCGAGCCGGCTCGGCGAGGACATCGGGTCGGAGGCCGTCCTCGAGCGCTATGCGGCCTGGCGGCGCTTCGACAACACCACCGTGGCCCTGGCCACCGACGCCTTCGTGCACCTGTTCTCGAACGACAACCCGCTGCTGCGCGCCGCGCGGGGCGTGGGACTCGGCGTGGTCAACCGCATCGCCCCGGCGCGGCGCTTCTTCATGACCGAGGCCGGCGGGGCGGTCGGGGATCTGCCGAAACTGCTCCGGGGCGAGGCGCTCTAGCCCCTCTCCGCGGGGGGCGGAGCAGGGCGGCCTACAGCTTGCGCGCCTCCTCCGGCAGCATGATCGGCACGCCGTCGCGGATCGGGTAGGCGAGCCTGGCCTTCCTGCTCACCAGCTCCTGGGCCTTGCGGTCGTAGTCCAGCGGGCCGTGGGTGACGGGACAGACCAGCACCTCCAGGAGGCGCGGGTCGACGGAATTGGCGGGCGGGGCGGCGGGCTTCTCGGTCATGGCGCGATCTATTGCACGGATGGCGGGGTCTCGTCGTCATGGCCGGCGGCGTCGATGGCCAGGAGGGCGGTGAGGGTGCGGGCGCGGGCGGCGAGGTCCGGCGCCTCCAGCAGGGCCTGCTTGGCGCCGGCCTCGAAGGGCAGGGCCATGGACAGGCTGTTCACCAGGGCCTCCTGGGGCGCCTCGCGCGCGGTCTCCCAGTCCACGTCCAGCTGGTGGCGGTGAAGGTAGGCGCGCAGGGCGTCCAGCATGGGATCGCGGGCGAAGTCGAGGGCCTCGTCCGGCGCCTCCAGGTCGGCGGCGAAGGCGGAATAGTCGGCGCGCACCTGGCGGTAGGGGGTGCGGGTGGGCAGCTCGTCGCCGGTGTGGAAGCGGATCACGCCGGTCAGGGTGATCAGGTAGCGGCCGTCCGAGGTCTCGGCGTAGCTGGTGACGCGCCCGGCGCAGCCGACCGGGGCTAGCAGCGGGCGGGCGCGCGTTCCGCCCACGGTCTGGATCATGCCGACGATGCGGTCCCCGGCCATGACGTCATCGATCATGTTCAGGTAGCGCGGCTCGAAGATGTTCAGCGGCAGCTGGCCGCGCGGCAGCAGCAGGGCCCCGTCCAGGGGAAATACGGGGATCACCTGCGGCAGGTCGCTGACGTGGACGTAACCCTGGGCCATCAGACCGGCGCCATGCGCGGAGCGCCTAGGAGAACAGCAGGGACGAGAGCCGGCGGCGGCCGTTGCGGGCTGTCTCCGACATCGGTCCGGCCGCTTCGAACACCTTGAGGAGCTGCTTTCGCGCCGCCTGGTCGTTCCATTCGAGATCGCTCTCGACGATGGTCAGCAGCTGGTCAGCGGCCTCGTCCAGGCGGTTCTGGGCGGCCAGGGCGTTGGCGAGCTCGAAGCGGGCGTCGTGGTCGCCGGGGGCTTCGCGCACCCGGGCCAGCATCTGGTCCAGCTCGGACGGCGGCGGGGCGTTGGCCGCCAGCTCCAGCGCCGAGCGGACCGAGAGGAGCTCGGGCTCGCGAGAGTCGGCGGGGGCCATGGCGGCGATCTGCCGGGCCTGGTCGAGGTCGCCGCCCTCGATATGCACCCGCGCCAGGCCCGCCAGGGCCTTCACGTTCTGGGGCTCCATCTGCAGGGCCTGGGCGAAGGCCTGGGCCGCGCCGCCCCAGTCCGAGACCGCCAGGCTCTCGGTCCCCAGCTCGACGAGCCGGTCGACCTCGCTGGGCTCCGGCGGGCCGGAGACGCGGTCGATGAACTTCTTGATCTCGCTCTCGGGGATGGCGCCCTGGAAGCCGTCCACCGGCTGGCCGTTGACGAAGGCGTAGACGGTGGGGATCGACTGCACGCGCAGCTGGCCGGCGTAGGCGGGGTTCCGGTCGACGTCGATCTTGACCAGCTTCACGGCCCCGCCGGCGGCGGCGACCTGGCGCTCCAGCATGGGGCCCAGCGTCTTGCAGGGGCCGCACCAGGTGGCCCAGAAGTCGACGATGACGGGCTGCGTCTTCGACGCCTCGACCACGTCCTTCATGAAGGTTGCGTCGGACCCCTCGATGACCAGGGCTTCGGCGGGAACGGAGGAGGCGTCTCCAAGCATGGGCGGGTCGGCTTTCGTCTGAGGAACTCGGGTGCGAAACGCACGGGGCACAAGATGGTCGCCGCGGGCGGCCGGCGCAACGGGCGCCCGCCTGCGACGCCCGCTGCCGGCCCGAAACGCCGGGGAACACGCGTCGGGCTTGACGCTCCGGGCGGATCGTCGATCAATACGAATGCAAATTCGGATTCTGAACCCATGTCGGTGGTGGATTTCGGCGGGCGCATCGGCCCGGGCGGACTGGGCGGGGCGGAGGGGGCGGCGGCGCCGCGGGCCAGCCCGCCCCTGCAGGCGCGCAGCCGGCGCACCCTGGAGCGGCTGTTCGAGGCGGCGGAGCGGGTCTTTGTGCGCGACGGCTTCGCGGGCGCGACCGTGGCCGGGATCGTCGCCGAGGCGGGGGTGAGCGTCGGCGCCTTCTACGGCCGTTTCCCGGACAAGGCGGCCTTCCTGGAAGCCTTCTTCGACCAGTCCTTCGAGCGCGGCCGGGCGGCGATCGACGCCGACGCCCTGGCGGCGGCCTCGGACGGGACCGCCGCCGGCCGGGTGCGGGCCTATGTGGGTCAGCGGGTGGCGCACTACCGCGACCGCCGGGCCGTGCTGCAGGCGGTGCAGGCCTGGCTGGCCGGAGGCGGGGGCGGCGGCGCCTACGCCCGTCGCCGGGGCGACCTGGCGGACCACGCCGCGGCGACCCTGCTCACCCTGGTCGGCCCGGACCTGGCCCGGGCCGGCTGTGCGCCGGACGAAGCCCGCCGCCGCACCGCCTTCGCCGTCTGGCTGATCGCGGTGGGGGCCAACGACGCGGCCCTGCGCGGGGACGCCCGCAACGGCTCGCTGCGTTTCGCGGAACGGCCGCTGATCGACAGCCTGACCCGGGCCGCGCTGGGGGTGCTGGGCCTGCCGGAGGCCTAGGCGGCCGGCGCGCCCACGGTCGAGAAGTCGATCACCAGGGGTTCGACCCCCAGGGCGGCGAGGAAGCGGCGGAAATCGTCGCGGCTCATCGCGGTGGTGGCGGTGTTGGTGAGCGGATGGAAATTGACCAGGGCCGCATCGTCCAGGGCCTTGTCCAGCACGAAGCGCACCCGCCGGTCGCGATCGTTCACCAGTCCGAAGGCGGTGACCGATCCCGGCGTCACGCCCAGCGTCTCGAACATCAACTCCGCCGACCCGAAGGACAGCCGGTCCGAGCCGATGACCGGGTGCAGCCGGTTCAGCGGTATGACCGTGTCCTGCCGCGCCGAGATCAGCCACAGCTGGCCCTTCTTGTCCTTGAGGAACAGGTTCTTGGTGTGGGCGCCGGGCATCGAGGCCTTGATCTCGTGGCCCTCGTCCACCCGGAACACCGCCGCGTGCTCGTGGGTGGTGAAGGCGATGCCGGCGCGGGTCAGGAATTCCTCGAAGCCCTTGCGGTCGAGCGGAAAAGACTGGGGGGTGGGGGCGTCGATCATCTTGAGCCGGGCGGGGCTTTCGCGGATAGGTGAGCCGTCTCTTAGCCGTTTCGGACCGTGCGATGGAACTGCAGTGCTACCCGATGGGCCTCCGGCCGCCGGACATCGTCCCGGGCCGGCCGGACCGGGAGTGGATGGACAACCACCACCACCGCCACCCGTACAAGTGCCTGCCGCTGACCATGGCCAACACCACGGGCTGGGAAATCCTCTGCCCTGTGGGTTTCACGGCGGAGTGGAACGGCGGTCCGCACCAGCAGGACATCGTCATCACCCCCGACCGGCCCCACCCTGACTTCCACCACTTCGCCCAGAGCCATTTCGCCGGCGGGGTGCTGACCCTGCACCCCGGCTACCTGTTCCGCACGCCGCCCGGCTGGGCCATCTGGACCTCGGGCGCCCCCAACCACATCAAGGACGGCATCCAGGCCCTGACCGGTCTGGTGGAGACGGACTGGCTGCCCTTCCCCTTCACCATGAACTGGCGCTTCACGCGGCCGGGGCGGGCGCACTTCAAGAAAGGCGAACCCTTCTGCTTCATCACCCTGGTGGAGCACATGAAGATGGACCAGGTTCAGCCGGTGCTGCGCAACATGGACAGCGACCTGAACCTGAAGGGCCAGTTCGAGGCGTGGCAGACCCAGCGGGGCGAGTTCAACAAGCGCCTGGCCAAGGGCGACGCCCAGACCATCAAGGAGGCCTGGCAGCGCTTCTATTTCAAGGGCGAGGTGCCGGACAACAAGGGCGCCGCGCCCGAGGGGGCGCACACCAACAAGCGCCGCCTGAAGTCGCTGCGGATGTTCTGAGCCGCGCGGCCGCGCCTACATGCGGCCGTCGGGCTGTCCCGGCCGCACCACGCGGGGTCCCAGGTTGTCGATGACCTCCTGGGCCCGGAAGGCGTAGCGGTCGTCCGCCGCGCAGCCGTGGCGCATGACCACCTCGGCCGAGGCCTCGTAGCGGGTCACCTCGCGCACGTCCCAGTCGTCGCCCCAGTAGGGATCCCAGCGGCTCCAGGCGCCCCGCGCCGAGAAGCGCCAGTAGGGCCGCCAGTAGGGCCCCCAGGCAGACCCGGACCAGAACGGGTCGGGCGAACCGACATAGCGGGTGTCGCGGTCGGTGGCGCGGTTCTGGGCCTCGAAGCAGTCGAAACCGTTCTGCAGCGACAGCTCGGCGGCCCGGTACAGCAGGTACATCTCGACCGTATCGCGCGAGGTCACCGAATTGCCCGAGAAGGTCACCCGCCAGCGGTCTCCGGAGATCCGCTCCTCGGCGTAGCCGCCGCGGACGCTGGTGGCCCCGACCGGCTGGTAGGGGGTGGCCGTCGCACAGGCGCCGAGGGTCAGGGCCAGGCCCGCCGCAGCGGCCATAAGGACTTGTTTCATCTCGCTTCTCCTGGCCCCTGCCGGGATCATGACCGGAGAGGCCCGGCCTGGCGAGTCAACTCGCCCGGCGGGACGCCGTTCCGTCCGGTCCAGCCTACTGCAGCAGCCCCAGATCCACCACTTCCCGGAACCGGGAGGGTCCGACCCCGCCAGCCACGCTCACGCGCACCGAGTGGATCACCGCCTCGATCTCGCGCCGCCAGTGGTCGAGGAAGGCCTTGATGCGCGGATAGTCCGGCGCCTGGTCCTGGGTCTGCCAGGTGAAGGCCTGCAGCAGCAGCGGGTGGTCCGGCATGAAATAGATCACTTCCGCGGTCGCCAGACGTTCCCCGCGCAGCTGCCTTTCGAACTCGGTCATCATCGACGCTCTCCCCGCATGATCTGGACGCGGATCGGGCGATCATGCAAGAAGCTTTATGAATACAGTATTTTAGCAGCGTTCAGGGGACAGTGCTGCCAGGGCTCAGTGGACCTGGCGCGAGAGGATCAGCGCGGCCGAGGTCAGCAGCAGCACGCCGACGAAGGCCTCGAAGCCGCGCCGGAACCGGGCCTCGTTCATGAAGCGCGCGAGCGCCGCCCCGCCCAGGCCGTAGGCGCTCATGGCCAGCAGGTCGAAGAAGATGGTGGCCGCACCGAACATCACCAGCTGCGGCGGCACGGGGCGGACCACGTCGAGAAAGGGCGGCAGGACGGCCGAGAAGAACAGAACCGCCTTGGGATTGGCGATCTGCACCGTGAAGCCATCCACGAAAGCCCCGCGCCGGCTGCGGGCCGCGGTGACCGTCTCGACCGCCTCCACCTTGTCCCGCCAGGCGCGGGACAGGGCCTTGAGCCCCAGCCAGGCGACGTAGAGGCCGCCGCCGACCGCCACCCAGCGAAACAGCGCCGGAAAGGCCGTCACCAGGGCGCCGAGGCCGAGGGCGGCGGCCAAGAACCACACCAGGGTGGCGGCGTTCATGCCCAGCACCCCGACCAGAGCCGCCGCCTTGCCGCGCTGCATGCCCGTGGCCACGGCGAAGACATTGGCCGGCCCGGGCGTCACCGACAGCACGGCGATGGTGGCCACGAAGGCGCCGAAGCGGCCGGGATCGACGGGGAGGGTCACGGGCGAAGGCTCTAGGGCCAGACGCGCGCCGGCTCAACCGTCGGCAGGGCGCCGCCCGGTCACATCCGATGTCCGGGTCTTTCGGCGAAAGCCGCCTTCCGCTTCCGGCCGAAGGGAAGGCGGCCGCGGCCTAGTTGTCGTCTTCGTCGATGGACCAGACGCCATCGCCGCTGCGGATGGTCACCGAGCCGTCCGAATGCCGCTCGCAGGCGATCCGGCCGGCCAGACAGTCCGCCTTCAGGCGGCGCGCCTGTTCCTTGAGGCGGGCGATCTCCGGCTGCAGGGCGGCGACCTCGCGTCGCGCCTCGTCGGCGGCGCGCCGACCCGCCGCGGCGGCGCGCCGACCTTCACCGGCGGCCTGGCGCGCCTCGACGCGAATGGCCTCGATCTCGGCCGGAGTGGGGGCGGCCGCCAGGGCGGCGGCGCGAGCCTCGGCGGCCCGGGCGCGGATCTCGGCCAGCTGGGGCTGCAACTCGGCCACGATGCGCCGCGCCTCCTCGGCGGTGCGACGGCCCTCCTCGGCGGCCTCGGCGGCGCCGGCGCGGATCTCGGCGACCTGCGCGTCCGTCAGCTGGATACGGCGGTCGGCGGCGCGCTGGAAGTGGGCGGCGGTCTCGGCCTCGACCCGGGCCTCGATGAGGGCCTCGAGCGCGTTCTGGCGCGCCTCGACATCGGCCTCGACCCCGTCGGCGCGGGCCTCGATGGCTTCGACCAGGGCGTCGATCGCCTCGTCCAGGCGGGCGTCGGCGGCTTCGGCGCGGGCGGCGGCGCCGAGGTCGGATTCGCGGGCGGCGACGGCGGTGGAGCCGGCCAGCAGGGCGATGGCGGCGACGCCGGCGAGGGCGGCGGGGTGGAGCTTCAAGGCATGTCCTCCTTGGTGTGGGGTTCTTGTCTCGTTGGCCTCCCCAGGCCCGGCGAGCATGGGCCAGCCCCCGGCCTGGCGCATCTTAAGCTTCGGTAAGGCGACAACGGCTGGCGCGGGGCGCGGCGCAGGTTAAGCTTCCGGCGCAAGAAGGAGCCCGCATGCGTTTCGCCCCGTTCCTCGCCCCGTTCCTGGCCCTGGGCCTGGCCGCCCTGACCGCGGCCGGATCGGCCCCGGCCGCGCCCGCGCAGAAGACCTACGCCCCCACGCGTCAGACCTGCGACGGCTGGCCGCGCGCTCCGATCGTGATGGCGCCCGGCCTGTGCGCGGGGCTGGTGACCGCACCGTCCCCCGGCCAGTTCGCCGCCCGTCAGCTGAAGATGCCGCGCACCCTGTTGCAGCTTTCGGCCCGGGACTGGCTGGTCGTGGACATGGGGGGCTGGGGCGACCGGCAGGGCTCCGCCTGGCTGATGACCGCCGAGAGTGGCAAGCCGGTGAAACTGACGCGCCTGCTGTCCGGCCTGACCATGCCGCATGGCCTGGGGCGGGGGCCGGACGGAGCCGTCTACATCGGCGAGATGAGCCGCATCTTCCGCTTCGATCCGCTGGCGGCGAATCCCGCCGCGACGGTCAGCTACGTCGTCACCGGCCTGCCGGACAACAAGCTGCACGCCAACCGCCACCCGCTCTCCAACTTCATCTTCGACGGAGACGGGAGCCTGCTGGTCAACGTCGGCGCCCCGTCCGACCAGTGCGGGACGCCCGGCAAGCCGAACAAGCTGCCCAACGGACGTTGCGCCGAGAGCGAGGGGGGCGAGCCCACCGCGGGGGTGCGGCGCTACGCCTATCTCGGCAACGGCCGCTGGGATGCGCGCTTCACCATGTTCGCGCGCGGACTGCGCAATTCTCTCGCCCTTGCGCGGCACGCCTCGGGCACGCTGGTGCAGGCCGAGAACTCGATCGACTACGACAGCGAGGATCGGCCCTACGAGGAGCTGAACGTGCTGCGCGCCGGCGCGCACTATGGCTGGCCCTACTGTTTCGACGACACCATGGTCGCCCCCGTCTGGGCCGCCCAGACCTTCATGCCCTGCAATTCACCGGCGCACGCCAGGCCGCACACCCTGCTGCCGCCGCACTCCGCGCCGCTGGGCATGCTCTACTACGACGGGGCGATGTTTCCCTCGCTGAAGGGCCGGCTGCTGATCAGCCTGCACGGCTACCGCATGCCGGGCGCGCGCATCGTCGCCTTCGACGTCGGCCCCGACGGACTGCCGGCGGTGAAGCCCGGCGCGCGCTATCCAGTCTATCGGGGCGGCGCGGTGGTGAACCGCCCCTACCCCGCCCCGGCCGCGGAAAGCCGCGTGCTGACGCCGGGCTGGGACCTGAAGCCCGGCTTGCGCCCCATGGGCACGCCCGTCGGCCTGGCGGTGGCCCGGGACGGGGCGATCTGGGTGGCCGAGGACAAGAACGCGACGGTGCTCAGGATCGCGGTCGACCGGCCCTAGGCCAACCACGGCAGGCGTCAGCGCCTGTTGCGTGCGTCCCGCTTGGCCTGCACCCGCAGGCGCAGCGCATTCAGCTTGATGAAGCCGGCCGCGTCGCGCTGGTCGTAGGCGACCTTGCCTTCCTCGAAGGTGACCAGTTCCTGGTCGTAGAGCGAGTAGGGGCTGGCCCGGCCGATGACGGTGACGTTGCCCTTGTAGAGCTTCACGCGGACGCGGCCGGTGACCAGCTCCTGCGACTTGTCGATCAGGGCCTGCAGCATCTCGCGCTCGGGCGCGAACCAGAAGCCGTTGTAGATCAGCTCCGCGTAGCGGGGCATGAGCTCGTCCTTCAGGTGCGCGGCGCCGCGGTCGAGCGTGATGGATTCGATGCCGCGGTGGGCGGCCAGCAGGATGGTCCCGCCGGGCGTCTCGTAGACGCCGCGCGACTTCATGCCCACGAAGCGGTTCTCGACCAGGTCGAGGCGACCGACGCCGTTGTCGTGGCCGAGTTGATTGAGGCGGGTCAACAGTTGAGCAGGCGAAAGGCGCTCGCCGTCGATGGCCACCGCGTCGCCCTTCTCGAAATCGATCTCGATGACCGTGGCCCGGTCCGGAGCGGCTTCGGGCGAGATGGTGCGCTGGTAGACGAACTCGGGCGCCTCGACGTCGGGATCCTCCAAGACCTTTCCCTCGGAGGAGGAGTGCAGCAGGTTGGCGTCAACGCTGAAGGGAGCCTCGCCGCGCTTGTCCTTGGCGATGGGGATCTGGTGCTTCTCGGCGAAGTCCAGCAGGGCCTCGCGGCTCTTGAAGTCCCACTCGCGCCAGGGTGCGATCACGGTGATGTCGGGCTCCAGGGCGTAGTAGCCCAGTTCGAAGCGGACCTGGTCGTTGCCCTTGCCGGTGGCGCCGTGACAGACGGCTTCGGCGCCGACCTTCCGCGCGATCTCGACCTGCTTCTTGGCGATCAGCGGCCGGGCGATCGAGGTGCCCAACAGGTAGAGGCCCTCGTAGAGGGCGTTGGCCCGGAACATCGGGAAGACGTAGTCGCGGACGAACTCCTCGCGCAGGTCCTCGATGAAGATGTTCTCGTCCCGGATGCCGAGGAGCTGCGCCTTCTTGCGCGCGGGCTCCAGCTCCTCGCCCTGGCCCAGGTCGGCCGTGAAGGTGACGACCTCCGCGCCGTACTCGGTCTGCAGCCACTTGAGGATGATCGAGGTGTCCAGCCCGCCGGAGTAGGCGAGCACGACTTTCTTCACGGACGTCTTGTCGGCCAATTGGGTGATCCTCGGCGGGAGCCGCGCTCGGGGGAGAAGCGCGCGGGCGTGTTAGGGCCCTATGGGCAGGCATGCAAGTTGAACGGCGGTCTCGCCCCCTGGGCGGAACTGGAAAGGCTCAGGCCGGGCCGGTCCAGCGGAAGCGGCCGACGCGGGGCCAGGCGTCCAGCACGTCCTCCAATTGCGCGCCCCGGCCGACGTTGTGGACGCAGAGCAGCCGGCCGGAGGCGGCGCGGCGGCGGGTCACCAGCACGATGTGGGGCAGCGCCCCGGGCAGGCGCATGGTGGCCAGGTCGCCGGGGCGGTAGTCCGCGGCGGAGGCCTGCGGCAGGCTGGCGCCCTGGCGGCGGAAAAAGGTCTCGAGATTGAGCACCCGGCGGTGATCGATGTTCGGGTCCGGGCGGCGCAGGCCCCAGGCGCGGGGATAGGCGGCGAAATGGCGGCTCATGTCCTCGTGCACCAGCTTCTGCAGGTCGAGGCCCAGGCCGTCGCGGTAGGCGCGCACCACCACGTCGCAGCAGACGCCGCGTACGAGGGGCACGTCCCCGCCGGGATAGGCCAGACGCACGTAGGCCGGATCATAGATCAGGGTGCGCCCGACCTGGCGTTCGGCGGCCGCGATCAGGCGGGCGTCCCAGGCCGGCTCGGGGGCGGCCAGGACGGGGCGGGCCAGCAGGGCGCCGGACAGTCCGAGCAGGAGGGAGCGGCGATCGGTCATGGAGCCGGATGGGACGCGCGCTTTACGGCGAAGCCGGGGCGGCCGGGCGCGGGAAAAAGCGTTTCTGGGTTTCGGTGAACGTGCTTAGTAGGCCACTCAGGGTCCGGGCATGTCAGACGAAAAGCCGCCGCAACCACCCCTGCTGTTTCGACCCGACACCTTCTTCCTGAAGCCGTGGCGCGGCTGGGGCGTGGTGCGCGACGCGCGGGGCCGGACCCTGGATCGCTTCGAGTGCCACGGGCAGGGGCAGACCGGCACCCGCTCGGCCAGCACGAAGATGACCTTCGAGTTCGCCAGCGGGAAGGTGCAGACCACCGAGTGGGACATCCTCTCGGACGACGAGGGCCACTTCTACGCCCGCGACGTGCGCACCGGGCAGGAGGGTCGGGGCCACCCGATCGGCGGCGACTTCCGCTGGGTCTTCATGGCGCCGGCCCCGGGTCCGCTGGGTCGCTGGCTGAAGGTCCGCAGCCAGGCCACCTACACCCTGGTCGCCCCCGACACCGCGCTCGGCGTCACCGTGGGCAAGCTGTTCGGCCTCACCGTGACGACGGTGGTCACCTTCTTCCGTCACGTGCAGCCCTAGGCCGCCGGTCTCAGACCGTCACCTGGGCGCCCAGTTCGACCACGCGTCCCGGCGGGATGTGGAAGAAGTCGGTCGGGTTGGCGGCGTTCTTCATCAGGAAGATGAACAGGTTGTCCTGCCATAGCGGCATGCCGGAATGGGCGCTGGGCACCACCGAGCGGCGGCCGAGGAAGAAGCTCGTCGACATGATGTCGAACTTCAGCCCCTGCTTGCGGCAGATGCCGAGCGCCTTGGGTACGTGCGGGCTTTCCATGAAGCCGTAGGAGATGGTGATCTTCTTGAAGTCGGGGTTCACCGACTCCATCACCACCCGATCGTTCTCGGCCACCCGCGGCACGTCGGCGGTCTGCACCGTCAGGATGACGTTCTTCTCGTGCAGCACCTTGTTGTGCTTGAGGTTGTGCATCAGGGCGACCGGCGCGGTCGAATTGTCCGAGGTGAGGAAGATGGCCGTGCCGGGCGCCCGATGGGGCGGGCGGGCCTTCAGCATGCCGATCAGGTCGTCGAGCGGAATCGCCTCGCGCCGGGTCTTGTCGGCCAGGATCTGCGCCCCGCGGGTCCAGGTCCACATCACCACGATGAGCAGGCCGCCGAGCGCCAGCGGCATCCAGGCGCCGTCGGGGATCTTCAAGAGGTTCGAGCCGATGAAGACCACGTCGATCGTGCCGAACACGGCCACGGCCGCAACCGCCTGCCACAGCGGGCGCTTCCACAGGTAGCGGATGATGACGAAGAACAGCAGGGTGTCGATGAACATGGCGCCGGTGACGGCGATGCCGTAGGCGGCGGCCAGGTTGGTCGAGTTGCGGAACATGACCAGCAGCACCAGCACGCCCACCATGAGGAAGGTGTTGACCTGGGGCACGTAGATCTGGCCGGCCTGGGTCTCGGAGGTGCGGCGGATCTGGATGCGGGGCAGGAGGCCCAGCTGCACCGCCTGCTGGGTCAGGGAGAAGGCGCCGGTGATCACCGCCTGCGAGGCGATGACGGTTGCGGTCATGGCCAGCAACAGGATTGGCCAGTAGGCGAACTCGGGGATCATGCGGAAGAAGGGGTTCTCGGCCGCCTCCGGATGGGCCAGCACCATGGCGCCCTGGCCGAGGTAGTTCAGGGTCAGGCAGGGCAGCACCAGAAAGGCCCAGGCCGCCCGGATCGGGCCTTTGCCGAAGTGGCCCATGTCGGCGTAGAGCGCCTCCGCGCCGGTCACCGCCAGGAAGACGCTGCCCAGGATGACGAAGCCGATGGCGCCGTTCTCCCACAGGAACATGACGCCGTAGTGCGGCGACAGCGCGCGGAAGATCGTCAGATCCTCCTGGATGTGCATGACCCCCAGCGCCGCCAGCACCAGGAACCAGACGGCGGTGATGGGGCCGAAGAAGTTGGCCACGCTGGCCGTGCCCTTCTGCTGCACCGCGAACAGCGCGACGAGGATGCCGGCCGCCAGCGGCACCACGTAGGCGCCGAAGCTCTCGGGCACGCCCGGCGCGTCCTTGACGCCTTCGACGGCCGACAGCACCGACATGGCCGGCGTGATGATGCCGTCGCCGTAGAACAGGGCCGCGCCGATCATGCCGAGGAAGAAGACCACCGCCGAGCGGCGGCCGAGCGCGTGCTGGGCCAGGGCCATCAACACCAGGGTGCCGCCTTCGCCCTTGTTGTCGGCGCGCATGAGGAAGATCACGTACTTGACCGTGACGATCAGCAGGAGCGCCCAGAAGACCAGGCTGATGACGCCCAGGATGGCCAGTTCATGCGCACCCCCGCGGGCGTGGTGCAGCGCCTCGCGCATCGCGTAGAGCGGGCTGGTCCCGATGTCGCCGAAGACCACCCCGACCGAGCCGACGGCCAGGCCAAGGAAGGCCTTGGCGCTGAGCGGTCCGCCGTGGCCGTGGCCATGGCCGTTCCCTGCGGCGGCCCCGTGGGCGCCCGCGCTGGTGGCGGCGGAAGTGGTTTCGGGGGCCGCGGCGGCCGCCTGTGGCGCTGAACTCGGGGAGGAGTCCTCGGCGCCGGGGACTTCCCCAGACATTCAATCCCTCCGGGCCCGGCGAACCGTCGCCGTCCCTGCTGATCGGGCGCGGCTGTTACGCCCTTTCGGCCCGGGGTTCAATCGGCCACCCCGGCGCGCCGAGCGGGACTATCAAGACGCCCTGCCTGTGCTTACGTTTATTGCATGAGCGAAAGCCAGCGTTTTCCGGTGGCCGTGCACGCCCTGGTCTACCTCGCCCATCATGGGGCGCGGGCGGCGGGCGGGGCCGTGCCGAGCGCGGACCTCGCCGCCTCCATGCCGACCAATCCGGTGGTGGTGCGGCGGGTGACGGCGCTGCTGGCCAAGGCGGGGCTGGTGCAGACCCGTTCCGGCTCGGGCGGCGGGGCCTGGCTGGCGCTGGACCCGGCGGCCATCACCCTCGACCGTGTGTTGAAGGCGGTGCACGGCTGCGCCCACCTCGGCGCGCCGCCGCCGGGCGCCCGCGGCTGTCCGGTGGGCGAGCGCATTCCGCGCGTGGTGGGCCGGGCCATTGCGGCGGCCGACGAGGCGGCCACGGCGCGGCTCTCGCTCATCAGCGTGGCCGATCTGCTGGCCGAGATCGACCTCCCGGCGGGCGGGCAGGGATGACAAGCGGGGCCGAGACGGTCCACGATGCGGCCGTGACGCGCCGCCTCGCCCTGATCACCGGAGCTTCCGCCGGCATCGGCCAGGCCTTCGCGCGGGTCTATGCGGCCCACGGCTGGGACGTGGCCCTGACCGGCCGCCGCGCCGAGCGGCTGCACCAGCTGGCCGACGACCTGCGCATGCAGCACGGGATCGAGACCCTCGTGGCTCCCGCCGACCTCACCGATCCCGCCGCGCCCGAACGGCTCTTGGAGGCGATCCGGGGCCAGGGCCGGGTGGTCGACGCCCTGGTCAACAACGCCGGCTATTCCAACACTCACGGCTTCGCGGCCTCGGCCTTCGCCGATCACCGCGCCTTCCTGCAGGTGCTGCTGGAGGCGCCCGTCGAGCTGGCCCACCGGGTGCTGCCGGACATGCTGGAGCGCCGCTTCGGGCGAATCATCAATGTGGCCTCGGTGGCGGGTCTGCTGCCGGCGACGGGGGGCGACACCCTCTACGGGCCGACCAAGAGCTTCCTGATCAAGTTCTCCCAGGGGCTGCACCTGGAGGTTCGCGATCGCGGGGTGCACGTCTCGGCCCTGTGCCCCGGCTACACATTCAGCGAGTTCCACGACGTCAACGGGTCGCGTGCGGCGATGAACCAGGCGGTGCCGCACTGGCTGTGGATGCAGGCCGAGGACGTCGCGGTGGCGGGCTACGAGGCCGTGGAGGCCAACCGGCCGGTCTGCGTGCCGGGCGCGCCGTACAAGACCATCGCCGCCCTGCTGAAGGCCCTCCCGGACGACTGGACCCTGGCCCTGACCGCGCGGCACGGCAGCCGGCTCGGCCGGCTCTGACTCAGCCCTTCAGCAGCCAGCCCGCGAGGGCCAGGGCGATCGAAATCGCCAGGCCGCCGTAGACCAGGATCGCCATCAACCGCCCGAGGCGGCGCAGGCCGCCGCCGGGTGCGTTGGCCGGCCGGGGCGCAGGAGCCGCCCCCCGGAAGCTCGCCGGTCCCGAGCCGTTCGCCTGCCGCCGGCGTGCGGCCGCGGACGCCACCTCGGCCTTCTGGCGCGCCTGCTCGGCGCGGCGGCGCTGGTCCAGCGAAATGATCTTGTCGTCGTCCTCGGCCATGCCCACAGCGATACCCCGCCCGCGACGCCTTAGCCACCGCTGCCGGGACTGCTAGGCTGACGGGGATGGATCGCTTCGACGTCATCGTGGTCGGCCTGGGCGCCATGGGCGCGGCCGCCGTCTGGCAGCTGGCCCGGCGCGGCGTGCGCGTGCTCGGCGTGGATCAGTATTCGCCGCCCCACGCCCTGGGCTCGTCGCACGGCGACACGCGCATCACCCGCCTGGCCATCGGCGAGGGCGCGCACTATTCGCCGCTGGCTGCGCGCAGCCACGCGCTCTGGCGCGAGATCGAGGCCGAGACCGGCGCCGACCTGATGACCACGACCGGCATGCTGCTGATCTCGTCCTCGGCGACCCGGGCTTCGGTGCATGTGCCGCACTTCTTCCGCAACACGCTCGAGGCGGCGGACCTTCATGGCGTCGACCACGAAAGGCTGGACGCGGACGAGATGCGTCGCCGCTTCCCCCAGTTCGCCGTCGCCGACGAGGAACTCGGCTACTACGAACCGGGCGCCGGGTTCCTGCGGCCGGAAGCCTGCATCGAGGCGCAGCTGACCCTGGCGCGCCGCCACGGGGCGGTGATCCGGACGGGCGCGCGCCTGCAGAGCCTGGCGGAGACCGGCGGCGGGGTCCGTGTCGAGGCGGGGGGACAGGCCTTCGAAGCGGGCCGCGTCCTGCTGTGCCTCGGCGCCTGGCTGCCGGAGCAGCTTCCGGCGGCGCGGCGGGGCCTTTTCACCGTGCGCCGGCAGGTCCTCTACTGGTTCGCCGTCGACCGGCCCGAGCTGTTCGATCCCGCCCGCTGCCCTGTCTTCATCTGGGAGTTGCCGGTCGCGGACCGCGTCATCTACGGCTTTCCCGCCGTCGACGGCCCGTCCGGCGGCGTGAAGGTCGCCACCGAACAGCAGGGCGTCGCCACCCATCCCCGCGACGTGGATCGAAGCGTCGCCCCGTCCGAGGCGGCCGAGACCCATCGCGACTGCATTGCTCCGTTCCTGCCGGCCGTCTCCGACCGCCTGATCAAGGCCGCCGCCTGTCTCTACACGGTGACGCCGGACGCGGGTTTCGTCGTCGACCGGCTGGGCGACAGCGACCGGGTCACGGTGGTCAGCGCCTGCTCGGGGCACGGCTTCAAGCATTCCGCCGCCCTGGGGGAGGCGGTCGCCGATCGCGCCCTGGGCGCCTCGGCGCCCTTGATCGACCTCGACGCGGTGAGGTGGGCCCGGTTCGGCCGCTAGCGGCGCCTCGCCTCGATCACGTCCCACAGCGCCGCCGCCGCGTCGCCCCCGCCGAAGCGTTTGAGCTGCTGGGCCCCGGTCGGTGAGGTGACGTTGATCTCGGTAAGATAGCCGCCGATGACGTCCAGCCCGACGAAAAGCAGGCCGCGCTTCCTCAGCTCCGGCCCGACGGCGGCGACGATCTCGCGGTCGCGGTCCGTCAGCTCGACCGGCTGGGCGGCCCCGCCGACCGCCAGGTTGGAGCGGATCTGGCCTTTGGCCGGAACACGGTTGATGGCCCCGACCGCTTCCCCGTCGACCACGATGATGCGCTTGTCGCCCTTCACCACAGCCGGGACGAAGGCCTGGATGACCACAGGGTCGCGCTGGATCGAGAAGTGCAGGTCGAGCAGCGCGCCCAGGTTCGGATCGTCCTTGCCCAGCTTGACCACGCCCGAGCCTGCGGCGCCGTGCAGCGGCTTGACCACCACCTCGCCGTGCCGGCGGTGGAAGTCGACCATGGCCTCGACGTCGGCGCTGATCATGGTGGGCGGCTGCAGGTCCGGGAAGTGCTGGGCGAACAGCTTTTCCGGAGCCGAGCGCACCTCGGCCGGGTCGTTCACCACCAGGGTCTTCGGGTGGATCAGCTCCAGCATGAAGGTGGTGGTGATGTAGGCCATGTCGAAGGGCGGGTCCTGGCGCAGCAGCACCACGTCCACGTCCGCGCCCAGGTCCAGCACGACCGGATCGCCGAGATCGACATGGCTCCCCTTCTGGGCGCGCAGGGTCATGGGTCGCGCACGGGCGGTGACGCGGCCGCTCTCCAGCGCCAGCTGCCCGGGCTGGTGCACCCACAGCCGGTGGCCGCGCGCCTGCGCCTCCAGCGCCAGCATGAAGGTGGTGTCCGACTCGATGTTGACGGACTGGATCGGGTCCATCTGGACCGCGACTCTCAGGCTCATGGCCGACGCCTCGCTCTGTTCGCCGCGAACATAAGCCAGACGCGGGCGGGGGGAAGGGACGGCGAGAGAAACTCCGCCGCAGACGAGGGGTCAGCGGGTATCGAAACCGCGGCCGGATGGGCGCCTGGATCGTGATGGCCCCCGAATTCGGGCGTTTTCCTCACGGACGCAGCCCTAGGCTCGGCGGGCCTTCCCGCGTCCGCATGGTCGTCGGGACGGTCGATCAGGGGGGAATTCGGGTCATGAGGGTAGCGATTCGACGGGCCGTCCTGGCGCTTCGCGACCTGGACGCGATCCATGACGTTCTGGAGGCAGACCACCCGGGACCCGTGGATCCGGACAATCCGGGATTCCGCGTCTGGCTGGACCAGGGGTTGACCGAAGCGAAACGCGAGGCGGCGGCCGCGACGTCCTGTACCGCCACCGCGATCGCGGCCGGAACGGTGGTTCGAGCCTTCCATCCCCTGGCCCGGCGGCCAGATCCGGACCGAGACTATCGCCAACTGGATTTCCGAGATCTCGCGAGGACCCCGAGAGGATCTCAGTTGAGCCGCAGCCGGACCCGTTCGCGAGCGGCCTGGGCGGCCTGGGCCACGCCGCCGTCGAGACGGTGCGCCCGGCCCAAGGCCTCGAGCGCGCCGGTGAGGGCGCCCTGCTTTTCGCGCGCCGCGGCGACGTCCAGCCAGGGGCGGTGGTCCCGGGGGTCGAGCAGGGCCCGGCGCAAGGCCGAGCGCTCCGCGGCTTCGTAGTCGGCGTAGGCCAGCGCCCGGGCGAAGATCATGTTCTGCAGTCGGATGAGCATCTCCCGGTCTGAGACCGGGCTCATGAGGACGTCCAGCCGGTCGGCCACGTCGGGCGTCAGGCCGGTGCGCAGCGCCCGGCGGGTGAGCTCGGAGGGCAGCACCAGTCGCCCCTGGCTGAAGGGGTCGAGCGCGACGGGCCCCTCTTCGGTCTCGACCCTGAGCAGGAAGTGGCCCGGGAAATCCACCCCGTCGGCCCGCAGGCCGCACTTGCGCGCCGCGTGCAGGTAATAGACGCCAAGGGTGGCGGAGAGGCCGCGGCGGCGTTCCGCCACGTCGATGACGTCGGTGTTGGCCGGATCGTCGTAGGTCAGCAGGTCTCCGGTCAGGCGCATCTCGCCCGAAAGGGTTTCGGCGAGCGCTTCGTCAGGGCTCTCGCGCAGCATCCGCTGGGCCAGCCGCTCGGCGGCGTTGTTGGCCACGGCGCGAACCGGCTCGGGATCCCGGAAAGGCAGGTCGTGGATGGCGCAGGCGATGGCGGCCTCGAGCAACGGAAAATCGGCGTCGGCGGCCTCGCCGGCGCTGGTCAGTACGGCTTCCGCTTCCTCGCGGGTCATGGCCCCGTCCGCGTGGCCCGGGACGGTCTGCAAGCCTAACCGTGACCCAGGTCGTTGAAGATGTTGGGAACATGCCGTGGAAGTCGGCCGGGCGCCAGTGCGATCAGATCGAGCCTCAAAGCCAATTGTCGCAGCGGGGCCCGCCGCGCCGCCAGGGTTCGGCCGGCGCGCAACAGGCGTTCGCGCTGGGCGGACTGGATCGAGGCCAAGGCCAGGTCGACCGTGGCGCGCCGCTTGACCTCCACGACGGCCAGGGTTCGTCCCTTGCGCGCCAGCAGGTCGATCTCGCCCTGAGGGGTCTTCAGGCGAAAACCCAGGATCTGGTAGCCCTTGAGCATCAGCCAGACCGCCGCCACGGCTTCGGCGAAGCGGCCCTCCCGGCGGCCCCGCGAGCCGCTCTCCCGGCGGGTGCGTCGGGGCGGCGTCACCTAGCGCCCCTGCAGGTCCAGGGCGCGGCGATACAGCGCCTTTCGATTGAGGCCCAGCGAACGGGCCACCTCCGAGGCGGCGTCCGCCGGGCCCATGCGGGTCAGGGCCTCGGCCAGGGCGGTCTCGGCGTCGGCTTCGGTGGCGGCTGCTTCCTGGCCCGGCCCGACCAGCACCACGATCTCACCCTTCGGGGCCTCCAGCCTGGAGTCCGCGGCGAGGTCCGGCAGAGGACCCCGAATGCATTCCTCGTAGAGCTTGGTCAGCTCCCGGGCGACGGCGGCCGGGCGCGCTCCGAAGACCCCGGCCATGTCGGTCAGGCTGGCGCGCAGGCGGGGCCCGGTCTCGAAAAAGATGAGCGTGGCGCGCACCGCGCGCAGCTCCTCGAACAGGGTGCGGCGACCGGCGGCCTTGTGGGGCGTGAAGCCCGCGAACAGGAAGCGGTCGGACGGCAGGCCGGCCAGCGTCAGGGCGGCGAGGGCGCTGGACGGCCCGGGAACGGGGTGCACCGGCAGGCCGGCGGCGATGGCGTCCAGGGCCAGCTTGTAGCCGGGGTCCGAAACCAGGGGCGTGCCGGCGTCGGAAACCTGGGCCACCACCTGTCCGGCCAGCAGGGCGGCCAGCACCTTGGGCCGCACGCTCTCGCCGATATGGTCGTCATAGCGGACCAGCTTCTTCTTCAGGCCGTAGGCGGCCAGCAGCCGCGCGCTCACCCGGGTGTCCTCGGCCAGCACCATGTCCGCGGCGGCCAGCACGTCCAGCGCGCGCAGGGTGATGTCGCGCAGGTTCCCGATGGGCGTGGCCACCAGGTACAGGCCGGGCGTCACCGGTTTGGCGGGCGGGGCGATCATCGCGGCATATGAGTCGGGAAGGGCGTCGGCTTCAAGCGATCAGCTCGGCCAGCACGCGGTCGAGGACCAGTCGGCCTGCCTCGGTGGTGCGGATCCGTTCGGCGTCAATGTCGATCAACCCTTGCTCGACCAGCACCGCCGCCCGCGGCGAGTCCGGGCCCAGCCCCAGCGCCTTGACCTGCGCCAGGGGAACGCCCTCGCGGATGCGCAGGCCCAGCAGCAGGCGCTCCTCGGCCGCGGCGCTTGAGTCCAGCGCCTCGACCTCGTCCCATCCCACCCCGGCTTCGCGAACGCGGTCCAGGTAGTCGCCGATGGCGCGCGCGGCGCGGGTGGCGAGTCTTCCGGCCGCGAGGTCGAGGCGCCCATGGGCCCCCGGTCCGACGCCGACGTATTCTGCGCCGCGCCAGATGGCGAGGTTGTGCCGCGAGCGGGCGGCGTCACCGCGCGCGTGGTTGGAGACCTCGTAGGCGTCGAACCCGGCCGCCTCGAGCACGGCCTGGGTGACGTCCCAGAGGTCGGCCCCCAGATCCCCGTCGGGCGGGCGCCAGCGGCCGCGCTCGACGGCGCGTCCGAAGGCCGTGCCCGGCTCGATGGTCAGCTGATAGGGCGAGACATGCTCGGGCCCGAGCGCCAGGGCTTCGGCCAGCTCGTCGCGCCACGCGCGCGCCGTCTGCTCCGGCCGCGCGTAGATCAAGTCGAGGGACAGCCGCGGGAAAACGGCCCGGGCGGTTTCGGCGGCGCGCCGGGCCTCGGCGGCGGAATGATTGCGGCCCAGGAATGCCAGGGCCGAGTCCTCAAGCGATTGCACGCCCAGCGACAGCCGCTGCACCCCCGCATCGGCGAAGGCGCGGAACCGGGCGGCCTCCGCGTCGGTCGGATTGGCCTCGAGGGTGACCTCGGCGGGTCCGTTCCCGGGAAAAAGGGTGCGGGCGCGTTCGACGATCCGCCCGAGGGCCTCGGGGTCGAGGAGCGAGGGCGTGCCGCCCCCGAAGAACACCGAGACCAGCCGGCGAGGGCCGAGTCGCCGGGCCTGGGTCTCGAGGTCGACGAGAATCGCGGCCGCCAGCGCGGCCTGTTCGGCCGCCCGGCCGCGGTCGCGCACCACGTTGAAGTCGCAGTAGGGGCAGATGCGGCTGCAGTAGGGCCAGTGGACATAGACCGCGACGGGCGGCGCCTCAGTCAAACAGGGCCGCCTTGAGCTGGGCGAAGGCGCGGGCGCGGTGGCTCATGGCGTCCTTCACAGCCGGTTCCAGCTCGCCGAAGGTCTGGCGGCCCCCCTCAGGCAGGAAGATGGGATCGTAGCCGAAGCCCCGGTCGCCGCGCGGCGGAAAGGTGAGTTCGCCCTCGATGCGGCCCTCGACCACCACGGCCGGGCCGTCGGGCCAGGCCAGCGCCAGGGCGCAGGTGAACCAGGCGAAGCGATCGTCCGAACCGATCTCGTGAAGCCGCTCCTCCACCTTGCGCATGGCCAGGCCGAAGTCCTTGTCCGGTCCCGCCCAGCGGGCCGAATAGATGCCGGGGGCCCCGTCCAGTCCCCGCACCGAAAGGCCGGAGTCGTCGGCCAGCGCCGGCAATCGGGATCGGTCGGCGGCCGCGCGGGCTTTCAGCAGGGCGTTGCCGGTGAAGGTCGATTCCGTCTCGGCCGGCTCGGGCAGTCCCAGCTCGCCGGCGGACACCACCTGGAAGCGGTCCTCCAGCAGGACAGCGATTTCCCTGGCCTTGCCCGGGTTGTGGGTGGCGGCGACGAGGCGCGTTCCGGCGGGCAGGGAGAGAGCCATGGCGGACGAATGGGGCAATCGGCCGGCGTTCGCAAGCGCGGGCGCGCCCGGCCCGGCCAGCGGGGCGCAAGGCGGCGCCGGAGGCGGGCGCGCGCTCGCGAAAAACCCGTTACCAGGATTGCGTTTCCGTAATGAAAGGTGATCCGGGGCGACCTTCATCGGGCTGATCGGGCGCCTATCTCACGCCCCGTTCCGGAAGGCGTCGCCCCGCAACCCCGGGAAAGCCAAGGGACTCCGGAGGCGAATTACGCGGCTTTAATGCATTGCGAAAGTTTAATATCGTTTTTCGATAAAGTCGCTTGATCGAGTTTCGGCAATCTCGTATTGATAATCAGCAAGAACGGAGCTGCACCGTTCGCAACCGCGAAATATGACCGCGAGTTAATGTTGCAGCGCACAACTGGGCCTCGGCCCTCAGGACTGAAGAAACGGAGACTTAGACATGCAATCGATGAGCACCTCTCAGTGGATGGAAAAGGCCGGTATGACGGTCATCAACGCCGTCCTGCTCGCCGGCCTCCCGCTGGCCCTGGTCGCCATCCTGGTCCGCGCCATCTGATGCGGGTCCGACTGGCCGAGAGTTCGCCGTCTCGTGGAGCGTAAGGCCCACGGACGGCGAACCAAGCGCCGGTGTGATTGACGAACCAGACGACTGACGACAGAAACCGGTCCCCCGGCCCGATGGCAGGGGACCCAAGAAGAAAAGGCATCCACGGCTCGAACCCTGGAGCAAGCGACGAAGGGGTCGAGGAGACCAACGGATGCGGGCGATGGGCCCAGGCTCTGTATCGAGCCTCCTGAAAATCGCGCTGGACGTGGTCTACGTCGCGCTGTGGGGCATCATCGGCGCGCTGGCCGTGGCCGCGATCTCCGCTCTGCTCCTTCCCGTCGACCAGAAGATGGTGGCGACCATCGACGGCGCCGCCCGGGAAATCCATTTCACCAAGCCGCTGCTGGCCGGAGGCTTGGCGTCGATCGCCGCCTATTGCGGCGTGATCCTCTACGTCGTTCGCCAGCTGAGGCGCGTCTTCGCGACCCTCACCGCCGGCGACCCGTTCCACCCCTCGAACATCAACCGCATGCGCCTGATCGGCCTGGGACTGGCCGGCCTGGCGGTGGGCAATGTGCTGATCCGCAAGGGCCTGGCGCTGCTCATTCCCGGACTGAACGCGCCGGGCGGCTGGGTCGACATGCCGACCTGGTTCTCGGTGCTCGTTGTGTTCGTGCTGGCCGAAGTCTTCCGCGAAGGGGCGCGCCTGCGCCGCGAAGCGGAACTGACGATCTAGGATCGCCCCATGCCCATTCGCGTCCAACTCGACCGCATCCTGCTCGACCGGCGCATGTCGCTGACCGAACTCGCCGACCGCGTCGGCGTGACCCTGGCCAATCTGTCGATCCTCAAGACCGGCAAGGCGCGGGCCATGCGCTTCTCGACCCTCGACGCCCTGTGCCGGGAGCTGAACTGCCAGCCCGGCGACCTGCTGGTCTTCGAGCCGGGCCCGCCCGACGCCCTCGAGGACGATCTGGGCGAAGGCGGCGACTGAACCGCGCGCCGGTTGTGCGCGATTGCCCCGAAGGCTTCCGTAGGGTTAGGTGACCCCGAACAACGCCGGGCATTCCAGTGACAGATTCTTCCAGACCCGGCTCCGGCCGCCTCGAACTGACCATCCGGGGCCTGATCCTCGGCGCGGTCATCACCCTCTTCTTCACCGCCGCGAACGTCTACCTGGGCCTGCGCGTCGGCCTGACCTTCGCCACCTCGATCCCGGCGGCGGTGATCTCGATGGCGGTCCTGCGCCTGTTCAGGAACTCCACCATCTGGGAGAACAACATCGTCCAGACCGTCGCCTCCGCGGCGGGGACCCTCGCCTCGATCATCTTCGTCCTGCCCGGACTGATCATGATCGGCTGGTGGACCGGTTTCCCGTTCTGGACGTCGTTCCTGATCTGCGCCCTGGGCGGGGTGCTGGGCGTCACCTTCTCGGTGCCGCTGCGCCGCGCGCTGGTGACCGGCTCCTCCCTCCCCTACCCCGAAGGCGTCGCCGCCGCCGAGGTGCTCAAGGTCGGCTCGGGGTCGAAGTCGGACAGCGCCGAGGCCGCGGCCGAGGGCAAGGCCGGCCTGGTCACGGTGATCGTCGGTTCGGTCGCCTCCCTGGCCTTCGCCGTCGGCGCGGCGATGCGGGTGTTCGCCGCCGAGGCGGCGGTGTTCTTCCGCGTCGGAGCCGGATCGACCGGCGTCGCCGGCGGTCTCTCGCTGGCCCTTCTGGGCGCCGGCCACCTGGTGGGTCTGTCGGTCGGGCTGGCCATGCTGTTCGGCCTGCTCATCGCCTGGGGCGGGGCGGTGCCGCTGATGACCGCCATGCAGAACCTGCAGGGCCCCGCCGAGGAGGTCGCCAACAACCTCTGGCGCAGCGACGTGCGCCTGATGGGCGCCGGCACCATCGCCGTGGCGGCGATCTGGACACTCACCAAGCTGGCCGGACCGATCGCGGGCGGCCTGAAGGCGGCCCTGGCGGCCCAGTCCAAGCGCGTCTCCGGCAAGGGTTCGGAACTGCCGATCGTCGAGCGCGACATTCCGATCGGACTGGTCGGCCTGATCTCGATCGCCTGCCTGGTCCCGATCGCCTGGCTGTTCTGGGACTTCACCACCGCCGGCCAGGGCGCCTCGCTGGCGCAGTGGGCGCCCGCGCTCGTCGGCGGGGCGATGCTCTACGTCGTGGTCATCGGCTTCCTGGTGGCGGCCGTGTGCGGATACATGGCCGGGCTGATCGGGTCGTCCAACAGCCCGGTCTCGGGCGTCGGCATCCTCGCGGTGATCACCGCCTCCCTGCTGCTGCTCGGCCTGATGGTGGCGGCCGGGATCCCGGCCGATCCGGCCGTGGTCGCCTTCGCCCTGTTCGCGACCGCGGTGGTGTTCACCATCGCCACGATCTCCAACGACAATCTGCAGGACCTGAAGACCGGCCAGCTGGTCGAGGCCACCCCCTGGCGACAGCAGTTCGCCCTGATGATCGGCGTGCTCGCCGGCGCGGCGGTGATCCCGCCCATCCTGGACCTGCTGAACACCGCCTACGGCTTCGCCGGCGGACCCGTCAGCACCATCGCCGGGGTCGAGCCCCTGCCGGCGCCCCAGGCGACCCTGATCTCGTCCCTGGCCAAGGGTGTCATCACCGGGGACCTGCGCTGGGACCTGATCGGATACGGCGCCGGGCTCGGCGTCGTGGTGATCGCCCTGGACGAACTGCTTGGACGGGTGAAGGCCATCCGGCTGCCGCCGCTGGCGGTCGGCATCGGCATCTACCTGCCCATGGCCACGACCTCGGCCGTGGTTGTGGGCGCCGTGCTGGGCTGGCTGTACGACAAGTGGGCCGGCCGCCACGCCGACGCCGAGGCGCGCAAGCGGCTGGGCGTGCTGCTGGCCTCGGGCATGATCGTCGGCGAAAGCCTGTTCGGCGTGATCCTGGCCGGGTTGATCGTGGGCACCAACAATGGCACGCCCCTGTCCGTGGTGCCCGACAGCTTCGCGCCCACCGGCGTGGTCGTGGGCGCCCTGGCCTTCGCCGTCGTGACCCTCGGCCTCTACCTGTGGACCATGGGCAAGGCGGGAAAACTGGGCCGTCGCGGCTGAGCCTGACGCATTTGGGCCGCGGCGCGCGACGAAAGCCCCGCGCCGCGGCCTCCGCGCCCTAGCCTTTGCACCTCCGCTCGTGTATCTGGCGCGCGCTTCCTCCCGCTATCCGCCAGTCCGAAAGGCATCGCGGCCTTCCCGCCGCGTCGTCCGCCATGAATCTTCGCAACATCGCCATCATCGCCCACGTCGACCACGGCAAGACCACGCTGGTGGACCAGCTGCTCGCCCAGTCGGGCGTGTTCCGCGCCAACGAGGCGACGGTCGAGCGGGCCATGGACTCCAACGACCAGGAGCGCGAGCGGGGCATCACCATCCTGGCCAAGGCCACCTCGGTGCTGTGGAACGGAGAGGCCGGCGAGACCCGCATCAACATCATCGACACGCCCGGCCACGCCGACTTCGGCGGCGAGGTGGAGCGCATCCTCGGCATGGTCGACGGCTGCCTGCTGCTGGTCGACGCCGAGGAGGGCGTCATGCCGCAGACCAAGTTCGTGCTCGGCAAGGCGCTGAAGCTCGGCCTGCGCCCGATCCTGGTGCTGAACAAGGTCGACCGCGCCCACGCGGACCCGGACCGGGTGCTGAACGAGACCTTCGACCTCTTCGCCGCCATCGGCGCCACTGACGAGCAGCTGGACTTCCCGCACCTCTACGCCTCCGGCAAGGAGGGTTGGGCGGTTGCGGACATGAACGACCCCAAGGAGGGCCTGTCGGCCCTCTATGACCTGATCGTGCGCCACGTGCCCGCTCCCGGGGCGCAGGCGCGGATCAACGATCCGGCCCGGATGCTGGCGGTGCTGATCGAAAGCGACCCGTTCCTGGGCCGCATCCTCACCGGCCGCGTCGACGCCGGCCGGATCGTCCCGGGCATGGCCATCAAGGCGCTCGATCGGGAGGGCAGGGAAGTCGAGAAGGGTCGGGTCACCAAGATCCTCGCCTTCCGGGGCCTGAAGCGCCAGCCGATCGACGAGGCGGAGGCGGGCGACATCGTGGCCATCGCCGGTCTGTCCAAGGCGACCGTGGCCGACACCCTGTGCGCGCCGGAAGTCACCGACGCCCTGCCGGCCCAGCCGATCGACCCGCCCACCATCTCCATGACCGTCTCGGTCAACGACAGCCCGCTGGCCGGCCGCGAGGGCGACAAGGTGCAGTCGCGCGTCATTCGCGACCGCCTCCTCAAGGAAGCCGAATCCAACGTCGCCATCCGGGTCACCGAGACCGGAGGCAAGGACGCCTATGAGGTCGCGGGCCGCGGCGAACTGCAGCTGGGCGTGCTGATCGAAAGCATGCGCCGCGAGGGCTTCGAGGTGTCGATCTCGCGGCCGCGCGTGGTCTACCGCACCGACGAGACCACCGGCGAGCGGCTGGAGCCGATCGAGGAAGTGGTCATCGACGTGGACGACGAGTTCACCGGCGTGGTCATCGAAAAGCTGTCAAGCCGCAAGGCCGAGCTGAAGGACATGGGCCCGTCGGGCGCCGGCAAGACCCGCATCACCCTGATGGCGCCCTCGCGGTCCCTGATCGGCTACCAGGGCGAATTCCTCACCGATACCCGCGGCTCCGGCGTGCTCAACCGCGTGTTCAGCCACTACGAGCCCCACAAGGGCGCCATCGAGGGCCGCACCAAGGGCGTGCTGGTTTCCAATTCCGATGGTGAAACCGCCGCCTACGCGCTGTGGAACCTCGAGGAGCGGGGCGTGATGTTCGTCGGCGCCGGCGAGAAGACCTACCAGGGCATGATCATCGGCGAGAACTCGCGGTCGGATGACCTCGACGTCAATCCCATGAAGGCCAAGCAGCTGACCAACGTCCGCGCCGCCGGCAAGGACGAGGCGGTGCGCCTGACCCCGCCCCGGCGTCCCACCCTGGAACAGGCCATCGCCTACATCGATGAGGACGAACTGGTCGAGGTCACGCCCAAGTCGATCCGCCTGCGCAAGCAGGTGCTGAATCCTTCGTTCCGCAAGAAGCGGGTCCGCGAGGACTAAGGCGCGCCGAAAATGGGGCGCGAACACCGTTGGCGCCTTGTTGCCGCCCCGAAATGACCTTGGGGCGCAAGCGCAACTCTTCGCGAACCCTGTGGGTTGTCCCCGCGAGCGGCTGCCCCCGGCCGCACCACATCAGAGGGAAACCCATGCGTACGACGCTTCTCGTCGGCGGCGCCGCCGCCGCCCTGTTCGTCGCCTCGACCGTTGCGGCGCAGACCGCTCCGGCCCCGGCGCAACAGCCGGCCTCCGAGCCGTCCGGACCCGCCGCCACCAACCCGTCCGCCGGCCCGGCGGCCACCCCCCCACCCACTTCCACGACCTCGACCAGCCCGACCCCGCCGCCCTATCGCGGGGCGGCCCAGACCGGGACGCCCGATGCGGGCGCGGCCGCGCCGCGGCTGGAAGCCGGCGCGGCGGTCCAGAACATGACCGGCGCCAGCGTGGGCCAGGTCGTGAGCGTGGACCGCGCGCCCGACGGCTCGGTGAACGTGCTGCTGCGGACCACTTCCGGCGCAGTGAAGACCTTGCCGGCCAGCGCCTTCACGGCCCGTAACGGCGCGGTGGCCACGACCTGGTCCGACGCCCAGATCACGGCGGCCCCGGCGGGGCGCGAACGGAACCCGGCCGCCGCCACTCCGGCCACGCCTGCGACACCCGCGACGCCGCCGGTGCGCGATCCCAATCCCATGGCCGGCCCGGCCACCCCGGCCACCCCGGCGTCGCCCGCGAGCCCCGCCCAGGCCAATCCCACGCCGCCTTCCGCCAATCCCGTGGTGGCCGCTCCGGCACCGGGCGATGACGAGTCCACGGCCGAGGACGATGACGCCAGCGCCACGGATGACGCGGCGGGCGTCACCGACGACGCGGCGCCGGGCAAGCCCGAGAAGCCGAAGAAGCCGGACCACGACCGGCCCCACGTCGGCAAGCCCCGCACCTAGGGCGCCGACCGATTGCGACCGAGGCGGGACGGCGAGGTGAACGCCTCGCCGTCCATTCGCGTCAGCCTCCGTTCACCCGGCAGGTGCGCAATCTTCTCCCACGGCACGAGGATTGAACCTCACCGGTTGAGGCGTCCCGGAATGGAACGGGCGCCGCAACAAGAGATGGACCGGGGTACGAGGCACGCCATGGCGACCGATATCGATCTTCACCTGGGCAAGAGACTGCGGCGTCGTCGCCGCCTGCTCGGGCTCACCCAGCAACAGCTCGCGAATTCCGTGGGCATCCGCTTCCAGCAGATCCAGAAATACGAATGCGGCGCGAACCGCATTTCCGCGGCGCGCCTCTGGCAGCTGTCGGAAGCCCTGGAGACGCCCGTCGGCTACTTCTACGACGGCCTGGCGGAAGCCAGCGAACGCACCAACATCGAGGCCGAACGCGGCGGCGAGATGTTCTCCCGCAAGGAGACGCTCGACCTGATCCAGGCCTATTACCAGCTCAGCGAGCGTCCGCGCCGCCGGCTGCTCGATCTCGCCAAGTCGCTGCATCAGGAAGGCGACGCGGCCTAGTACGCCCAGAGTTCAGTTCCGAGTACCCGTACCAGTACCAGTATCAGTCTCTCGCTTAGCGACTAGGCCGCGCAGGTCCCCCACCGAACGCAAATCGTGATCGGGGCCTGCGCGGTTTTTCACGTGCGCCGCCGACCTGCGGAGCCGCCCGCCTGTCAATGCTGATCAAGCTTCAATTTCCCGCCGATTCCTTGGGCGGATTGTCCTCGTCCGAACTCGCCGGAATATCCAGGGTGTCCGGGGCCACCGCCGCGGCGGTGGATAGTTCGAGCGCAGCCGGATCGGCCTCGGGCGCATCCTCGATCGCCGCTTCCCGGGGCATGGGTTCGGGACTCGGCTCGACCCATTCCGCCGTCTGATCGTCGACCGGCGGCGTCACCACGGCTTCGGGCTCGTGCGCCGGCGCGGCTTCGACCACCGGCCGGTCCTGGACAATCACCCGCGGGGCGACGCCGTCCGCCAGGGCGTCGAATTCGTCGAGGAAGACCTGACGCTTCTCGTCGGTCTCCATGATCACCTCGTGCTTGGCGCCGGGGACCTCGACATAGCGACAGCCCGTGATCCGCTTGGCGGCCCAGCGACTGGTCTGTTTCCAGACCCGGTCGTCGTCGGCGGCCTGCACGATCGAAACGGGAATGCGAACCTTCTTCAGGGACTTAGGCTTGAGCGCCCGCTCGCCGACCTCGATCCCGAACGCCAGCCAGCCCCAGGTGACCCCGCCCACGGCCAGGTGCGGACAGGCGTAGAGCTGCTCGCGCCACAGTTCGTATCGCTCCGCGTCGGTCGTCAGGGCGTCGCGTTCGAAGGAGTGGCCGAAGGGATCGTCCGGATTGTCGAGGACGTACTCGGCCGCCTTGCCGTGATTGACGTTCCAGCGGGCCGCGAACCGCGCCGACCACAGCGATCGCTTGCCGGTGCGGATCTTCAGCATCGGCGAGGAGAGCACCGCGCCGAGGGGGCGGGTCTCGCCGCCCTCGATGGACAGGAGGTTCAGCGCCGCGCCCATGGAGTGTCCGACCAGAATCCAGGGCTTAGGGGCCCGGCTCTCGTAGGCGTCCAGCAGGCGGGAGAAATCGTCGAGGAACTCTTCGACCGCGCGGGCGTGGCCCTTGAGGCGATCGGGCGTCAGCCGCGCGGAAAGCCCCTGCCCGCGCCAGTCGTGGGCCAGCACGCAGAAGCCGCGGCGAAGGAAGTCGCCAATCACCTCGTAGTACTTCTCGATCGGCTCGGTCCGACCCGGCGACAGGATGACCGTCCCACGGGCCGGCCCGGCGGGCTGCCAGAACCCGGCGCGCAGGCGCAGGCCCCCGGCGCCCCGGTACCATTCCCCCACGCCTCCCGCGGGCGCAGGGGCGCCCGGCACGCTCATCAGCGGGGCGTTGGCGGCGAAGGCGGCGATACGGCTCAACTCGGTTTCCTGAACTTCAGCGTCATACGATCACTCTCTCCGATAAGATCGTATTTGGCATGGTCGAAATTTGGGTTCTCGGACTCGCCGCGGGGCGCCGAGAGGCGCGTCGGCGGCAAGGTCCAGACGCCGAACGGGTGCTCGTGCGTGTCGCGGGGATTGGCGTTGATCTCGGACGAGGCCTTGAAGATGAATCCGGCCTCGGCGGCCATCTCCTTCACATAGGCTTCCTGCACGTAGCCATTGGTGGCGGCCGGATCCTGGATGTCCTCGAGCGCCTTCATGGGCATGCGGTGCTGCTCGACCCCCAGCGTGCCGCCCGGTTTGAGGGCCGCAAAGGCCTCCCGCAGCGCGATCTCGGCCAGGCCAGCGCCCATCCAGGTATGGAAGTTGTTCATCATCATCACCAGGTCGGCGCCATTGGGTGGAGCCGACGCCCGATCCCCGGCCGGGGGAAACTGGGTGAAGCGAATGTCGCCGTACAGGGTGCGGTCCTTGCCGAAGTGCTCGCGAAAGCGGGCCACGGTCTGGGCCATGGCGGGATCGGCGTCGTCATCGACCGCGAACTGGGCGGCGTAGTAGCGGCCGCGATTCCGGGCCAGGAACGGCGCCACGATTTCGGTGTAGTAGCCCGCGCCTGGCCACAGCTCGACCACCGCCTGGTCCTCGCCGAGCCCGAAGAACTTGAGGGTCTGGGCCGGGTGTCGATAGCGATCCCGAACGCGGTCAGAGGCCCGCCAGGGACCGGCGACCGCCCATTCCAGGGTGCCTTCGGGCGGTCCGTCCGAGGGTGGCGGGGCGACCGCGGGCGCGGCGTGCTGATCCGACTTGGGCTTGCCGCAGGCGACAAGGCCGCCGCTCGCCGCCAGGGCTCCGGCGCCGGTCATCAGGGTTCGCCTGGACAGCCAGGGCGATCGATCGCTCATCGATATCCTTCCGCGCCCCCAGTCCCCTTGGGCGGCCCGCCGGTCCCG
This sequence comes from Caulobacteraceae bacterium, assembly GCA_019695035.1. GTDB lineage: Bacteria > Pseudomonadota > Alphaproteobacteria > Caulobacterales > Caulobacteraceae > JAEZEZ01. Next base: position 73,617 of record JAIBAU010000005.1, on the reverse strand, counting down.
CGTGTATCTCGCGCCTTGGCGGGCGTCAAAGCGTGAGCGGTGGACTAAGCCGGTTTCCGAAATCTTAGCGTCATCCGGTCGCTTTCCCCGATGGCGTCATAGGGGCGGTGGTCGAAGTCCGGGTTGGCGGGCTGGTCGGGCGGCGCCGAGCGGCGCACCGGCGGCAGGGTCCACACGCCGAAGGGATGATTGCGGGTGTCGGCCGCGTTGGCGTTGAGCTCGCTGCGGGCTTCGAGCACGAAGCCGGCCCTCTGGGCCGCGGCGATGACGTAGCTCTCGGGGACGTAGCCATTGGGCGCGGTGACCGCGACGTCCGAGTCCGCCGGGGCGCGGTGCTGCTCGACGGCGAGGACACCCCCGGGCTTCAGCACGCGGAAGAACTCGGCCAGGTAACGATCGGTCTGGCCTTCGGTGCGGGCCCAGTTGTGGAAGGCCCGGGCGACCAGCACCAGGTCAGCCGAGCCGTCCGCCGCGCCAAGGCCGGAAATCATCCCGAAGTCGACGGAGGCGACCCCGAACCGGGCGTCGAAATCGGCGCGGCCCTTGCGGGCCGCATCGGAATAGTTCGGCACGCGCGGATCGTTGTAGGCGGCGACGTAGCGCCCGCCGGTGGCGCGGGCGTAGGGCAGCAGGATCTCGGTCCACCAGGCCTCGCCGCCCGGGGCGATCTCGATCACGGTCATGCCGGGGGCCAAGCCCCAGAAGGTCAGCGACTCATAGGGGTGGCGCCAGACGTCGCGGGCCTTGTGCGCCTCGCTTCGCAGCGGGGAGCCGACTGCGTTGGCCAGCTGGGTGTCCTCCTCGAAGCTGGGCGCTCCCGCGCGGGTGGCGTTGGGGAACAGGGCGGTGGCGGACGCCATGGGTGCGGCCAGGGCCAGCAAGGCCACCACGGCGAGGGCGACGGAATAGGGTTTCATCTGGCTCTTCCCCGACGATCAAGGTCCGCCAAACTAGGCGGAAACCGTCTTCAGACAAGGCTTTTGCCACCCGGTCCGGGCCTGTTCCATCGCCCCCCTTGCGGGCCGCCGATCGCATCCCATCTATTTCCACGGAGGCGCTGGTTCGCCGGGCCTCCGGATCGGAGCGGACGCCCGTCTTGGGGCCGCATCGGTTCAAACCCAACGTCCCGGGACAAAGCGCCGGGACGTCGCAACCTTGCTCCTGAAGGAGGTTCGTGCATGCGTACCGTCGATTTCACCCCCCTCTATCGTTCCCTCGTCGGCTTCGACCGCCTGGCCCAGCAACTGGAACAGGCCAAGAGCGAATCCGCGTCGAACTGGCCGCCCTACAACATCGAGTCGACCGGCGAGGACGCCTGGCGCATCGAACTGGCCGTGGCCGGCTTCAAGTCCGACGAGCTGAACCTAGAGGTGAACCAGAACCTGCTCACCGTGACCGGCCGCAAGGCCGCCAACGACGACACGGTCGAGCGCCGCTACCTGCACCGCGGCTTGGCCGAGCGCGACTTCGAGCGCCGCTTCCAGCTGGCGGACTACGTCATCGTCACCAATGCGAGCCTGGAGAACGGGCTGTTGACGATCGACCTGAACCGCGAGCTGCCGGAAGCCATGAAGCCGCGTCGCATCGAGATTGCGAGCGGCGAGGCCAACGGCCTGATCAACGCCCAACCGAAGAAGGGAAAGTCGGCCGCCTGAGCGGTTTGACCAACCTCGTTTCCTTCCTGAACTGACAGGGCGGCCCGGCGACGGGCCGCCTTTTTCCTGTCGTCTAGGCCGCCAGGTCGAAACCCACGGCCTCGTCGACGTTGGCGCCGCGGAAGCTGGCGGTGGCGACCCGGGCGCCGGAGAAGTTGGTCCCCACGACGTCCGCCTGGTCGAGGCTGGCGCCCGAGAGGTCGCAGCCCGACAGGTCGGCGTAGCGCAGGCGGGCGCCTTCGCAGATCACCGCGACGGAGCGGTTGGCGCCGAGCGGCAGGGGGCTGAGCAGGGCGCCGCGAAGGTCGGCCTTGGTCAGGTTGGCGCCGGCGAGACGCGCGCCGCGCAGGTCCGCGCCGCGCAGGTTCGCTCCGCGCAGGTCCGCGCCTTCGAAGTTGGCGCCCTGCAGTTGGGCGCCCGAGAGATCGAGTCCGACCAGGCAGGCGCCCCTGGCGCGCAGGGCCGGCAGCCGGAATCCTTTCAGGCGGTCACAGAGCGGGCGCAGATCGAGGCCGTCGAAGATGGCGGGCGCCCCCTGGGCCCCACCCGTGTCGCACCAGGTCTGGGCCTCGCAGGCGCCGGCGAACAGGGTCTCGGCCTGGGCGGCCGCGTCCGCCCCGACGCTGCGGATCGAACCGGTCAGGTCGGTGCCCATCAGGCGCGCGCTGGCCACGTCGACGCCGGTGAGGACGGCGCCGATCAGCTTGGCGCCTTCCAGATTGCAGCCGGCCACGTCCGCGCCCTCCAGCATGGCGCCGGACAGGTTGGCGTCCTTGAGGTTGGCGCCGGTCAGCTTGGCGCCGCGCATCGAGCAGTCCGAGAAGTCGGCGGCGAAGGCCGAGGCCTCGTCCATGTGCGAGCCGTCCAGGGTCGCGCCGCTGAAGTTCACGCCGTCCAGCTCGCCCACGCGATCCACGTGGCGCATGGTCTTCAGGCCCTTGGTCGGGTGGGGGATGCCGATGGCGGCGCGGCGGAAGTCCGACTGAGTCAGATCGGCCAGCGAGAGATTGGCGCCGCGCAGGCAGACGCCGCGCAGGTCGGCCCGACGCAGGTTGGCGGCGCGCAGGTCGGCGTGACGCAGGTCGCAACCGAACAGGACGGCGCGCTCGAACTGAGTCTTCACCAGGCGGCAGCCGTCGAAGTTGGATCCCGTGAAATCGGCGTCGGCGAGGTTCCGGCCGGACAGGTCGCAGCCGCTGAGGTCGACGAACTTCATGATGGCCCGGCGGCCGCCGGGCTTGCCCGCGACGAGACGCTCGTGCGCGGTAACGATCATTTCCAGCTCGCCCGGCGAAAGTCGCCGGCGCCCTGCGGACGCAGCTTGCACGCTCAAGTTCCCCCGTAACGACGTTATTCTACGCCGCCAATCGTCGCCGAGCGGTTAACCGGCGCGCGACTCAGAGGCCGACCGCACCGGCTTTGCGCGCGCCCGTCAGGTCGGCGTTGCGCAGGTCGGCCCCCCGGAGATTGGCGCGGGTCAGGTCAGCGTCCTTCAGGACGGCGCGGTTCATCACCGCCCCGGACAAGTCGGCGTTCTTGAGCTGGGCGGCGGTGAGGTCGGCCGGCAGGATCCGGTCCTCGCCGATCATCAGGGGCCCAAGGCGGCATTCGCGCAGATCCGAACCCGAGAGCCGCGCCCCGCCCAGCCGCGCTCCGCGCAGGTCCGCGTGTCGCAGGTTGCAGCCACGGAGGTCAGCATTCTCGAGGTGAGCGCCCTGCAGCTGTACGCCCTCCATGTCCAGGCCGTAGAAGACCGCGCCGCGCGCGGACAGGGCTGTGAGGTTGAGACCGCGGATGGACCTGAGAGCCCTCAGGTCGGCCTTGTCGAAGGCGGAGGGCTTGCCCTGGGCGCCGGCGGTCTCGCACCACAGGGCGTGGTCGCGCAGCATCTCGTCGTAGGGGAGCCTTTCTACGGCCACGCCGACCGGCTTGTCGGTCAGGGCCCCGGTCATGTCCGCCCCGTCTGTGCGCCACATGCCGGTCTTGGCGCCCACCAGCACGGCGTCGCGGAGGTCCGCTCCGGACAGGTCCGCCGAGGTGAGGTCCGCGCCGGCCAGGTCCGCGCCGTGGAAGTTGGCCTGTTTCAGGTTGGCGCGGATCAGCTTGCAGTCCTTCATCACCGCGTCGGAGAAGTCCGCCTTCAGGGCCACGATGCCCGACAGCTTGGACCGCTCCAGGTTCGCGCCCGAAAGGTTCGCGCCCTGGGCCTCGGAGGCCCGTAGCGGGCTCTCCAGCACGCGGATGCCGAGGGCTGCGTCCGCGGCGGCGATGACGCCCTCGCGCAGATCGGCTTCGAACAGGTCGGCTCCGGACAGATTGGCGCCGCGCAGGCAGGCGCCGCGCAGGTCCGAGCGCCGCAGGCTGGCGCCGGAGAGGTTCGCCTCCTGCACGTCGGCCCCGAAGAAGTTGGCGCCCTCCAGCCGCGCATCGCTGAGGTCGGCCCCCACCAGGCAGGCTCCCGTGAAGTCGGCGTCGGACAGGTTGCGGCCGCGCAGGTTGGCGCCCTGAAGATCGCACCAGGCGAAAACGGCGCGCGCGCCGCCGGGCATCGACGACCAGAGGCGGTCGTGCTTCTTGCAGATCGCGTCGATCTCGGGCTGGCTCAGGCGCTTGAGACGCGCGCCGGCCTCGCGGGCGGCCATGGACGACTCCAGGTTCGGCCGGTGTTATCGCGCGGCGACGGTTAACCCTTCATGGATCGCCCATCGCCTTGACCCAGGCCGCGTAGAGCGGAGCGGCCTCGTCCGCGAGCACGCCGGCGTCAACCATGATTCCGGCCGCCCGCAGGCGCTCGACACCCTGGCCGGACGCGAACGGCGACGGATCCTCGCAGGCGATGACCACGCGGGCGGCGCCGGCGCGCGCCAACCGTTCGGCGCAGGAAGTCGAGCCCGACGAGCGGGCCCCGCAGGGTTCGAGCGTGACGTAGGCCGTGCAACCGCGCGCGGCCTCGCCGGCCGTGTCGAGCGCCTGTTCCTCCGCATGGGGCCGTCCCCCCGGGGCCGTGGCGGCGGCGGCGATGACCTCGCCCGCGACGACCAGCACGCAGCCGACCGAGGGGTTGGGTGCGGTCAGGCCGTGGTTCTGTTGCGCCTCGGCGATGGCCAGCCGCATGAAGCGCTCGTCGCCCGCGTTCACGCGACCCGCGGCAGAGGCTGGGCCCGGCCTTCGTCGAGGTAGCGGGCCGACAGGGGCTTGAGCTCACCGTCCAGATCGATCAGCAGCGGGTTGCCCGTCGGGATCTCGACATGGACGATTTCGCCCTCGCCGACGTTGAACAGCAGCTTGACGATGGCCCGCAGGGAATTGCCGTGGGCGGCGACCAGAAGGGTCTCGCCCCGGCGGAGCAGCGGCGCGATATCGCCCTGCCAGGCGGGCAACACCCGGTCGAGGGTGGTCTTGAGGCTTTCGGTGGCCGGGATGTCGATGCCGGCGTAGCGGGGATCGTTGGCGAAACTCCAGGGGCTGTCGGCGGGCATGTCCGGGGGCGGAATGTCGTAGGATCGGCGCCAGAGCTTGACCTGCTCGGCTCCATGCTTGGCAGCCGTCTCGGTCTTGTCCAGGCCGGTAAGGCCGCCGTAGTGGCGCTCGTTCAGGCGCCAGTCCTCGGTCACCGGGCAGTCGGACTGGCCCGCCGACTGCAGCGCGAGGCCGCAGGTCCGAATGGCGCGCGTCAGCACCGAGGTGAAGGCCCGGTCGAAATGCACCCCCTCGGCCTTGATCTGCTCGCCCGCGCGCCGCGCCTGGGCTTCGCCCTCCGCGGTCAGGTCCACATCCACCCAGCCGGTAAAGCGGTTCTCGAGGTTCCACTGGCTCTGGCCGTGGCGCAGGAGGACAAGGCGCGGCATGGGGGACTCCGGATTGCGGCTGTGCGGGCGGGTTTAGAGGCTGCAGCGGCGAGCCGCAAACCCCTGCCGGTCGCCTGGGGCGCATCCGTCGGGCGTAACCCCGTGACGCGGCGCCCCGCGCGGTCTATAGCCCCCGGCCATGTTGTTGCGCCTTCCCGACCGCTGGTTCTTCGGAGGACTGCTGATCGCCGCCGTGCTGATGATCGCCCTGGCGGCCGTGTGGCCCCAGGGGATCGGGGCGCGGTCGCCGGCGCCCTTCGGCCACGCCGTGATCATCCCGGACTACGTCAAGGTCGATGAAAAGAAGGCCAAGGCGCGCAAGGACATCCTGCGCGCCGCCCGGGCCGCGCGCGAGCGCGCCTCTGGCGGCATCCAGGCGCCCGACGCCCTGCCCGCGGAGAAGAGCCGGTGAGCCAGTCCTTCAACGCCGCCGAGGTCGGCCGCCGCGTCCTGCGCACCGAGGCCGACGCGCTGGGCCAGATGGCTGACGGCCTGGACGGGGCCTTCTCCCGCGCCGTCGAGCTGGTGCACGGGCTGAAGGGCCAGCTGGTGTGCACCGGCGTGGGCAAGTCGGGTCACGTGGCCCGGAAGATTTCCGCCACCCTGGCGTCCACAGGGACCCCCTCGGTCTTTGTGCACGCCACCGAGGCCAGCCACGGCGACCTCGGGATCGTGCGCCAGGAAGACGCCGTGCTGGCGCTTTCCAAGTCCGGCGAGACCAAGGAACTGGCCGACGTCGTGGCCTACGCCAAGCGCTTCGGCATCCCGTTGATCGGGATGACCGCGGTCGCGGGATCGGCGCTCGGCAAGGCCTCGGACGTCCTGCTGGAGCTGCCGGCTGCGCCCGAAGCGGCCGAGGGCGTGGATGCGCCCACAACCTCCACCACCCTGCAGATCGCACTTGGCGACGCCCTGGCGGTGGCGCTGGTTGAGCGGCGCGGTTTCACCGCCGGGGACTTCAAGGTTTTCCACCCGGGCGGCAAGCTGGGCTCCCTGCTGCGCACCGTGGCCGACCTGATGCACCGGGGTGCGGAGGTGCCGACTGTGCCGCCCGACGCCGCCATGCCGGACGCCCTACTGGTGATGACCGAGAAGCACTTCGGCTGCGTCGGTGTGACCGATGGCGGCCGGCTTGCAGGCATGATCACCGACGGCGACCTGCGCCGCCACATGGACGGCTTGCTGACCCATACCGCCGGAGAGGTGATGACGCGGGGGCCGCTGACCGTTTCGCCCGGCATGCTCGCCGGGGAGGCTCTGAAGCTTATGAACGACCGCGGGGTGACCGTGTTGTTTGTGGTCGACGAGACCCAGGCGCCGGTCGGCATCCTGCACGTCCACGACCTGCTGCGCGCGGGCGTGCTCTAGACCGGCGAATCCTCGATCTTCTCCTCCTCGGGGTCCGGCGACTCGTCGATGTGCGCGGCGGCGGGCGAGTCGCAGCCGGCTTTGGGCCGCAGGTCTGGATCGAGGTTCGGATCGTCCGGCGTCGTCACCCCGAACTCGAAGGGAGTCAGCCGCCAGGTCCCGGTCGAGGCGACGACGCGCACGCCGGTTGGCGCGGTCTTGAGGCGCACGGACACGTGGTTCTCGCGCCCGCCGGTCTTGACCATGACGTCGACGACGCCGTCGGGCGTCCATGACAGTCCCAGGTCGAAGGGCTGGCCGAGTTCGACCACGGGACCCATGCGCACTTCCTTCTTCACCTTGCGGCGGCTGCCGGAGGTGACGGCCGTGTCGGGCGACTCCACGCTGTCCCGACGGATGTAGACGGGCAGCAGGGTCGTGCTGCGGTCGTCGTTGACGAAGCGCAGGCGCAGCACCTCGTCGCCGGCGATGAGGATGACGCTGAACAGGGGCGAGAACAGCCGGTGCTCGTCGAAAGCCGAGACGCGGGCGCAGGCGCGGATGGCGTTGAAGCCCGGCTGCGGCGGCGGATCGGCGACCCAGATGGCGATGTCGCCGCGCGGGCCGGGCTGGCGGACGTCGAAGGTCTGGTCGGGCAGGACGGTGAAGGTCTCGGCCGCAGTGGCCGAGGCCAGGAGCAGCGCCGCCAGTCCCGCCGCGGCGGCGACGATCGTGCGCGTCATGCGTTGTCCCCCCTTGCGAAGAACCCCGGAGGCGACCTTAAAGGCGCTCTCTCCAAGGAGTCGACTCCCGCATGTCCCTGCCAAAGCCGCGCGCCGAGATGGATCCCGCCTCGCCGGCGTTCGTCACCGACCCCCTCGTGAAGCCGACGGGCTTCCGCGAGTACGACGCGCGCTGGGTGCTGGAGAAGGAAATCAACCTTCCGGGGATCGAGGCGCTGGGCCTGGGCCTGGGGACCTACATCCATCAGGCCACGGTCAAGCCGCGCATCGTCGTCGGCCATGACTACCGCTCCTATTCCGAGACGGTGAAGCAGAGCCTGATCAAGGGCCTCGTCGCCTCGGGCTGCGAGGTGCTGGACATCGGCCTGGCGCTCTCGCCCATGGCCTATTTCGCCCAGTTCGACCTCGATGCGCCCTGCGTGGCCATGGTCACCGCCTCGCACAACGAGAACGGCTGGACCGGCGTGAAGATGGGCGCCCAGCCGCCCCTGACCTTCGGCCCCGACGAGATCGGGCCCTTGAAGGACATCGTGCTGGAGGCCCGCTGGGTCGAACGGCCCGGCGGGTCGGTCACCGTCGTCGAGGGCGTACGCGAGCGCTTCCTCAAGGACATCACCGACCGGGTGCAGCTGACGCGGTCCCTGAAGGTGGTCTGCGCCTGCGGAAACGGCACGGCCGGCGCCTTCGCCCCCGATGCGCTTCGGGCCATGGGCGCCGAGGTCATCGAGATGGATTGCGAGCTCGACTGGACCTTCCCGAAGTACAATCCCAATCCCGAAGACCATCACATGCTGATGGAGATGGCCAAGCGGGTGCGCGAGACGGGGGCGGACCTGGCGCTGGGCTTCGACGGCGACGGCGACCGCTGCGGCGTCGTGGACGACACCGGCGAGGAGATATTCGCGGACAAGATCGGCCTGATGCTGGCCCGCGACCTTAGCGCCCTGCATCCCGCCGCCACCTTCGTCGTCGACGTGAAATCGACCGGCCTCTACGCCACCGACGAGGTGCTGAAGGCCAACGGCGCAACCACCGTCTACTGGAAGACCGGCCACAGCTACATCAAGCGCAAGACGGCCGAGCTGGGCGCCCTGGCCGGGTTCGAGAAGTCGGGCCACTTCTTCTTCAACCCGCCGCTGGGCCGTGGCTATGACGACGGCATCGTCGCCGGCTCGGCCATTCTGGCGATGCTGGACCGCAATCCCGGCAAGAAGCTGAGCGAACTGAAGGCCGCCCTGCCGGTGGCCTGGACCTCGCTGACCATGAGCCCGCATTGCGCCGACGAAACCAAGTACGGCGTGGTCGAGGCAGTGGTGAGGGCGTACCAGGACCTCGCCGCCGCCGGCGGCAAGGTCTGCGGCCGCGCCATCACCGAGGTGATCACCGTGAATGGCGTGCGCGTCGCGCTAGAGGACGGCTCCTGGGTGCTGGTTCGCGCCTCGTCCAACAAGCCCGAGATCGTCGTCGTGGTCGAAAGCACCCAGTCGGAAGACGACATGCGCCGCCTGTTCCGCGAGGAAGTGAAGCCCCGCCTCGCCGCCCACGCCGAAGTCGGCGCCTACAACCAGGAGATCTGAGATGAGCCGCCCCAAGCGAACCACGAACACCCGCGCCCGCAATCGGGAGGGCTTCTCGGTCCTGGTCATGGACAGCTACGAGCGCGACGGGAAGAAGGTCGAAGAGCTGATCATCGTCTGCAACGGCCAGGCCAAGCGCCACAGCCCGAAGATGGGCACGCCGCCGCACTGGAAGGCCGGCAAGGACAACGAGATGGAGTGGGTCGAGCCGAAAGACCGCGAATAGGCCGCCGAGCGGCCAGCCGTCTCACATAGGCGCCATTCGCTTCTGCGCCAGAGCTTGATCGGCCCGGCCGCGCTCCCGAAATCCGGTTCAGACAGACCGGAGATGATCTCATGCGCATGCTGCGCCGCATCGGCCTCGCTTTCATGGCCCTCGTCATGGTTCTGGGGATGTGTGTCCCCGCCATGGTCGAGGCCGCTCCAGATCCCGCCAATCTCAGCTTCCGGACCGAGAACGCCGACGGGGCGCTGCTGCTGTCAGGGTCGGATGTGACGTGCGTCGGCCTCGCGGGGGCGCCGGACGATGCGCCCGCCGTGGGGCCGAACGTGAGGCTGGTCTTCGATGGCTCGCACAGGCAGCGCCTGAGCGAGGTCACCACCGCCCATGTCGGTGAGAAGATCGCGATCGTGCTGAACGGCAAGGTGCTGATGGCCCCGGTGCTGCGCGATCCGATCACCGGCGGCGAGGTGGTGGTCTATGGCGAACAGGGCTGGGACGCCCGCGCCTTGCGCGACACGATCCATCGCGACGCCGGCGTGCCGCTCTGCCCTGCCTGATTTGACCTTTCCCGGCTGAAAGCGTCACAGTCCCGGTCAGTAGCGCGTCCCCGACCCTCCGGTGTTGGAGGAAGCCCATGGCCACCGACCGCAGGCGCCTGATCTCCGCCGGTCTTGCCGCCGCGACCGGACTCGCGGCTTGCCAGAAGAAGGCGCAGAGTGCGCGGGCCGGCGCCGACGGCGTGCTGCACCTGTTTCCGGTCGAGAACGGCGCGGTGGGGCAGCCGGGATTCTCCGTCGGCCTGCTGGCGACGCGTGACCCGGCGGCGCTGGTGTTGGCGCTGGCGACGCTGCGGCGGCAGTCAAGGTTCCGCACCGACCTGAGCTTCGCCTCCACCAATCGCTACAAGCTCGCCTACCTGGAACCGGCGTTCAAACACCTCGCCGGTGATCCCGCTGTGAAGCTGACGTCTGTCACCGCTCCCGGCTTCACCAACTGGGCGGGGCGGCCCGCCGCCGCCCGGCAGGCGGCCCATGCGTCGCTCTACAGGCGCCTGGTCGAGGCCATCCCGGCCGCGGAGCGGCCGGGTCTTGTGGTGCACCTGGCGCGGCGTAGTTCAGGCGGGGTGCGCGACGGCAAGCTGCAGGCCGATCTGCAGGCGGCGCTGGGCTCCGGGGCGACGGTGGTGCTGGACGGCGCGCGCTTCAGGGACGTGGTCGAGTTGGCGTCGGTCGTGTTCGGGGCGGTGCGCTATGCGCCGACCTCCGGGCGCTCGCGGGTCAAGCGGCGCACGGTCGAGATGCTGAAGGCGGCGTTGAGCACGTCGAGCCTGGACGCAGCGGCGCTCAACGCGAACGGGCGGCTCACGACCTCGTCGATGGCGCTTTAGGGGATTGGCCGGCGGGCAGACAGGGCCTGACGATAGCCAAGCAAGGCCCACCCACCGGCTATAGACCGCCTCAGAAGAGCACGAAGTTGTGCCTCGGGGAAGGTTTCAGGTCGGGGAACAGCGGCTGGCTGTGGTCCAGCAAGGGATTGCCGCGCAGGTCCCAGCGCAGCGAGGCCTGGCTCGAGAAGGCCTCCTCGAAGTGGCGCACGCCGCGGGCGAAGTAGTCGAAATCCGACCTGGAGCTGAAGGTGATCATGTTGCGGTCGACCCGCCAGCGGCCCCGGTTTCGATGCAGGAATTTGGACAGGGCCTCGGTCTCGATCAGGGCGTTCTCCACCTCGTCGTAGAATTCCTGGACGATCACCTCGGTCTTCAGACGCTGGCGCTCGAAGGCCGCGAGCACGCGCCGGCGGTCGGCGGCCTTGCCCGGCAGTCCGGCGATCTTCTTGCGGTAATCATTGATGCGTTGCTCGCGCCAGCGGCGGTGCTTGTCGATGACGGACCGCGCGCGGGCCAGGCGGGCGGCGGCTTCGGAGAAGTCCTTGTCCTTGTCGATCGCCTTGGCGTCCAGAACCTCGGCCAGGCGCATGGCGTTCAGCTCGCCGACCAGGGCGCCGACGTCGCGGTCCTGGGTACGGCTCCACTGGACTTCCATGGCTGCGACCTCGCGCGGCCCCGCCTCGGCCTGGCGCTTCGTCCAGACGGCCCCGCCGGCCCCGGCCAGGGTCGCCACGAACACCACGCCGAACAGGGTCGCGCCCACCTCGCGGCCCCTCCTGGCCACCCAGCCGTACCAGAGCGCGGCCCACAGGGCTCCGCCCAGAAGCACGCAGAGGACGATGACCTTGACCCAATAGCGCAGCATGGCGTCGTCCTCGCCCCGTCCGAAGTTGGTCTCGGGCAGGGAGGCGCGCAGCCAGAACAGTCCGAAGGTCAGCAGCAACGGCAGCGCCAGGCCCGCCAGCAGGCCGGGCCAGACGGGCGCGGGCCTGGGCCGCGGCGCGCGTGCGGGCGCTTCGTCGTTCGTTGACATGTGGTTTCCCCCCCGCTGTCGGCGCGATTAGAGCGATCCTGAAGCGTGGCGGCAACCATGCCGGGCCGCAGTCTTTCGCATCCGCCTCGGCTTCCCATCCGACGCCGGGCCGTCTAGCAAGCGGCGAGCCGGGAGGGAGTTCGCGTGAGCTATCGCACCATCGCCGTCGTCGGGGCCGGGTTCTCGGGCTCGCTGCTGGCCGCCCAGATCGCCCGCCGCTCGGCGAAGGCGCGCGTCCTGCTCATCGAGCGCTCGGGGGTGTTCGGGCGCGGCCTCGCCTACGGCACCACCTGCCCGGCCCACCTGCTTAACGTCCGCTCCGGGCGCATGAGCGCCTTTCCGGACGATCCGGGCCATTTCGTAGACTGGCTCAAGGCCAACCGGCCGGAATTCGCCGATCCCCAGGGTTTCGCTCCGCGCATGATCTACGGTGATTACGTGCAGGCGATTCTCGCGGCGGCCGGCGACGGGGTGGAGCGCATTACCGGCGAGGTGGTGCGGGTCGAACCCACGACCGCGGGCGTCTCGCTGCTGCTCGCGGACGGAACCGCGCTGGAGGCCGACTACGCAGTGCTCGCCATAGGCAACCCTCCGCCGGACGATGCGGGCGGCAAGGGTCTGGGCGACAGCGAGCGCTACTTCGCCGATCCTTGGGCCCCCGGTCAGCTCGACCGCGTCGGAGAGCGGGATGACGTCCTCCTGCTGGGGGCCGGCCTGACCATGATCGACGTCGTGCTGGCGCTGGTCGAGCAGGGCTGGAAGGGCCGGGCGCTGGCCCTGTCCCGACGCGGCCTGCTGCCCCGGCCGCACGACCCCGTCCAGGCTGTGACGGTCGCCCGGCAGCCCGAGGCGTCGGACCTGCTGGGCATGATGCGCGAGGTGCGCACCCGCATGCGCGAGGTGGGATGGGCCGAGGCGATGGACGAGATTCGTCCCTTCAACCAGTTGGCCTGGCGAAGCGCCACCGAGGCGGAGCGGGGGCGGTTCCTCCGGCACCTGCGTCCCTGGTGGGACGTCCATCGCCATCGAACCGCGAGCGAGGTCGGTCAGCGCATCAGCGACCTGGTCGACAAGGCCCGGTTGCGGGTGGCGGCCGGCCGCATCCTGATGGTCGAACCGGTCGACGACGGCCTCATGATCGAGTGGCGCCCGCGGGGCGAGGCGCGCGCCCGCAATGAGACCTTCGGCTGGATGGTCAACTGCACGGGCCCGCTTTCGGATCTGGCTCGCTCGAAGGACCGCCTGTTGAGCGCCATGTTCGAGGACGGCGTCGCCCGCGTCGACGGCGCCAGCCTGGGTCTGGACGTGGAGCCCGACTGCCGCGTGCAGGACCGCGACGGGGATCCGCATTCACGCCTCTTCGCCATGGGTCCGCCGACCAAGAGCGCCTTCTGGGAAGTCGTGGCGGTGCCGGAAATCCGCGTCCAGGCGAAGGAGATCGCCGAGCGGGTGCTCGACTAGGTCAGGGGCGCGGCTGCCTTCACCGCGTCGACGATGTCGCGGATTGCGCCATCGACCAGATCTTCGTCGTCGCCCTCGGCCATGACTCGGATCAGGGGTTCGGTGCCCGACTTGCGCACCAGCACGCGGCCCGAGCCGTTGAGGCGCGCCTCCGCGTCGCTGATGGCCGCCTTGACCGCCGCGCTCTCGAGCGGCTTGGCGCCCTTGGCGAACCGCACATTTTCAAGCTTCTGGGGGACCGGCTCGAACTGGCGGGCCAGGGCGCTCATCGGCTTCTGGTTCTGCACCATGACCGCCAGCACCTGCAGCGCCGCCAGCAGGCCGTCGCCGGTGGTGGCGTAATCGCGCAGGATCACGTGGCCGGACTGTTCGCCGCCGAGGTTGAAGCCGCCCTCTCGCATGCGCTCCATGACGTACCGGTCGCCCACCGCGGTGCGCTCGAGCTTGAGGCCGCGACCGGCCATGTAGCGTTCGAGGCCCAGATTCGACATCACCGTCGCGACCACGCCGCCGCCGGTCAGCCGATCCTCGTCCGCATAGTGCCCGGCCACGATGGCCATGATCTGGTCCCCGTCGACGACGGCGCCCTTCTCGTCGACGAGGATCAGGCGGTCGGCGTCGCCATCGAGCGCGATGCCGACGTCGGCGCGGTATTCCTTGACGGCGTTCTGCAGCGGCCCGGGATGGGTCGAGCCGCAGCCGTCGTTGATGTTGAAGCCATTGGGGTCCACCCCGATCGGGATCACCTCGGCGCCCAGTTCGTACAGGGTGGTGGGCGCGACGCGGTAGCCCGCGCCATTGGCGCAATCGATGACGATGCGCAGGCCGGACAGGTTCAGCCGGCGCGGGAAGGTGGCCTTGGCGATCTCGACGTATCGCGCCTGGGCGTCGTCGATGCGGACGACTCGGCCCAAATCGCGTGATGCCGCCAGCCCCTCCTGCAGCCCCTCGTCCATGTGGCGCTCGATTTCCAGCTCGGCGGCGTCCGAGAGCTTGTAGCCGTCCGGGCCGAACAGCTTGATGCCGTTGTCGGCGAAGTCGTTGTGGCTGGCCGAGATCATCACCCCCAGGTCCGCTCGCATCGAGCGGGTCATCATGGCGACGCCGGGCGTCGGGAGGGGGCCGAACAGGCGCACGTCCATGCCCACCGAGGTGAACCCCGCCACCAGGGCCGGCTCGATCATGTAGCCCGACAGACGGGTGTCCTTGCCGATCACCACCAGATGACGGCGGTTGTCGCTCGAGCGGAACAGCTTGCCGGCGGACAGACCCACGCGCAGCGCCACTTCCGCGGTCATCGGATGCGAATTGGCCTTGCCGCGGATTCCGTCGGTGCCGAAGTACGACCGTTTGCCCATCAGGAGAGCTTCCCCCATCCATTCCGCGTAACGTCGCGAAACGCAGTTTTAGGTGCGCACGCTTGTGCAAGTGATAAAGGGCGCGCGCTATAGCGCCGAAAAGGCCAGTTTCATACCCCAGCCTCGCCGGACCCGGAACGCACGTCCCGTTACGGTTTGTCTGGCATTCAACCTGCAAGGTCTGCGCCCATGTGCGGCATCATCGGCATCTCGGGCGGAACGCCCGTAACGGACCGGCTTCTCGACAGCCTGAAGCGTCTGGAATACCGCGGCTACGATTCCGCGGGCGTGGCCGCGCTGGGGGAGGGCGGTCGCCTGGACCGGCGCCGCGCCTCGGGCAAGATCCGCAATCTGGAAAGCGTGCTGCGCGAGCGTCCCCTGCCGGCCACGGTCGGCATCGGCCACACCCGCTGGGCGACGCACGGCGCGCCGTCCGAGCGCAACGCGCACCCGCACATCACCAATCGGGTGGCGGTGGTCCACAACGGCATCATCGAGAACTTCGCCGAGCTGAAGCAGGATCTGCTGGCGGCCGGCCACCTGTTCCAGTCCGATACGGACACCGAGGTGATCGCCCATCTGATCCAGGAACGCCTCGACGCAGGCGACGCACCGATCAGCGCGCTCAAGGCCACGCTCGACAAGCTGCATGGCGCCTACGCCCTGGCGGTGCTGATCGAAGGCGAGGACGACCTGGTGCTGGGCGCCCGCCGCGGCTCACCGTTGGTGGTGGGCTGGGGCGACGACGAGATGTTCATCGGCTCCGACGCGCTGGCGGTCGGTCCCTTCACCAACAAGGTGACCTATCTGGAGGAGGGCGACTACGTCGCCATTCGACGGAACTCGGCCGAGATTTTCGATGCCAGCGGCCGCCCCGCCGACCGGCCGGCCGTGACCGTCTCCGCCTCCGCCGCCCTGGTGGAGAAGGGCAACTACCGGCACTTCATGGAAAAGGAGATTCATGAGCAGGCCGAGAGCTGCCAGCACACCCTGACGGCCTACGTCGATCCCGTCTCCCGCAGGGTCGCCGCGCCGACGCCGATCGACTGGGCCTCCGTGCCGCGGATCCAGATCGTGGCCTGCGGCACCGCCTACTACGCCGGGCAGATCGGCCGGTATCTGTTCGAGAAGATCGCGGGCCTGCCCTGCGACGTCGAGATCGCCTCCGAGTTCCGCTACCGCTCGCCCGCGCTGCAGGCCGGGACCCTGGCGCTGGCCGTGTCCCAGTCGGGAGAGACCGCCGACACCCTCGCCGCCCTGCGCTGGTGCAAGGAACACGGCCTGCCCACGGCGGCGGTGGTCAATGTCCACGAGTCCACCATGGCCCGCGAGGCGACCCACCTGTGGCCGACACGCGCCGGCCCCGAAATCGGGGTCGCCTCGACCAAGGCCTTCACCAGTCAGGTGACGGCCCTGACCTGCCTGGCCATCGCAGCCGCGGTGGCGCGGGGGCGGATGGATGACACCGCGCTCGACCGCGCGGTCGCCGCACTGATGGAGACCCCCGGACTGCTTAATGAGGCGCTGAAGCAGGATGCGGCCATCCACGAGGTCGCCGCCGAGCTGCAGCACGCCCGCGACGTCCTCTACCTGGGCCGCGGCGCGATGTACCCGCTGGCCATGGAAGGCGCGTTGAAGCTGAAGGAGATCAGCTACATCCATGCCGAGGGCTATGCGGCCGGCGAGCTCAAGCACGGACCAATCGCCCTGATCGACGAGGACACCCCGGTGGTGATCCTGGCTCCCCAGGACGAGTTCTTCGACAAGACCGCGTCCAATCTGCAGGAGGTGGCCGCCCGCGGCGGCCGGGTGATCGCCATCACCGACCCGAAGGGCGCCTCGCGCATCACCCTGGCGCGGAAGACGATCGAAATCCCCCACTGCGATCCGCTGGTGGCGGCCATCGTCTTTGCGGTCCCGATGCAGCTTCTGGCCTACCACACGGCCGTCCTGAAAGGCACGGACGTCGACCAGCCCCGGAACCTGGCCAAGTCGGTGACCGTGGAATAGACGACCCGCGGGGGTCCGGGCACGAAAACGCCGGCGGCCGCAGGGCCGCCGGCGTTCGCATTTCCAGCCTGCGGCGGCTACTGCGCGGGCGGGGGGGGCGATCCCGGCGGAGTCGTCGAGGTGGTCCCGTCCGGGTTGGTGGTGGTGGTCGAGCCGTCCGGATTGGTCACCGGCGCCGCGCCCGTGTCGGCCGGCGGCATGCCGGACGTATCGGCGGGGGGCATGGCCGAGGCGTCGGCCGGCGGCATGGCGGCGCTGTCGGCTGCGGTGCTGTCGGCGGCCGGCGTGTCGTCGTTCTTGCTGCAGGCGGCGAGCGCCAGACCGCCGGCGCAGGCGGCGGCGATAAGCATGGTGGTGGTCCTGGACATGGTCGTCCTCCCGTTACTGACACCCCGACAACCCCCGGCCGCGCGCAAAGGTTCACGGGCGTGTGAGAAATTGTGATGGGAGAGCTAGTGCTCGCGGAAGGACTTCCAGAACCGCTGCTCCAGCGGCTCCAGGATGTACTGCAGGGCGGTCCGCTTCTTCAGCGGTATGACGATCTCGGCGGGTAGACCCGGGCGCAGACCGGTCTGGGCGCCACGCACCTCCCGGATCACCGCCATCTCGGATTCCGGCACGGTCACCTCGGCCCGGAAGAACCGCTGGCCGGACTTCTCGTCCATGAAACTGTCGGCCGACAGCTTGGTGATCCGACCCTTGAGTATGGGCATGTTGCGTTCGTGGAAGGCCGGGAAGCGCACCTCGGTCATCTGACCGATCTTGAGATCGTCGGCGTCGTCGGGGTTCACCATCGCCTCAAGGACCAGGTTGGCGCGGCTCGGCACGATGTCCATCAGCTTGTCGCCCGGGCGCACCACGCCGCCCACCGTGAACACGGACAATCCGACCACCTCGCCGGTCGCGGGCGCCCTCACCAGGGCGCGCGACAGCTGCTGGCGGGCTGCGATGAGCTTGGGCTGGGCCTCGCCCAGCATCCGCTCCGTGTCCGAGAGCTGCTTGGCGATGTCTTCCATCTGCTGGCGCTGCAGCGAGACGATCTGGGTGCGGGTCTCGCCGATCTGGTCGCGCACCCGGGCCATGTTGGCCTGCAGGTTGCCGTTGTCCCCCTCGAGACCCGCGGCCGTCCGCTCGAGTGCGCGAACGCGGTTCTCGGGTGCATAGCCGCGTTCCGCCAGGGAGCGCATCCCCTCGGTTTCCTCGGCGATCAGCGCCTGCTGGCGCTGATTGGCGGTGCTCTGTTCGGTCAGTCCGGCGATCTGCTGGTTGAGCTGGGCCACCCGCGCCGTCAGCACAGTCTGCTGCGTGGTCAGGGCCGAACGCCGGGCCGCGAGCTGGCCGCGCTCGAGGCGCATCGCCTCGTCGGCGATGACCTGGTCCTCGGTCGCCAGGCCGGCGAACTCCGGCGGTGCGGCGAAGCTCACCGCCCCGCGGCTCTCGGCCAGCAGGCGGGCCCGCATGGCCAGCAGGTTGTAGGTCTGGGTGGTCAGGGCGCGCTCGGTGGCGCGCAGTTCGGCGGCGTCAATCTCCACCAGGACCTGACCCTTCACGACGTGGTCGCCCTCATGGACATGCAGGGCCGAGACCGTGCCGCCGTCCCGATGCTGTACCGACTGTCGGTTGCCCGAGACGGTGACGACGCCGTGGGCGTAGGCGCCGGCGTCAAGCGGTGCAAACGCCGCCCAGCCGAGGAAAACGACAAAGAACAGGAAGGCGATGGCCCCGCCGACGCGCAGCTCTGTTCTGGGGTCGTCCTCCAGGGCGCCGGGGCGATGCACGCCCTCGACCGGCTGGGACAGCGCCGGCAGCTTGGGATTGTCGTCGTCGGGCAGCGTCAGGGTCATGGCCTAATGTCTCAGCCCCCTGAGACCACAGTGGGGCGGGGTCCGGTCCGGCTGCCCTTCTCCTGCTGCTGCAGGCGGGCCACGACGTCATCTCGGGGGCCGAACATGTCGACCGCCCCGTCGCGGAGGACCAGAAGCTTGTCGGCGGCGTTGAGGATCCCGGTCCGGTGGGCCACCAGAAGCACGGCCGCTCCACGTTCCTTGAGGCCAAGCAAGGTTCGCATCAGGGCCCCCTCGCCCTCGGCGTCGAGGTGGGCGTTGGGCTCATCGAGGACGATCATCGCTGGCTCGCCGTAGATCGCGCGCGCGAAGGCGATGCGCTGGCTCTGGCCTGATGAGAGACCCCGGCCGCCCAGACCCAGCATGGAGTCGTACCCCTTGGGCAGGCGCAGGATCATCTCGTGCGCACCGGCCGCCTGGGCGGCGGCGATGACCTTGGCGTCGATTTCGGCCGGGTCGCCCCCGGTAAAGGCCTGGAAACGGCTGATGTTGTCGCGAATGGTGCCGTTGAAGAGGATCGAGTCCTGCGGAAGGTACCCGACGTACTTCGCCAGCTTGTCGCTTTCCCAGTCCTTCAGGTCCGCCGAGTCCAGGCGGACGGTTCCGTAGTCGGGCTGAACCGCGCCGGCCACGACGCGCGCCAGGGTCGTCTTGCCGGCTCCGGACGGCCCGATCAGGCCGACCACCTCGCCGGGCTGGATCGACATGGAGACGCCCTTCAGCACCAGGGTCTCGCCCATCCGCACGCCGACCTGCTCGACCTGCACGAGCCCCTTGGGCGCGGGAAGCTGGGTGCGCTGGCCCTCCGGCGGGTAGGTATTGAAAAGGTCGACTAGGGTGTTGAAAGCCTGCCGGCCGCTGACAATGCCCTGCCACGCTCCGACCACCTGCTCCAGCGGCTGCAGCGCTCTCGACAGCAGCACCGAAGCGGCGATCACGGCTCCGCCCGAAATCTGGCGCTCGATAGCCAGGTAGGCCCCAAGGCCGAGGGCGAGGGATTGCAGCGCCAGACGAACGAACTTGATCGCGCCGGTGTAGCGGCCGCCGGCGAAGGCCGCCTCGGCCTGCAGTTCGGTGGCGCGGGTGCGGTCTGTGAGCTGGCGGGCCACCAGCGCATTGCGCATGCCCAGCGCCTTGACCACCTCGGCGGAGCTGGCGGCGGTCTCCTGGGCGACGTAGGCGGCGGCCGCCGCTTCCCCGGCCTTCTGGAGGCGGGGCTTGACGGTCCGCTCGTTCAGGATCGCCAGCGTCACCAGGATGGCGCCGCCCAACAGGGTCACCAGTCCCAGCAGGGGATGCAGGATGAAGGCGAAGGCCAGGTAGATAGGCGTCCAGGGCGCGTCGAACAGGGACATGATGCCCTGACCGGCGATGGTCTGGCGGAACTGGTCGAACTCGCGCATGGCCTGGCCGACGCGAGGCGCGCCGGCGCCGGGGCGGACGCGGGAGATCAGGCGTCCCAGCACCTCGCCGGCCAGCAGGCGGTCCAGCCGCAGGCCGGCCCGGACGAGCAGCCGCTGCCGCATGCCGTCCAGGAGGGTCAGGGTGCCCAGCGCCAGGACGATGACGACGGTGATGAAGATCAGGGTCATCACGCCGCCTGTGGACATGACGCGGTCGTAGACCTGCAGCATGTAGAGCGTGGGCGCGAGGTAGAGGACGTTGACCAGGGCGCTGAACAGGAAAGCCCAGGTAAAGTGGCGTTTGCAGGCGCGCAGCGCCGAACCCAGCGGTTCGGGGGCCGATGCGAGCTCGCCGAGTCTGAAGGCCATTCGATCCAGTCCGCGGGCGCAAACAACAAAAAGCGGCCGCACGGGCCGCCCGTTCCTTTTCAGGATGGGCCGCTCTTTACTTTAAAATGGGATGAAAGGCGATAATTTCGCGCGCCAGGGGCACGACAGGAGGTCGCGCCGCAACTGGACAGCTCCGTGAACGCGCCGGCCATCCTCTTCGTCGTCGACGGCGGTCCCGAGATCGGGGGCGGTCACGTGCTGCGCTCCCTGACCCTCGCGGCCGCGCTTCGGGCGCGGGGCGCCTCGACGAGGTTTCTCGCGCCGCCTTTCGTCGCGGCGCTGCTGGACCGCTTCGGACCAGACGTCGACAGGCTGGAGACGGACGCGGCGAATCCCGCCGACCTGGCCGAAGCCGCCGTCGCGGCCGCGCCGGGATTCGACGGGTTGGTGTACGACCATTTCCGGCTCGGCGCCCGCGAGCACTACCGCATCGCGGGGGGGCGCCCGAGCCTGGCGATCGACGAACTGGCGGACCGACGGCTCGGCGTGGACATGGTGCTCGACGTCGGGCCGGACCGCCGGCCCCGGGACTACCAAGGGCTGGTCGAGCCGGAGGCGCGCCTGCTGCTGGGCCCGGGCTATGCTCTCGTGCGCCCGGCCTTCGCCGAGGCGCGCCGAACGGGCCCGCGTCGGGGCGAGGGGTCAGGCCTGATCCTGGTGTCGCTGGGCCTGACCGATGTCGGGGGGATCACGGGCCGGGTCGTCGACCGGCTGACGCCCCGTCTCGGAGAGGGCCGTCTGGAGGTCGTGCTGGGGCGGGCGGCCGAGAGCCTCGGGGCGATGCAGCGGCTGGCCGGCCGGGATCCGCGGGTCGCGTTGCATGTGGAGACGGAGGCCATGGCCGAGCTGTGCGCCGGGGCCGACCTATGCGTCGGCGCGGGCGGGTCCTCCAGCTGGGAGCGCTGCGTGACCGGACTGCCCACGGTTCTCGTGGTGCTCGCCGACAACCAGGAGCCCGGCGCACGCGCCCTGGCGGCGGCCGGTGCGGCGGAGGTGGTCGACGCTCGGTCGGAGACCTTTGAAGGCGACTTCGATCGTGCGATTCTGGGTCTCCTGCGGTCACCGGAGCGACGCGCGCGGATGAGCCGCGCGGCCTCCGCGCTGTGCGACGGCGAGGGCGCCGCGCGGGTGGCGACGGCCTTCCTTGAAATGGTCGGCGATTCCGACCGCTGACCCTGGCGCTCCCCCTTGCCGCAAAAAGCCCTCCGGCTTCGGTTGCGACTGCGAAAAGCGCATGCTACATGGCGCCCGGCTTAGACGGGGCGGTCCTCTTTCGGGGGCCGCCTCAAGCGTGCTTTCCCAAGCGCTGCAAGCTTTCGCCGAGGCGACTCCGCCGCCGGCGCACACGATACACACCGGGCGACGACATTGGCCGACGACATCAGAGAGACTGAAGCCGGAGCGCGTTACGCGCGCGCCCTCTACGACCTCGCCGCCGAGACGGGCGAGACCGCCAAGGTGCGGTCCGACCTGAAGGCGCTGAAGGCGATGATGGGCGAGAGCGCGGACCTGCGCCGCCTCGTGGCCGACCCGACCTTCACCGCCGAGGACAAGGGCAAGGGCCTGGTGGCCCTGGCCATGAAGGCCGGCATGACCCTGACCACGGCCAAGTTCCTCGGCCTGCTGACCCAGAATCGCCGCTCCGCCGACCTGCCGGCCGTCATCGCCGGTTTCGAGCGGTTGTACGCCGCCGAGACCGGTTCGGTCGCCGCCGAGGTGGTCACCGCTGTCGCGCTCAGCGCCAAGCAGCTCGAAGGGGTCAAGGCCCAGCTGCGCAGCTCGCTGGGCAAGGACCCCGAAATCGAAACCCGCGTCGATCCGACGATCCTCGGCGGCCTCAAGGTGAAGGTGGGCTCGCGCCTGTACGACGCCTCGCTGAAGACCCGTCTCGACCAACTGAAATTCGCCCTCAAGAGAGCGTAATACCCATGGATATCCGCGCCGCCGAAATCTCGGCCATTCTCAAGTCCCAGATCGCCAACTTCGGCGTCGAGGCGGACGTCTCGGACGTCGGCACCGTGCTGTCGGTCGGCGACGGCATCGCCCGCATCCACGGTCTGGACAAGGTCCAGGCCGGCGAGATGGTCGAGTTCACCAAGGCCGGGGTCAAGGGCATGGCCCTCAACCTCGAGCGCGACAACGTCGGCGTGGTGATCTTCGGCGACGACAAGGCGATCGGCGAAGGCGACGAGGCCCGCCGTCTCGGCGAGATCGTGGACGTGCCGGTCGGTCGGGGCCTGCTCGGCCGCGTCGTGAACCCGCTGGGCGAGCCGATCGACGGCAAGGGCCCGATCACCAACGTGGCGGAGCGCCGCCGCGTGGATGTGAAGGCGCCGGGCATCATTCCGAGGAAGTCGGTGCACGAGCCGGTGCAGACCGGCCTGAAGGCCATCGACACCCTGATCCCGATCGGCCGCGGCCAGCGCGAGCTGATTATCGGCGACCGCCAGACCGGCAAGACCGCCGTGGCGATCGACACCATCCTGAACCAGAAGTCGGTGAACGCCACGGCCTCGGGCGAAGGCGAGAAGCTGTACTGCATCTACGTGGCCATCGGTCAGAAGCGTTCGACCGTCGCCCAGATCGTGAAGACCCTCGAGGAGCAGGGCGCGCTCGACTACACCATCGTCGTCTCGGCGACGGCGTCCGAGCCGGCCCCGCTGCAGTTCCTGGCTCCGTTCGCCGGCTGCGCCATGGGCGAATGGTTCCGCGACAACGGCATGCACGCCGTCATCATCTACGACGACCTCTCAAAGCAGGCCGTAGCCTACCGCCAGATGTCCCTGCTGCTGCGTCGCCCGCCGGGCCGCGAAGCCTATCCGGGCGACGTCTTCTACCTGCACTCGCGCCTGCTCGAGCGCGCCGCCAAGCTGAACGAGGACAACGGCTCCGGTTCGCTGACCGCCCTGCCGGTCATCGAGACCCAGGCCAACGACGTGTCGGCCTACATCCCGACCAACGTGATCTCGATCACCGACGGCCAGATCTTCCTCGAGACCGACCTGTTCTTCCAGGGCATCCGCCCGGCTGTGAACGTCGGCATCTCGGTGTCGCGCGTGGGCTCCTCCGCCCAGATCAAGGCCATGAAGCAGGTGGCCGGCCCCATCAAGGGCGAGCTGGCCCAGTACCGTGAAATGGCCGCCTTCGCGAAGTTCGGCTCGGACCTTGACGCCGCCACCCAGCGCCAGCTGGCCCGCGGCGAGCGTCTGACCGAGCTGCTCAAGCAGCCCCAGTACGCGCCGCTGGCTGTCGAAGAACAGGTCTGCGTGATCTACGCCGGCACCCGCGGTTACCTCGACAAGATCCCGACCTCGGACGTGGGACGCTTCGAGCAGGAGCTGCTGAGCCGCCTGCACGCCAAGCACCAGGGCCTCCTGGACAGCATCCGCAAGGAGAAGGCGCTGTCCAAGGATCTCGAAGAGCAACTGAAGGGCGCGCTGGAATCCTTCAGCTCGACCTTCGCCTAAGACGCCGGACCGCGAGAGAAAGTAGCCCTCGATGGCCAGCCTCAAGGAGATGCGCAATCGGATCGGAAGCGTGAAGGCCACGCAGAAGATCACGAAGGCGCTTCAGATGGTCGCCGCCGCCAAGCTGCGTCGCAGCCAGGACGCGGCCACCAACGCCCGCCCCTATGCCGAGCGCATGGCCGCGGTGATCGCGAACCTGGCGCAGGGCGTGTCAGGTGAAGGCGCGCCGAAGCTGCTCGCCGGCACCGGCTCGGACCAGCGCCATCTCATCGTGGTGGCGGCCGCCGACCGCGGTCTGGCCGGCGGGTTCACCTCGTCGATCATCCGCGCCGCGCGCAAGCACATCGCCGAGCTGATCGCGGCCGGCAAGGACGTGAAGCTGATCACCGTCGGCCGCAAGGCGACCGCCCAGCTGAAGCGCCTGTACGGCGAGCGCTACGTCGAAAGCTACGACCTGTCCGCCCACCGCTCGCTGGACCTGTCCGTGGCGCAGCCGATCGCCGACAAGATCGTCGAGATCTACGAGGCGGGCGAGACCGACGTGGTCACCCTGTTCTACAGCCGCTTCAAGTCGGTGGTCAGCCAGCAGCCCGTGGCCAAGCAGCTGATCCCGGCGGTCGTCGAGGCCGGCGACAGCGGCGCGACCAAGGTCGACCTCGCCGGCGCGGCCTACGAGTACGAGCCCAGCGAGGACGCCATCCTCGAGACCCTGTTGCCGCGCAACATCGCGGTGCAGATCCTGGCCGCACTGCTCGAGAACATGGCCGGCTTCTATGCCAGCCAGATGACCGCGATGGACAACGCCACCCGCAACGCCGGCGACATGATCGCCAGCCTCACCCTGCAATACAACCGATCCCGCCAGGCGCAGATCACCAAGGAGCTGATCGAGATCATCTCCGGCGCCGAAGCCCTCTGATATCGTACGAACGGAAACCGCACCCATGGCAGCCGCTCCCAAGACCGCCGCTAAGAAACCCGCCGCCCCCAAGAAGGCCGCCGCCCCCAAGGCTGCGAGCGCCAAGGCCTCCGCGCCGCGCGCCGCCGCTGGCGTGGCCACCGGCCGCATCAGCCAGGTCATCGGCGCCGTCGTCGACGTCGAGTTCGACGATCACCTGCCGGCGATCATGAACGCGCTGGAGACGACCAACCGCGATCAGAAGACCGGCGACGAGTTCCGCCTCGTGCTGGAGGTGGCGCAGCACCTCGGTGAAAACACCGTGCGCACCATCGCCATGGACACCACCGAAGGCCTGACGCGCGGCCAGGCCGTGGTCGACACCGGCAAGGGCATCACCGTGCCGGTCGGCCCGGCCACCCTTGGCCGCATCATGAACGTCATCGGCGATCCGATCGACGAAGGCGGCCCGATCAACACCCAGCACTACTCGGTGATCCACCGCGAGGCCCCCTCCTTCGCCGAGCAGTCGACCTCGGCCGAGGTGCTGGTCACCGGCATCAAGGTCATCGACCTGATGTGCCCCTACACCAAGGGCGGCAAGATCGGCCTGTTCGGCGGCGCGGGCGTGGGCAAGACCGTGACCATGCAGGAGCTGATCAACAACATCGCCAAGGCGTACGGCGGTTATTCGGTTCTGGCCGGCGTGGGCGAACGCACCCGCGAAGGCAATGACCTCTATCACGAGATGATCGAGTCCGGCGTGAACCAGCCTGGCGGCGGCGGCGAGAGCCGTTGCGCCCTGGTCTACGGCCAGATGAACGAGCCCCCCGGCGCCCGCGCCCGCGTGGCCCTGACCGGCCTGGCCCAGGCGGAGTACTTCCGCGACCAGGAAGGCAAGGACGTGCTGCTGTTCATCGACAACATCTTCCGCTTCACCCAGGCCGGCTCGGAAGTGTCGGCGCTCCTGGGCCGCATCCCCTCGGCCGTGGGCTATCAGCCGACGCTGGCCACCGAGATGGGCAACCTGCAGGAGCGCATCACCTCGACCAACAAGGGCTCGATCACCTCGGTGCAGGCCATCTACGTGCCCGCCGACGACCTGACCGACCCGGCTCCGGCCACCTCGTTCGCCCACCTGGACGCCACCACCGTGCTGAGCCGCGACATCGCCGCCCAGGCCATCTTCCCCGCCGTGGACCCGCTGGACTCCACCTCCCGGATCATGGACCCGCTGGTGATCGGAGAGGAGCACTACCAGGTCGCCCGCCGCACGCAGGAAATCCTTCAGCAGTACAAGGCGCTGAAGGACATCATCGCGATCCTGGGCATGGACGAGCTGTCGGAAGAGGACAAGCTGGTCGTGGCCCGCGCCCGCAAGATCAGCCGCTTCCTGTCGCAACCGTTCTTCGTGGCCGAGCAGTTCACCAACTCGCCGGGCAAGTTCGTCGAGCTGGCCGACACGATCCGCTCCTTCAAGGCCATCTGCGACGGCGAGTACGACCACCTGCCGGAAGGCGCCTTCTACATGGTCGGCGCCATCGAGGAGGCTGTCGAGAAGGCCGAGAAGATGGCGGCGGAAGCGTAATGGCCGAAAAGCTTCACTTCTCCCTGGTGGCCCCCGAGCGCGAGGTCTTTTCGGGCCTCGTCGACCAGGTGGACGCCTCGGGCGTCGAGGGCGACTTCGGCGTGCTGGCGGGCCATGCGCCGTTCATGACGGCGCTGCGCGAGGGTTATGTCGTGGTCAGGGACGGCGGTCAGACCCGCCGTTTCGAGGTCCATGGCGGCTTCGCCGACGTCACGCCGCAGGGCCTGACCATCCTGGCCGAACAGGCCACCGAAGCGGACGGCGCCACGCACTAGTCGATTGGGCGAGCCGCCTTGCGCGCGCCCTGATCTCGGATGATCCTCCCGCACCCCGCGGGAGGATTTTTCTTTGCGTGCTTTTATTGCGGCCGCCATCGCGGGGGCCCTGGTTTCCGGCGCCGCCCTGGCGGCCAATGCGCCCTTGGTGGCTCCCAATGGCACGCCCTGGCTGGGGGTCCGCGCCAAGGCCCTGGATCAGCTGCAGACCTACGACTGCGGCGCGGCCAAATGCGCGCCGGCGACCCCGGCGGAACGAGCGCATCCGCCGCTCAGCGACGGCGAGGCGCAATGGATCTACCAGCGGGGGGTCTACAGCGGCGTGGCGGCGCATTGCGGTCTCGACTGGCGCAGCCGCAACTACACGCCGGTCATGGCGCACCTGCAGACAACTGAGCGCAAGTCCACGCGCGAACTCGCCCTGGCGTCGGGCGTGCACGATATCGCCCGTGACATGGCCAAGGCGGCGCTGGGCCGCGTCGGCGCCTGCAGCCCCGAGCTCAAGGCGGATATGGATCGGCGCCTCGACTTCCGTCCGCCCTCGGCCCGATGAGGCTGGATGAAATCGCGGGCCTGGCCGGGGCGGCCCTCATTCTGGGGGCCTATGCGGGGGTGCAGCTGAACAGGCTCGATCCGCACCGGCCGCCAGCCCTGCTGCTCAACCTTTTCGGGGCCGTGCTGGTGCTGGTCTCGCTGTGCTTCGAGTTCAACCTGGCGGCCGCCCTGCTGGAAGGGGCGTGGGTGCTGATTGCGCTGTGGGGGCTCTTCGACTGGGTCCGCCGCAGGGGCCGTCCCGGCTCCTGACCGGTCGGTCGAATTGCGGAGCTAGGCGCTCCGCAGGTGGGCGAAGGCCGCCAGCACCTGCACGTAGGCGTCCCGCTTGAAAGGCACCACGAGGTCCAGGACTTCGTCCCAATCGGCCCATTTCCAGCGGTCAAACTCCTTGGGCGGGTGGGCGTCCAGGTCGACTTCCGAATCCTCGCCCTCGAACCGGACGGCGAACCATTTCTGCTTCTGCCCCTTGAAGCCTCGCTTGCGCATCGGTCCCGCCAGCACCTCGGGGGGGAAGTCATAGGTGATCCAGCCCTCGGTCTCCCCGAGTGGGCTTACCGAACGGATGCCGGTCTCTTCATGGAGTTCGCGCCGGGCGGCCTGCGCCCAATCCTCGCCCGGATCAACTCCGCCCTGGGGGAACTGCCAGTCGTGAGGCGGCCGGGCGTCCGAGCGCTTGCCCAGCCAGACCCGGCCGTCGGGATGGAAGACCACGACGCCCACGTTGGGTCGGTACAGATCGAGATCGAGGGGGTGGACGGGTTCCTGGCTCACCGTCTCGCAATGGCGGAGGCGGGCGCCAGTTGCAAGCCACGCTGGTTGACCCCCTGCGCCCAGCGCAGCGCGATATCCACCGTCACCGGATAGGCGAAGCCCGCCCCGAGCGCCGATCCGTGGCTCTTGGCGGCGGCTTCAAGGGCGTTGAACTGCGCCACGATCGCTTCGGGGGTGGTCTGCTCGTCGACGACGGTGGCCGCCGAGGCGCGGGCCCAGCCGCCGGGCCGGTTCCGCGCCGAGCCGTCATCAAAGAAGGCCAGGCCCCGGCTCTTGAGCGCGCCGGTGAAGGCGGCCATTCCGGCGTCCGACGTCACGAAGCGGTCACCGAGATAGTTGGTCACGCCAACATAGCCGACAGCCCGGCTGAGCAGCCACTCCATGCGCCGATTGATCTCGGCGGCGTTGGCGCTCGCCAGCAGGGTGTACGGACCCGGGTCATTGTCCGGGTAGTCCAACGGCTCCATCGGGATCTCGAGCAGAACTTCGTGGCCGTTGGCGCGCGCCAGGTCGATCCAGCCCTGCAGCCCCTCTGAATAGGGGACGAAGGACAGAGTGACCTCTGCAGGCAGGCGCTCGATCGCGGCGCGGGTGGCCGCGGCGTTCAGGCCCAGGCCGCCGACGATCAGGGCCACCTTGGGTTTGCCATTGGAGCGGAAGGGGCGGGCGTAGGCGGAGAAAGGCGTGCGCCCGTCGGGAGCGATGGACGGAAGCGGTCCCAGGGGGCCTGGCTGCACCACTCCGGCGATGGGAGCGGCGGGCAGGGGGTCGGTGGGCGCCCGGCGTGTCACGGGCATGGGCCCGGAGACGGCGACGGGAGACCCCCCCGGCAGGCCATCGCCGTCCGGCAAGGTGATCACGGCGGTCCCCTGCACGGGCGGTGCATCGGTCAGATCGAAGCCCTCAGCTGTCACGTCCTGGCCCATGTTCAGGCTGTCGAGGGTGAAGACGTCGGCGGCGGAGGCGGGCTGGGCGCCCTGGCCCGCCGTCGGGGGTCGATGGATCGCCGCCTTGATCATCGGAGCGCCAGCGAAGGGGTCGCCGGCGATCAACACCAGCGTCGCGGCCGCGCCCACGAACAGGGTCGCCGCGCCCGCCATGGCCACCCACGGCTTGCGGACAAACTCGATCAGGGCAGCCGGGTTGAGGCGGCTCCCTGACTTGGGAGCCTCTACGCCGACATAGGCGGGCTGGCGTTTGGCGAACATGGGCGGCGTGAACCGGACAAAAGGGACCAGTCCGCACCGTCGCCTGCGCCGGTTAAGAAAGACTAACGGGCGGTGCTCCGGAAGCAGGAACGCCCCGGTTTCCCGGGGCGTCTGTAGTCTGCGTCACTTCTTCGGCGGCTGGGCCGGCGGAGTGCTCGGACGATAGGGCTGGGGCCGGTCCGGGATCTGAGGGGTGGCCGGATCGGCTGGCGCCGTAGTGGCCGCCGGGCGCCGGCCGGGCAGGTTCGCCCCGAGTTCCGCCAGCTTGACCTTGGGGACCGGCCTCAGGGCGGCCAGGTTGCCGTTCACCGCCAGGACATCCATGGCCCGGGCGAGCTGGAAATCGCCCTTGCGGGTGTCGAAGTCCGCGGGCGGATATTCCGAAGGCTCATGGGCGCCGCGGCGGGTGCGGCCTTCGGCGGCGTTCAGCGCGTTCGAGAAGGAGGCCTCGGAGAACTGGAACCTCGACGTGGCGAGCCGCTCGGCCTGCTCGCGACTCAGGGCGACCTCGAGATCCGGCTCGATACCGGTCCGCTGGATGGAGCGGCCCGACGGGGTGTAGTAACGGGCGATGGTCAGCTTGACCGCGCCGTCGGAGCCGCCTCGCAGCGGGATCACGCTTTGCACCGAACCCTTTCCGAAGCTGGTCAGCCCGACCAGGGTCGCGCGATGCCGGTCCTGCAGGGCTCCGGCGACGATCTCGGCGGCCGAGGCCGATCCGGGATTGATCAGCACCACCATGGGAAGGCCATTCAGGGCGTCCCCGGGCTGGGCGTTGTAGCGCTCGATATCTGACGGATTGCGCCCCCGCTGGGTCACCACCTCGCCCCCGTCGAGGAACACATCGGCGACAGCGACGGACTGCTCGAGAATGCCTCCCGGATTATTGCGCAGGTCGAGGATCAGACCCTTCATGCCGGGGTTTTCGCGCTTCAGCTTGTCCACGGCCTCCGCCGTCTCGCGGCCCGTGTTCTCGTTGAAGTTGGTGATGCGCAGGACGCCGTAGCTCCCTTCCATGCGCGCCTTCACTGACTTCACGTTGATGATTTCGCGGGTCAGCCGCACATCGAAGGGGTCCACGCCCTCGCGGGCGATGGTCAGGGTCACTTCGGTGCCCGGCGTTCCCTTCATTCCCTTGACGGCTTCATTCAGAGGCTTGCCGAGAACGCTCTCGCCGTTGATGGCGGTGATGAAATCGCCCGCCTGGATGCCGGCCCGGCTCGCGGGGGTGTCATCCATCGGGGTGATGACCTTTACCGCGCTGTCCTCGCTGGTCACCTCGATGCCCAGCCCGCCGTAGGCGCCTCGCGAGGTCTCGCGAAGCGAGCGGAATTCGTCGGCGTCCAGGTAGTTGGAGTGCGGATCGAGGGACTGCAACATCCCGTTCAGCGCCGCGCCGACGAGCTTCTTCTCGTCCACCGGGACGACGTACTGCTGCTCGACCAGATAGACGATATCCCCGAACATCTCGAGGGCGTTGAAGGTCTCGGGACGCGGCCCGAAGGCCGCGGAGCCGGCGAAGGCCATGACGCCAGCACCCAGCGCGACGGCGGAAGCGAAACCGGACAGGAACTGGCGCATCAAATCCTCTTGTCCCGACATGGCGCCGGGGGTGTTCGCCCTGCAATCAACAGACCGACCGCGGCGTAATCGTGGCCGTTCCGGTCCAGGGCGTCTCCATCAAATCAGCGTTGCGCGCGCGCGTCGAGCCACGGCGACGGGTCGACCGCCGAAGCTCCGCGGCGGACCTCCATGTACAGCTCGTGGTCCTTTCCACGAGCCATGCGACCGACTGGCTCGCCCGCCGCGACGCGGCGCCCGCTGAGCGCCGCCACTTCGTCGAGGCCGGCCAGCACCACGCGGTAGCCGCCCTCCAGCCGGAGGATCACCACGCCGCCCCAGTTCTTCAGCGGCCCGGCGTATTCCACCGTCGCAGCCGCAGGGGCCAGAACCTGTGCGGCGGGACCAGCGCGGAAGGCCAGTCCCAGCGACCGACCGGCTCCGGACGCCTGGCCAAAACGCCGAACCAGTGACCCTCGGACGGGCAGGCCCAGCCGTCGCGGCGGGACCAGTTGCGGCGCGGCCGGTCGTTCCCCGAGGTCTCCGACCAGGGCCCCAAGGGAAGCCGCCCGGCGGGCGAGGGCCTCGACTTCGCGGGCCGCGACGTCGGCGGCCGCGCCGTAGCGCTGTTCCAGCGCGATCTTCCGGGCGATAAGCCGTTCGGTCTCCGCTCGTCGCTCGGCCAGCTCGCTTTCCGTGAGGAAAAGGGCCTCGCCCGCGAGCGCCGCCTGACGCCGAACCTGGGCCACCGCGTCGAGTTCCCCCTGTAGGATCGCCGCGCGCCGCTGCAGGTCCGGGGTCACGGCCCGCATCAGGATCGCGGCGCGCACCGCGTCATTGGCCGAGCGCGGAGACACCAGCAATGCAGGCGGGGGGTGGCGGGAATAGGCCTGGAGCGCCGCCAGCAGCCGCCCCTGGCGAGCCCGCTCTGCGCCCATCCGCGCCGACAGGATCTGTTCCCGCGTGGAGAGCGCGCGCAGCCGCGCCCTCTGGGCCAGCGCGGTCCCCTCGTCGGTCGACTGGACGCGGGCCAGGACGACCAGGCGAGCGCGAAGCTGTTCCACTTCCCGCGCCGCCTTGACCGCATCGGCGCGCAGGGCGTCGCGCTCCCGCGCCTTGTCGCGCCGTTGCAACTCAATGGCGTAGCCATCTTCCCGCTGCCCCCAGGCGGGGGCAGCCGCCAGGGCGGCGACCAACAGGGCGAGGACGGCGCGACGCATGGCCCGACCTTAGGCCCGCTGCAGCGCGGCGGGAATCGTCAATCCGCCGCGAGAGCGTCCGGGGGCGACCAGCCCCGCCACAGCATCAGCGCCACGCGGGCCAACCAGGCGCCCTCGCCCAAGGCCACCAGCATGTAGCCGTGCACGCTGAGCGCGTCGTGTCCGCCAAGGGCCAACAGAAGCAGGCCGCCGACAGCCACCGCCAGCCCGAGCCAGCCCGCCGCACGGCTCCCCCGCGTCGACAGCAGTCCCAGCGACCAGAGCCCGATCGCCGCCGCCGACGCGGCCGAGAAGACCATGGCCCAGGCCTGATTAAGCATGTGGGTGTAGTCCATAAGGCGCGGCAGCAGGGCGCGCTCGGCCGGGCTCGCGCCCACATAGGCGTCCATCAGGGAGGCCTGGACAAACCCGCTCATGAGAGCGGCGTTCATCACCGACGCGACCGCGACAGCGAAGAAGACCAGCCCGGCAAGGGCGGAGGGCCGGCGCAGCCCCATGCGACGCGAGAAGGCGGCCAGGCCGAACAGGGTCAGGGGCAGGGCCACGAGGGCGATGCCGTGGGCGAGGCGAGTCAGGAATGCCTGGGCCGCCAAATCCGCCGGGGACCCCAGGTGCACCCCGGTCGGGTGGATCGACATGGTGACGATGAAGCCCGCACCGCCCAACAAGAGGGCGGCGGCGGCCAGTCGATCGGGCGTGTGGGTGCGCATTGCAGTTCCCCCCTTCAGTGCGCCGCGATCCTGCCGCCTCAAAGGGTCGTTTTCCCGAACGTTCGGCCAGTTTTGTTCGAGACTGGACGATCCGGGGCGTTATGTTCGGGAGAGGAGGGAGCCATGACCGCTGGCCGGGATTCACGCGTGCGGCGAACCCGCGAGCGGCTGCGCGCCGCCATGGTCAGCCTCACGCGAGAGCAGGGCTACACAGCCTGGCGTGTCGCCGACCTGCTGGAACGGGCGGACGTGGGCCGCGCCACCTTCTACGCCCACTATCGAGACAAGGAGGATCTGCTGATCAGCATGTTCCTCGACATGATCGACCATTTCGAGCGGCTTGGACTGGCTGAAGAACCGGGGTCCGTCTTGCCCGGGGCCCGCCAGCTGCTTCGTCATTTCCATGAGTCCAAGGCGTTTGGCCGGGCGTTGGCGCGGGACGACAAGATGCAGGTCCTGATGCGGGCGTGCGAGGCGCGGCTACGGCGCGGTCTGGAGTCGCGTCTGCCCGCCAACTGCAACCCCCCGGTCGTCGTCGTCGCCACGCTCGCGGCGGGGGCCTTCGCCACGACGGTGAATGCGTGGATGTCGCAGGGGTGGCTGACGCCGCCGGACGAATTGGCGGATCAACTGGAGGCCCTGCTCGGTCCGGGCGTGCGGGCCGCGATGGCGCCGGCCGCCTAATCGCGGTGGTAGGGGCCTCCGCCCAGGATCGTCACCGCCCGATAGATTTGTTCGGCCGCCATGACCCTCGCGAGCGCGTGCGGCCAGGTCCAGCTCCCGAAACCGATAAGGAGCTCGGCTCGCTCGCGTACGCTTTCATCCAGCCCGTCGGCGCCGCCGATCACCAGGCAGAGCCTGGGAGACCCGCCGTCGCGCCACTTCTCTATCCGGCCGGCAAACGCGCGCGATGGCATGGCGTGACCGCGCTCGTCACAGGCCACCAGAACGGCGCCGCCGGGCGCCCGCGAGAGGATCGCCTCGGCCTCCCGGGCCATGCCGGTTCCGCCCTTCGCTTCCACCTCGACCAGTTCGGCGGGGCCCAACCCGATCGACTTGCCGCCCGCTGAGGCGCGGCGGAGATAATCGGCGGCCAGGGCGTTCTCGGCCGTACGGCCCAGCCGGCCCACGGCGATGAGGTCAATCTTCACGCCTCGCCACCCGGTCCGTCAGACCGAAGCGGCCGCCGGCGTGCGGTGCGGTGCGTCCACCGCCCAGATTTTCTCGATGTTGTAGAAGGTGCGCACTTCCGGGCGGAACAGGTGGACGACCACGTCGCCGGCATCGATCAGCACCCAGTCGCAATGAGGGAGGCCTTCAACGCGCGCTTTGCCGTAGCCCGCGTCCTTGAGCGCGCGAAGCAGGTGGTCGGCGATGGCGCCGACGTGACGGTGCGATCGCCCGGACGCCACGATCATGGAGTCGGCGACGGAACTTTTGCCTTTGAGGTCGATATGGACGATGTCCTGGGCCTTGTCGTCATCAAGGCGCTTCAGGATCATCTCTTCGAGGTTGGCGTCTTCGTCTCGAAGAGGCGGGATGGGGTCCTGCTCGTGGGCAGTGTTCGAAACCGCATCCGGCTGCGCGTCATGCGCGGAAGGGGGGCTCAGCTGAGTTACTCCTGGGGACTTCAATCAAGACACCCTAGCATGACTTGGGGTTCCGGTCATGGGGGTGCGTGCGGTCGCGAGCCGGCTAGCTCGCCCCGTGCGCCCTGCGGATCGCTGTCGAGCTGGCGGGGTGCAGCGGCCCGGGTATCCACACCCAGGCGGGCGGCCGGGTCACCGGCAACTCGGAGGCCCGGTCGAGAGGGAGCCGCGCTTCCGGATAGGCCCTGGCGAACTCGCTCGTCTCGTCGGCGTGCTCGAAGCCTGGGCGCGCCACCACGCAGATCGGCACCAGCGCCGTGATCTCCCGCCAGGCGCGCCAGCGAGGAAAGTTCTCCAGATTGTCGGAGCCCATGATCCAGACGAAGTCGACGTCTGGGTGGATAACCGCCAGTCGCTTCAGCAGGTCGATGGTCGGGCGAGTGTTCAGCCTGGCCTCGATATCCGAGACGATCATGGTGGCCCGGTCGATCAACGCCTCGACCCCAGCCATGCGATCGCGCAACGGGAGCCAGCTGGTGTCTTTCAGTGGATTACCCGGCGTGACTAGCCATACGACCTTGTCCAGTTTCAGGTGCTTGAGCGCCAGGTCGGCGACGTGGCGGTGTCCCTCGTGCACCGGGTCAAAGGACCCGCCGAACAGGCCGATGCGTTCGCCAGCCTTAACCGGCAGCCTCGCGTGTTCCTCGACGCCCCCCACGTGGCTCAAGGCCGCCAGCCCCCGGGAGTCTCGACGACGTGGTCTTCCTCCTCGTCTGCGGTCCAGTCGTCCCCGTAGGAAACCATGCCTCCGCCGCCCTCGGCCTCCCTGTGGCGCTTCACGAGCTTCCAGGCGTCACGCAGAAGCTCGGTGACCCCCTCGCCGGAGACTCCGGAAATCAGGCGCGGCCGAACGCCTGACTTCCCTTCGAAGTCCTCCGCGATCATGACGCGAAGGTCGTGGTCGAGGGCGTCGATCTTGTTGAGCGCGACAATTTCCGGGCGTCGGGCGAGGTCTTCGCCGTAGGCCTCGAGTTCCGCCCGGATCGTCTTCCATGCGGCGGCCGGATCGTCCTGCGTGGCGTCGATCAGGTGGATCAGCACCCCGGCCCGCTCAACGTGACCAAGGAACCGGGTGCCCAGACCCGCACCCTCCGACGCCCCTTCGATGAGGCCGGGGATGTCGGCAATCACAAAGCGCTCGTTGGTGGACAAGTCCACGACCCCCAGGTTGGGAGTCAGGGTGGTGAAGGGATAGTCCGCGATCTTGGGACGTGCGGCGCTGACTGCGGCGAGGAAGGTCGACTTCCCGGCGTTGGGCAGGCCCAGAAGGCCGGCGTCGGCGATCAGCTTGAGCTTGAGCCAGATCCACTTTTCCTGGCCAGGCAGGCCGGGGTTGGCGTGAGTGGGCGCACGGTTCACCGGTCCCTTGAAGCGATCGTTGCCCCAGCCGCCGGACCCGCCTTCCGCGAGCAGGAAGCGCTTGCCCGGGACATCGAGGTCGACGATCAGGGTTTCCTTGTCCTCTTCGTAGACCTCGGTGCCGACAGGCACTTTCAGGACGACGTCGTCGCCCTTGGCGCCGTGCCGGTTCCGGCCCATGCCATGGACCCCGGTCTGGGCCTTGAAGTGCTGCTGGTAGCGGTAGTCGATCAGGGTGTTCAGCCCTTCGACGGCCTCGATCCAGACGTCCCCGCCGTTGCCGCCGTCCCCCCCGTCCGGACCGCCGTACTCGATGAACTTCTCGCGCCGGAAGGACACAGCTCCGCCGCCGCCGTTTCCGGACTGGATGAAGATCTTGGCCTGGTCGAGAAACTTCATTTCAGGGCGTTTTGGCCTTTCCCGCGCGCGCGGTCGAGGCCGGAAGCTTCGTTCAAATTCGGGAGAGGCGGCCACATACAGCCGCGAAGGGGTCTTTTACAAGGCGCAGAGGCCTGACTATATGGGCGGCGTCGACCTCTGAAGCGTACTGCCGCCTTGAGCTGCCTACTCCTTTGGACTCGATGGTCCGGACCATGATCGGCCGGGCCAACCCGTCAACCAAGGGACTGCATATGCCGACGGGAACTGTGAAGTGGTTCAACACCACCAAGGGCTACGGCTTCATCGCGCCGGACGGCGGCGGCAAGGACGTCTTCGTCCACGCCACGGCCGTCGAGCGTTCGGGCATCGGCTCGCTGAACGAAGGCCAGCGCGTCAACTTCGAAATGGAAGCCGACCGCCGCAGCGGCAAGGAAGCCGCCGTCAACCTGACCCCGGCCGAGTAAGCCGGACAGAGGTCCAGGAATAGCGGAGGGGCCGCCCGGCCACGGGCGGCCCTTTTCGTTTCCGTGAGGTCAGGCCATCCAGACCATCATCCGGATCTCCGTGTCCTCGGCGCGCGCCGCCGAATGCGCGCGCCGCACCTCGCCAGTGTAGAGGAAACCCGACTTGGTGAGCACGCGCCCCGACGCGGGGTTGTCCCGGAAGTGGCCGGCCGCGACCGCCCGCTTCCTCCAGCTCCTCGACGCCCAGGCCAGCGCGCCTTCGGCCGCCTCGGTCGCCAAGCCGCGGCCCCAATAGGGTTTGCCGATCCAGTAGCCCATCTCGGGGTAGGGGTCGCGGTCGTGGAACAGGCCTATGACGCCGACCGGCCCTTCGTCCTCGAGCTCGATGACGAAGGTGTTCTCACGGCGACGATCCTGGCACGCGGCCCGCAGCAGGAAGCTCCGGGCGTCGTCCACCGAATAGGGATGCGGCATACGCAGGCTCATGCGGGCGACGTCGTAGTCCGCCGCCATCTGGGCAATGCGGGTCACGTCCCGGTCCTCGGGGGCTCTCAGCGTCAGTCGCCGCGTCTCGATGACGGGCGAAATGTCGATCACGCACATGGGCCGCTTCCTTTCGAGGGCCGGCCGCGGGGAACGAAAAAGGGGAGCCCGGTGATCCGGACTCCCCGCGTTTCTCTCGCTCCGGATCGGGCCCTGTGGCCTGCGATCCGGGGTCTGTGCGGATCGCTGTCTATTCGGCCGCCATGGCCGGAACAACCGACACGAAGCAGCGCTCGTCGCGCTTGGTGGTGAACTTCACCTGGCCGGTGGTGGTGGCGAACAGGGTATGGTCGCGACCGATCCCGACGTTGTCGCCCGCATGGAACTTGGTCCCGCGCTGACGCACGAGGATATTGCCGGCCAGCACGTGCTCGCCGCCGAACTTCTTCACGCCAAGGCGCTTGGACTCGGAATCGCGACCGTTACGCGAAGAGCCGCCCGATTTCTTGTGAGCCATGGTGCGCTCCTATTCCTCAAAAGCCAGGGTGCGGGACCCGGGCTTACTTGTCCTTCTTGGCGGCCGGCTTCTTGTGCGCGGCAGCCTTGGTTTCGGTCTTCTCGGCCTTGGGGGCGGCGGCCTTCTTGGGCGCGGCTTCCTTGGCGGGCTTGGCATCGGCCTTGGGCGCCGCAGCCTTCTTCGGCGCCGCTTCCTTCACGGGGGCGTCCGCAGTCTTCGGCGCAGCCTTGGCCGGCTTGGCCTTGGCGGCGGGAGCCGCCTTGCCGGCGTTCCGGCTTTCGGCGCGCTTGGCGGCCTTCGCAGCGGCGGCTTCGGCCGCACGGGCGAGGCCGCGAGCGCGAGCGTCGATCTCGGCCTTGGTGGTCAGGTCGACCGTGCCGTCCCACTTGGCCTGCTTGCCCTTCCCGCCATCGATAGCGGTGACGCGCAGGACCGACTCCTGCTGGCGATGACCGCGGGTCCGGCGATAGCCCTGGCGACGGGTCTTCTTGAAGATCTTGACCTTCTCGCCCTTGCGGGTCTCGATCAGGGTCGCCGAGACGGTGGCGCCGCCGACCAGGGGCGCGCCCACGGAGCCGTCCAGCATCAGCACCTGGTCGAACACGACCTCGGCGCCCGCGTCGCCTTCCAGCTTTTCGACAACCAGCAGGTCGCCGGGTTGGACCCGGTATTGCTTACCGCCGGTCTTGATCACCGCGTACATCGCGCAGCCTCTAATTCGGACAAAAAGATAGTGCCCGCGAGGGGTCCCGCGGGCGAAGGGCTGGCTTTATACAGCCGGACTTCGACGAGTCAACGGAAAGAGGGTCATTTTTCCCTGTCGCCGCAGGGCGCCGCCGTCAAAGCCGGAGGCCGAAACGGGGGCCAAGCGTGACCATGGCGGCGTAGAGCGCCATGGTCAGCGCGCACCCGGCCGTCAGCGCGGGCCAGAATCCCACGCCGCGCTTCAGCAGGAAGGGGATCAGCAGGAACATCGGGAGCGATGGCAGCACGAACCAGAAGGTCGAACCCGCGTGCGCGGCCATGCGCACAGGATCGGCTGTGTCGCGCCACAACCAGACCATGCCCAGGACGGAAACCAGGGGTAGCGAGGCGAGGAGTCCGCCTGCTCCGGAATAGCGCCTGGCGATCTCGGAGACCGCCGCGACCACCGCGCCCGAAAGGGCGGCTTTCAGGACAATGTACCACACGCCGCCAGCCTAGCATTCGGCGACGCGGGCGGTAAAACCGCTCGCGTGTTACACTGTAACAGGCTATAGCCCCTCTGTGACCCAGACCCTGCTTTACCCGCTGCTGGCCACCGCCTTTCTGGCGGCGTTCCTGCACGCCGTGCTGCCCACGCACTGGCTGCCGTTCGTGCTGGTTGGGCGCGGACAGGGCTGGTCGACGGGTCGCACGCTGGGCGCCGCGGCTCTGTCGGGGGCGGCCCATGTCATCGTCACCATCGTCATCGGCTTGCTGATCGTCCTTCTCGGGGTCGAACTGGACCGCCGCTTCAACGGTCTGCTGCCCGTGGTCTCAGCGCTCATCCTCGCGGGACTGGGCGCCTACTTCCTCCTGACCCGGCGCAAGCGGGTCCAGCAGGTCCACGACCAGACCGTGGAAGCCCGGACGGCGTCCGGCGCGCCTGTGCGCCGCTTCGCCTCGGACCGCGCCGCGCTCGCCAGCCTCGTGGCGGTTCTGGCCTTCTATCCGTCGGAAGCCTTCCTTCCGGTCTATCTCTCGGCGGCCCCGCTGGGCTGGTGGGCCTTCGCGACCCTGAGCCTGATTCTCGCGGGCGCCACGCTGCTGGGCATGATGCTGTTCACGTCCCTCGCCCTGATGGGCGCTTCCCGGCTGCGCCTGGAACGTTGGGAACGACACGAACGCTCCGTGCTCGCCTTCGTCCTGTTCGCGCTTTCGGCCATGGTGCTATTCTGGCGCCCATGAGCGCGAACGCCGGAACCCATGATCACCATGGGCACGATCATGGGGGTCACGGGCATTCCCACGCCCACGGCCATGGCCACCACCACCACGCGCCCCCCGGCGACTGGCGCTACGGGGCGGCCATCGTGCTCAATCTGGGATTCGTGGCGGCGGAGGCTGCGTTCGGGGTGCTGTCGCGGTCCACGGCCTTGCTGGCCGACGCGGGGCACAATCTCTCGGACGTGCTCGGCCTGGCCCTGGCGGGAGGCGCTGCCTGGCTTGCGCGGCAGGCGGCCGGGGAAAACCGCACCTACGGGTTTGGGAAGGCCACGGTTCTGGCGGCGTTGGCCAATGCCATCGTCCTGGTTTTCGCCTGCGGAGCCATCGCCATGGAGGCGGTCGGCCGGCTGGTGAATCCACAACCCGTGGCGTCGGAAACGGTCATGTGGGTCGCCGCGGCGGGCTTCGTCATCAATCTGGCGACTGCGCTGATGTTCCTGCAGGGCCGGCGAAGCGATCTCAACGTGCGCGGCGCGTTCCTGCACATGGCGGCCGACGCAGCCGTATCGCTTGGCGTCGTTGTGGTCGGAGGGCTGATCCTGCTGACAGGCTGGTCTTGGGCCGACCCGGTTGCGAGCCTGCTCATCGTGGGGGTGATCCTTGCGGGCACCTGGGGCCTTCTGCGCGAAAGCTTCGACATGGCGACCGATGCGGCTCCAGGTCACGTGAAGGTGGCCGAGGTGCGCGCCTATCTCGGGAGCCTGCCCGGCGTGAGCGCGGTCCACGACATGCACGTCTGGAACCTGTCGACCACGGAGACGGCGCTTACCGTTCATCTGGTGCGCGACCTGCCGGGCGACACCGCGTTTCTTGCCCACATCCAGGGCGAAGTCCGCCGGCGGTTCGGCATCAGCCACGCGACCGTCCAGGTTGAAGCGGGAGCGCTCGAAGACTGCCCCAACTGCTGAGGCCGACCGGACGCTTGGCTTTCGCCGTCCGGCACGCCATCTAGCCCGCCATGTCAGACAACACTTCTTCCATCCCCGTCACCGTGCTCACCGGCTACCTCGGCGCCGGCAAGACGACCCTGCTGAACCGCATCCTCACCGAGGACCACGGCAAGCGTTACGCCGTCATCGTCAACGAGTTCGGCGAGATCGGCATCGACAACGACCTGGTGGTCGGGGCCGACGAGGAAGTGTTCGAGATGAACAACGGCTGCGTCTGCTGCACCGTGCGCGGCGACCTGATCCGCGTTGTCACGGGGTTGATGAAGCGCAAGGGCCGGTTCGACGCCATCGTGGTCGAGACCACGGGCCTGGCCGATCCCGGTCCGGTCGCCCAGACCTTCTTCGTGGACGACGAGGTCAAGCAGAAGACCCACCTGGACAGCGTCACGACTCTGGTCGA
Organism: Caulobacteraceae bacterium; assembly: GCA_019695035.1. Lineage (GTDB taxonomy): Bacteria > Pseudomonadota > Alphaproteobacteria > Caulobacterales > Caulobacteraceae > JAEZEZ01. The sequence continues at coordinate 32,915 of JAIBAU010000005.1, read as the reverse complement.
CGCCCGCCACGTACACGGCCAACTCGACGACTCGAGGGAGGCGCGCGAGCAGGTCGCCTTCGCCGACCAGATCGTGCTCAACAAGACCGACTTGGTTTCCGAGGATGAACTGGAGGCTGTCGAGGCGCGCCTGCGCCGCCTGAATCCGCTGGCGCCGATCCACCGGGCGCAGCGCTCGAACGTGCCGCTGGATACCGTCCTCGGCCGCCACGGCTTCGACCTTGAGCGTATCGTCGAGCTGCAGCCGGAGTTCATGAACCCGGCCCACGGACAGCCGGGTCATGTGCACGACGAGCACTGTGGGCACGACCACGGGCACGAACATGACCACGATCACGGCCATGGCGGCCACGCCCACGCCGGCTCCGAGGACATCCGTGGCGTCTCGCTCTCGACCGACAAGCCGATCGACGGGGCGCGGTTCACCCGATGGCTCGATCAGCTGCTCGCCCAGCAGGGGCCTGACATCCTGCGCGCCAAGGGCATCATCGACGTGGCCGGCGAGGACCGGCGGCTGGTCTTCCAGGCCGTGCACATGATCCTCGAGGGCGACTTGCAGGCGACCTGGAAGGCCGGCGAGAAGCGCTGGTCGCGCGCCGTCTTCATCGGCCGCAACCTGGACGAACGAATCCTGCGCGACGGCTTCGAAGCTTGCGTGGCCTAGCCGGCGCGGGCCGCCTCGTGCCGCTCCAGCGCCTCAACCATGGCCTTGAGCATGCGCGGCGCCAGCCGGCGCATGATGGTCGCGGTGTCGTCGGTCTTCAGCTCGCTGATCCTGGCCACGAAGCCCTGGGCGCCGGGCATCCGGCAGATGCGCTCGATGTCGCGGCGCTGCTGGCGGGTCCAATCCGGCATCGGCTCGCAATGGGACAGGCTTGCACAGCGCGCCCCCTTCCCGTCTAAGGCCCGCATGCAGTCTTCCTTCGACGCCTACGTCACCGCCGCCCTTTTCCAGAAGGACGGGCGCGCCGTCTTCGCGCTCGGCGACGGAACCGTGCGCATCGAAGGCGCCGAGACCCTTTTCGCCCACCCTGAAGCGGCTGTGCTCTGCGCTGCGCCGCACCCCTCCGGCGACGGAATACTGACCGGCGGAGACGACGGGCGGCTGGTCTGGACATCGGCGCAGGGACTGGTGGAATTGGCCGCTGTCTCGGGTCGCTGGATCGACGCGGTGGCGTCGTCCGCCGAAAGCGGGATGATCGCCTTTGCCGCCGGCAAGACGGTCGAGACCCTGGACGTGAAGGACCCGCTGTTTCGCCGGACCTTTCCCCACGAGCGCTCGGTTGCGGACCTGGCCTTCGATCCCAAGGGCCGAAAACTGGCTTGCGCCACCTACGGCGGGTGCGCGGTCTGGTTCGCGCGCATCGAGGGCCAGAAGCCACAGATGTTCAAATGGGCCGGCAGCCACCTCGGCGTTCTCTGGAGCCCGGACGGCCGGTTCCTGATTTCCGCCATGCAGGAAAACATGCTGCACGGCTGGCGCGTGGCGGATGCGAAGGACATGCGGATGTCGGGGTATGCCGGCAAGCCGCGTTCAATCGCCTTCCTCGCCAAGGGTCAGCTGATGGCCACCTCGGGCGCTGAAGGAGCGGTGGTCTGGACGTTCCGGGGCGCGAATGGCCCGATGGGCGAGCAGGCCGCCGAAATCGGCCACCGGCCAGGCGCCCTGGTAACCCGCGTCGCGGCGACGGAGCGGGGATCACGCCTGGCTGTCGGATGCTCTGACGGTCGGGTCTGGTACGCCGACGTCGACGGCGCCCGACAGGTCGAGATTCGCGAGGGCGGCGGCTCAATCAGCGCCCTGGCACTGTCCCCGGACGGCCGGCGCCTGGCCTGGGGCGACGAAGAGGGAAGCGCGGCGGTCGTCGCCCTGGACTAGACCGGGGGCGACGAACCGACCTAGCCTTGGCCAGTGAGCGACGTTCGCCCTTCTCGCCGGCCCGAGCCGCGCAGACCCCGCTGGGGACGGCGCCTGGGTATGGCCGTTCTGGCGCTCGCCCTGATCCCGCCGCTGAGTGTCCTGGCCCATCGTGTCGCGCCCCAGCCGATCACCTTCCTGATGACGCTGCGGCTGGCCGAGGGCGAGGGTCTCGAGCGGAACTGGCGACCGCTCTCACGCCTCTCGCCCAATCTGGTCTACGCGGTCGTGGCGGCGGAGGACGCGAATTTCTGCCGTCACCATGGCTTCGATCTGGCGGCGATCGAGCGCGCTCTGAAGAACAATGAGAGGCGACCAGGCAAGATTCGCGGCGGCTCGACGATCAGCCAGCAGGCGGCGAAGAACGTCTTTCTCTGGCCGGGACGTGACTGGGTCCGGAAGGGTCTTGAGGCGGGCTACACGGTGTTGATCGAGACGCTGTGGGGAAAGCGTCGCACCATGGAGGTCTACCTGAACGCCGTTGAATGGGGGCCTGGGGTCTATGGCGCCCAGGCCGCCGCACGCCACTGGTATGGCGTCGACGCCGACAGACTGACTGCGCGACAGGCGGCGAGCCTGGCCGCGATCCTGCCAAGCCCCCGCAAGTGGAAGGCGAGCGGTTCCGGGTCTTACGTGCGCAGCCGGACCCGGCGCATCCAGGCGGCCATGGGAACGGTGCGGAACGAAGGCCTTGCGGCCTGTGTAGTGGGCGGCCCCGCGCCCAGGGCCGAGACCCCGCGGAAGCGCCATCGCCGCCGCGCCCCTTGACCTTTCCGGGCCACGACCGTCCCATGCGCCCGCCCTGGGAGGAGGGAGCCATGAAGAAACTGCTTCTGGCGTTCGCCGGCCTTTTCGCCCTCGCCGGCTGCGCCACCACTGAACCCTACTATCCGGAGCGCGCCCCGGCCCAGACGCCGCCGCCGCCTCCGCCCCCCGGACCCGGATTCGCCCGCTAGGAGTACCCCGAATGAAGCGTCATCTGCTCGCCGCCTGCTGTATCGCCGCCCTTGCCGGCTGCGCCACGGCTTCCGCCCCGGCCACCCAGACGGTGGCCGAAGCGCCCCCGCCGGTCGCCGCGCCCGCCGCCCCCACGGCCGCCGACGCCGCCGCCTTTGTCGCCGACGCTGAAGCCAAGCTTGAGAAGTTCGGCGAATACGCCGCCCGCATCTCTTGGGTGCGCAATACCTACATCACCTACGACACCATGGCGCTCGAGGCCCAGGCCAACGCCCAGGCGACCGAGATGGGGGTCCAGTTTGCGAAGGGCGCGGCCCGCTTCAACGATACGCCGGGTGTCGAGCCGGTGGTCCGGCGCAAGCTCAACCTGCTGAAGCTTGGGTTGGTCCTGCCCGCTCCTGACCGCCCCGGGGCGGCCGATGAGCTCGCGCAGATCGGGACCCGCATGGACTCGGCCTATGCGACCGGGAAGTTCACCTTCAAGGGCAAGATGATCACGCTCGATGAAGCCTCCGAACTGATGGCTTCGTCACGCAATCCGGCCGACCTGAAGGCCCTCTGGGAGGGCTGGCGGACGATCTCGCCCGGCATGCGCGCCGATTATTCACGGATGGTGGAGATCGCCAATGAGGGGTCACGGGATCTCGGTTACGCCGACACAGGGGCGTTGTGGCGGTCCGGCTACGACATGCCGGCCGATGAGTTCGCCAGCGAGACAGACCGGCTGTGGACCCAGGTAGAGCCGTTCTACCGCAACCTGCACTGCTACGTGCGGGCGCGCCTGAACGACCGCTACGGCGACGCCGTCCAGCCGCGGACCGGACCGATCCGCGCCGATCTGCTGGGCAACATGTGGTCGCAGGACTGGTCGAACATCTACGACGTGGTCGCGCCGCGGACCGGCGGGCGGTCGTCGTACAGCCTGGACCAACTGCTGACGTCGAAGAAGTACGACGCGCTCAAGATGGTGAAGACCGGCGAGAACTTCTACTCCTCGCTGGGCTTTGCGCCGCTGCCACAGACCTTCTGGGAGCGATCGATGATCACCCGGCCCCGCGATCGCGAGGTGGTCTGTCACGCTTCGGCCTGGGACGTCGACAACCTCAGCGATATCCGCATCAAGATGTGCACCAACGTCAATGCGGAAGACTTCTACACGGTCCACCACGAGCTCGGTCACAACTACTATCAGAGGGCTTACAGCGGTCAGCCCTTCCTCTTCCGCAACGGCGCCAACGACGGCTTCCACGAAGCCATCGGCGATTTCGTGGGTCTGTCCGCCCTCACCCCGACCTACCTCCACCAGATCGGCCTTCTTGACCGCGTTCCTCAGGGCACGACCGAGGATATTCCGTTCCTGCTCAAGATGGCCCTGCAGAAAATCGCCTTCCTGCCCTTCGGCCTGATGGTGGATCGCTGGCGGTGGGGTGTCTTCGACGGCGAGATCACGCCGGCGCAGTACAACGACGCCTGGAACGCCCTGATGCTCAAGTACCAGGGCATCACGCCGCCCGGACCGCGTCCGGCCAACGCTTTCGACCCCGGGGCGAAGTACCATGTTCCGGCCAACGTGCCGTACACGCGCTACTTCCTGGCCCACATCTACCAGTTCCAGTTCCAGCGCGCCGCCTGTCAGCAGATCGGCTGGACGGGACCACTCCACCGCTGCTCGGTCTACAACCAGCGGGAAATGGGCCAGCGCTTCAACGCCATGCTCGAAATGGGCCAGTCGCGCCCATGGCCCGAAGCGCTCGAAGCCTTCACGGGGCAGCGCCAGACCGATGCGTCGGGCGTCACCGAGTACTTCAAGACCCTGAACGATTGGCTGGAAGTGCAGAACCGCGGTGAGCGCTGTGGCTGGTAGGGCCTGATCCTGCGGCCCCCGACGCGGACATCGCGTCGGGGGCCGCGAGATTCTTTGCGCGTTAACTTCGCTTCCTCGCGGTCCATTTACCGCGACGCTTCAATATCGATCCCGGACAACCGCGTCCTGCGCCTTGCGGTGCGCGCGGAAAACGGGGCGATAGCCATGACGGGTAAGGGATTGCAATTCGGGCGGCTGGGCGCCGCAATCGGCCGTACGGCACGGGATTTCGTGCAACGGTTCACGCTGTCGAAGTCCGGCGGCGTGGCCATGATCTTCGGCTTGTCTTTCATTCCGCTGTCGATGCTGACGCTGTGCGCCATCGACTTCCACCGCGCCTCCACGGTGAAGATGGCGCTGCAGGACTCGCTGGACGCCGCTTCGCTGGCGGCCGCCCGCAATCAGTCGGCCACGACGACAGCGCAGATCCAGACCATCGGCGCCAACGTGATGGCCGCCAACATGCATCAGTTCCACGACGCGGTCGTGACTTCGTCCACCTTCACCCTCTCCGGGGACGGAACCGTCACCGCCCACGCCGAGGCCAGCGTTACGGCCCTGGTGTCGAGCATGTTCATTGGCGGACCGATGCAGGTGTCCGCCGACTCCGAGGTGAAGCGCTCTTCCAAGAGTCTCGAAGTCGCGTTGGTGCTGGACACAACCGGCTCAATGTCGGGGACCCGCATCGCCGACCTGAAGACAGCCGCCAACGACCTGATCGACATCGTCGTCCAGGACGTGCAGACGCCGCACTATTCCAAGGTGGCCATTGTCCCGTACTCGCAGGCCGTGAACGCCGGCTCATACGCGGTGACCATGCGCGGCGCGATCGACTCCAACTTCGCCTCGATCACCGGCGCGACGCGCGCCAATCCTGTGGTGATCACGGCCAACGGCCACGGACGCAACGTGGGCGACCGGATCTACATCACCGGCGTCAGCGGGATGACCCAGCTCAACGGCAAGGCCTACACGATCAGCGCCAAGACAACGAATACGATCACCCTCTCGGGCGTTGACGGCCGCAACTACTCGTCGTTCTCCGGCTCGGGCGGAAAGGTCTACTGCGCCAGCCCCGGCTGCCAGTACTACGGCTTCACCGCCGCCGACGGCTCGGCGCAGGTTCAGGCGGTCTCGACCTGCGTCACCGAGCGCACCGGTGCGAACGCCTACACCGACGTCGCCCCCTCCACGTCCCTGGTGGGACGCAACTATCCGGACTCCGGCAATCCCTGCATCACGGCCTCGTTCACGCCGCTCAGTGCAACGAAGACCAGCCTCCATGCGGTTATCAACGGGCTCAGCGCGTCGGGATCCACCGCGGGGCAGATCGGCATAGCCTGGGGTTGGTACATGTTGTCGCCGAACTGGGGCTCCCTCTGGCCGAGCGCCGTCAACCGGCCGGCCGCCTACGGCGCCGACGAACTCATCAAGGTCGCCATCATCATGACCGACGGCGAGTTCAATACGCCCTATTGCAACGGGGTCATCGCCAAGGACGCCGGCAGCGGCTCGGGCGGATCTTCCACCCACGTCAACTGCAACGCCACCAACGGCTCGCCCTTCACCCAGGCGGCTGCCCTCTGCACGGCGATGAAGGCCAAGGGTATCGTCGTCTACACGGTGGGCTTCGACATCGGCAGCGACGTCAACACGGTCAACCTGATCAACAACTGCGCAACCGACGCGCAGCACGTCTACCTCCCCTCGACCGGTACCGCGCTCAAGGACGCCTTCCGCTCGATCGCCAGCGACATCCAGAGGCTGCGCATCTCAGGTTAGGCGGGACCTTCCCAAGCCGGCTTCAGTCCGCCGGTTCCTGGGCGTCCTCCCGCAATCGGGGGGACGCCCTTCTTTTTATGCATCTGCGGGGGTGGCGTTGCAGGCGCTAGACGTGCGGCTGGCGTTGGGGCGGGCCAGCCGTCAGGCGGCCGCAGTCGCCGAATCGTCGCTGGAACGGTCGAGGGCCACCGCGCGAACCTTCTCGATGATCTCGAGGAGGGCCTCCGCGGCCAGCGGCTTGGTCAGATGTCCGTCTGCGCCCGCGGCGCGGGTCTGCTCGACGTGTTCGGGCATGGCGTTGGCCGTGAGGGCGAAGATCGGCGTAGGCCTGCGGCCCTCGGCCCGTTCCGTGGCGCGAATCGATCGGGTGGCGTTCAGGCCGTCCATCACGGGCATCTGCATGTCCATCAGGATCAGGTCGAATTCCGCCAGACCGAACATTTCGACGGCCAGGGCGCCATTCTCCACCGCGGTCAGGTCCACCCCCGCGCCATCAAGGATCAATTCCACCACGCGACGATTGGTCGGGTGATCCTCCGCCAGGAGGACGCGGACCGGAGCACTGTCCGCGGCGACCGCCTGGGCATTCCCGGACGGCGTGGCCGCCACAACCGGCGCAGCGTCCGGTCCGGCCGTCGAGACGGCGGCGTCCCGCTTCAACTCCAGTTCAAGGGTGAAGGTCGACCCTTCCCCCGGCGTCGACTCGGCCCAGAGGCGTCCGCCCATCATGGTGGCCAGGGAGCGGCAGATGGAAAGGCCAAGCCCCGTGCCGCCGAACTGTCGCGTGATCGAACCGTCAGCCTGCTCGAACCGCTCGAAGAGGCGCAGACGGGTCGCTTCGTCGAAGCCTATGCCGGTGTCGGAGACGGCGATCCGCATGACCGCCATGTCCTCCGCCTGGGCGGTCATGCGCGCGCTCAGCGAGACCCGCCCGCGGGCGGTGAACTTCACGGCGTTGGACAGCAGGTTGGAGATGACCTGACGAATGCGCACCGGATCGGCGACGAAGCCGCCCTCGAGGGCGGGGTCGATTTCAACCTCAAGCTCAAGACCCTTGGCCGCCGCGCCCGACTGGAACAGGTGGCCTATCTCGCGCAGGGCGCCGGCCAGATCGAAGCCTTCGGGGCGAATCTCGAGCTTGCCGCTCTCGATCCGGGCCAGGTCCAGCACGTCCGACAGCAGAGCCTGCAGCACGCTGCCGGAGTGTTCGATGATCTGCACCATCTGGCGCTGCTCGGGTGTCAGGTCCGAGCGCGCCAGGGCGCTGGCGACCCCGAGGACGCCGTTGAGGGGCGTCCGGATCTCATGGCTCATGTTGGCCAGGAATTCCGACTTGGCCCGATTGGCGTTTTCAGCTTCGTTGCGCGCCTGCTCGACAGCCAGTTCGCCGAGCTTGCGCTCGGTAACATCTCGCACGACGCCGACGATCCGCTCCGGCTCACCGTCCCCATTGCGAATGATGTCCGCGACGTTCTGATGCCAGACTGCGCGATGGAGGCCGTCGTACTGTCGGTATTCGCAGTTGAAGAGGGCGCCCGTCTGCATCGACTGGGCCCAGAGCGCCGCGACTCTTTCGCGGTCATCCTCGTGCACCCGCGCCAGCCACTCGCGGATCAGTCGCTCGTAGCTCAGGTCGCCGGCGAACGCCGAGGGCATTCGGCCGGTCGCGTATTGCAGCGACCGCTCCTCGAAGGAGTAGTCCCAGACCGTCAGGTCGGAAATCTCCGTCGCCAGGCGGAGACGGGTTTCGGACCGCTCCAGTTCGCGCCGGGACAACATCTGCTCGGTCAGGTCCTCGGTCATGATGACCACGCCGCCGATGTCGCCCGAGGCCTCGTACCAGGGCGTCACCTCCCAGCGGACCCAGCGGTCGCGCCCGAATTCGTCCACGTAGTGCTCGCCCTCGTGTCGTTCGGTCGCGCCGGCGAGACAGCGCTGGTGGCATGCCTTCCAGGCGTCATGGACGCGGGGTTGAACCTCGTAGTGGGAGCGCCCGATCAGCTGCGCTCCCTCTTCACCCCTGTCCGAGCGCCAGCGACGAGAGGTGCGGATGTAGCGCATCTCGCGATCGAACATGGCGAGCGCGAGGGGGGCGTCCTCGATCAGGACGTCCAGCAGCGTCTTTTCTGACCGCACACGCGATTCTTCCGCCGCGAGCTTGCGCTTGGCGACCTTGAGTTCGAATTCCGAGCTGATGATCGCCGCGATATCGACGAGCCGGTCGGCGAGTTCCTGGTCGAAGGCCCGCACGTCGGTGTCCGCCACCGCGAGCACGCCGACCTTGTGACCGCCGACGATGATCGGGGCGCCGCAGTAGAAGCGGAGGTAGGGGGGGGTAGCAACGAACTGCAGGTTGCAGAATCGCCGGTCGGTGGCGCAGTCTTCCACCCAGAAGACCGGCTCGTCGGCGCCGACCACCCAGGCCGACATGGCCGATTCCCGGCCCGCTTCAGGGGGACCGTCGCCCTGCCGCGCAATGGCGATCACCTTGTCGCTTTCCATCAGCGCGACGATGGAGAAGTGGGCGCTGGTAAGGGTCTGGGCGAGGCGTGTCAGGCGGCCGAGGTCCATCGACGGCGCGAGCTCGACCAGATTCAGGTCGCGCAACGCCGCGAGACGTTCACTCTCATTCGCTGGAATCGGCGCTGGTACCAAAGGATCCCCCGGGGGCCGGAGCCCCAGGGGGTGGACTAAACGCGATTGGTCTTAAGAAGGCGTAGACGAATAACGCGGTGCGACGAAAATTCGCGCTTCGCGTGCATCTGCTACTTTAGCTTGATTTCGCGCAGGCGCTCCTGAAGGAAATCCTCTGCGGTGATGGGGTGCGGATAGAGATCTGGGTGATCCGCATTGATGCAATTGGGCAGGGTCTCGATCAGAAATTCCGGTTCAAAGTGCAGGAAATAGGGCGTGGAGTAGCGCGCAAAGCCGCGCCGCTCGGGCGCCGGGTTAACCACTCGATGCGTCGTCGACGGCAACTTGTGGTTGGTCAGGCGCTGCAGCATGTCGCCGATGTTGCAAACGACGGCCCCCCTGGGCGGGGAGATCGGCAGCCAGCGTCCGTCGCGGTCCTTGACCTCAAGGCCCGCTTCCTCGGCTCCGAGCAGGAGGGTGATGACGTTGATGTCCTCGTGCGCTCCGGCTCGCACATGGGGGCTGTCGGCGCCGACCGGCGGGTAGTGCAGTAGTCTCAGGATCGAGTTTCCATCACGCACCGTGGGCGTGAAGAACTCGTCGTCCAACTCCAGGTACCGCGCGATGGCCCTCAGCACCTTCAGCCCCAGACCGTCCAGGGCGGCGAACTGAGCCGATATGGCCGGCTGGAAGCCCGGAACTTCCACGGGCCAGACGTTGTCGGCCATGTATTTTCGGAAGGGATGGCCGGGCGGAAGATCCCTGCCGGTGTGCCAGAATTCCTTCAGGTCGTGCAGTTGCGCACCCTTGGCGGTCTCGATGCCGAACGGCGTATAGCCCCGCGCCCCCCCGCCGCCCGGAATGTGGTAGCTCTGCTTCACATATTCGGGCAGGGCGAAGAACGCCTTCGTCTGGGCCAGGGCCTCGTCGAGCATTGCCTGGTCCAGCCCGTGATCGGCCACCACGGCGAAGCCATACCTCTGGAAGGATGCGCCGAGGTCCTGTGCGAAGCCTTCGAAGTCCACCCCGTAGCGGGTCATGGACACGGGTTCGATGGCGGAGCGGACGGCGGTGTCTGTCACGGGAACGGCCTTTGTCTGAGCCGCGCGATTTTACGCCCTCCCGGGGGGCTTCGAAAGCTCCGCATTTCTACGAGGTCAGGGCCGCCCCACGGAGGAATAGGTGAAGCCGCGAGCGCGCATGTCGTCGGGCCGCCAGACGTTGCGGAGATCGACCACGATGGGTTGCCGCATCAAGAGCTTGAGGCGGTCAAGGTCCAGACCGAGGAACTGGTCCCATTCCGTCAGCACCACCACGGCGTCCGCGTGCTCTGCGGCGGCGTAGGCCCCTTCCTTCAGCTCAACGCCGGGCAGCAGGTGGCGACACTCCTCCATGCCCTCGGGATCGAAGGCCTGGACGTGCGCACCGGCCGCCTGGAGGGCCGGGATGATGTCCAGGGACGGCGCATACCGCATGTCGTCCGTGTTCGGCTTGAAAGTCAGGCCGAGCACGCCGATGGTCTTGCCGGAGACATCTCCGCCAAGCGCCCTGACGATGCGCTGGGCCATCGATTTCTTGCGCGCCTCGTTCACCTCGATGGTGGTCTGCACCACGCGCATGGAGCTGTCGTGATCGGCCGCGGTCTTGACCAGGGCCAAGGTGTCCTTGGGGAAGCATGAGCCTCCATATCCCGGGCCCGCGTTGAGGAATTTCGGACCGATGCGACTGTCGAGACCGATGCCGCGGGCCACGGCCTGGACATCGCCACCGACCTTCTCGCAGAGGTCGGCGATCTCGTTGATGAAGGTGATCTTCATGACGAGGAACGCATTGGCCGCGTACTTGATCAATTCCGAGGTGCGGCGGCTGGTGAAGACGATGGGCGTGTCGTTCACAGTCAGGGGCCGATAGAGTTCGCGCATGACTTTCTCGGCCCGCGCGTCGTCAGTCCCGACCACAATGCGGTCGGGCCGCTTGAAGTCGTCGATGGCGGCCCCTTCGCGCAGGAATTCGGGGTTTGAGGCGACGGCGAAGTCGGCGGCCGGATTGGCCTTGCGGATGATCGCCTCCACCTCGTCGCCGGTGCCCACCGGCACGGTCGACTTGTCCACGACGACGGTGAAGCCTTCCAGGTGATGGGCGATTTCCTCGGCGGCGGCATAGACGTAGGAAAGGTCGGCGTGGCCGTCGCCTTCCTTTGACGGCGTGCCGACGCAGATAAAGACCGCGTCCGCGCCGCGCACGGCCTGGGCTACGTCGGTGGTGAACATCAGCCGCCCGTCCCGGGCGTTGTCCACGATCAGGTGGTCGAGGCCCGGCTCGAAGATCGGGCTTTCACCGCGGTTCAGGCGCTCGATCTTGGACGCGTCCTTGTCGACGCAGGTCACCACATGGCCGAAGTCGGCGAAACAGGCCCCGGACACCAGTCCGACATAGCCAGTTCCGATCATGGCGACGCGCATCTTCAGTCCCTTGCAAACCGTCCGTCCCGGCGCAGATAGACCCTTAAGGCCCGGCTTGCCACCCGCGGGCGGACCGCACGGCCCGTTCAGGGGACGGAAACCTGTCCCGGCTAGGTTGGGATCATGACGCAAGCCCGCCATGACCGCCGGATCCGCCTGTTGGGCGCCGAGATGGACGTCGTGACCCGCGAGGACGTCTTCGCCTTTACGATCGACTGTCTAGAGGGCCGCCGCCGGGGGTTGGTGGCGAACCACAACCTCCACTCCCTGGCGTTGCTGTCGCGGACGCCTGAGATGGCCCGCCTTTACGCCTTGGCGGACCTGGTGGAGATCGACTCCATGCCCCTGATCGCCTGGGGCCGGCTGCTGGGACGCGAGGTGAGGCGCGAGCACCGCAACACCTACCTCGACTGGCGCGAGGATTTCTGGCGCATCGCCAATGCAAGAGGCTGGCGTGTGTTTCACCTCGGCTGCCGGCCGGGCGTAGGGCGGGCCGCCGTCGGCAAGCTGTCCGCGCGGTGGCCGCAGGTCGTCCTTGCCGAAAGGGACGGGTATTTCGACCTCGACGGACCCGATAATGCGGTCGTGCTCGCCGAGATCGAGGCGTTTCGGCCGGACGTGCTGTTTGTCGGCATGGGAATGCCGCGCCAGGAGCAATGGATCGTCGCGAACTGGGAGCGACTCCCCGACTGCGTGATTTTCCCGATCGGTGCGGCCTTCGACTACGAAGCCGGCGCTGTCCCGACGCCGCCTCGGTGGGCAGGCCGTCTCGGGCTGGAGTGGCTTGCGAGGTTTCTTGCCGAACCGGGCCGGCTGTTCCATCGCTATTTCATCGAGCCCTGGTCGCTCGCGCCGGCAATGATCCGAGATCTCGCAGGGCGCTAGGCGGGTTACCAAACATCGTTAACGCACCCTTAGGGGCCGCCTGACAGCATGGCCTTGCAGTCAGGTCTGGACTCCCATGTACGACGTCCCCGCCAACCCCAACGGTCGCGATTTCTCCCCGCAAAACAGGCGCCTGCTCGACGCCAAATCGATCCTCGTGACCGGCGGCACCGGCTCATTCGGCTCGCGGTTCGTCCACCGGGTGCTCGACCGCTACAATCCGAAAAAGCTGATCATCTTCAGCCGCGACGAACTGAAGCAGTTCGAGCTGCGTCAGACGCTGTCGGAGACCTTTCCCCAGGACAAGATGGACCGGCTGCGCTTCTTCCTGGGCGACGTGCGGGACCGTGACCGTCTCGAGCTGGCCTTCCGCGGGGTGGACCTGGTGATCCACGCCGCCGCCCTGAAGCAGGTGCCCGCGGCCGAATACAATCCGTCGGAGTGCATCCACACCAACATCCTCGGCGCCGAGAACGTTGTGCGCGCTTGCCTCTCAAATCGCGTCAAGAAGGTCATCGCCCTGTCCACTGACAAGGCCTGCTCACCCATCAACCTGTACGGCGCGACCAAGCTGGCGTCGGACAAGACCTTCGTGGCCGCCAACAACCTTTCCGGCGACATCGGCACCCGCTTCTCGGTGGTCCGCTACGGCAACGTCGCCGGCTCAAGGGGTTCGGTAGGTCCGTTCTTCAAGCGCCTGCTGGATCGCGGCGCGAAGGAATTGCCCATCACCGACGAGCGCATGACGCGGTTCTGGATCACCCTCGACCAGGGCGTCTCCTTCGTGCTGTCCTGCATCGAACTCATGCGGGGCGGCGAGGTCTTCGTACCCAAGATTCCCGCCTCCACGGTGATGGATCTGGCCCGGGCCATGGCCCCTGATCTGCCCACCCGCATCGTCGGCATCCGGCCGGGCGAGAAGCTGCACGAAGCGATGATCTCGGTGGACGACGCCCGCCAGACGGTGGACCTCGGCGACCGCTACGCCATCGAGCCCGACTTCGTGGAGTACCCTCGCACGTCCTTCGCCGCCGACGGGCTCGGCGTGAAGGTGCCGGACGACTTCGCCTATACATCCGATATGGCCGAGCGTCTCGACGGTCCGGGGATGCTCGCGCTGCTGGACGCCTGCCATGCCTGACGGCTCGCCGCGATCCGTTGAGGCCTTCCTGCCGTACGGCCGGCAGGACATCGACGAAGCGGACATCGCGGCCGTGGTCGAGGCCCTGCGGTCCGATTTCCTCACCACCGGGCCGTTGGTCGAGCGCTTCGAGCGGGCCTTCGCCGAATTCGTGGGCGCGCCCCACGCCGTCGCCTGTTCCAACGGAACGACCGCCCTGCACCTCGCCGTGAGCGCCCTCGACGTGGGCGCCAAGGACATCTGCATCGTGCCGGCCGTAACCTTTGTCGCGACCGCCAATGTCTGCGCCCAGAACCGGGCTCGGGTGGTCTTCGCCGACGTCGATCCGGCCACGGGGCTAATGACCGAAGAGACCCTGGCCGAGGCGCTCGACCGGGCCGAGGGCGCCGTCCGGGCGATCCTGCCGGTCCACCTTTGCGGCGCGCCCGTCAATATGCCCGGTATCGCAGCCCTGGCGCAGAGCTGCGGCGCCGCCGTGGTCGAGGACGCCTGCCACGCCCTGGGCACCGACACGGCGTGGGGACGGACGGGGGACGCTTCGAAGTCGGATGCGGCCTGCTTCTCGTTTCACCCCGTGAAGACCCTGACGACCGGCGAGGGCGGCATGGTCACCACCCGCGATCACCGGGCAGCGTGGCGAATGCGGCGCCTGCGCACCCACGGGATCGTACGCGAGGGTTTCGCCGAAGCCCCGGGGCCGTGGTGGTATGAGCAGCACGAGCTTGGCTACAATTACCGCCTGCCGGATATCCTGTGCGCCCTCGGCCTGGCGCAGCTGAAACGTCTGCCCGCCTTCGTTTCGCGGCGCAGGCGGCTGGCGGCCCGCTACCGGGCGCTGCTCGCTCCGCTGGGTCATCTGGTTCGCCCCGTGCCGACCCCGGAGGGGTCTGATCCCGCGCTCCATCTGTTTGCAGTCCGCATGGATTTCGAAGCGATCGGACGCACCCGCGCCGAGGTGCAGGAGCGCCTGGCCCGGAAAGGGATCGGCACCCAGGTCCACTATATCCCGGTGCACCGCCAGCCCTTCTGGGCGGCTCGGTCCGCGACCCCGCCCTTGCCGGGCGCGGACGCCTGGTACGACCAGACTCTCTCCCTGCCGCTCTATCCGGGCCTGACCGACGCCGATCCGGCACGAGTGGTGGATACCCTGGCATGGGCGATCTCATGAGCACGCCGCACCCGATCCAGCTCCGCTGCGCCGGCCACGAGGACGGCCGGCTCGTCTTCGATTGGCGCAACGACGTGGCCACCCGCGCCGCCTCGCTGCAGACAGACCCCATCCCCTGGCCGGTGCACGAACTCTGGTGGAAGGCCTCGCTGGGGCGGGCCGACCGAACTCTCATCATCGGCGAGGACGCCTGGGGCCGCCCCGTCGGCCTGGTCCGCTTCGATGCGGCTGATGGGCGATGGCTGGTCTCAATCCAGATCGCCCCGGATCGCCGCGGGCAGGGCTGGGGGCGGGCCCTGCTAGAGGGCGCCCTGGTCCGCATGTCCGAGAAGCGGGCGGCCTACCGCTTCATGGCCCAGATCAAGCCCGAGAACGAGGCCTCACGGCGCCTGTTCGCCGCTTGCGGATTCGCGGCCTGCGTCGGCATCGAGTGGACGCTGAACCGGGCGCGCCCACAGGCTGATCCCGTCGAGGCGGCCGCTTGATCCAGCCTGTCGCCATTTCCGGCCGATCGATCGGTCCGGACCACGAACCCTATGTGATCTGCGAGCTGTCGGGGAACCACAACGGATCGCTCGATCGCGCACTCTCACTGCTCGACGCGGCGGCGGCGACCGGCTGCGACGCCATCAAGCTTCAGACCTACACGCCCGACACCATCACCCTGGAATCCGACCGGCCAGAGTTTCGGATCGAGGGCGGGCCTTGGGACGGGCGCACCCTGCATGACCTGTATGGCGAGGCGCACACCCCCTACGACTGGCATGCGGCGCTGTTCGAGCGAGCCCGGCAGCGGGGGGTCACCCTGTTCTCCACGCCCTTCGACGCGACTGCCATCGAGCTCCTCGAGAAACTGGGCGCCCCGGCCTACAAGATCGCATCCTTCGAGGCGGTCGACCTGCCCTTGATCGCCGAGGTGGCGAGGCTGGGAAAGCCGATGATCATCTCCACGGGCCTGGCCTCTCTCGACGAGATCGGGGCGGCGGTGGAGGCGGCCCGGGCGAACGGATGCGACCAGCTCGTTCTGCTCCACTGCGTCAGCGCCTATCCCGCGCCCGTAGAGGACGCCAACGTGCGCACGGTGCCGGACCTGGGCGCAAGGTTCGGTTGCGTCTGCGGCCTGTCCGACCACACCTTGGGATCGGCGGCGGCGATCGCCTCGATCGCGCTGGGCGGCTCGGTTGTCGAAAAGCACTTCACCCTGAACCGTTCCGACGGAGGACCGGACGCGGGCTTCAGCCTGGAACCGGCGGAATTCACCGCCCTGGTGCGCGACTGCAAGGACGCCTGGCGGGCCTTGGGGCGGGCGCACTACGACCTCAAGGGTTCCGAGCGGGCCAACGCCATTTTCCGCCGCTCGCTGTACGTGGTGGCCGACGTGGCTGCGGGCGAGACCATCGGGGCGCAGCACGTGCGTTCCATCCGGCCGGGCTACGGCCTGCCGCCGGCCGATCTTCCTTCCGTCCTGGGCCGCCCCGCCGCCCGTGACCTGCAACGCGGAGAGGCCCTGTCGTGGGACATGATCGCCTGACCACCAGCGGAGCCCGCGTCACCAACGCTCGCTATGCCAAGTCCGAGGCCGCCCTCGAACGGGCCCGCCGCACCATTCCGCTGGGCGCCCAGACCTTCTCCAAGAGCGTCACCCAGTTTCCTTTCGGCGTGTCCCCCTATTTTGCGGCGCGGGCCCAGGGTTCGCGTCTCTGGGACATCGACGGCAATGAGTATGCGGACTTCACGAACGCGTTGTGCTCCGTGACCCTGGGCTACGCCGACGAGGACGTGAACGGCGCTGTCGAGAAGCAGCTGAGGGACGGCACCATCTTCAGCCTCAGCCACGCCCTGGAGGCCGAGTGCGCCGAGCGCATCGTCCGAATGGTTCCTTGCGCCGAGAAGGTGCGCTTCGGAAAGAATGGCTCAGACGCAACCGCCGGGGCCGTCCGCATCGCCCGCGCGGCGACAGGGCGGGACCATGTGCTGGTATGCGGATACCATGGGTGGCAGGACTGGTACATCGGGTCCACGGCCCGAAGTCTGGGCGTGCCGGAGGCGACACGGGCGCTGACCCATCCCTTTCCCTACGACGACCTGCCGGCGCTCGCGGAATTGCTCGACCGCCATGAAGGCGAGGTCGCAGCGCTGATTCTCGAGCCGATGAACGTGAAGTTTCCGAGCAAGGGCTACCTCGAAGGCGTCAAGCGACTGGCGGCGGACGCCGGGGCGGTGCTTGTTTTCGACGAGACCATCACCGGCTTCCGTTACGCCCGGGGCGGGGCGCAGGAACTTTTCGGCGTGACGCCGGACCTGTGCACCCTGGGGAAGGGCATCGCCAACGGCTTCCCTCTGTCGGCCGTCGCGGGTCGCGCCGACCTGATGGCGCTGATGGAGGAGGTGTTCTTCTCCTTCACCATGGGCGGCGAAGCGTTATCCCTGGCTGCGGCCTGCGCCACCCTGGACAAGCTGGAACGCGAGCCGGTGGTCGAGACCATGGCCGCCCGCGGGGCAGAGGTCATGGCCGGCGCCGAGAGCTTGCTGGCGAAGCACGGTCTGGAGCGGAAAATGTCCCTCGCAGGCCACCCTTCGTGGTCCTTCCTGATGATGATCGATCAGCCCGGCGCCACGGCCTTCGAGCAGAAGACCCTGTTCCTGCAGGAAGTGTTCGCGCGCGGGGCGCTGACGCTCGGCACCCACAACATGAGTTACGCCCACACCCCGGCCGACGTCGCTGACCTGATGGCGGCTTACGACGGCGCCTTTGCGGTCTTGTCGAGGGCTCTGGAGGGCGGCGGCGTGCGTCCCTTCCTTCGCTGCGAACCCCTGCAACCCCTGTTCAAGGTGCGAGGATGATCATTGCAATCCTGCAGGCGCGAATGAGCTCGTCGCGTCTGCCCGGCAAGGTGATGAAGCCGATCCTGGGCATGCCCATGATCGGCCGGCACGTCGAGCGGCTCAATCGCTGCGACAGTCTGGATCGAATCGTCGTGGCCACCAGCCGCGACCCGTCAGACGATCCCCTGGCCGCTTATGCCGAAAGCCTTGGGGTGCGCGTATTCCGAGGCGCGCTGGAGGATGTGCTGGGCCGCTTTCAGGGCGCGGCCCTCGCCAACGGGCCGGCGGCCCACGTGGTGCGTCTGACAGCCGATTGCCCGCTGGCGGATCCGACCGTGATCGACGCCTGCGTCTGGCGCCATGTCGAAACGGGCGCAGACTACACGTCCAACACCATCGAGCGCACCTATCCGGACGGCCTCGACGTCGAGGTCATGACGATGGAGGCGCTGAAGGTCATGCAGGCCGAGGCGCGCGACGCCTACGAGCGGGAGCACGTAACCCCGTTTCTGTATCGGCACCCCGAACGGTTTCGCATCGCCCAGCTCACTCAGGCCCGTCAGCTCTCCGACCGACGCTGGACCGTCGACACGGCCGAGGACTTCGAGTTCGTCAGCCGCGTCTTCTACATGCTCTATCCCACTAACCCGGCCTTCGGTCAGGCTGAGATCGAGGCGCTAGCGATTCAGCGGCTGGCCGCATGAGTCTGGGGCTCATCGGCGAGCGCGTCAGCCTGCGTCCGCTGACCGTGGCCGACGTGTCGGATGACTACGTCGCCTGGATGAACGACCCCATCACCAACCGATTTATGGAGACGCGGTGGCGGGCTCACTCGCGCGCCGACGTCGAGGGCTTCGTGGCCGACAAGGCCGCATCGTCGAGCGAGCATCTGTTTGGAATCTTCCTAACTGGCGACGGGCGGCACGTCGGCAACCTGAAGATCGGTCCGATCGACGCCAACCACGGTCGGGGAGACCTCAGCTACTTCATCGGTGAGACCGACCTGCGGGGTCAGGGGGTGGCTTCGGAGGCCGTCGCGCTGGGTGTCCGGATCGCATTCGAGCAGCTCAAGCTGCGCAAGTTGACCGCGGGCATCTACGCCCGGAATGGCGAGAGTGGCCGCGTTCTGGCCAAGAACGGATTCGCCGCCGAGGGCCGACGTCCCAGTCATTTCGCCTTCGAAGGCGGTCGCGACGACATGGTCGAGTACGGCTTGCTGAATCCGTCCGCGTGACAGATCCGGCGCGCCGCAACGTGGGGGTGAACCTTGGCGGGGGCGGGCCTGCGCGTTCAGTGGCCGCCCTTTTCTCCTGCGATCCGCTTGGCCCGCTTCACCTTGCGGCGCTTGTGATAGAAGCCGTTCAGGATCTCCACGCCCAGTGAGAACGCGATGGCGAAATAGAGATAGCCGCGCGGCATGTGGAATCCGAAGCCGTCGGCGATCAGAGCCACCCCCACCAGCAAAATGAAGGACAGGGCCAGCATCTTGGCCGTGGGGCGCGCCTCGATGAAGTCACCCACAGGCTTCGCGGCAAACAGCATGACCAGGGTCGATGCGACCACGGCGGCGATCATCACAACGATCTGGTCGGTCATGCCGATGGCGGTGATCACGCTGTCCAGCGAGAAGACAATGTTGATCAAGGCTATCTGCACCACCGCCGCCGTCAGGGCGGTAGCTCCACCCACGGCCTTGTTGTCGTCGTGCTCGCCCTCGATCTCGTGGTGCATTTCCATTGTGCCCTTGGCGAGCAGGAAGCCGCCGCCCGTGATCAGCACCAGGTCCTTGATGGTGACGTGATGATCGAACAGGTCGAAGAGCGCGATGTCGAGCTTGGTGATCCAGACCAGCCCGAAGAGCATCAGGATGCGCAGTCCCATGGCCATCCAGAGGCCCAGGACGCGTCCCTTCTTCTGCTCGCCCGCCGGCAGTCGGCCGACAGCGACCGCCAGGAAGACGATGTTGTCTATGCCGAGAACGATCTCGAGGAAGGTGAGGGCGGCGAAACTCGCCAGTACCTCAGGCGTCAGCAGCTCGGTCATTCGGCGCCCCTCCGCGGTCGACCGGTCGAAAGGAAATTTGCGCCAGCTTTGGCATGGAGGCCGGTGCGCCGCTAGCCCTTCGCCGTTGATGCACTATCTAGGGGCAGACCGACGTTCGCCCCGACATCTTGCCAGGACCCACGCCGCGCCATGGACTCCATCCTTCCTCTCCTTTCCGATCCGGCCGCATGGCTGGCCTTGATAACCCTCGTGGTGATGGAGGTGGTGCTCGGCATCGACAACCTCGTCTTCATCTCGATCCTTTCGAACAAGCTGCCCGAACAGCACCGCCAACGCGTCCGCCGCATCGGGATCGGCCTGGCGCTGGTCATGCGCCTGCTGCTGTTGTCGACCATCGCCCTTATCGTCGGCCTGGTGCATCCGGTTTTCGACCTTGGGATCGTCGGCCCGCTCGACAAGCATGGCGAGGCCACCTTCGAGACCGCCTTCTCCTGGCGCGACCTGATCCTTCTCGCCGGGGGTCTTTTCCTCGTCTGGAAAGCGACCAAGGAGATCCACCACTCCGTCGACCCATCGCCCGACAAGCACCCGGACCTGCTGGACAAGAAGGACGTGGTGGTGGCCAACGTCGGGTCAGCGATCTTCCAGATCGTGCTGCTCGACCTGGTCTTCTCGGTTGATTCCATCCTGACGGCGGTAGGCATGACGGATCACCTGCCGATCATGTTCGCGGCCGTGATCATCACGGTGGTGCTCATGCTGCTGGCCGCGGATCCGCTGGCGAACTTCATCAACAACAACCCGACCGTGGTCATGTTGGCGCTGGGCTTCCTGCTCATGATCGGCATGGTCCTGATCGCCGAGGGATTCGGCGCCCATGTGCCGAAGGGCTACATCTATACGGCCATGGCCTTCTCGGCCCTGGTGGAGGGGCTGAACATGATGTCGCGAAAGAAGAGGTCTGTGGCCGAGCAGCAGGTCGCGATCTCCGCTGCGCGACCGACGCCCGGTCAGGAGCAGGGATGATGTTGGGATCAAGGCCCGGGTTCGTCGTTCACCACCTCAACGACTCTCGCTCCCAACGGGTGTTGTGGGCTCTGGAGGAGCTGGAGCTCCCGTACGAGATCACCCAGTACCAACGAGACGCGGCGACCCGCCTGGCGCCGCCCGAGTTGAAGGCGGTTCATCCGCTTGGCAAGTCGCCTGTGTTGCAACAGGGCAAGCGGACGGTGGCCGAATCCGGCGCCATTCTCGACTACCTGGCCCGGCGCTACGGCAAGGGCCGGCTCAGCCCGCCGCAAGATACGGACGCCTACGACGATTTCGCCCACTGGATGCACTATCCCGAGGGCTCCGCCATGTTCCCTGTCCTGTTGCAGATGTACGCGCTTCGTCTGGGGGAGGCGGCCGCGCCGATTCAGCCGCGTATCGAAAGCGAGATGGCCAACCACCTGGGCTACATCGAACAGGCGCTGACCGGACACGACTGGCTGGTCGGCGACCGCTTCAGCATGGCTGACATCCAGCTCAGCTTCGTGCTGGAGGCCGCTCGGGCGTTTGGCAAGTTGGCGGCCTATCCGAACGCGGACGCCTACCTAGACCGCCTTCAGGCTCGGCCTGCCTATCGTCGCGCGCTGGAGCGGGGAGGGCCCTATTCCCTCGGGCCCAGGAGCTGACCTAACTCACCCTCCGTAGCTGACCACCTCGATCCGCATCCCGTCGCGATCCTTCAGGAACAGCGCTCGTTCGCCGCCGAAATCCTGGAAGGCCGGAACCTCGAATCCCGCCCTCGCCACCGCCAGGGCCACAGCGTCCAACGCCGCGTGGCTTTCCGCACGCACGGCGAAATGATTGAGGCCGACGCCGCCGCGCCTGTAGGTCTGGTCCAGGTCTTCCGCCTGTCGGAGCTCGAGGGCCTGATGCGCCTCGTTGATCCAGACATGGTCACGGCTCTTGTCGAACCCGACCGCTGCCAGGACCGCCGCGTACCACGGAAGGCTGGCGTCGAGGTCGGAGACCAAAATGACGGCATGATCGAACTGCATGAGACAGAGATAGGCCGGCCGCACGGCAAAGCCAGTGCGCGTGCACTGGCGCCCGCCGCCCGACAGGCGTAACACCCGGCGCTGTCACAGTCGCATTCGGCCTCATGACCACCCAATCGACGCCCGAGGAACGCCGCATCACTGTTGCGGCCCTGATGATCGTGCTGCTGCTTTCGGCGCTCGACCAGACGGTCGTTTCCACCGCGATGCCGCGCATCGTCGCCGAGCTGAAGGGTCTGGAGCTCTACGCCTGGACCTCCACCATCTACCTGCTGACATCGACCGTGATGGTCCCCATCTGGGGCAAGCTGGGGGACCTTTACGGCCGCAAGCGCGTCCTCATGACCGGCGTGCTGGTCTTCGTCATCGGCTCGTGGCTATGTGGTCTTTCCGGGGAATTCGGACGCCTGCCGCTGCTGGGCGACGGCATGACCCAGCTCATCTGGTTCAGGGGACTTCAGGGCATTGGCGGCGGCGCCTTGTTCACGTCGGCGTTCGCCATCATCGCGGACCTCTATCCGCCACGCGACCGGGGCAGGCTGTCCGGCTATTTCGGCGGGGTGTTCGGTCTCGCCTCGCTGCTGGGCCCGGTGATCGGAGGCTTCCTGACGCAGCACGGGACCGTCGATTTCGGCGCTTTCACCGTGGCCGGCTGGCGCTGGTGCTTCTACGTCAACCTGCCTCTCTCGGCCCTGGCGCTGTTCATGATCTGGGCGAAGACGCCAGCGCTCGGCAAGGGACGGGGCGGCAAGGTCGATGTCTTCGGCGCCCTGTTCGTGCTGACCGCCTTTGTTCCACTGTTGCTGGCGCTGAGCTGGGGGGGTCACGCCTATCCATGGGCCTCGCCGCTGGTGCTGGGTCTGCTGGGCGCCTTCGCCGTGTCCCTGGTTCTATTCATCCTGGTGGAAGCCAAGGCGAGCGAACCGATCGTGCCGCTGTCCTTGTTCCAGGCGCCGGCCTTCACTTGGGCGAACCTCGCGGCCTTCATCATTTCCATGAGCTTCATGGGCACGGTTATCTTCCTGCCGCTCTACCTCCAGCTCGGTCTCGGGATTCCGGCCACGGAGAGCGGACTGATCATGCTGCCGATGATGTTCGGGCTCATTCTTTCGGCCATGGTCTCCGGCCGGCTGGTGACCCGGACGGGCCGCTACAAGCCATTCATGCTGGGCGGGGCGGGATTGCTCTGCGGTGCGCTGTTTCTGCTGACCGGACTGAACGCGCAGACCACCCTGTTCGAGATCGGCTGGAGGCTATTCGTCCTTGGGCTGGGGCTGGGACCAGCCCAGGGCCTGTTCGCCCTCGCCAGTCAGAATGCGGTGCCGCCCCAGCAGATCGGCGTCGCCACCTCTTCCGCACAGTTCTTCCGCCAGATCGGGGGAACGGTGGGAGCGGCGGTGTTCGGCGCCGTCATGACTTCGGCCCTGGCGGTCGAGATGGGCCGGATCGCCCGGCCGGGAGGCGCGGCCCTGACGCTGGACCAGCTGCAGGCGCTTGCGCTCAAGGCTGCCGCTGCGGGCGCCGGGTCGCATGCCGTCCGGGTTGATGAGGCTGTGCGGGCTGCTTTCTCCGCCGCCATGGTCGATGTGATCCTCACCGGCCTGATCATCGCGGCGGCGGGGCTGGTCTGTATCCTGTTCATACCCGAAATCCCGCTTCGCCAGACCATGCCTGGCGAGCAGCCACCGCACGCCGAACCCCTTGCCGAGCCGGGCGAGGGCCAGGGCGCCTAGGCCTGTTCAGAGGAACGAATAGGGGTCGACGTCCACGCTGACGCGGACGCTGGCCGGCGCCTTCACCCGCGCAAGCCAGGCGGCGACATAGGCTTGCATGTCGACATTGCGATCGGCGCGGACCAGGAGGCGTTTTCGCCGCCGTCCTCGCACCAGCGCCAGCGGTGCGTCCGCCGGCCCATAGACCTCCACGCCCTCCCCGTTGGGTATGGCCGCCGCCAGGGCTTGGGCGGTGCGCTCGAGCGCCGCGGGGTTCTCGCTCGACAGGATGACCGCGCAGAGCCGGCCGAACGGCGGCAGACGCGCGTCTTCGCGCGCGGCCATCTCGGCCGCCACGAAGGCGTCCCGATCTCCCGCCGCCAGCGCCTGCATGACCGGGTGTTCAGGCAGATAGGTCTGGATCAGGGCCCGCCCCGGCCGTTCCTTGCGTCCGGCCCGGCCGGTCGCCTGCGCCAGAAGCTGGAAGGTGCGCTCCCCTGCCCGCAGGTCGCCGCCGCGCAGTCCCAGGTCCGCGTCGACCACGCCAACCAGGGTGAGTTTGGGAAAGTTGTGGCCCTTTGCCGCCGCCTGGGTGGCTACCAGCACGTCGATCTCGCCATTGGCCATCGCTTCCACAAGCGCCCGCGCCGACCGACCGTCCGGGGCCGTGTCCGAGGAAAAGACCGCGACCCGCGCTTCCGGCAACAGGGAGCGAACCTCTTCCTCGACCCGCTCAACGCCCGGCCCAACGGCGGCGAGGGAGTCCTTGGCCCCGCACTGCGGGCAGACCGCGGGCTTCGCCATTGAAAAGCCGGTCAGGTGACATACCAGTCGGCCAGTGTAGCGATGTTCCACCAGCCAGCTGTCGGTGTCGGGAGCCGTCATCCGGTGACCGCAAGCCCGGCACAGCACCAAGGGGGCGTAGCCACGACGGTTCAGGAACAGCAAGGTCTGTTCGTGGCGCGCGAAGGTCTGGACCATCGCCTCCACCAGTGGCGGGGAAAGCCATCGGCCCTGCTCGGGAGGGGCTTCCCGGAGGTCGACCAGCTGGATGTCGGGCAAGACGGCCGAACCGTGCCGCGCCGAAAGCCTGAGCCACTCGTAGCGCCCTGATTCGGCGTTGCGCAGGGTCTCCAGCGAGGGCGTCGCCGACGCGAGCACGCAGGTTGCGCCTTCGATGGAGGCGCGGGCCACGGCCAAGTCGCGGGCCTGGTAGACGAATCCCTCATCCTGCTTGAAGGAACTGTCGTGTTCCTCGTCGACCACCAGCAGGCGCAGCTTGCGGAACGGCAGGAACAGGGCCGAGCGGGCCCCGACGACGATGCGCGCCTCCCCCGAGGCGACCGCCTCCCAAGCCCGCCGGCGGCGGGGCGGGGGCACGGCCGAGTGCCATTCCGCCGGCGCCGCGCCGAAGCGAGCCTGAAACCGGGCGATGATCGCCTGGGTAAGAGCGATTTCAGGGAGCAGGACCAGCACCTGGGCGTCCGGTTCGTCCCCAAGCAACTGGGCCGCCGCTTCCAGATAGACCTCCGTCTTTCCGGAACCGGTCACGCCGTCGAGGAGCACGGGCCGGTAGCCGCCCTGCGCGATGAGGGTCTTGAGGACGTCGGCGGCGGCCTTCTGGCTGGGATTGAGATGCGCCGGCGCGTGATCGGGGTCCGGGAGGGTGAAACGGGGGGCGGGCTCGACGTTGATCGTCTCGATCACCCCTTCCTCGCACAGGCCCTTGACTACGCCGGAAGAGACGCCGGCGGCGCGGGCGAGCTCCGCGGCGGAGGCGGGGCTTGCTCCGTCCAGCGCGGCCAGCACCGCCTGGCGCGCCGGGGTCGGTCGTGCGGGCGCACGGCCCGTGGCGCGGAGGACGACCTGCGCCCTGGGAGGAGGGGCGCGCAGTCCCCGCAGGGCGACCCCCAGCGGATCGCCGGGCGGAGACAGTGTCCAGCGCGCGGCCCACTGCACGAACTCCACGGCGGAGGCCGGCAGACCGGGATCATCCAGGACGTCTGCGACAGCCTTGAGCGGACGATTGTGTCCGGGCGATTCGCGTAAGGCCGAGACCACCCCCCGGATCAGGCGCGGCCCCAGCGGCACGACGACCTGATCGCCGACCTTCAGGGCGAGGTCGTCCGGCGCGGCGTAGTCGAAGGGTTCCGGGACCGCCAGTGGCAATAGGACCTCGGCGATCCTCATCGAATCGAACCCGGACGATTCACGCGCGCGCAGGAACCGGCTAGAACGGGAGCCGCACAAGGAAACGCCATGCTTCTCTTCGCCGACACCGCGGACACCACGCTCATCAAGGAACTGGCCGAAACAGGCCTGGTGGATGGGGTCACGACTAACCCCTCGCTGATCGCAAAGTCCGGACGGCCCATGGCGGAGGTCATCGCCGAGATTTGCAGCGTCGTCGAGGGGCCTGTCTCGGCCGAGGTGGCCGCGACCGAGGCTGCGCAGATGATCAGGGAGGGGGAGAAGCTGGCCGGCATCGCCCCCAATGTGGTGGTGAAGGTGCCGCTGACCTACGAGGGGCTGAAGGCGACCGCGGAATTCGCTCGACAGGGCATCCAGACCAACGTCACGCTCTGTTTCTCCGCCAATCAGGCCATGCTCGCGGCCAAGGCCGGCGCGACCTATGTCTCGCCCTTCGTCGGACGGCTCGACGACCATGGGGCGGACGGGATCGATCTGCTCGTGGAAATCCGCACCATCTTCGATAACTTCGATTTCGACACCGAGATCCTGGCCGCCTCCCTTCGAACCCCGGTCCACGTGAAGCAGGCCGCCATGGCCGGGGCTGACTGCGCCACCCTGCCGCCGGCGGTGTTCAAGGAGCTCATCAAGCATCCGTTGACGGACAAGGGCCTAGAACAATTTCTCGCCGATTGGGCCAAGACGGGGCAATCGATCCTGTGACCACCACGCCGGACCTGAAATCCGCCGACGCGGCCGCCGATCCCTCGATCCACTGGCCGGAAGTGCGCGCCTTCCTGCAGGCCCATCCGGAGCTCCTCAGCGGCGACCGCGAGCTGCTGGAGCAGCTACATCTGATCGCCGCCCAGCCCAACAAGGTGGTCGATTTCGGCCGCGCCGCCCTGGCGCGACTGGAGGAGCGGGCCAAGCGCGAGACCGGAGCCCGGCGAGCGGTGGAACAGCTGGCGCGCTCGAACTTCACGGCCCAGGCCCAGACACACGCCGTCGTCATCGACCTGCTCGAGGCCCGCAACCACTCCGATCTGGCGCGCCGCCTCGACGACGGGGCCCGCACGCGTTTTGGTCTGGTCAGCGCCGTGATCGCCATGGACGGACCGGACGCCGTACCCTTCGGCTGGCGCAAGCTGGACGACGGCGGAGTCGATTACCTGCTGGGTGAAGACGGGTTGTCGGGCCTGGGTTCCGACTTCGTGTCGGAGGCCCTGTTCGGCGACAAGGCCGGCAAGATCGGATCCGCGGCGGTGGTGCGCATGGCCCTGTGGTCGCCGGCCCGCCACGCAGTGGTGGCCTTCGGCTCGCCAGACCCGGAGGGCTTCTCCCCCGACATGGGCGCCGAACTGGTGGCCTTCCTGGCGCGCGTGGTGGAACGGACGGCGGAGCGGTGGCCGGTCCTGTGACCGCCAATGAGGCGCTGGAGGCCTGGATGGCCTATCTGGCGCACGAGCGCCGCGCTTCACCCCGGACGCTGGAGAGCTACCGGCGCTGCGTGGCGGCCTATCTCGCCTTCCTGACCGCCCATCGCGCGGGCGAGCAGAGCATGACCGACCTCGGCGAAGTGTCCGCGGCTGACCTTCGGGCCTACCTCGCCTCGCGGCGACGGGGAGACCATCCCCTTGGCGCCCGATCGCTGGGCCAGGCGCTGGCCGCGATCCGCGCCTACCATCGTTTCCTCGACCGGAGGCTTGGCGTGCCCAACGCCCAGGTGCACCTGGTTCGTGGCCCGCGCGCCCCGGCTTCGGTCCCCCGTCCTGTGAATGAGGACCAGGCGAAGGGTCTTCTCACAGAGGCCGCCGCCTCGGACCTGGAGGACTGGGAAGCCGCCCGCGATCGGGCGGTTCTGACACTGCTTTACGGCTGCGGCCTGCGGATTTCCGAAGCCCTGTCGCTGACCGGCGCCGACGCCCCGCTCGGCGACACGGTGCGCATCACCGGCAAGGGCTCCAAGACGCGCCTCGTCCCGGTCCTCCCCGCCGTCCGCAACGCCGTGGCCGACTACGTCGCGCTCAACCCCTGGCCCGTCGCCCCGGAAGGCCCGCTCTTCCGAGCCAAACGCGGCGGCGCCCTCAGCCCCCGCCACGTCCAGGCCACCGTCCAGCACCTCCGCTCCCGCCTCGGCCTCCCCGCCAGCGCCACGCCCCACGCGCTCCGCCACAGCTTCGCCACCCACCTGCTGGGGGCAGGCGCGGACCTGAGGTCGATCCAGGAACTGCTGGGGCATGCGTCGCTGTCGACGACGCAGAAGTACGCCGCAGTCGACGCCGCGCGGCTCCTCAGCGCCTATGCGAAGGCGCATCCAAAGGGCTAGGCCTCACTCCGAGGCCCGGGGGGTTCAAAGCCGTGTCCGCACCGACCAGAGCTCCGGAAACGCCCGGCGCTCGAGGGTCTTCTGCAGGTAGCTGACGCCCGGCGTTCCGCCAGTGCCCATCTTCTGGCCGATGATGCGCTCCACGGTGATGACGTGCTTGTGCCGCCAGGTGAGCAGGGCGTCGTCGAGGTCGACGAGCTTCTCGGCCAGTTCGTAGAGCGCCCAGTAGGCGGTGGTGTCGGAATAGACCTCCAGCCAGGCGTCCTCGACGGCCCTGCTCGGTTCATACGGCTGGGTGACGTCGCGGTTCAGGATCGCCTCGGGGATGTTCAGGCCGACATCCGCCAGGGCCTTGATGGCGTCGTCGTAGAGACTGGGTTGGTCCAGCGCCGACTGCAGGTCCGACAGTGCCGCGGGCCGCTCCTTGTGAAACTTGAGGAAGGCGGGGTCCTTGAGCCCCAGCAGGTACTCGATGCGGCGGAACTGGTTGGACTGGAAGCCGGAGCTGGTGCCCAGCGAGCCACGGAACGCCAGGTAGTCGGCCGGGGTCATGGTCGACAGGATGTCCCACTGGTGGGTCATCACGGACTGGATGCGCGACACCCGCGACAGGCATTTGAACGCCGGCGGCAGGTCGCCGGCCTGGATGTGTCGCTTGGCCAGCAGTAGTTCGTGGATGATCTGCTTGAGCCACAGCTCCTTGGTCTGGTGGATGACCACGAACAGCATCTCGTCGTGCTCGCCGGACAGGGGGCGCTGCAGGTTGAGCAACTCGTCGATGGCCAGGTAGGAGGCGTAGGTGATGGGTTTCGCCGCGTCGGTCATGAAGGGGTTCTAGCGGCGGCCCGGGCTCTCTGAAAGGAGGGGTCGGTCCATTCCTGCCGCACCCGCACGCTGGCCTCTAACGCAAGTAAGGGGTAGCAGGCCCTACGCGCCTTCGGGGACCCGTTGATGACGACCGAAAACGGCTGGGAATTCTGGATCGACCGGGGCGGCACCTTCACCGACATCGTCGCCCGCGCGCCGGACGGGACGCTGACGGTGCGCAAGCTGCTCAGCGAGAACCCGGGCCAGTACGCCGATGCCGCCACCGCCGGTCTCCGCCGCATCCTGACGGAGGCGGGAACGCCTGACGCGCCCATCGCGGCGGTGAAAATGGGCACCACTGTCGCCACGAACGCGCTGCTCGAGCGCAAGGGCGAGCCGACGGTCCTGGCCATCACGGCCGGCCTCGGCGACGCGCTGCGGATCGGTTGGCAAAGCCGGCCTCGCCTGTTCGATCGGCAGATCGTCCTGCCCGAGCCGCTCTACGGTCGGGTGATCGAGATCGACGAACGGGTAACCGCCGAAGGAGAGGTGCTGCGGCGGCTCGACGAGGCCACGGCTCGCGCCGACCTCACAGCCGCCTTCGAGGCGGGATTCCGCGCCATCGCCATCGTGTTGATGCATGGCTGGAAGTTCACGGCCCATGAGGCGCGACTGGCCGCCGTGGCCCGCGAAATAGGGTTCACCCAGATTTCTCCCAGTCATGCGGTCGCGCCGTTGATCAAGCTGGTCGGGCGCGGCGACACGGCGGTCGTTGACGCCTACCTGTCGCCAGTGTTGCGCCGCTATGTCGACCGGGTCGCCGCCGAGCTTGGCCGCGAGGATGCGGATGACGCGGCCCATCTGCTGTTCATGCAGTCAAACGGAGGCCTGACCGACGCCTCGCTCTTCCGTGGCAAGGACGCGGTGCTTTCAGGCCCGGCCGGAGGCATCGTCGGCATGGCGGCGACGGCGAAGGAAGCCGGATTCGAGCGCGTTATCGGCTTCGACATGGGCGGCACCTCGACGGATGTCTCGCACTACGCGGGCGCGTACGAGCGGGCCTGGGAGACGGTGGTGGCCGGCGTGCGGCTGCGTGCGCCGATGATGGACATCCACACGGTGGCGGCGGGAGGCGGCTCGATCTGCGAATTCGACGGGGCTCGCCTGCGCGTCGGCCCTCACTCGGCCGGAGCGGCGCCCGGGCCGGCCAGCTACCGGCGGGGCGGGCCGCTGACCGTCACCGACTGCAATGTGATGTTGGGAAAGCTCCGGCCCGAGTTCTTCCCTAGCGTATTCGGCCCAGCCGCCGACCAGCCGCTCGACCGCGCCGCCGTCGAGGCGCGCTTCGCCGAGATGGCGGAGCGTGCGGGCCGCGATCCGCTCGACCTGGCCGAGGGCTTCATCACAGTCGCTGTCGAGAACATGGCCCGCGCGATCAAGCAGATCTCGATCCAGCGGGGCTACGATGTCGGCCGGTACGCCCTGGCCTGCTTCGGTGGTGCGGGCGGGCAGCACGCCTGCCTGGTGGCCGATGCCCTGGGCATGACCACGGTGATGATCCATCCCCTGGCCGGGGTGCTGTCAGCCTACGGCATGGGCCTGGCCGACCTGCGCGTGGTGCGCGAGGAGACGGTCGAAGAACCGCTGCACGGCGCTGATCTGGACCAGCTGGCCGACCGGTTGGAAGCCGCCGCCCGCGCCGCCCTGGAGGCGCAGGATGTGCCGGTGGTCGCCGTGGAGGTGCTGCGGCGCGCGCAAGTGAAGTACGCCGGCACCGATGCGGCGCTCGAGGTCGAGTTCGGGGCGCCTGAAACCGTTCAGTCCGCCTTCGAGGACGCCCACCGACGGCGCTTCGGCTTCATCGCCGCCGACAGGCCGCTGGTGGTCGAGGCCCTGGTGGTCGAAGCCGTCGGCCGACCGCCAGGCGCGTTCGGATCCGCCTTGCTCGACGTTGATCAACCCAGGTCGGCCGAACCTGTCGCCACGGTCACCGTCCGTATGGGGGGGCGGGATCATCAGACGCCGGTCTTTCTCCGCGACGGTCTTTCGCCTGGCCGATCCGTGACCGGACCTGCGATCATCACCGAAGCCACGGCCACCACCGTGGTGGAGCCCGGCTGGACGGCCCGTATGGACGCCCGCCGCAACCTCATCCTGGAGCGGACCACGACCCTTCCCGGACGGCGCGCGGCCGGAACCGACGTCGACCCGGTGCTGCTGGAGGTGTTCAATTCCCGCTTCATGGCCGTGGCCGAACAGATGGGTCAGGCGCTGCAGAACACGGCCTATTCCGTGAACATCAAGGAGCGGCTGGATTTCAGCTGCGCCCTGTTCGACGCCGGCGGCGGGCTGATCGCCAACGCGCCGCACATCCCGGTGCACCTCGGCTCGATGGGCGAATCGATCCGGGCCGTGGTGCGCTCGCGGGGCGAGGGGCGAGACGGGCGCGGCATGAAGCCCGGCGACGCCTATATGCTGAACGCGCCCTACAACGGCGGCACCCACCTGCCCGACGTGACCGTGATCGTGCCGGTCTTCCTGAACGATCAGGGCGCGCCGGCCTTCTACGTCGCCGCGCGCGGCCACCACGCCGACATCGGCGGCATCACGCCCGGCTCCATGCCGCCGGCTTCCCGAACTGTGATGGAGGAGGGCGTGCTGATCGACGACTTCCTCCTGATCGACGAGGGCCGGCTGCGGGAGGCCGCGACCCGCGCCCTGCTGGCGAGCGGCGACTGGCCGGCGCGCAATCCCGATCAGAACCTGGCCGACCTGAAGGCCCAGGCGGCCGCCTGCACGCGCGGAGCCGAAGAGCTGGCGCGCATGGTCGCCGAGTTCGGCCGCGACGTGGTCGAAGCCTACATGGCCCATGTCCAGGCCAACGCCGAGGAACAGGTCCGCCGCGTGATCGGCCAGCTGAAGGACGGCGACTTCTCGGTCGAGTTGGACAACGGCGCCGTGGTTCGCGCCGCCATTCGCGTCGATCGCGAGGCCCGGTCGGCGGTGATCGATTTCACAGGCACGAGCGCCCAGCTCGCCGACAACTTCAACGCGCCGCTCTCGATCACGCGGGCGGCGGTCCTGTATGTCTTCCGCACCCTGGTCGACGACGAGATTCCGCTGAACGAGGGCTGCCTCAAGCCGCTGGAAATCCGCGTGCCGGAGGGTTCGATGCTGAACCCCCGCTACCCCGCCGCCGTGGTCGCCGGCAATGTCGAGACCAGCCAGGTGGTCGTCGATGCGCTCTACGGCGCGCTCGGGGCGCTCGCCGGGTCGCAGGGCACGATGAACAACTTCACCTTCGGCGACGAGACGCGGCAGTACTACGAGACCATCGCCGGCGGCGCCGGCGCGGGGCCGGGCTTCGACGGGGCCAGCGCGGTGCAGACGCACATGACGAACTCGCGCCTGACCGACCCCGAGGTGCTGGAGACCCGCTTCCCAGTCCTCCTCGAGGAATTCTCGATCCGCCAGGGCTCGGGCGGCGCGGGCGCCAACCGCGGCGGCGACGGCGTGGTCCGCCGTGTCCGCTTCCGCGAGCCGATGACCGCCGCCATCCTGTCGAACCGTCGCCGCGTCGCGCCGCGCGGGCTGGCGGGCGGCGGCGACGCCAAGCCGGGCGTGAACCGCGTGGAGCGGGCGGGCGGCTTGGTCGAGGTGCTCACCGCCACCGACGAACGGCAGATGGCCCCCGGCGACCTGTTCGTCATCAAGACGCCCGGCGGCGGCGGGTTTGGTTGATTCATCAAAAGTTCATGTTTTGTTCTTGCAGTCAAGTTAGTACCATGCGATAGTGCGCGAGGTGACTGAAGAGCTTCGTTCCGGCCCCTTAAGAGATGAGGGAAAGAAACGATGGTTTCTAGTTGGCAGGACAATGCTACTTCAGGTGATGACGTCTTCGCGTGGATGGAGCGCCGTCGACTTGAGTTGGGTCTTCGACCCGCGAGCCGATCCCAACCGTCTCGCAAATTTACAACTGCTTCGCCGAGAGGCCCACGAGATCGCCAGCGCGTCGTGGAGGGAGTTCGTGAAGTCACTTGGAGGCCGTGACCCTACCCAAGCCGAGCTTGTCGCTCAGGCCATGAAAGTGGACAAGCGTATTGAGCCTTACCTTCTCCGAGCTGGTGTGCCGGCGCCGGGGCCAGTGCCGCCTCCTCCGATCCGATGAACGCCGCGCAGCCATGATCATTTCAG
>JAIBAU010000022.1 GCA_019695035.1 Caulobacteraceae bacterium | reverse complement strand
CGCCTGCCGCCGTCGCGGCTCCGGCCCCGGTGGGCCGGCTCGCGCGGGGACCGGCCGCAGGCTCACCGGGGGCGGCTCCCGCCGCCGCGGCCCTCCCCGGCGCAGGCGCCTCCAACGAGGTCAAGAAAAACGCCTTCGCGGTCTACCTGATGTATCTCGCCGCCCTGGTCGTCGTGGGCCTGCCGCTGGTTGCAGGGGTCTGGCTGGCCTATGAGGCCCGTCGTGACGCGCCGCAATGGCTCGCCAGCCACTACACCTACCAGATCCGCACGTTCTGGATCTGCATGGCGGGACTGGGACTTGCCGCCCTGGTGCTGTTCCTGCCCTTCGCCCTGTTTCCGCTGCTCATCGTGGCTGTGGTCGTGTGGCTGGTGACACGGTGCTTCTTCGGGATGGTGCGACTGAACCGCGGGGAACCCATCTACAATCCGCAGACTTGGATCGTCTGAGCCTTACGAGGGACTGGACCGTCATGACCGAGACCGCCAACCGCCCGCTTCCGCATGAGGCGCAGTACGCCGCCGCGGACCACGGCAAGGTACCAGCCTTCATCGTCTACGCTCTCTACATTGCGGGCGTGTTCTCGGCCCACCTGCTGAGCCCCATCGGGGTCATTGTCGCCTATGTGACGCGAGCTGAGGCCTCGACCTGGGTGCGGACGCATCTGGACAGCCAAATCAAGATGTTCTGGACCGTCTTCTGGTGGATCGTCGGCCTGGGGGCGCTGGGCGTCGTGCTGACGCCGCTTCTGGTCGGCATTCCGATCCTGATCGTGGCCGTGATCCTGGCTTTCATCCTGACCATCTGGTTCGGCGTGAAGAGCGTCATGGGGCTCGTGAAGCTGATCAACGGGCGCCCCGTCTGAGGCCTCAGCGGCCGGTGGCGGCCGGACCAGGCATGCTGTTCAGGTTGGCGACCACCCGCCCGTTCATGATCACGTCACCGCCCTTCTGACCCGCTGCGCAGGCTCCGAGGCGCCGGGAGTTGACGGTGAAGTCGGCGTCGCGATTCATGAACTCCAGTTCGGCGCCGCTGGTCGAGGACTTGACCCGTACCGTGTAGTTGCTGGTCAGGTCTCCCGTCGCCGTTCCTTCGCTGCGCGTGACGCCGCCGCTGCCGAGGTTGCAGATCGAGGAAAAGCGGTAGCTGCCGTCCAGCTGTCGGGTGATCTCGTACTTCTGGCACATGTCGCGGCTCATTTCGTTGCCCCAGATCGAGGCCTTCGCCTCGGACGCTGCATCGAGGCACATCTGGGTCACGTGAGGAGGCTGGCTCTGGCCGGCCTCGCTCATGCTGATCTCCCAAAGGCCGGGGCGGCGGTGCGGCAGCTGGTTGGCGTTGACCGGCCCCGGAGCGGCGGGGGCGGACGCCGGCGCTGCGGGAGCGGCGTCACCCGATTTTGCCGGGGCGTCCGATTTTCCGGCTGGCTTGCAGGCGGCCAGGACCAGGGCGGACAGCAGGATGGCGGAGGCGGCGGCGCGCATGGGGGAGGCTCCCTATCTATGCGACGAGCTTATCCGTGTTTCGCTGCCGGAAAAGGGGTGGAACGGCCGGAGCGGCAGAGGATTGAACACACCATGAGCTTCCGCGACGCCCCCGAAGAGAACCGCATGAGCATGGACTTCGCCGACGGCGAGGTCTGGGTCGACTACGCCCGGCAGGGAGACACCCTGGCTCTGTTGCACGTCGAGGCTGATCCGGCCCTGCGCGGCTCCGGCGCAGCCGGACGCTTCATGCAGGCGGTGGTCGACCACGCCCGCGCCCATGGGCTGAAGCTGCGCCCGGTGTGCAGCTATGCGGTGGTCTGGATGCGCCGTCATTCCGACAGCCGTGACGTGGCGGTTGAGGCGAATTGACCCCATCCCGGGGCCGGGGGCGATCCAATCGGGGCAGGGCCTCGCTACGGAGATTGTCATGTCCCACTCCAGCTTCGCCCTTGCAGCGGCGATCGCCCTGCTCGCTGCCCCCGCCTTCGCGCAGACCCACGCCAGCCCACCGGACCAACTTGAGCTGACCCCGACCCTGCCCTGCGATGATTGCGCCGATGAGTCCGGCCTCCTGGTCACAGTTGAGCCCTCCCGCGACGACGACTCGCCCGAGGTCCTGCCTCTGGGCTGGAGGGAAGATGGTCAGGTTACGGCCAACCGGGTCCGCACGCGGGCTTCTCGGGGCGCCAGCGCTGTCCGTGTCATCCGGGCTTGCGAGATCAGCCTGACGCTGGGCGATGAGGACTGCGCCTCCCGCTGAGCCCTGCTGCGGTCGCGTCCCCGCCACAATCGAACAAGCTTGGCCCTTAATTTGGCCGAACGCGGGTCTCTCCATGCGCGGGGGGCCTGAGGGAGATCGTCATGATGCGTTCCAGACTCTTGAGGGCGGTCGCAGCCGGCGCCCTTATTGCGGCCCTGGCCGCGCCGGCGGCCGCTCCGCAGGCGGCCGCGGCCGGCCCGGACTATGCCGCCGGCGACGGCGAGCCCACTGCCACGGCCTGCGCTGAACTGGGATTTCGCTCCTCCCCGGAGGACGGGATGGGGTTCCATGGCGGCCGGGTGGGCTACGCGGCCCCCAACGCCGTGGTCGGCATGGCGCCTCCGCCTCCGCCCCCTCCTCCACCGCCGCCACCCCTGGCCATGCCGGACGTGACCGCGGTGGAAGGCGTCACCGTGACGGGACAAAGGGTGGTCAGGCAGGACTTTGAGGCGATCTCCCCGGTAACGACGACCGGGGCGACCCAGCACGCCGCAGCGCCGTACCAGCCGGGACCAGTGGAGACGGAACGCTACCCGGACGCCACGGTGAACCCGGTGAAGCGGGTGGCCGAGCAGCCGGTTTCGACATTTTCCATCGACGTCGACACGGCCAGCTACTCGAATGTGCGCCGGTTCCTCAACGAGGGGCGCATGCCCCCGCGCGACGCCGTCCGGGTCGAGGAGCTGATCAACTACTTCGACTACGACTATCCCCGCCCCCAGAGTCGCGCTGAACCGTTCCGGCCTTTTGTGTCGGTAACCCCGTCGCCCTGGAGCAGCGGCAAGCGAATCGTGCACATCGGCCTGCAGGGCTACGACATCCCCCAGACCCAGCGCCCGCCCCTCAATCTGGTCTTCCTGGTGGACGTATCCGGCTCGATGCAGGGGCCTGACCGCCTGCAGCTGGCCCAGCAGTCGCTGAACCTGCTGATCGATCAGCTACGACCGGAAGACCACGTGTCCATGGTGGTCTACGCAGGCGCGGCGGGGGCCGTACTGGAACCGACTTCGGGCGGCCAGAAACTGCGGATGAGATGCGCCGTCAACGCCTTGCAGGCGGGCGGGTCCACCGCTGGAAGCCAGGGGCTCGAACTCGCCTATCAGCTCGCCCAGCGGAACTTCCAGCCCGGCGCCGCAAACCGCGTCATCCTGATGACCGACGGCGACTTCAACGTCGGGATCAATGATCCCGCCAAGCTTGAGGATTTCATCGCCGGCAAGCGGGAGACCGGCGTCTACCTGTCGATCTATGGCTACGGCCGAGGCAACTACAACGACGCCCTGATGCAGCGCCTGGCCCAGAACGGCAACGGCACGGCGGCCTACATCGACAGCCTCCAGGAAGGCCGAAAGGTGTTTCGCGACGACTTCGAACATGGCCTTTTCCCGATCGCCGATGACGTGAAGATCCAGGTCGAGTTCAATCCAGCCCAGATCAGCGAGTACCGTCTCATCGGCTACGAGACCCGGCTGCTGAACCGTGAGGACTTCAACAACGATCGTGTCGACGCCGGTGAGGTCGGATCGGGAGCCTCGGTCACCGCCCTCTACGAAGTCACGCCGGTCGGCGGGCCCTCCTCGGTCGATCCCCTGCGCTACCAGGGCGAGGCGCGTGCCACCCCCGGGGTCGGCGGCGAACTCGCCTTTCTGAGGGTGCGCTACAAACTGCCGGGTCAGGCCAGTTCGCGCCTGCTTGAACGTCCCATCACCGAGGCCGACGCATTCCGCGCCTGGCAGGCGGCGCCATCGGCCACCCGCTGGGCCATCGCGGTGGCGAGTTGGGGCCAGAAGCTTCGCGGCGACCCCTGGATCCCCGCCGGGGTGGGCTGGAACGATGTGCTGGCCATGGCTGGACAGCCGTCGGATCGGACTGACGACCCGCGCAGTGAGTTCAGGAGTCTGGTCCGCCGTTCGACGGAGTTGGGCGCGCTCGCCTCGGCGTCGCGCTAGGGCGGGCCGCCGCCGTCCGCCGTTCCTCCCGGCGGACGGCGGCGCAACCCTTCGCGATCAAAACCGGAACCGGAAATTCTCGTTTTTCTGCAATCGCCGGACTAAACCGTGAACTGCACGCCCTGGGCCAGAGGCAACTCGGCGGACCAGTTCACGGTCTGCGTCTGCCGTCGCATATAGGCCTTCCAGGCGTCAGAACCGCTCTCGCGGCCGCCCCCGGTCTCCTTTTCGCCTCCGAACGCCCCGCCAATCTCGGCGCCCGAGGGGCCAATGTTCACGTTGGCGATGCCGCAGTCCGAGCCCACCGCCGACAGGAAGCGTTCGCTCTCCCGAACATCGCCCGTGAAGATGCAGGAGCTCAGGCCCTGCGGCACGGCGTTCTGCAGGGCGATCGCTTCGGGGAAGTCCGAATACGTCAGGACATAGAGGATGGGCGCGAAGGTCTCGTGGCGGACCACCGCCGTCTGACCCGGCATCCGGATGATCGCCGGGGTGACATAGGCGCCGCCGCCGCAATCGACCCTTTCGCCTCCCTGGACCACCTGGCCGCCTTCGGCGCGGGCTTGGGCGACGGCCGTGTCGAAACCCTCGGCGGCCGCTTCGTCGATCAGCGGTCCGACCAGCGTGCCGTCATCCAGCGGATTGCCAATCGGAAGCGTGGCGTAGGCCGCCCGCAGGCGCTCAATCAGGCTGTCGGCGATGGTCTCGTGCACGATCAGGCGCCGCAGGCTGGTGCACCGCTGACCGCAGGTGCCGACAGCCGAAAAGGCGATCGCCCGCACAGCCATGTCGAGATCCGCCGACGGCGTCACGATCATCGCGTTGTTGCCGCCCAGCTCGAGCAGCGAGCGGCCGAAGCGGGCCGCCACCCGGGGTCCGACATCGCGACCCATGCGAGTGGAACCGGTGGCCGAGATCAGCGGCACCCCCGGATGATCACAGAGCGCCTCGCCGACATCGCGCAGCCCCAACAGCACCTGGCTGAGATCCGCCGGCGCGTCGCCGAAGCGCGCCGCCGCGCGCTCGAAGACGGCCTGGGTGGCAAGAGCCACAAGCGGGGTCTTCTCCGAAGGCTTCCAGATCACCGGATCGCCGCAGACCAGCGCCAGGGCGGCGTTCCACGACCAGACCGCAACGGGAAAATTGAAGGCGGAGATCACGCCGACCGGACCCAGAGGCTGCCAGCGCTCCAGCATGTGGTGGCCGGGACGTTCGCTCGGCAGGGTCAGCCCGTACAGCTGTCGCGACAGCCCGGTGGCGAAGTCGCAGATGTCGATCATCTCCTGCACTTCGCCCAGACCCTCCGAGCGGATCTTGCCGGCCTCGATCGAGACCAGTAGCCCGAGGTCGTCCTTCGCCTTGCGCAGTTCCTCGCCCAGCAAACGCACCAGCTCGCCGCGACGGGGGGCCGGGACCGCGCGCCACGCGTCGAACGCGGCAGCCGATCGCCGGACCGCCTCGCCGACGGCCGCCGCCGAAGCCCAGTCCACCCTGCCGATTTCGGCGCCGTCGATGGGGGAGCGGACGCTGACTTGGCCCGAGGAATTCACGCCGAGGCGCTCAAGCGCGCCGGCGGCCAGCTGTTTCGTGTCGGTCATCGAGCGGCTCTAG
Source organism: Caulobacteraceae bacterium (assembly GCA_019695035.1). GTDB lineage: Bacteria > Pseudomonadota > Alphaproteobacteria > Caulobacterales > Caulobacteraceae > JAEZEZ01. The sequence continues at coordinate 36,190 of JAIBAU010000022.1, read as the reverse complement.
CGGTCCGGAGGTCAAATGCAAACGGCGGCCCGGAGGGCCGCCGCTGAAACTCGAAAGTCGCCCTGGCGTCTAGGGTAGGAACCAGTCGGGGTGCGCCGAGAGCGCCTGGGAATTGTAGTGATCCGCGTGGGGATGGAATTCGCCTTCCCCCTCGATGTGGCGCCACGCGCCTCCGGCGTCGCTGGCCGGGGCGACCTTGTCCGTCCCGGCGTCGGGATTGAGGTCGTGCCAGTTCTGCACTCCGGGAACCCCTTCGGGACCCAGGCCGACGCCGAAGTGGGCGTGGTCACGGACAGGCCCGCCGTCAAACTTCACAGGGCCCTGGCCCAGTCGCGGAAACTGTTCCTGGAGGAGGGCCCAGAGGGATCCCATATCCACGGGCTTCTCGGGCAGGTTCAGCACGCGCTGAAGGATCTCGCCCAGCCGATCGGGAAGCTCGCTCCCGGCCGGACGTTCCGGCAGGACGCCATCGAAGCGACGCGGCATGACATACCCTCGTTCTGCAGACCGGACGGACAATGACTCCGACAACGCCGTTGCTCAAGTCGATTCAGCGGGTGGATCGCGGGACGCCGCGACATCGCTCTCGCCGGCGAACCAATCGCTAACCCTTGTCCCGCAAGATGTCGCTCCAACAGGCGACAAGGCAGGCAGAATGGCCAAGGCGAATTTCCAGAAGGGTCAGCGGGTCTGGGTCGAGTGTGTCGGCGCCTGGGCGCTGATCGAGAAGGTGGTCCCTGTCTGGGCCAAGGGTTTCGCCGAGCCCGTCCGGATCACCTACGACTGCGGCTTCGGACGCGAGTTCAACGCCTCCGAACTCCAGGCCGAAAGGGTCGATGAGGCCGCCGCTTCGCTGGAGACTGGTGACTGGCGGCTGCTGCGCGCCCGCAACAAGTGGCAAGCCCCCGAAGACTGCCCCCACCACCCCTATCCGGGCACCTATCCTGTGGTGGTCACGGATGCGACCGACTGGGGCGGATGGCGCGTGCCCGGCGCCGAGTACGACCGCGATCCCCACAAGATGGAGCTGCAGGCGCGCCTCATCGTGAACGCGCCGCGCCTGATGAAGCTGGCCGAAGAACTGGTCAACTACGTCGAGGACGACGCTGACGAGGCGCCGCAGGCGGTCATCGGCATCGCCCGCAAGGCCGCCCACCTCCTGCAGAGCGTGCTGCAACCGGCGGCTCCTCCCGAGAGCGACGACGCGGACCCGACCCAGGTCGCGGCGGAGTAATTCAGCGCCACGCTTGAACCGCCTGCGGCCCAGGCGCATTTGCCGGTCTCCACCGGAGTCGCGCCATGCCCCTCACCGGCAAGTTCACCACCGTCAATCCGGCTACGGGTGCGGACGGGCCCGCCTACGACGGACACACGCCCGAGGAGGCCGCGGCTATCCTGGGCAAGGTTCATGGCGCCTGGTCGGCCTACCGGCGGACCTCGCTCGATCAGCGCGCCGACTGGCTGCGCCGCGCAGCGGCCGTCCTGCGCGGGCGGCGTGAGGCCTTCGCCGGGCTGATGACGGCGGAGATGGGCAAGACCCTTGCCGACGGCCGTGCCGAAATCGAGAAGTGCGCCGGGCACTGCGAGTGGTTCGCCGACAACGGACCAGGGCTGCTGGCGCGCGAGGCAGTGGATATCGGTGGGCCGAAGGCCTTCGTCACCTTCAATCCCCTCGGCGTCGTGCTGGCCGTCATGCCCTGGAACTTCCCCTTCTGGCAGGCCATCCGTTTCGCCGCCCCGGCGCTCATGGCCGGGAACGCGGCGGTGCTGAAACACGCCTCGAACGTGCCGGGCTGCGCGCTCGCCATCGAGCAGGTGTTCGCCGAGGCCGGGTTTCCGCAGGATGTTTTCCGGACCGTGCTGATCGGGGGGGCGGAGGTCGAACCGCTGATCGCCGACCCCCGCGTCGCCGCCGTCACCCTGACAGGCTCGGTCGCGGCAGGACGGGCCGTAGCCGCCGCGGCGGGCGCCGCGCTCAAGAAGTGCGTCCTCGAGCTGGGAGGGTCGGACGCCTACCTCGTCCTGGAGGACGCAGACATCGCCGCCGCCGCCCGGGTCGCGGCCGCGGCCCGCATGACCAACGGCGGTCAGTCCTGTGTGGCGGGGAAGCGCTTCGTGGTGGTCGAACCCGTGGCGCAAGCCTTCGAGGCGGCCCTGGTCGAGGCCATGAGCGCCTACGTCCCCGGCGACCCCGAACTCGAGGAAACACGGGTCGGTCCGCTGGTCAGCAAAAAGGCGCGCGACGAAGTCCACGCTCAGGTCCAGGCCAGCATCGCCGCGGGCGCCCGCCTGCTGCTGGGCGGCGCCGTCCCGGATAGGCCGGGCGCCTGGTATCCGCCCACCGTGCTCGCCGATGTGCGCCCCGGGCAGCCCGCCCACGACGATGAGATCTTCGGACCGGTGGCCGCCGTCATCCGGGCGCGGGACGAAGCCGACGCGATCCGCATCGCCAATGACAGCGAATTCGGCCTTGGCTCGGGCGTGCTGACCGGGGACCGGTCGAGGGGTGAGCGCATCGCCGCCGAGGACCTGGAGGCTGGAATGGCCTTCGTAAACGCCAATGTGGCCTCGAACTCGCGCCTGCCCTTCGGAGGCGTCAAGCACTCGGGATACGGACGCGAATGCGCCCGCTACGGCATGCTCGAGTTCTGCAACATCAAGACCGTGGTGATTGCCGACCTGCCCACTGCCCATCCGGCGGCCGACTAACGCCGGTCCTCCTCCTCGGGGTCGAAACCGGGAAGCATGTAGGACTCGAAGGCGCAGAAACGCATTTCGGCGCGCTGCTGAAAGGCCGGGAAGGTCTCCGCGTCGCCGAATACCTCGGCGGCCCGGCGACGGGCGTCGCGATAGGTCGGCTGACGGGAACCGCCCCCGGCGAGGGTGGCGTGGCCGTCGCAGGGATAGAGATCGAAGAAGTAGGCCGGCTTGCCGCCGAGTATCGACTCCACGCCCAGGCTTCGCGTCACCGTCAGGGTCACCGGCATGCCGCCGTTGCGAGGCGACGCCACGAAGACGATGGATCGCGCAAACAGACCCTGCTTCGCCTCGCCCTCGTAGGCGTCGACCGCCGCGTAGGCGGTCTCGAAATGCTCGACCTTGCGCATATGGTGTCGCGGATGGCTCTGCAGGGCCCGGTCATGCACCGCCAGCAGCTCATCCCGCACTTGGCGGAACCGGACCGCATCCCCGGTCATCTCGGTCAGCGCGAGGTAGGTCCAGCGACTGGTGGGCCAGACAATGTCGTCCTCGCGCAGGCCCGAGGACTCCATGCGCCGCACGCCCTCGGCGTACCGGCCCGCGCGCAGGTCGAGTTCCGCATGGAAGGCGTAGAGCAGGCCCCGCGCCTCGCGGTCGGCGGCGCAGGCCCGCTCCATGGTCTCGAGCCGGGCGACCGATGTGGCGTCGTCGCGGCTGGCCACCAGGGCGGCCCATTCCCGGTCCAGGCTATCCCGGCACCCGGCCGAGATGGCGGGCCGCTCCTCCGTCGTCGGCTCCCGCGGAGCGACGACCGAGCCCGCCGAATCCGGTCCCGAGGACACCAGTCCCAAAACCAGGAGCAATGCATTCAACGCCACCGCGCGTCCTCCCCACGAACACCCATCGTCGCCCGAATGGGCCTCAAGCGCAAAGGACGTCTGCTCCAGCGCGGGACGCGCGGGTTACGCTGGAAAGCCGGCCCGCGAACCTCTAGGTGTTTTCGCCTCAGGAGAGAGCATGCGCACCGAGACTCCCAAGCCCATAAAGCTGGCCGACTACAGCCCGCCGTCCTTCCTCATTGACACCGTCGACCTGACCTTCCGGCTCGAGCCGAACGCCACGCGGGTGGTCGCGAAACTGGCGATCCGGCGGAACGGCGACAACGCCGACGCCCTGTTCCTGAACGGCGAACGGCTTCACCCGGTGTCCTTCGCCATCGACGGCGAGCCCCTCGGCGACGGCGGCTACACGATCACGCCTGAAGGCCTGACCCTGGACGGGCTGCCGGACGCCTTCGTGCTGGAGACCGAGGTCGACATCGATCCGGCGAACAACACCTTCCTCGAAGGCCTCTACATGTCGGGGGGCCGCTACTGCACCCAATGCGAGGCCGAAGGCTTCCGCAAGATCACCTGGTTCATGGACCGCCCCGACGTCCTCGCCCGCTACACCGTGCGGATCGAGGCCGACCGGACGGCCGCTCCCCGACTGCTGGCCAATGGCAATCTCGTCGAAGCCGGCGAGCTGGAGGACGGCCGCCACTACGCCGTATGGAACGACCCCTTCCCCAAGCCCTGCTACCTGTTCGCCCTGGTGGCCGGCGAGCTGGACGAGCTGAAGGACAGCTTCGTCACCATGAGCGGACGGTCCATCGACCTGCGCATCTACGTCGATCCCGGGATGGCCTCGCGCGCCACCTACGCCATGGACGCCCTGAAGCGCTCGATGAAGTGGGACGAGGAGACCTACGGGCGTGAATACGACCTCGACCTGTTCATGATCGTCGCCGTGCGCGACTTCAATTTCGGAGCGATGGAGAACAAGGGCCTCAACATCTTCAACAGCTCGCTGCTGCTGGCCGACCCCGAGACCGCGACCGACCTCGACTTCGAACGCATCGAGAGCGTGGTGGCGCACGAGTACTTCCACAACTGGACGGGCAACCGCATCACCTGCCGCGACTGGTTCCAGCTGTGTCTCAAGGAAGGCCTGACCGTCTTCCGCGACCAGGGCTTCTCCGCCGACATGCGGGATCCGGCCGTGCAGCGCATCAAGGACGTCCGCGCCCTGCGCATGCGCCAGTTCGCAGAAGACGCGGGGCCGCTGGCCCACCCGGTCCGGCCCGACAAGTATCTGAAGATCGACAACTTCTACACAGCCACCGTGTATGAGAAGGGGTCCGAACTGATCCGCATGCTCAAGGTGCTCGTGGGCGACCGGGATTTCCGTCGGGGCATGGACCGCTACTTCGAGCAGTGGGACGGCCACGCCACCACCGTCGAGGCCTTCATCCAGTGCTTCGCCGACGTCACGGGCAAGGATTTCTCCCGATTCTTCACCTGGTACCGCCAGGCCGGCACGCCCGAGGTGCGGATCGAGGGCGCCTACGACGCCCGCGCCAAGACGCTGGACCTGCGACTGGCGCAGACGACGCGGCCGACGCCCGGCCAACCCCGCAAGGATTGCGTCCCTGTCCCCGTCCGCCTGGGCCTGCTGGACGAAGACGGCCGCGTTCAGACCTTCCGCACCACCGGCAACGATCGCACTGTCGAGGAGACCGTCATCGTCCTGGACCAGGCTGAGATGCGCGTTCGTCTGGCCGAGGTTGACCGGCCGCCGGTGCTCTCGGCGCTGCGCGGCTTCTCGGCTCCCGTCACCCTGTCGACGGACGCGCCCGAGGCGCACCGCTTCATCCGCCTCGCCGCCGACTCCGACCTCTTCAACCGATGGGAGGCGGGGCAAGACCTGGCCCGGGAGCTGATCCTGGCGCGCGCCGCCGGCGCCCCCGACGAGGATTCCGAACGCGCCTATGCCTCGGCCGTCGGGCGGGCGCTCTCGGACCAGTCTTCGGAGCCCGCCTTCAAGGCCCTGCTGCTGCAGCTGCCGAGCGAGGGCGACCTCGCCATGGTCATGACCCCGGCGGACCCCGCGGCGATTCACGCCGCCCGCGAAGCCTTGCGGCGCACCATCGCCATCGGCCTGCGCGAGACGCTGGAACGACTGCATGACGAGATGGCGGACAGCGGCCCCTTCTCGCCCGACGCCGCGCAGGCCGGCCGCCGCGCCCTGCGCAACGCCGCGCTCGAGATGCTGGCGGCCGAGCCGGCGGCGGCCACCGCGGCCCGAGCCTCGGCCCACTATGCCGGCGCGGCCAACATGACCGACGCCATGGGCGGGCTGGGCGCCCTGATGCAACTCGGCGAAGCGCCTTGGGACAGCGCTCTTTCCGACTTCTATGAGCGCTGGAAGGACGAACCCCAGGTACTGGACAAGTGGTTCGCGATCCAGGCCCGGTCGCCCGAAGCGGGCGCCCTCGGCCGGGTCCTTGCCCTGACGGCCCACCCCGCCTTCGATGCGAAGAACCCCAATCGCCTGCGCGCCCTGGTGCAGACGTTCTCCAGCTTCAACCCAGCCCGTTTCCACGAACCCGACGGCTCCGGCTACCGGTTCCTGGCGGACCAGATCCTAATGGTCGACGCGCTCAACCCCATGACGGCGGCGAGACTGCTGGAGCCCCTCGGCCAATGGCGACGCTACACCCCGGAGCTGGGCGCGCTCATGCGTGAACAGCTCGAGCGCATCAAGAAGCACAAGGGTCTGTCCAAGAACGTGCTCGAACTGGCCGCCAAGGCGCTTCAGACGTGATGGCGGATCGTCCGTCCGGGCGACTTTGACCATTCGACACCCGCGCGAAGCAGCTTAGGCTCCCACGTCACCGGGTGAATCGCATCAAAGGGGTGACCGGCTTTGAGTTCCGGCCGCGACGTCAGCGACACGCCGCGCGTCATCGAGGAAGACGTGCGCCGCAGGCTGGGGGACGTGGTCCCCGGCTGGGTGCGCATCACCGTGCTCGTCACCGCCCTGGCCCTGGCCGCCTACACCCTGTTCTTCGTTGATCGGCTTGACGTGGACCCCCGCCGGGCGGGCGACGCCCTGGACCCCGCCCTGGTCGAGAGCGCTTCGCTGGTGGCCGACCGCGCCGCGGCCGAGCAGGCGCAGGTACGGGCCGCGCTTGCAGCGTCCCAGACCCTGCTGGGTCGTGGCAGCGCCGCGCCGGCGGACGCCGCCGAGGCGGCCCTGAAGGCGGCGCCGGCGCTGAAGGCGGTCGCGGTCGTCGGCCCCCGCGGCGCGCTCTCCGTGGCCGGCGAGGCCGAGAACGCCCCCTGGCGGAGCGCCCGGGCGGGCGTTTTCACCGCCGCGCCAGGCTCCCGCTGGACCGTCGTCGCCGCGTCCGACGAACCCCTGCGCCTGGTAGGCGCCCTCCAGTTCGGCGACGCCCTCGCGGTGGGGCCTTCGGAGGGATGGTCGGCCATCGTCGGGCGCGACGGACTCGTGCTGGCCTCCAGCAACCCCGCCCTGGTGGGGCTTGGGATCGGGGCCGGGACGAAGGCCCTCAGGACGGCCGCCTCCGACGGGACCCGACTGAACGTGAAGACGGGCGACGGCGCAGCCATGGTCGCTGCCGTCACGCCCGTGGCGGGCGGGCTCTATGCCGTCTCGGCCGGCCCGGCGCCGAGTGCGGTAGGCGGAGCGGCCTCGATGCTGTCGACCGTGCTGCTGATCGCCGGTCCTCTCGCGGTCGGGGCGATCCTCTCGCTGTTGCTCTGGCTGCAGGCTCGGCGCGCGGCGTCGGCCCGGGCGGACTTCACCGAGACCGAGAAGCGGTTCCGCACCGCCGTCGAAGCGGCCCGTTGCGGCGTCTGGGAATGGGATCTCAAGCGCGACGAGGTGTTCGTCTCCGATGTCATGGCGGCCATGCTGGGATGGGCCGAGGGCGGCGTGGTCAGCGGCGACGCCATGCTGAGCCGGGTGGCCGAGCCGGATCGGCAGAAGGTCTTGGGGGCGCTTCGCTCGGCGGCCCTCTATGGCGCCTTCGACGTGTCCTTCCGCAGCCCTCACAGGGACGGTCGTTCGACCTGGATCGACGCCCGCGGCCAGTCGCTGGGTGATCGCCGGGGGGACGGCTTCGACCGCATCGTCGGGGTGGCCCTCGACGTCACCGAGGAGCGCAACGCCCAGGCGCGCGCGGTCACGGCCGAAAATCGCCTGCGGGACGCCATCGAGAGCGTCTCCGAAGCATTCGTCCTGTGGGACCGGCGCGGTCGACTGCGCCTGTCCAACCAGAACTTCCGCGAATGGTTCGACATGGACCCCCGGGCTGTGCGTCCCGGCGCCCCGAAGACGGAGATCGGCAAGATCGCTCGCCTGGCGATCAAGCAGGAGGCGCCGGCCCCCAACGCCCAGCCCGGCGTCATCGAGGCCGAGTTGAACGACGGCCGGTGGCTGCAGATTTCCGAGCGTCGGACCGCCGACGGCGGGGCCGTGATGACGGCGGCGGACATCACCGCCATCAAGCTTCAGGAGGACGCGCGGCGGCGCAACGAAGAACAGCTGCAGGCCATGGTCGCCCGGCTGGAGCAGAGCCAGAGCGAACTGGCCCTCCTGGCCCGCAAATACGAGACCGCCAAGGTGCGAGCCGAGAGCGCCAACCGGGCCAAGTCCGAGTTCCTGGCCAACATGAGCCACGAGCTACGCACGCCGCTGAACGCCATCAACGGCTTCTCGGAGATCATGGTCACCGAGATGTTCGGGCCGGTGGGCGACAAGCGCTACGCCGAATACGCCAAGGATATCCTGAACTCGGGCCAGCACCTGCTGGCGCTGATCAACGATATTCTCGACATGGCCAAGATCGAGGCCGGCAAGATGAGCATGAGCTTCGAGCCGGTGGCGCTGGAGGACTGCGTGGAAGACGCGGTTCGACTGATGCACAATCGCGCCGAGGCCGCCGGCCTCGAACTGAAGGCCGAACTGGCGCCGCTTCCCGAGGTCGAGGCCGACTATCGCGCCGTGAAGCAGATCCTGCTCAACCTCTTGTCCAACGCCGTCAAGTTCACCCCCCGCGGCGGTCAGGTCACGGTGCTGAGCGCCGCCCTCGGGGACGAGGTCCGGCTCTCGGTCCGCGATTCCGGGATCGGCATTTCGGCCGAGGATATCACCCGCCTCGCCCAACCTTTTGAGCAGATCGAGAGCCAGCATTCCAAGACCCAGCAGGGCACCGGCCTGGGTCTGGCGCTCACCAAGTCCCTGATCGAGATGCACGGGGGGCGCATCGACTTCCAGAGCGAACCCGGCCACGGCACGACCGTCAGCGTCTTCCTCCCGGTCCGCCAGGCGGGCGAAGGGGACGAGGCGCGGGTCGAGCGCGCCGCCTAGGGCTGCCTGAATGTCGCCATGCGATAGCCGGTGAACAGCAGCCCGGCACCCATCAGGGCCAGCAGTCCATACATCGCGAGGATTAGCGGGTCCTCCGACCTGAACCCCTCGGCGGAGAGCAGGCAGAGCCCGACCAGGACGAACGGCGCCGCGACCAGCGCCGCGCCGATGATCATCATGAGGATGCCTGCGGTCCGCACCTAGGAGGGCGGCGCACCGCCCGGGGGCGGCGTGGGGCCGGCTCCGTGCGCATGCAGACGGCGTGAGCGGTGCTCCAGCCCCGGCGCGAGGGTCCTGCGCGCCTGCGGACTGAGGGTGGCGAGGACGGCGGTCAGGCGCTCGTCGAGCTTGCCGCGGCCGCGCAGTTCGGCGGCGTTGGCCTCTCGCAGAGCCTGCAGGACCACGGCGCGGTCATAGGAAGCGCGGGCCGCCGCCTGGGCCGCCTTTCGGCGCAGGTCACGCGCCGCATGGAAGTCGGCGCGCGCCGAGAGGGCCCCCTCGCGCATATCGGCGCGCAGCTTGTCCTGATCGGCCTGGGGCAGGGTTCTGGCGGCCTGGAAAAGGTCGGGCCCGTGCCGCTCCATGCGCTCGCGCCAGGCCTGGCGCGCCATCCAGAGGCCCGCCGCGACCGCGGCGATCAACACCACGTTCAGGGTCACGGAAATCGCCAGCGCCAGGCCCTTGCCGCGTTCGGTCATCCAGGCATCTCCTGCTCATCGAGCACCACGACGCCGTCGGCGTCGGCGATGATCGCATCGGCCTGGCCGTCGGCGGTGATGCGCTGCACGGCTCCGGCCCCGGCCACGATCCCGACAACGCAGGCGCAGGCCAGCGCGGCTCCTGCGGCCGCCCAGCGGCCGATGTCGAACAGCGGCCGGCGATCCGGCCTCGGCTGCGGACCCGATGCAATGATCGCGTCACGCAGGCCCACGCTCGCGGCGGGGACCGGGGAGGCGTCCAGCATGGCGTCCACCAACCGCGACTCGAACAGCAGGCGCTCGGCCCCGGCCCGATCGGCCTCCATGAAGGCCTGGGCCGCAGCGCGCTCGGCGACCGGCCAGCGGCGCGGTTCGGCGCCGTAGGCCGCAGCCAGGGCTTCGAAGCGTTCAGCGTCCATGTCTCTCATCCCCTCGCGCGCTCTTCGCACCTCCGGGCGCCAGTTGGGCCAGCGAAATCCGAAGCGAGCGTCTGCCGCGCGACAGAAGGCTCTCCAGTGCTTCAACGGAGACCCCCATCAAATCCGCCGCGTCGATGTTGGAAAGTTCCTGGTAGTGGCACAGCACGATCGCCTCGCGCTGCCGCGCCGGCAAGGCCTGCAGGGCCCGGTCGACCTGCGCGCCGAGTTGGGCGGCCTCCAGGCCCCGGTCGGGAGCGGGGCCTTCATCGGCCCGGTCGGGCGGTTCGGCCATGGAGACCTCACGCCGCTGTCGCAGCCGGTCGTAGCAAAGGTTGAGGGCCACCCGGTGCATCCAGGTGTCGAACCTCGCCGCACCCGGGATCCATCCGGGGGCCTGCTTCCAGGCGCGCAGGAAGGTCTCCTGCGCCACATCCTCGGCCTCGGCGGGATCGCCCAGCATCCGCCGGGCCAGGGCCAGCAGGCGCGGCAGCTTGCGGGCCACCAGCGCCTGCACGGCGGCGGGATCGCCGCGCGCGACGCGACGGATCAGATCTTCATCCGGGTCCGGCGCGCGCGGCAAAACTCCGCGGGTTACTTCTTCGGCGCCGCGGCGTTGCGCTGGCGGGCGGCCTGAGCGGCGGCCTGGCGCTCCTGAGGAGTGATGTAGCCGTCGTGATTGGCGTCCATGCGGTCGAAGGCCGCGTTGGTGGCGGCGTCGTACTCCGCCTGAGTCAGGGTGCCGTCGTTGTTGGTGTCCATGGGACCGACGGACTGCACCGGGCGCTGGCCCTTGTTCACGGCGGCGGTGAATTCGGCCTTCGACACGGATCCGTTGCGGTCGGTGTCAAGCGCGGCGAACTGGCGGTCGATCTGGGCGTTCCGCGCCTTGTCGCGGCTGGCCTGCATCTCGGCCAGGGTCACCTTGCCGTCGCGGTTGGCGTCGAGGGCCTGGAAGCCCTTGCTTTCCAGCGCCCGGGCCTCCGCCTTGGACACCTTGCCGTCGCGGTCGGTGTCGGCCGGATGGAACTGTTGTTGCGGCGCGCCCTTGGCCGGCGCAGCGGCCGGAGCGGTCTGGGCGGTCGCGGCCACCGCGGCCCCCGCCATCACCAGCGCCAGGGTTGCGCCGAAAATCGTGCCTCGATCGATGCTCATGGTTCTCGTCTCTCCCGGCCTCACCGGCCGCAAAGCTGCAGTTTCAACCCTACTAAGGCGAAATTCCGTCGTTACGCAAAAGGGTTCTTTCAAAGGATGCGCGGGCCGCCGAGCGGAGGCTTTCGAGTTTCTGCCTGAGCATTCCGAAATGTCCCGCCCCGCCCGCATCCGCCAGCAGCTGCTTGAACGCTTCAGGTTCGGATTCGGGTCCCTGGCGTTCGTCGAGCGCGGCGCGCAGCAGCTGGGACAACCCCTGCTGCAAGGCCCAGGCCTCGGACAGCACGTCGAGGTCGGCCGCCTCGGCCAGCCCCGCGTCCCCAAGCGCCGCCAGCGCTTCCAGGGTGTTTGAGCGCAGCGGCGCGCCCTTTGAGGCATGGGCGATCTGCAGGTACTGGGCGGCGAATTCCGCGTCGACGAGGCCCCCTGGCGACAGCTTCAGGTCCCAGAAGTCGCCCGCCGGCCTCTCGCGTTCCATGAGGTCGCGCATCGCCAGGACCTGTCGGGCGGTCTCAACCGGGTCCCTGGGCCGTCTCAGCGCGCGCTCGACCGCCTCGGCGACCTGTGTCCCGAACGCCGGGTCGCTGGCCCACACGACCCGCGCCCGCGTCAGGGCGAGGAACTCCCAGACGTCGGCCTCGGTCTCATAGTAGCCTTCGAAGCCGGGCAGGCTGACCGCGACCGGCCCTTTGGCCCCGGTTGGGCGCAGCTGCATGTCGATCTCGAATAGGGTGCCTTCGGCGGTCGGCGCCGACAGGGCCGCGATGAGGCGCTGGGTGAAGCGCCCGAAGAAGGTCTCGGCCATCCAGCCCTTGGCGGCGGAGACTGCGCCAGGCTCCGCCTCGTAGACCGTCATCAGGTCGAGGTCCGAAGTGGTGGTCATCTCGCGAGAACCGAGCTTGCCCAGCCCCAGCACGGCGATGCGGCCCGGGAAGGCGCCGCCCAGCCGCACCGTCTCCGCCATCGCGGCCGGAGCCAGGCCCTGCACGCACGCGTCGGCCAGATCCGCGAAGCCCGCCCCCGCGTCACCGGGCGTCGCCCGGCCGGAGAGGATCTGCACCCCCACCCGGAAAGCCTGCTCGCGCCAGATGCGGCGCACGGCGTCCATGGCGGCCTCGAAGCCCTGCGCCTGCGCTGCGCTCTCCACGATCTCGTCGCAGACGCCGCTGTTTTCCCCGAGCGGCATGAAGAACCGCGCGTCCAGAAGGGAATCCAGGGCCGCAGGCCGGCGCGCCAGCACCCCGGCCAATCGCGGGGCCAGCGCCAGGACCCGCACCACCAGCTCGAACAGGGCCGGCTGGGCCAGGAACAGCGACTGGACCTGCACGCCGGAACTGAGCCCGGAGAAGAAGACCGAAAACCGGGCGAAGGCGGCGTCCGCGACTCCCGTGCCGCTGAGCGCCTCCAGCAGGCGGGGCGCGAGCCGCGTGAACAGTTCCCGGCCCCGCTCGGTGCGCGTCGCAGGAATGCGGCCGTGGTGCCAGGCGCGGATGGTCTGGCTGACCCGCACCGGATCGGAAAAGCCCATCCGTTCGAGTGTGAGGAGGGTCTCCGGATCGTCCTCCACCCCCGTAAAGACAAGACTGCCGGCCGAGGACGACAGCGCCTCCTCCCCAGCGAAAAGATCGCCGTAACGCCGGTTGACGCGCTTGAGAGTCTCGCTGACCGAGGCGTCGAAGGCCGCCAGGTCGCCCTCGCCGGCCAGGGCCGCCACCCGCCGGCGCGCTTCGGCGTCTTCGGGGAGGATGTGGGTCTGCTCGTCCTGCAGCATCTGGATGCGGTGCTCCAGGCCCCGCAGGCGCCGGTACTCCCGGTCGAGGTCGGCCGCCGCCTCCGCCGCCACGTGGCCGGCGGCGACCAGGGCCTGCAGCGCCTCCAGCGTCCGGGGCGAACGCAGGCTGGCGTCGCGGCCGCCCAGGATCAGCTGCTGGGTCTGGACGAAGAACTCCACCTCGCGGATCCCCCCGGCCCCCAGCTTGAGGTTCGCCCCCGCCGCCTCCAGCCGCTCGTCGGCGCGGAAGACGTGAATCTGGCGCTTGATGGAGTGGATGTCGCTGACCGCGCCGTAGTCGAGACTGCGCCGCCAGACATAGGGCTTCAGGTCGTTCAGGAATGTCCGGGCCCGCGGCAGGTCGCCGGCGCCCGGGCGGGCCTTGATGAAGGCGGCCCGCTCCCAGTTCTGGCCGACCGTCTCGTAGTAGGTGAGGGCCGAGGACACCGCCACCACCGGCGGCGTGGACGAGGGATCGGGGCGCAGGCGCAGGTCCAGTCGGAAGACGTAGCCCTCGACCGTGCGGTCCGAGAGCAGGTTGGTCATCTGCTGCGCGACCCGGTTGACGAAGGCCTGGGCCTCGACGTGTTCGGCGATCTCCAGCGCCTCGGGCTCGTAGAACAGGGACAGGTCGATGTCGCTGGAATAGTTGAGCTCGAAGGCCCCGTACTTGCCCATCGCCAGGCCGAACAGGCCCGGGATGGGGCCCGCTTCGCCGGGTGCGGACAGCAGCCGCCCCCTGGCGCGTTCGCCGCTCGCCACAAAGGCCAGGCAGGCATGCACCGAGGCGTCTGCGAAACGGGTCAGGGCCTCGGTCACCCGGTCCAGGTCCCAGACCCCGCCCAGATCGGCCAGAGCGGTGAGCAGATGCAACTCCGCCTTCAGCAGGCGCAGGCGACGCTTGAAGGCCTCGACGTCCAGCGCCTCGGCGCTCAGCCCGGCCGTTCCGGACAGGATGGCTTCGAGACGCACGGCCGGCGCCGTCTCCAGCACGCCGCGCAGCATCTGCGGCCATCGCCGCATCAGGCCGGCAAGGTAGGGCGCGGCGCCGGCGACCGGGCGGATCGCGGGCCAGGCCGCCTCCAGCAGGACAGACCAGCCGTCCTCTGCGGCCGCCTCGGTCAGTTCGGCGCGTAGCCGCTCGGCCGCCGCCTCGTCGACGACGGGACCGCAGGAGCGCAGGGAATCGGCGAGCGGGGTCACGGGCCCGTTCTAGCGGCCGGCGGGTCCGGCGTCGCGCCCTGCAGCGCTCAGGCGGGCGGGAAGACGAGGGCGACCCGCAGCCCGGGGCCCTTGCCGTCGACGACGCCGGGACCCTCGTCCAGCTCCAGCCGCCCGCCGTGGGCGTGGGCGACGGCGGCGACCAGCGACAGGCCCAGCCCCGAGCCGGGCTCGGAGCGGCTGTTCTCCAGCCGCACGAAGCGCTGCACCACCCGCTGGCGGTCTTCTTCCGGCACTCCGGGGCCGGTGTCGGTGATCGAGAACTCGACCTCGCCGGACGCCTTCCGCCGCGCCCTCAGCATCACCGCCCCGCCTTCGGGCGTGTACTTCAGGGCGTTGTCGATGAGGTTGGCCAGGGCCTGGGCCACGAACTCGCGGGCGCCCATCATCGGCAGCTGTTTCTGGATTTCGGCCTGGAAGTCGATGCCGTGCTCCTCGGCGGAATACTCGTAGAGTTCGGCCAGGTCGGCGGCCAGGTCGGCGGCGTCGAAGACCGTCTGGTTGGGCGCTTGGCCCGCCGCCTCCAGGCGCGCGATGGCCAGCACCGTGTTGAAGGTCTTCAGCAGGCCGTCAGCCTCGCTCAGCGCCGTCTCGAGCGCCTGCACGGCGTCCGCCTTGCCGCTCTCGGCGTCGATCAGCGCCACCTCCAGCTTGGTGCGCATGCGGGTGAGCGGCGAGCGCAGGTCGTGCGCCACCGCGTCGCCGGCGTGGCGGATCGCCGCCACTGACGCCTCCAGCCGGTCGAGCATGGCGTTCAGGTTGAGCGCCAGTTCGTCGAACTCGTCCCGGGCCCCACGCACCGGCGCGCGCGCGTGGAGGTCGCCGTCGCGCACGGCGGCGACGACCTGGTTCAGGTTGCCCATGGCTCGCTCGACGCCGCGGCTGATCAACACCCCGCCGCCGAGGCCCAGCAGCACCACCAGGGCGCCGGCCCCCCACAGCGCCTGGGTGATGCGGCCGAGATGCTGTTCGGCGTCACCGATGTCCACGCCGACGAACAGCCGCTCGCCGGTCCCCAGCGGTTTCTCCACCCCGCGCGCGGGCCGACGCTCGACCTTGCCCTCGTCATCGGTCTGGGAGAGGCGGAAGTCCTCCCAGGTCTCGCGGCCGGTGAAGCCGACGATCGGGCTCTCCGAGATGTTGCCGGTGATCGGCTTGCCGTCCTTGTCCGAAAGCAGGAACAGGAACTCGCCCCCGCGCAGCGTGCGGTCCACTAGCGCCTGGTTGAGGCCGTCCGGGCCCTGGGCCCGATAGATGCTTTCCAGCTGGCTCACCTCCTGGCGCACGTCGCTGTCGGCGCGACGGCGCGCCTCCGAGGCGGTGGCGACGTAGATGTAGGCCAGGAGCGCGCTGGCGCTGGCGGCGAACAGGGCCAGAAACAGCAGCGTCAGCCGGAACGGCGTGCGCCGGAAGATCGACGGCAGTTTCATCGCGGCATGGGGCGCCTAGCCCTCCAGCCGGTATCCGGCCCCGCGAACGGTCTGCAGCATCGCCTTGTCGAAGCCCTTGTCGACCTTCGACCGCAGCCGCGAGATGTGCACGTCGATGACGTTGGTCTGGGGGTCGAAGTGATACTCCCAGACCTTCTCCAGCAGCATGGTCCGGGTCACCGACTGGCCAGCGTGACGCATGAGGAATTCCAGCAGCTGGAATTCGCGCGGCTGCAGGTCGATCTCGGTCCCCGCGCGGTGCACGGTGCGGCCGATCAGATCCATCTCCAGGTCCCCGACCTTGAGCACGGTCTGGACCGAACCGGTTTCGCGGCGGCGCGCCAGGGCCTCCACCCGGGCGATCAGTTCCGCGAAGGCGTAGGGCTTGACCAGGTAATCGTCGGCCCCGGCCTTCAGGCCCACCACGCGGTCTTCAACTTCGCCCAGGGCAGAGAGAAACAGCACCGGCGTCTGGTCGCCCTCGCGGCGCAGGGTCTCGACCATGGAGACCCCGTCCAGGCGCGGCATCATGCGGTCGACGACATAGACGTCGTAACCGCCCTTCTGGGCTTCGATCAGCCCTTCGGCGCCGTCCGGCGCGTGCGTGGTCTCAAGCCCGGCCTCGTTCAGGCCCCGCTGCATGGCGGCGGCGGCTTCGAGGTCGTCCTCGACGATCAGAACTCGCATGGTCAGGCCCCGTCCCTTTGGCGAAGCAGGAGGTTAGTGCGCTCTGATGGCGCCTGCCAGAGGCGGGCTCAACTTAAGGAATGTCCATTAAACGCCGGACAGGAAAAAGGCGGCGGAAGCCCAGGCCTCCGCCGCCTTTCAACAGGAGTTCGAAACGTCCCTACTTCCGCTTCTCGACCGTCGTGCCCGGCGACTTGCCGGCGCCGCTCGAGCTCGAAGGCCGAGACGGCGTAGGCGTCGGCGCCGGGGCCGGCGTGGGCGTCAGGGCCATGGGCGTGGCGAAGTTCTGGCCCTGGCGCTGCATCAGCAGCAGGGTCGACGGACGGTTGGCGCTGCGCAGGCGGCTCACCACCCCCTGCGCCTGCCCGACCGTGGCGACCGGCTGGTTGTCGACGCGCAGGATCACGTCGCCCGGGCGCAACGGAATGTCGTTGCGGGCCGCCGCCGAGCCGCGCAGCACGTCGGTGACCACCAGGCCGGTGACGCCCGCCGGCACGCCGAGGCGCTGGCGCAGGGCGCCGTCCAGCGGCGCCACCGAGAGGCCGCCGATGAAGGGCGTGCCCGACGGAATCGGCGAGCTGGAGCCGCGTGATTCGCCGGGCGTGTTGTCGTTGGCGCCGCGCGCCCGCGCCGCCAGTTCCGCTTCCGAGGGCCGCAGGCCCGAGCGGACCTGCAGGCTGACGGGACGACCGTTGCGCAGCACGTCGAGGCTGATCGTCTGGTTCGCGCCGACCATGCCGACCCGGCGGGTCAGGTCGGTGTTGTCCTTCACCGGCTGGCCGTTCATGCGCACGACCACGTCGCCGACCTCCAGGCCGCCGCGATCGGCCGGGCCGCCCGGATTGACCTCGGTGATGTAGGCGCCCGCGCGGGTGGCGAGGTTCAGGCTCTCGGCGATCTCGGGGGTGATGCCGCCGATGGTCACCCCGAGGTAGCCGCGCTCGACCTTGCCGCCGCGGATCAGCTGCTTGGTGATCTGCTCGGCGACGTCGGAGGGAATGGCGAAACCGATGCCGGCCGAAACCCCGTTGGGCGAGAAGATCGCCGAGTTCACGCCGATCACGCGCCCGTAGATGTCGAAGGTGGGGCCCCCGGAGTTGCCCCGGTTGATCGGCGCGTCGATCTGCAGGTAGTCGACGTAGGCGTCGCCGACGTTGCGTCCGTAGGCCGAAACGATGCCCGCCGTGGCCGTCCCGCCCAGGCCGAACGGGTTGCCGACCGCGATGACCCAGTCGCCCACGCGCGGCTTGGCGCCCGCCTCGAACTCCACGTACGGGAAATTCGAGCCCTCCACCTTCAGCACGGCGAGGTCGGTGTTCTCGTCCCGCCCGACCACGCGGGCCGGCAGCTCGCGCTCGTCCTTCAGGGTCACCGTGATGCTGCTGGCGCCCTCGACGACGTGGTTGTTGGTGACGATGTAGCCGTCCTGGGAAATGAAGAAGCCCGAGCCGGCGCCCAGCTGCTCGTTGTCCGGATCCGTCGGCTGTTCGCCGTTCTGGTTCGGCTGGCTGTCGAAGGGGAAGTTCTCGAGCCCCGGGATGCGGCGCAGGGCGTCGGCGGTCACCTGGCTGCGGGTCTCGATGGAGACCACCGCCGGAGAGACCCGGTCGATGATGTCGGCGAATGACATCGGCGCCCCGGGGGGCGGCGAGAACACCACCGGCCCGCGCGCGGGCGTCAACTGGGCCTGGGCCGCGGGCGTCTGAGCATGGGCGCCCGGCCACTGCAGGCCGGCCGCCGCCATGGCGGCGGCCGCAATACTGGCGCCGGCGATGCCGCCGACGATGAACGTCCTGTTCTTGATCATATCTAGCGCCGCACCTCGGTCGGAGCCCCGCGCCGGCTCCTCAAATTCAATGCGCGGGATGGCAAACAGTCGCTACGCATTCGAACGCATCCGGTTCACTGCTTCCGTCGTGACCTTCTGACAGACTTAGACGGCGACGATGGGGCGAAACGGTGACGCCCTTCCGGGTCGCCCGTCAACGCCGCGATCCGCGCTTCTTCCTCCTCGGTCAGCGGCTCGGCGCCGATTTGGGCCGGAGCGCGTCTCGCCCGCCACATGAGAAGGCCGCCGGCGAGGACCAGCAGCGCCGCCGGGGCGCCCCAGAGAAGCAGGTTGGCCGGCGACAGGGCGGGTTTGAGCAGCACGAACTCGCCGTACCGGTCGACCAGATAGGCCCGCACCTCGGCGTCGGTCCGGCCGGCCCGGATCTGCTCGCGCACCGACTGGCGGATCAGACCCGCCACCTCGGCCTCCGAATCGTCGATCGATTCGTTCTGGCAGACGACGCAACGGATCTCGCGGTACAGCGCTCGGGCGCGGGCCTCCTGCGCCGGGTCCGCCAGCCGTTCGGAGGGGTCTCCGGCGGCGGCGATGCAGGCCAGGGCGGCCAACGCCAGCAGAAGCCGCCTCATGCGCGCGCCTCCGCCGGCGGCGTCGACCCAGACGGTCGGGGGGCCGCCGCCAGGCGCAGCCGGCGATCGCTGAGCGAGACCAGCCCGCCGATCGCCATCAGCAGCGGACCCAGGAAGATCAGCCGGGCCCAGGGGTTCCAGTAGGCCCGCACGACCCAGCCGGGCTGGCCCGAGGGGGTCTGGCGGCGCTCCCCGAACACCACGTACAGGTCGCTCAGGCCGCGGAAGCACAGGCCGACTTCAGTCGTTGTCTGTCGTCCGGCCGGGAAGAAGCGCCGCTCCGGCGCCACGGTGCAGACCGTGCGGCCGCCCTTCTCAGCAGTCAGGACCCCTCGCTCGGCGAGGTAGTTGGGACCCTGCGCGACGCCGGAGCGCTCGAGCGTGAGGCGGTACTCGCCGACCGCGAGGCGGTCGCCCACCGCCAGCACTTCGGAGGCCTCGACCTTCCAGCCGGTCTCCACGCAGGCCCCCAGGGCGAACAGGCCGAGGCCGATGTGGCCCAGCGTCGTGCCCCACGCGCCCCGCGGCAGCCCCTTGAGACGCCGCCAGCTTTCCGCCGTCGGCGCCCGGAACAACCGGACCCGCTCGGCCACCTCGGCCACGGCTCCGCAAACCAGCCATACGCCCAGGCCGACGCCCAGCGCCGAGAAGGCTTTCTTCCAGTCGTTGAGCGCCAGCACGGCGACGGCGGCGAGGATGGCGATCCCGGCCGCGACGGTCAGGCGCTGCAGCGCGCCCTTCAGGTCGCCGCGCTTCCAGGCCAGCAGCGGCCCCGCGGGCAGGATGAGCATGGCGGCGCTCATCAGCGGGATGAAGGTCAGGCCGAAGTAGGGCGGCCCCACCGAGATGGTCTGGCCGGTCGCAGCTTCGAGCATCAGGGGATAGAGCGTGCCCACCAGAACGGTCGCGGCGGCCACGGCCAGGAAGAGATTGTTCAGCACCAGCGCGCCCTCGCGGCTGACGGGCGCGAACACTCCGCCGGGCTGCAGGCGCGGCGCCCGCCAGGCGAACAGGGCAAACCCGACGCCGGCCGCGACCCCGAGGATGGCCAGCAACATCACGCCCCGCTTGGGATCGACCGCGAAGGCGTGAACCGAGGTCAGCACGCCCGAGCGGACGAGGAAGGCGCCCAGCATCGAGAAGCTGAAGGCCAGCAGAGCAAGGAACACCGTCCAGCCGCCGAGCGCCCCCCGCTTCTCCGTGACGATGGCCGAATGCAGCAGGGCCGCGCCTGCCAGCCAGGGCATGAAGGAGGCGTTCTCCACGGGATCCCAGAACCACCAGCCGCCCCAGCCCAGCTCGTAGTAGGCCCAGAACGCCCCGAGGGTGATGCCGACCGTCAGGAGGCTCCAGGCGGCCAGGGTCCAGGGCCGCACCCAGCGAGCCCAGGCGGCGTCGATGCGCCCTTCCACCAGCGCTGCGATCGCGAAGGAGAACACCAGGCTGAAGCCGACGTATCCCCCGTAGAGAATGGGCGGATGGAAGGCCAGCGCCGGGTCCTGGAGCAGCGGGTTCAGCGAGCGTCCCTCGATCGGCGCCTCGCCCAGGCGTGCGAAGGGATTGGACGCGAAGACGGCGAAGGCCAGGAACAGCACGCCCAGCACGCCCTGGGTCGAAAGCGCGACCGCCTTCAGCCCCTGCGGCAGGGCCTTGCCGAACAGGGCCGCCGCCGCGCCGAACCCGGTCAGCCACAGGCACCACAGCAGAAGCGAGCCCTCGTGGCTGCCCCACGTGGCGGCCAGCTTGTACAGCAACGGCTTCTCGGTGTGGGAATTGGCCGCGACGTTGGCGATCGAGAAGTCCGACGTCAGGAAGCCGTTCATCAGCGCCAGGAAGGCGATCAGCACCGCCGCGAACGCGGCGACGGCCGCTCCCTCGCCCGCCCGGGCCAGCACGGGGCCGCGGGTCAGCCGCGCGGCGGCCGACAGCCCGGCCTGCGCCAGGGACAGGGCCAGCGCCAGCGCCAGCGCGAAGGCGCCCAGTTCGGCGGTCATTGCGCCGCGGCTCCGGCGACGGGCTCGGGGCGCCACTCGCCGCTGGCCTTGAGGCGGTCGGCGACCTCCTTGGGCATGTACTTCTCGTCGTGCTTGGCCAGCACCCGCGTGGCGCGGAAGCCCCCGTCCTCCCCGAAGGCGCCCTCGGCGATGACGCCCTGCCCCTCACGGAACAGGTCCGGCAGGTCGCCGTGGAAGGTGACGGCCTGGACCGCCTTGTTGTCGGTGATCGAGAACTGCACCGATCCGCCCGGCAGGCGGCGCACGCTGCCCGCCTGGACCAGGCCGCCCAGCCGGACGGTGCGACCCGGCGCCACATGCTGGGCGCGGGCTTCGGAGGGGCCGTAGAAGAACACCACTGCGTCCCGCATGGCCCACAGCGAGAGGCCGACGGCCAGGGCCAGGACGGGGGCCGCGATGGCGACCGCCATCAGGCGCGCGCGGGCTTTGCGGGACTGGGGAAGCAGGGGCATCGGGAACCGGGAGGGAGGGCCGCGGGGAACATAGCGATTGCAGCGCCGCGCGCCAGTACCCGCGGCGGGCTCCGTCAGCGCGCCGCGGCCTCGATGGCGGCGAGGTCGGCAGGACGATCGCGGAACCGGGCGCGGGCGCTGGCCAGGGCGGCCTGCTGGCGTTCGGTCTCTCCGAGCACGCCATAGGCGCGCACCAGCCGGGCCCAGCCCTCGGCGTCGTCCGGCTGAGACTGCAGTCGGGCGGCGAGGCGATCCACCATGGCGCGGATCGCGGCGTCCTGGGCGGCGGCGTCGGACCCGGCGATCTCCGAGGCCAGAGCGGGGTTCGTGGCCGGCCCGGCGGCCTGGGCCTCGATCTCGGCGGCGAGGGCGGCGCGGCGCGGATCGTCCGCGGGAATCAGCGCCAGGGCCTCGCGCCACAGGGCCAGCCCCTCCTCGCGCTTGCCGGCCATCAGCTCCAGCCGGCCGAGGTCGTAGCGGGGCGCGGGCGACCGCGGGTCCAGGGCGATGGCCTTGCGGAACGCCTTCTCGGCGTCGGGGTCGGGCTTGCCTCCGGCGAGCCCGGCCAGGGCCTCTCCCAGCGCTGTCCAGTCGTCCGACCCGTTCGGCCGCAGCGCCACGGCCCGCTCCAGGGCCTGGGCGGCGCCGAAGTAGTCGCCGGCGGCTGTGCGCGCGCGGCCAAGGAAGCTCCAGGCGTCCGGATTGTCGGGGGTCTTTTCGGCCATTTCGGCCAGCAGGGCGGCCGCCTCCGCGGGCGCCAGCGCCGCCGGATCGGTCCTGGCCGTCGTCCGCCAGGCCTGCAACCGCCCGGCGTAGGGCTGGTCCTGCGCGCCGGGCGCGCCCACCAGCGCATAGATCGCCACCCCGAGCGCCGCGGCGGCCAGCACCGATCCGAGAACCACGCCCGCCTGCCGGCGCTCGTCGAGGGCCGGGGCCTCAGACTGGGTCTCCGAGGCGGCCAGCAGGCGCCGCCCGGCCTCGGCGCGGGCGGCTTTCCACTCCGCTTCCCCCAGCAGGCCGCGCGCTTTCAGTTCGTCCTGCTCGGCGAGGTGGCGGCGATAGACGGCCAGTTCGGGCGACTCTGCCGGCGCGGCCGAGGACCCGCGCGCGCGCCACATCACCAGCGCGGCGGCGGCGGCGGCGAGCAGGGCGGCGGCGGTCCAGAAGAGAAGCACGCGGCTCCTCTAGGCGATCAGGCGACCTCTTGCGAGGGGTCCGGAGGGGTAAATCCGGTTCCGGCCACGGCGGCCCTACGCCGCACGATCTGGGCGGCCTTGTCGTTCTCGGCCTTGGCGAGGAAGTCGGCGGCGATCTCCAGGTACTCGCGCGCGATATCCGGGTCGGGCGCCTCGCCGGCGTTGAGCACGTGGACCAGTTCGTCGGCGTAGACCTCGAGCCAGTCGGACAGGCCTTCCGAGACCTGGGTGCGAAGCGCGCCGAAGCCCCCGGTCGCCGCCGCGCCCCGCGTCTCGCCGAGCAGCACCATCAGCGCGCGCGCCGGCTCCACGAAGCGGGGGTCGGGTGGCTGGGAGACCTTGGGCGACGGCCGGGTCATGCGCCCGGTCAGGCGCACGGCCTGCATCGGCAGGGCCTGCTCCACGGCCTTCTGGCATTCGCGCAGGCGGGCTTCGATCATCGCGGCCATGGCCTTGCGCCCTGCCGCCACGCGCTTGCCCCACGGACCATCGCGGGCGAGGTCCACCGAGTGCTCGATCTCGTCCAGGATGGCGCCCGCCACCGAGACGTCCCGCGCCGCGGCGTAGGCCGCCGCCTCGCCGCCGGCGGTGTTGAATCCCTTCAGGCTCTCCACATGGCGTTCGACCCGCTCCAGCAGGCGCTCGCCGAAGGAGGCCAGCTCGGAACTGGCCAGGTAACGGTCGCCGGAGCGATCGGTGATCAGGGAGATCGGGCGCAGGATCAGCTGCGCGTCGGGCAGGTGCGCCAGCAGGATCTCCATCAGGCGCGGCGCCGCGTCGTCGCAAACCTCGGCGGCGTCCCGGAAGATCAGGCGCAGCACCGCAGCCCGCTCCTCGTTGGCCCGGCCCAGCCAGTCGCCCAGCCGGGCCAGGGCGGTGCGCGCGAAGGGCGACAGCCGCAGGTAGATCGCCAGCTCGGCCAGCTCGGGCCGGGCGTCGCAGAGCGCGGCGGCCTCGAGGCAGACCTCGTCCAGGATGGGCGGCGGCGGATGACTGGGGTCCCAGTCCTCGATGGCGGTCGCCACCGCGGCCAGGGTGTCGAGCCGGTCGTCCATCAGCTCGCGCCACAGCTGCTTGAGCGTCGCCCGCGAGAACGTCGGGGTCTGCAGGCCGTCGGGCCGGCTGCCGAACATGGGCAGGAGCGGTCCGAAGACCACGGCGCTCAGCCGGCGGACGGTCTGTTCGCGCTCGACGATTTCGGCGACCGGGGCCAGGTCGCCGCCCACGCCCGAAAGGGCGATCCCGAGGCTGGCCAGAGCCTGGTCGGGCGCCGCGCCGAGAAGGGCGCGGATCGCTTCAAGCTTTGCAGCCCGATCCATGGGTTGGCGCTCCTGGCGCGGCGTCTGAGCCAGGCACGGTGAATGGACAAGGTTAAGATTGATTGAGCACCCCGGGGACCGGACGCCGCAGGGTTGAGTTTTTCAGACCTCGGCGGCAGGCAGTTCGATCACCACCTTCAAGCCGCCCATGTCCGAGCGCGCCAGGGCGACGCCGCCGCCGTAGGCGCGCGCCAGTTCGTCGACGATCGACAGGCCCAGGCCCGACCCGGGGGCCGACTCGTCCAGGCGCGAACCCCGTTTCAGCACCTCTTCCCGCCGCTCTTCCGGCAGTCCCGGTCCGTCGTCCTCGACAACCAGCCGCATCCGGCCGGGATCGCCCGTCGCCTCGGCGATGGCGAAGACCTTGCGGCCGCCGTACTTGCAGGCGTTCTCCAGTACGTTGCCGACGATTTCCTGCAGATCCTGGCGCTCGCCACGGAAGCAGAGGTCGTCGTCCACCCGCCAGTCGATCTCGACCGCCTTTTCCTGGAAGACCCGCTCGATCATCACCGCCATCTCGTCGATGACTTCTTCGACCGGCGTGCGTTCGCCCACCGACTGGGCGCGGGCCGCGGCGCGGGCGCGACGCAGGTGATGGTCCACCTGACCCCGCATCAGGGTGGCCTGGCGGCGGACCACCTCGGCCAGGGTGTTCTCCTCGGCCCCCGCCTCGGTCAGCATGACCGACAGAGGCGTCTTCAGGGCGTGGGCGAGGTTGCCGACATGGGTGCGCTGGCGCTCCACCACCTCCTGGTTGGCCGCCAGCAGGGCGTTCATTTCGTCCGCCAGCGGTTCGATCTCCTGCGGATAGGACTGGGACAGGCGCAGCGCCTTGCCCTTGCGCACGTCGCCGATCTCGTGGCCCAGCTCGAACAGGGGCCGCAGGCCGACGCGCACCTGGAAGAACACCGCCGCGACCAGGCCCCCGCCCAGGGCGATCAGCGAAAAGGCTGTCAGCCAGGCGAAGCGCTGGGCGTCCTGGTCGATCGGCCGCCGGTCCTCCGCGACCAGGAAGACCAGAGGCTCCACCCGCCCGCGCAACAGCGACACGGTCGCCGCCGCCCGCACCGGTTCGCCGGCCGCACCCACGGTGTCGTAGAAGACCGGCCGGCCCGGCCGGGCCAGCAGCGGCTCCAGCCCGCCCGGCGGACCCTTCAGGTCGGCGTCCCAGAGCGAGCGCGAGCGCACCAGCGGCCGGAGGCCCGGCGAAGGCTCGCCCGGGCGACCGGGAAGCGGTTCGGCGATCTGCCAGTAGCGGCCCGAGTAGGCGCGGTTGGCCCGCGCATCGACCACCGTCGCCGGCGGCACCCGGTCGTTGGACTTCTCTCCGGTGTCGACCTGCTGCACCGAGACGCTCTTGTCATCGCGGCCGATGCGGGCGTCGGAGATCAAGGCGTCGCTGACCTCGGACAGGCTGGCCTGCAGGCGACGCTCCGTGGTCTGGCGATAGAAGAGGTTCAGCGCCACGCCGGCCGTGACCAGGGCCGCCAGGATCCAGACCGCCGCCAGCCAGACCAGCCGCCGGACCAGCGAGGCCCGAGGCTGTTTCAGGGGCGCGCCGGGCGGGCCCGCGAGGGCCTCACTCGACAGGCTCGCCCTCCAGCGGCGCGAGGCGGTAGCCCAGTCCCCGCACCGTCTCGATCCGGTCCGAGCCGATCTTCTTGCGCAGCCGTCCGACGAACACCTCGATGGTGTTGGAATCGCGGTCGAAATCCTGGTCGTAAAGGTGCTCGACCAGTTCGGTGCGGCTGATCACCCGGCCCTGGTGCATCATCAGGTAGTGCAGCAGGCGGTACTCCAGCGAAGTCAGGCGCAGGGGCTCGCCGTTGACCGAGGCCCGCGCCGCGCGCGGGTCGAGCCGAAGGCCGCCGCACGACAGCGACGGCGTCGCGTGGCCGGCCGAGCGGCGCAGCAGAGCCCGCAGCCGGGCCAGCAGCTCCTCGGTGTGGAACGGCTTGGTCAGGTAGTCGTCGGCCCCGGCGTCGAAGCCGGCCACCTTGTCCGACCAGGCGCCGCGCGCTGTCAGGATCAGCACCGGCGTGCTCTTGCTCTCGCGCCGCCAGCGCTCCAGCACCGACACTCCGTCGATCTTGGGCAGGCCCAGATCCAGCACGATCACGTCATAGGGTTCGGTGTCGCCGAGGAAGTGCGCCTCCTCGCCGTCGGCCGCATGGTCGACCGCATAGCCGGCGTCCGAGAGGGCCGACTTGAGCTGGCGCGACAGATCGGGATCGTCCTCGACGAGCAGTACCCGCAAACCCTGGTCCTCCGATGCTCTTGGCTATTCGCGACGGATGATGGCGCCGGTCTCGGCGTCGACGATGTAGTCGATGCGTTCGCCCGAATCCGACTGCCAGCGTACGCGATACTGGGCCCGGCCGCCGGGTCCGTTTTCGGCGAAGCTGTCCAGCATGCGCCCCGGCGTGCGCCGGGCGATGTTGGGGATCACGTCGCGCAGGGCCACGCGGCGGCCCTCGCGCACCTGCTGGCGCGCGTCGCCGCCCCGGTCCCGCTGGCCGGGATTGTCGTCGCCGCGGTTGCGCTGCCCGTCGCCGCGCCCTGCGCGCTGACCCCCGCGCCCGGAACCGCGCGGCCCGTCGTCATCGCGATCGCGGCCCGCAAAGGCCTCCGCATTGCGCCCACGCCCGTTCCCGGCCTCGGCATGCGCCAGGGTCGGCGCCGCGAGGGCCAGCAGCACGGGAAGGATTACGGCAAGCTTCTTCATTACGAGCGAAGGTTTAGGTCCTGTCCCCTGAACGGGGACTGAACGGGGAGTTTAGACCCGATCAGGCAAAGGTAGCGCAGTTTCTTCCCGCAGGGGTAAGGCGGATTTGCGGTCGCCGGTTCCGGCTCAGCGGCGTCGGGGCTGGTAGGGTCGGTTCTTGCGCCAGTCCTCGGCGAAGGCCTCGAGCCGGGAATCGGCGCTGTCCGGCAGGGTGACCACCAGCCGGGCCTTCAGGTCCCCGCGCTTGCCGGTCTTGGGATCGACCCCGCCGCGGCCCTTCAGGCGCAGGACCGAGCCCGAGTTGGAGCCCTTGGGCACGGTGACCGAGACATTGCCCTCGGGCGTCGGCGCCTCGACCTTTCCGCCCAGCACTGCGTCGGGAACCGACACGGGCAGGTCCATCTCCAGGTCCGCGCCGTCCGGTCGGAAGACCGCGTGGGGGCGCACGTTCAGTTCGATCAGCGCATCGCCGAAGGCCCCGCCCCGCCCTTCCTGTCCCTGCCCCTTCAGACGCAGCACCTGCCCGGTCTGAGCGCCCTTGGGAATGCCTACGTCCACCGTACGGCCGTCCGAAAACTGGATGCGGCGCGTGGCGCCCAGGATGGTGTCGACCAGGTCCACCTCCAGACGCGCCCTTACGTCGACGCCGCGCGGCGGGGCCTGGAAGCCGCCCCGCCCGGCCCGGCCGCCCCGGGCCTGGCCGGCGAAGCCGCCGCCGCCGAACATCGAGAAGATCTCGTCCAGGTCGACGCCTTCGAAATTGCCGCGAAAGCCCTGCGGCCCGCCTGCGCCGAAGGGCGAGCCGCCGGCTCCGCCGCCGAACCCGCCCCGGAACTGTTCGCGGCCGTCGGCGTCGATCTCGCCGCGGTCGAACTTCTTGCGCTTCTCTTCGTCGCCGAGGATGTCGAAGGCGGCGCTGATGCGCTTGAATTTCTCTTCAGCCTTGGCGTCGCCGGGATTCTTGTCGGGGTGGTGCTGCTTGGCCAGTTTCCGGAACGCCTTGCGGACCTCGTCCTGCGAGGCCGAGCGGGCGATGCCGAGTTCGGAATAAGGGTCGTTGGCCACGGTTCTCACACGCTGCGTCGGCGGACCCCCGACTTAAGCCGTCCGACGGTTGACGCAAGCGCCAGCGTCACCGCCAGCAAGCCGCTGTTCGGCGAATTGCGTTCTTTGGATTGCTTCGCCTGAGAGGCGAGCTACAGTCCCCTGACAATTGAGGGGGACTCACGTCCATGAACATCGACTGGCAAGACCTTTTCCTGAAGCCGAGCGGCCGCATCGGACAGAAGGAATTCTGGATCGGCATCCTTATCCTTTTCGTCGCCGGCCTCATCAACAATTACGTCCTGGCCGGCATGAGCCAGGCCGTCAGCGGAATCGTTGGCCTGGTGCTGATCTACCCGGGCTACTGCGTGCTCTCGAGCCGCTTCGCCGATTTCGGCAAGTCGCCCAAGCTGGCCCTGCTGCCGTACGCCGTCATGGCGGTCGGCTTCCTCGTGATGCTGATCGGCGGCGTGACCATGGGCGGCTCGGCCATCGCCGGCAGCGACGCGGGCGCGGCGGGCGGCCTGGGCCTCATGGCGCTGGGCGGCCTCGCCTCGGGCGTTGGCGCCGTCATCTGGTTCGTGTTCGTGATCTGGGCGGGCGTGGCCAAGGGCGATCCGGCCCCTAACGCCTACGGACCGCCGCCGGCGGACCCGACCGCCAAGGCCTGACTCCGGTCCATCCGGGAAACGAAAGAGCCGGGCCCGCGCCAGCGGGTCCGGCTTTTTTCATTGTCTAGCGGCCGCGCTCGTCCATCAGTTCGGGGGCCAGGTGATCCAGGGCGTCTTCGGGATCGTCGAACTCGGCCTCGTTGATGACGCCGAGCGATTTCACCGACACGCCTGCCCGGTGCACGCTGTCCGGATCACCGCTGATCAGCGGGTGCCAGTCCGCCAGGTTCCGCCCCTCCCAGAGGCGCCGGTAGGCGCAGCTCCTGGGCATCCACTCCAGCGCCTCGATGTTCCAGGGCGTCAGCTTGATGCAGTCGGGGACGTGCTTCTTACGGTTTTCGTAGTCAGTGCAGCGGCATAGGTTCGCATCGAACAGCTTGCAGGACACCTTGGTCGGGATGACCTCGCCGGTATCTTCATCCTCGAAGCGGACCAGGCAGCACAGGCCGCAACCGTCGCACAGGCTCTCCCATTCCTGTACGGTCATCTGCTCGAGACGCTTGGCTTCCCAGAAGGGCTTTGCCGGCATGGGGACTGAACCTCGGAGGCGGACGGCGCCATGATTGGTGAACCGCCGGATCGTCCGGAAGGCCACGACCCCGACGACCTCGGGCCCGCCACCTTCCGCGCCGACCTCTTACACCAGCAGCAGGCGCGGTTCACCAAGGCCGGACGCCTTCTCATCGCCGCAGGGGTGGGCCTGTTCCTGTTGCTCCTCGTGGGCGGTTTCAACCTCTGGCGCTATTTCCTGGCGGACCTGCCCACCGTTCCGTCCATGGCCCAGCTGACCAGCCTCAAGCGCGCGCCGGGCATGACCTTCCTGGATCGCAACGGGGCGCTGATCGCCACGCGCGGGCCCAAGTACGGTCTGAAGGTCAGCCTCGACCGCCTCCCGCCCTACGTTCCGCGCGCCTTCCTGGCCGCCGAGGACCGGCGCTTCTACGAGCATGGAGCCGTGGACTGGCGCGCCGTCATCCGGGCCCTGCGCTCCAATGTCGGGGCCGGACGCACCGTCGAAGGCGCTTCGACCATCACCCAGCAGCTCACCCGCGACCTGTTCCTCGGTCCCGAGCGGACCCTCAAGCGCAAGGTCCAGGAGATCCTTCTCTCGGGCGACGTCTACCGGCGGCTCGGCCGCCGGGGGGTGCTCGAGCTTTATCTGAACCGCGTCTACCTCGGCGAGAACGCCTACGGCGTGGACGCCGCCGCCCGCACCTATTTCGGCAAGCCCGCCACGGCGCTCAGTCTCGCCGAGGCGGCGGTGCTGGCGGGCCTGCCCCAGGCGCCGTCTCAGCTCGACCCCACCGAAAACGCCGCGGCCGCCCTCGCCCGGGGGCGGGTGGTGCTGCGCCGCATGCTGGCCGAGGGCTGGATCACCCCGGCCCAGGCCGCCGCCGCCGCGCGCCAGCCGGTGGTGCTGGTCAATCCTCGGCCCGAGGGAGATTTCGGCTGGGTCCTGGACATGGCCGCCGCGGAGGCGCGCGAGGTGGCTCCCGGGGATGCGGACCTGGTGGTCCGGTTGACGGTCGATCCAGCCCTGCAGCTGGCGGCGGCGAAGGCGCTGCGCGAGACCCTCGACGGCGAGGGCCGCCGGCTGGGGGCCCGGCAAGGGGCGGTGGTGGTTCTGGGCCTGGATGGCGCCGTGCGCGCCCTGGTGGGCGGGCGCGACCGGTCCACCGCCTTCAATCGCGCCACCCAGGCCGTGCGCCAGCCGGGATCCGCCTTCAAGCCTTTCGTCTGGGCCGCGGCCCTGGAGGCGGGAGTCGACGCCGATGAAAGCGTCTCCACCCGGCCCGCCGGCCTCACTGAGGCGGCCGACACCGCCGCCCTGCAGGGCGAGCTGAGCCTGACCGAGGCCCTGGCCCGTTCGGACAACAACGTGGCCCGCCGCCTCGCCGCCGAAGCCGGCTACCAACGGGTGTCCGAGCTGGCCCGTCGTTTCGGCCTGCCGGAGAACCGCGGCGCGCCCCTGCATCCGCAACCCTCCATCGCCCTCGGCGCCTATGGCGCCACCCTGATCGACCTGACCGCCGCCTATCAGCCGTTCCAGCAGGGCGGAAAGCGGCGTCTCCACCGGGGAACCAACGTCCGCGGCTGGTACCTGGTCGAGGAGGTGCTCGGCTCGGACGGGCGGGTGATCTGGCCCCAGCTTCGCCGCCAGCCTGACACCCTGGTGGTGTTCGACAGCGCCCGCAGCGGCGCCATGGTCAAGATGCTGCAGGCCGTGGTGGACCACGGCACCGGTCGGCGCGCCGCCTTCGGCGGGCCCGCCGCGGGCAAGACCGGCACCAGCCAGAAGAACCGGGACGCCTGGTTCGTGGGGTTCACGCCCGACTGGCTGGCCGGAGTCTGGATCGGCAACGACGACGAGGCTCCCATGCGGGGCGTCGAGGGAGGCTCCCTGCCGGCCGAGGTCTGGCGCCGCGTGATCCTGGCGGCCCAGGGCG
Organism: Caulobacteraceae bacterium; assembly: GCA_019695035.1. Classification (GTDB taxonomy): domain Bacteria; phylum Pseudomonadota; class Alphaproteobacteria; order Caulobacterales; family Caulobacteraceae; genus JAEZEZ01. The sequence goes on along the minus strand of JAIBAU010000022.1, from coordinate 5,612 downwards.
AACTGCCGGCCCGCGATTTCGAGGCGTCGGAGGGCGAGACGGCGCCGGAGGCCCCGGCCGGCGACTCCCTGGCCGCAGGCGACCGCGCCGCCTTCTATCGCACCCTGTCCTCCGAGTTCGACCGGATCGCGCGGCAGTAGCGGCGTCGAAACATTGCAGCCGGCGGCCTGAGCCCCTAGGACAGCCGGCCCCGGGGTCTCGCGTGTCCATGTCCAGCCGTCCGCCCATCCTCTCGTTGAAGGACGTCCGCCTGAAGGACGGACCCGTCATGCTGTTCGACGGGGTGGACCTGGCCATCCAGCCCCGCTCGCGCGCCTGCCTGCTGGGCCGAAACGGCGCGGGCAAGTCGACCCTGATGCGGATCATCGCCGGCCAGGTCGAGCCGGACTCCGGCGAGCGGGCCGTAAAGCCCGGCCTGTCCATCGCCTTCGTGCCGCAGGAGCCGCACATCGAAGGCGCCGTGCTGCGCGATCACGTGGTGGCGGGCGGGGCCCAGCCCTGGGCCGCGGACGCCGCCCTGGCGGTCTGGGGCATGGACCCCGAGAAACCGACCCGGGGTCTGTCGGGCGGCGAAATCCGTCGGGTGGCCCTGGCCCGCGCCTTCGCCTCCGAGCCCGATCTGATCCTGCTCGACGAGCCCACCAACCACCTCGACATCTTCGCCATCCAGACCCTGGAGGCCGAGCTGAAGGCGTGCCGCGCCGCGGCCCTCATCGTCAGCCACGACCGCGCCTTCCTCGAACGGCTGACCGGCCGGTGCTTCTGGCTGGCGCACCGGAAGATGCGCGTCCTCGACAAAGGCTTCGGCGCCTTCGAGGAATGGGCCGCCAGGATGGAGGCGGAGGAACAGGAGAACCTGCGTCGACTGACCAAGGCCATCGAACGCGAGACCTACACCTTCTATCGCTCCATCACCGCCCAGCGGACCCGCAACGAGGGCCGGGCCCGGGCGCTCGAGGCCATGCGCCAGCAGCGCGCCGCCATCATGAAGGACCAGTCGCGGCCCCTGGATCTGCAGGTGGACGCCGGCGGCCTGTCGGGCAAGCTGGTCACCGAGATGAAGGGCGTCGCCAAGGCCTTCGGCGACCGTATCATCCTCAAGCCCTTCTCCACCCGCATCCGCCGCGGCGATCGTATCGCCATCGTCGGCGGCAACGGGGCGGGCAAGACCACTCTGGTCAAGCTGATGCTGGGAGAGCTCCAGCCGGACGCGGGCGGCGTGCGCGTCGGCGTCGGCCTCGAGGTCGCCTACCTCGACCAGTCGCGCGCCGACCTGAAGACGGAGATGACGCTGTGGGACGCCCTGACCCCGCTTGGCGGCGACTCCATCCTCGTGCGCGGCCAGTCGAAGCACGTCGCCGCCTACGCCAAGGAGTTCCTGTTCAGCGAGGGCCAGCTGCGCCAGCCGGTCTCGACCCTGTCGGGCGGTGAGCGCAATCGCCTGCTGCTCGCCCGCGCCCTGGCCAGGCCGGCCAACCTGCTGGTGCTCGACGAGCCGACCAACGACCTGGACATGGAGACGCTCGACCTGCTCGAGGACATGCTGGCCGACTACGAGGGGACCCTGATCCTGGTCAGTCACGACCGCGACTTCATCGACCGGCTGGCCGCCTCGACCATCGCCCTGGACGGCCGCGGCGGAGCGGTCGAGACCCCGGGCGGCTGGAGTGACTTCCTCAGCCAGAACCCCGGCTTCTTCGAGACCCCCGGGACCCCGGCCGCCCCCCGCCCCGAGCCCCGCCCCGAACCCCGCGCCGAATCCAGCGCCGCCGCCCCGGCGCCAGCGGCGGCGCGACCGGCCAGGCTGACCTACAAGGACGCGCGGCGCCTGGCCGAGATCGAGGACCGCATGCCCCGGCTGCAGGCCGAGATCGAAAAGCACGATGCGGCGCTGCACGATCCCGACCTCTACGCGCGCGATCCCGCGGGCTTCGACCGCATCATGAAGGCCTCGACCGAGGCCCGGGCCGCCCTCGCCGCCATGGAGGAGGAGTGGCTGGAACTGGAGGAGAAGCGGGGCGGCTGAGGGACGCTTCTGCCTCGCCTCGCGACAGCGGCGCGAAAGCCACCCGGCGACACTGCCGGAAGGGGTCGAAAATGGCCCTGGAAGGCCGGTCCGGCGCAATGAATCGCCTTGCGGCGCAGGCTACCGCTAAGCCTTGCCCCGCAAGGGATTGCGATGGATTCCTGTGGACAACCCAGGGCCTTGATTTGGCTCGTGGTTCGGCAACGGCCCAGCGGCCTCCAACACCTTTTGCACAGCCCCCGCGTGGACTGTGCACAGGCCCTGCCGGACAGCCCGTTGCTAGCCCCGGGGGAAGCGAGCAGAGTGAGTGGGCCGAGGGACTTCCGAGGCGCCGGCCGAGAGGGGGCGACCCCAGGATGCAGACGCAGCGGAAGCCGACCGGAAGGCCCGGGTGGAGCGATCCACCAGCGCCCAGGGACGGCCGGACCGGAGGAGGACGAAGGGGCGACCCGGAGTCGAAACCCGGAACGCGGCTCGAGGTCACAAGTCCAAACCGGACTTGGTGGGGGGACGATGTAGAGGCTTCACCGCCCGCGCATCGTCCCCTCGCTGCGTTTGGGCGCAGGCTGCGCCGCGAACCCCGCCAAGCACCCTTCCCGATGCGCCCGCCCCGGCTTAGGCTCGCGGCTTCGGAGGTGTGTGCATGGATCGGCGTACAGCCCTGGCGATGATGGGTGCGGCGGCATTGGCGGGCTGCGGTCCGCGCAAGGCGTCGACGCCCCGCAAGGCGGCTCCGCCCGCCGCGCCGCAGGTCCGGCGCATCCGCTTCGCCACCGACTGGCGCGCCCAGGCCGAGCATGGCGGCTTCTACCAGGCCCTGGCCACCGGCGAATTCGCCCGGCGCGGGCTGGACGTCGAGATCGTCCAGGGCGGACCGGGCGTGAACGTGCCCCAGCTGCTGGCCTCTGGCGCGGTCGAGGCCGGCATGGGGTCCAACAGCTTCATCCTCATGAACCTGGCGCAGGAGCACGCGCCGGTGAAGGCCGTGGCCGCCTTCTTCCAGAAGGACCCCCAGGTGCTGCTGGCGCATCCCGACCCGGCCCTGAAGTCCATCGCAGATCTCAAGGGCCGCCCCTTCCTGCTGGCCGACGCGTCGGTCACCGCCTTCTGGGTCTGGTTGAAGGCCAAGTACGGTTTCACCGACGCCCAGGTGCGCAAGTACAACTACAATCTCGCACCCTTCCTCGCCGACCCGCGCGCCGTGCAGCAGGGCTATCTGACCAGCGAGCCCTACACCGTCGAGAAGGAGGCCCGCTTCAAGCCGCGCGTCTTCCTGCTGGCCGATGAGGGCTACCCCTCCTACGCCGCCATGGTGCTGATGCCCGACCGGCTGCTGGCCGCCGATCCCGCCGCCGCCCGCGCCTTCGTCGAAGCCTCCGCGGCGGGCTGGGCCAGCTATCTGAAAGGCGACCCACGGCCCGCCAACGCCCTGATCCTCAAGGATAACCCCGAGATGACCCGGGACGTGCTGGACCAGGCTCGGGCCAAGATCCGCTCCTACGGCCTGGTCGGCGACCAGCCGGGCGCCATGACCGACGCCCGCTGGGCCGACTTCTTCCAGGTGGCCTCCGCCCAGGGGGTCTATCCGCGCTCGCTGGATTATCGCCGCGCCTACAGCCTCGACTTCCTGCCGCAGCCCGCGCCGGCCCCCGCCACGACCTGATGGCATGATCGCCGCCCTCCGCGACGTGGTGGTCGAGTACGCCGGACGCGGTCGCGCGCTCGGACCCTTCAGCCTGGCCGTCCAGCCCGGAGAGATCGTCGCGGTCGTGGGCCCTTCCGGCTGCGGCAAGTCCACCGCCCTGCGCCTGCTCGCCGGCCTGGAGCAGCCGGGCGCCGGCGAGGTCGAACGCCAGGTCGGCCGCGGCGGCACCGCCCTGGTGTTCCAGTCCCCCACCCTGATGCCCTGGGCCGAGGCCGCCGCCAATGTGGCCCTGCCGCTGGAGCTGGCCGGCCGGCCCGTCGGCGAGCGCCGCGAGCGGGTCGCCCACGCCCTGCGCCGGGTCGGTCTCAGCGACGCCGCCCGCGCCTTCCCGGCCGAACTGTCCGGCGGCATGGCCATGCGCGTCTCCCTGGCCCGCGCCCTGGTGACCGAGCCCCGGCTGCTGCTGCTCGACGAGCCCTTCGCCGCGCTGGACGGCCTGACCCGGCGGCGGCTGGTCGAGGACGTGCACCGCCTCTGGGCCCAGACCCGGCCCGCCATCGTCTTCGTCACCCACGATGTGGACGAGGCGGTGTATCTGGCGTCGCGGGTGGTGGTGATGACGGCGGGGCCGGGCCGGGCCGCCCGCGAGGTGGCCATCGAAGCGCCCTTGCCCCGCCCGCCCGGCTTCCGGGCCGGCGCGGCCTTCCGCAACGCCGTCGAGGAAATCAGCGAGGCCCTCGACAAGGCCGCGGGGGCCCCGGTGTGAGGCGGCTGGCGGACATCGCCGCGCCGCTGGCGCTCCTGTTGGCGCTCTGCGGCCTGTGGGAGGCGGCCTGCCGGGGGCTGGACGTGGCTCCCTACTTCCTGCCGCCGCCCTCGGCGGTTCTGGCCGCGGTCGTCGATCGCGCGCCCGTGCTTCTGCTGTCGGCCTGGAACACCCTGAAGATGGCCCTGCTGGGACTGTTCTTCGCCAGCGCCGTAGCCATGGTGATCGCCCTGGTCGCCAGCCTGCACCACCTGCTGGAAAAGGCGGTCCGCCCGATCGCGGTGGCGGTGCAGGTGACGCCGGTGGTGGCCCTGGCTCCGCTGGTGTCGATCTGGGCCGGCCTCGACCATCCGGAACGCGCGGTGATCGGCCTGTCGGCGGTGGTGGCCTTCTTCCCCATCCTGTCGGGCGCCCTGGCCGGGCTCAAGGCGACCGACCGGGACCTGGAGCGGCTCTTCCGCCTCTACGCGGCCAGCCCGCTGCAGACCCTGTTCCGCCTGCGCCTGCCGTCGGCCGCGCCGCATATCGTCGAGGGGCATCGCGTCGGCGCGGGGCTGGCGGTGATCGGCGCCGTGGTGGCCGAGCTGGCGGCCGGGTCGGGCGCCACCCAGGGCCTGGCCTGGCGCATTCTCGAGGCCTCGAACCGCCTGCGCACCGCCGAGATGCTGGCCGGCGTGGTGGTGCTCATGGCGCTTGGCCTGGTCGTCCACGGCGCCATGGGCCTGGTGGAGAGCCGGGTGCTGAGACGCTGGCGCGGCGCCCGCTGAACCTCGCCTTGTTAGCCCGCGGTTAAGTCGCGCCTGAGAAACTCCCTGTTCCAATCAGGGAGTCGCCGCCTTGCGTTCTGTGCTTGCCCCGGCCGTCGTCGTGCTCTGCGCGCTCGCCAGCGGCGCCGCCTGGGCCCAGACCACGCCGTCGGGGCTGCGCGAACTGACCTGGAGCGGCAAGGCCGAAAGCGCCCCGGCGGCCGGCGCACGCCAGCCTCAGGCCACGGCCCCGCGGCCGGCCCGTCCCAACCGCTATTCCGCCCGCACGGGCGCGGCCCAACCGGTCTGGAACCCCTTCCCCGAGATCGCCCCGGCCCCGGCGACCAGTGCAGGGCTGCGCCCGGCGTCCGCGCCGCCGCCCGCCTACGCCCCGGCGCCCTACGCCGCCGCGCCGGCTTCCGCGCCCCT
>JAIBAU010000021.1 GCA_019695035.1 Caulobacteraceae bacterium | reverse complement strand
GCCGGCGCGGCTCCCGCCGATGGCGCCGCTCCCGCGGCGACCGGCGCCGCTCCGGCCGCCGCCACGCCCGCCCAACCTGCCGGCGCGACCGCGCCGACCAAGCAATAAGATTTCGAGGCTGACCCAGATGGCCACGGCCCACGCTGCAGATCACGACCACGTCGATCACCACGACGACGACCACAAGCCCGGGTTCTTCACCCGCTGGTTCCTGTCCACGAACCACAAGGACATCGGCACGCTCTACATCATCTTCGCCATCATGGCGGGGCTGGTGGGCGGTGCCCTGTCCGGCCTGATTCGATGGGAGCTCGCCGAGCCGGGCATCCAGGTCTTCAAGGAAGGCACCTGGCTGGCCCAGCTGGGCCTCGTTGAGGCGTCCAAGCACGGGTACAACGTGGTGGTCACCGGCCACGCCCTGATCATGATCTTCTTCATGGTCATGCCCGCCATGATCGGCGGCTTCGGCAACTGGTTCGTGCCCATCATGATCGGCGCGCCGGACATGGCGTTCCCGCGCATGAACAACATCTCGTTCTGGCTGCTGGTCGCCGCCTGGATTCTGCTCTGCCTCTCGATGTTCGTCGACGGCGGACCGGGCAAGGGCTTCGGCGGCGGCTGGACGCTGTATCCGCCGCTCTCGACGTCGGGCCACACCGGCCCCTCGATGGACCTCGCCATCCTGTCGGTTCACCTGGCCGGCGCCAGCTCGATCCTCGGCGCGATCAACTTCATCACCACTATCTTCAACATGCGCGCGCCGGGCATGACCCTGCACCGCATGCCGCTGTTCGTGTGGTCGATTCTGGTGACCGTGTTCCTGCTGCTGCTCTCGCTGCCCGTCCTCGCCGGCGCGATCACCATGTTGCTCACCGACCGCAACTTCCACACCCACTTCTTCGATGCGGCCGGCGGCGGCGATCCGGTGATGTTCCAGCACCTGTTCTGGTTCTTCGGCCACCCCGAGGTGTACATCCTGATCCTGCCGGGCTTCGGCATGATCTCGCACATCGTCTCGACCTTCTCGCGCAAGCCGGTCTTCGGCTATCTCGCGATGGCCTACGCCATGGTCGCGATCGGCTTCATCGGCTTCATCGTGTGGGCCCACCACATGTTCACGGTCGGCATGCCGGTGAACCTGCGGGCCTACTTCGTGGCCGCCACCATGGTCATCGCCGTGCCCACCGGCGTGAAGATCTTCTCCTGGATCGCGACGATGTGGGGCGGCTCGATCGACTTCAAGACGCCCATGCTGTGGGCGATCGGCTTCATCTTCCTGTTCACGGTCGGCGGCGTCACCGGCGTCGTGCTGGCCAACGCCGGCATCGATTACAGCCTGCACGACACCTACTACGTGGTCGCCCACTTCCACTACGTGCTGTCGCTCGGCGCGGTGTTCGCGATCTTCGCCGGCTTCTACTACTGGTTCGAGAAGATGTGGGGCGTGAAGTACAACGAGTTCCTCGGCGCGCTGCACTTCTGGATCATGTTCGTCGGCGTGAACATCGTGTTCTTCCCGCAGCACTTCCTGGGTCTGCAGGGCATGCCCCGTCGCTACATCGACTACCCGGACGCCTTCACCAAGTGGAACAACATCTCGTCCGTCGGATATGTGATCACCCTGGTTGGTGTCGGGGTCTTCCTGCTGGTGCTGCTCGAGGCGGCGATCCGTCGTCGCAAGGCGGTGGCCAACCCGTGGGGCGAGGGCGCCACGACCCTGGAGTGGACCCTGCCGTCCCCGCCGCCGTTCCACCAGTTTAACGAGCCGCCGGTCATCAAGGGCGACGACCACTAGGCAGACCTGCCAGCGTAGAGGGAGGGGACGGAACGCCAGGCGCGCTCCGTCCCCAAGCTTTTAGAGACATGAGCCGAAGCGCCGCACAGACCCCGGGCGACAAGCCCGCCGCCGCCGCCCCTCCCGTCCAGGGTCGGACCGCGGCCGCGCGCCCGGCGCTCTGGTCGGACTATGTCCAGCTGCTCAAACCGCGCGTGATGTCGCTCGTCGTGTTCACAGCCCTGACCGGCCTGGTGTGCGCGCCAGCCACGATGCATCCGTTCCTCGCTGCGGTCGCGGTGTTCTGCATTGCGGTAGGCGCGGGGGCCGCCGGCGCCCTGAACATGGCGGTCGAGGGACAAACAGACGCGCTGATGCGGCGTACGCGCGGACGCCCCGTCGCCGCCGGCCGGATCGCCCGCGGCGACGCCCTGGCTTACGGGATCGTTCTGTCCGTCCTGGCCGTGACCGTGATGGGTCTGGCGGTGAACTGGCTGGCGGCGGGATTGCTCGCCTTCACCGTCGTGTTCTACGCCTGGTTCTACACCCTCATCCTCAAGCGCTCGACGCCGCAGAACATCGTCATTGGCGGCGCCGCCGGAGCCCTGCCGCCCGTGATCGGCTGGGCCGCCGCCTCCGGCGACGCGCCCCTCAACGCGTGGTTGCTCTTCCTGATCATCTTTCTGTGGACGCCCCCGCACTTCTGGGCCCTGTCGCTCTACACCTCGGAGGACTACGCCAAGGCCGGCATTCCCATGATGCCCGTGGTCAAGGGCGCCCGGTCCACGCGTCTGCAAATCCTGCTCTACAGCCTCGTGCTTGTTCCGGTGGCGATCGCGCCGCTGTTCACCGGGCTAGGCGGCCTCTGGTACGGGGTGGCCTCCATCGGCGGGGGCCTGGCCTTCGTTGGCCTGGCCTTGCGGCTTTGGCGATCCATGGCAGGCGAGGCTCCGGACGCCGACGCTCACGGGCGGGACGAGGTGCTCTACGACGTGAAGACCGAGGCCAAGTCGGCCCGGAACCTGTTCGCCTTCTCGATTCTCTACCTGTTCGCCCTGTTCGCCGCCCTGCTGGCGGAGCACGGCCTGAAGGGACTAGGCTGATGGACGACGACTCCCGCAATGACGCCGCCAACCGCGAGCGGTCGCGGCGAAACATCGCCATGGCGCTGGCGCTCGTCGCGTTCGTGGTGCTCGTGTTCGTGATCACCATCGTCAAGCTGGGAGCCAACGTGTCGTGACCCGCAACGCGCGGCTTGCCCTGATCTGCCTGGTCGCGGCCTTCGGCATGGTCGGCGCCGCCTACGCCGCCGTGCCGCTGTATCGGGTGTTCTGCCAGGTCACCGGTTTCGACGGCACCGTCAAACGCGCCAAGGCGGCGCCCACGCGCACCCTGGACCGCCCCATGACCGTCCGCTTCGACACCAATGTGTCGGGCGTGCCGTTCACCTTTGAGCCGGAGGTGCGCCAGCAGGAGATCAAGGTCGGCAAGCCGGCCCTCGCATTTTTCCGGGTGACCAACACCGCCGATCACCCGGTCACGGCCCAGGCCGTCTACAACGTCGTCCCTGAGGCGGCCGGGGCTTATTTCGAGAAGCTGGAATGCTTCTGTTTCACCGAGCAGACCTTGCAGCCGGGCCAGACGGTCGAGTTCCCGATGACCTATTTCGTCGACCCCAAGCTGGCCGAGGACCACGAGACTCGCGGCATCCAGGAGGTGACGCTGTCCTACACCTTCTACCCCGCAGTGGCTTCCTCCGGCGCGCCTCGCCCCCCCGGGTCGGTTTCCAACACCTCGGGCCTTGGCGGGAAGCCCGCCAAAGGTCTATAGCCACACTGGAATCATTGCATGGTCCGGACACCCTCCGGACCTCCCAAACGAGCTGAGCGCCCATGGCCGACCACGCCGCCGTCAAACACGACTACCACCTGGTCAACCCGAGCCCCTGGCCCTTCGTCGGTTCGATGGCCGCCACCGTCATGGCCGTTGGCCTGGTGGTGTGGCTGAAGGGCCTTTTCGGCCTCGAGAAGGGCACCTGGTTCGTCTTCGCCGCCGGTCTGGCCGGCGTGCTCTACACCATGCTCGGCTGGTGGATGGACGTGATCAAGGAGAGCCGCGGCGGGGACCACACGCCGGTCGTCTCCATCGGTCTGCGCTACGGCATGGTCCTGTTCATCGTCTCCGAGGTGATGTTCTTCGTCGCCTGGTTCTGGATGTTCTTCGAGATGGCCCTGTTCAATCAGGTCCGCACGCTCTCCCCGATCGAGGAAGTCCGCACCGCCTGGTCGCACTGGCCGCCGCAGGGCGTGGAGACGCTTGACCCGTTCCACCTGCCCCTGGTCAACACCCTGATCCTGCTGCTCTCCGGCACGACCGTCACCTGGGCGCACCACGCCCTCCAGCAAGGCAATCGCCAGGCCGCCAAGACCGGCCTGCTGCTGACCATTCTGCTGGGCGTCTGCTTCACCGCCATCCAGGCCTACGAGTACAACCACATCATCCATGAGCACCTCTTCTTCTCCGAAGAGGCCGCGTCGTCGGGGCTCTATGGGTCGGCCTTCTTCATGGCCACCGGCTTCCACGGCTTCCACGTGCTCATCGGGACGATCTTCCTGACCGTGTGCATGATCCGCCTGTTGGCCGGACAGCTCACTCCGCAGAAGCACTTCGGCTTCGAGGCGGCTGCCTGGTACTGGCACTTCGTCGACGTGGTGTGGCTGTTCCTGTTCGCCTTCATCTACGTGACGTTCGGCGGTTCCGGCCCGCACGCGGGATGACAACGCCAGCCGCCCGGCCGAACCCGATCCTCTCGGGATTGGCCGGGCGCTGCCCGAACTGCGGCCAGGGCGCGCTGTTCGCGGGCTTCCTGGCCGTCGCGCCGACCTGCCAGACCTGCCAATTCGATTTGAAGGCCGCGGATCCCGGCGACGGGCCGGCGGTCTTCGTCATGCTGATCGGCGGCTTCCTGGTCGTCTTCGCCGCCCTGTTCGTCGAAGTCGCCTACCGCCCGCCCATCTGGATACATCTGCTCGTGTTCCTGCCGCTCGCCGGTCTCGTCAGCCTCGGCCTGCTCAGGCCGGTGAAGGGCGTCCTGCTGGCGGCCCAGTTCCATTTCAAGGCGTCCCAGGCTCGTCATGACTGAGGGTTCCGCGCCGCGCTTTCCGCTCGGCCTCACCATCGCCGCCGTGGCGGCGTTCGCCATCCTGGTGGGCCTTGGGGTCTGGCAGATCCAGCGCCTGCAATGGAAGGAAGCCCTGCTCGCCCGCATTGCGGTCACCCAGGCCCGTCCGGCCGAGCCCCTCGCGGAGGTTCTGGCTCGGGCCGCCCGTGGCGAGGACGTGAACTTCGCCCGGGTCAGCGTCGACTGCCTTGACGCTCCCTTGGAGACCTCACGGGTCGTTCTCTACGGCCTTCGGGACGGCGAGGTGGTCTGGCGCCCGATCGCGCCTTGCCGCGTCGCGGCGGGAGCCTACACTCTGGTTGCGATCGACCGGGGGACCGCCCGCGACTCGGGTCCCAATCCGCCCCAGCTGGTCCTCGCCAATCCGCGCCACGTCGAGGGCGTGCTGCGCCGCCCGGAGACCCTCTCGGCCGTGCAGAGGCTGGCGGGGACTGGACCGCAGAACGCCGAGTCGGGATATCGCGACCGGGCGGCGGCGATGGCCGCCGTGGCCGCCGCCGCCGGCGGGCGCATGCCCGATTACATGGTGGTGGCGGAGCGCGAGACGCCGGCGCCGCCGTTCGTCACGCCGGCCCCGCTCCCCGTGGACATCCCCAACCGCCATCTCGAGTACGCCCTGACCTGGTTCGGGCTCGCCGCGGCGCTGGCGGCGGTCTACGCCGCCATGGTCTGGCAGCGACTGCGCAGACCGTCGCGCCCATGACGGCGCGCCTCCACACCCTCCGGAACGGCGTCCGTCTCCTCCACGATCCGATGCCCGGGCTCGAGACCATGGCCCTGTCGGTCATGGTCGAGGGCGGCTCACGCTGGGAGCCCGCGGACCGCGAGGGCTGGTCCCACCTGCTCGAGCACATGGTGTTCAAGGGCGCGGGCGGCCGCTCCGCCCGCGAGATGATCGAGGCGATCGAGAACGCCGGCGCCCAGATCAACGCCGCCACCGGCCACGAGCGGACCTCCTTCCAGGTCCGAGCGCTCAAGGACGGCCTCTCCCTGGGGATGTCCGTGACCTCCGACCTGGTCTTCCGCCCGCAATTGGACGCCGGAGACCTCGAGCGCGAGAAGGACGTCATCGGCCAGGAGATCGCCGAAGCGTATGACACGCCGGACGATCACGTGTTCCAGCTCGTTCATGAACGCATGTTCGCGGGCCAGCCGATGGGTCGACCCATCCTGGGCCAGGTCCAGACCCTCGCCCCGGCGACGCGCGAAACGCTCGAAGACTGGCGCAAGCGTCTCTATGCGCCCGAAAGAATGATTGTTTCGGCCGCCGGAGCGATTGATGAGGCCGAACTTATGGACTTGGCGGAGCAATGGTTCGAAATCGAGCCGCCCTCCGGCTCGACGCTGCGGCCCGAACCGGCGTCCTTCGTCGGCGGAGTCGCCGCCGAGGCGCGATCCATCGAACAGGCCAATCTCGTATGGGCCGCGCCGGCGTTCTCCACCATGGATCCTGACTACTTTGCTCTGCGCCTGTTCGCGGAGATCCTGGGTGGAGGCATGGCTTCCCGGCTCTTTCAGGAGGCCAGGGAAATTCGAGGCCTGGCCTATTCCATCGACGCCTGGACCGACACCTACGAGGACACCGGCGTGCTTCAGATCTTCGCTGGCGCGGCGGCGGGAAAAGCCAAGGGGTTATCGACGCTTGTGGCGGACGAGCTGCGGCGGTTCGCCGAGGAGGGGGCCACGCCCGCCGAGCTCGACCGAGCCAAGGCCCAGTTGCAGGCCTCCCTCTTCATGGCCGAAGAGTCTCCTCTGGCCCGTGCCGAGATCTCGGCCAATCGGCTCTTGCTGTATGGCCGGATTCCCGAGGCTGCGGAGGTTCGAGCCGAGATCGACGCGGTGACGCTGGGGGACCTACGCCGTGTGGGCGAGCGCATCCTCGCGCCCCGTCGCGCGGCCGCGGCCGTGCTGGGACCCCGCGCGGCGCTGGCCGCGCCTGACGCGTTCGAGAAGGCCCTGTTGGCCTAAGTCGGGTTCTGCATAGCGGGGAGCAGTTCGTTTCGCGCCACGACCGCGCTATGGTCTGGCTCATGGCGCTGCTGGACTGGATTTCCTCTGACCACGGCCTTGTCGTTGAGGGCGAGGGCGTGCGCCTGCGGCCCCCCCGAATGGCGGATTTTGCCGCCTGGTCGCAGCTTCGTCAGATCAGCCGCCCGTTTCTGCAGCCCTGGGAGCCGACTTGGCCCGAAGATGACCTGACGCGTTCGGCCTTCCGACGCCGACTTCAGGTCTACACCCGCGACATGGAGCTGGGCTACGGGTTCCCGTTCCTCGTCTTCCGCTCCAGCGACGGCGCGCTGATCGGAGGCCTCACGCTGTCCAATATCCGCCGGGGGATCGCCCAGGCCGTCACCCTGGGCTACTGGGTCGGGCGTCCCTACGTGCGGAAGGGTTACACCCTGGCGGCGGTCCGCATCGCAACACGGTTCTGTTTCACCCGGCTCGGCCTTCACCGCGTCGAAGCCGCCTGCCTCCCGTCGAACGAACCTTCTCGCAATCTATTGTTGAAAGCTGGCTTTTCGGAAGAGGGAAAGGCCCGCGCTTATTTGAAAATTAACGGCGCCTGGAGAGATCATCTCCTGTTCGGTCTCGTAGAAGGTGAGACCGGTTGGGAAGACGACTATTCGTCCGGGGGCTGATCCGAGTTGAACGACAGGTCGCGAAGTCTGGCCTGGGATCCCACGACTGCGTTGGAGGCGCTTGCCGCCGCCGACGTGGCGCTTTGGATCTGGACGCCATCAGAGGATCGCCTGCGTCTGACAGGGGCGACACGGACCCTGGGTCTGGGCCCGCTGGCTCCGGAGTGCACGGCCGCAGCCTTCGGCGCCCTTGTGCTCCCCCAGGATCGCGCAATCGCTGAACAATTCTTGAGCTGTCGCGAGGAAGGTGAGGAAGTCGCCGTGCGCCTCCGCATGCGCGGGTCCGAGACCTGCCTGTGGCGCGGGGTCTGGCTCGAGGACGGGACCCGGGCGGCCGGTGTAGCCGCCCTGGAGACCAAGTTCGCAGGCTCGGACTGCGACCAGCTCACTGGCCTCCTCGACCGAAGGACATTCCTGGCGCGGGCGAGGGATGCGCTGACTCACGGCGGCGGATACGAGCTGGTGGTTGCGGACCTGGACAGGCTGCGGCGTCTCAACGAAGCGCTGGGCCATGAACGGGCGGACCTCGTTCTGGCCGCCTTGGGCTCCCGGCTCGCCGCCGCATTTCCGCCGGGAGTCATTCCCGCCCGAGTGGGAGAGGACGAGTTCGCGATTCTCGCGCCGGATGGTCTCGCCAAGCCGCAGGAACGCCTGCGCGCGGCGCTTGAGCAGCCGCTCCGGGTGGCCGGCTTCGACATCTATCCCACGGTCTCGATCGGGGCGGCCCAGGTTGAGGGCGGACCGGATGCGCCTGAGGTCTCTGAGTTGCTGCGACGCGCCGAGCTGGCCGTCGAGGCGGCCAAGACCGGGGGGCGCGGCGGGGCAGCCGCCTACGGCCGTTCCCTGGAGAGCGACGGCCTCTCCAAGCTGGCCATGGAGGCGGATCTCCGCAACGCCTTCATGCGAGGGGAGATCGAACCCTTTTACCAGCCGATCGTAAACCTCGAGACCGGCGCTGTGGCCGGCTTCGAAGCCCTGGTCCGATGGCGCCATCCCCGCCGCGGGCTCGTGCCGCCGGACGAGTTTCTGACCCTCGCCCAGGAAATGGGCATGATGAATGAGCTCGGCCTCCACATGATGGAGGCCTCAGCCAAGCAGCTGGCGGAATGGCTGCGACGCCACCGCAACGCCGGAAAGCTGTTTGTCAGCGTCAACCTGTCGACCATCGAGATCGAGCGGGAGGGGCTGACCCGCGACGTCGCGCGGGTATTCCAGGAGACCGGATTGCCTGCCGGAGCGCTGAAGCTCGAAGTCACGGAAAGCGATATCATGCGTGACCCGGACAGGGCCGCAGTGATCCTTCGGGCCCTCAAGGAGGCAGGCGCGTCCCTGGCGCTCGATGACTTCGGGACCGGCTTCTCCTCACTCAGCTATCTGGCGCGCTTGCCTTTCGACACGTTGAAGATCGACCGCTACTTCGTTCGCACCATGAGCGACGAGGAGGGATCTTCGAAGATCGTGCGCTCGGTTGTGAACTTGGGCCGGGATCTGTCGCTGGAGGTGGTGGCGGAGGGCGTGGAAACGGCAGCTCTGGCGCGCTCGCTGCTGTCGGTTGGCTGTCATTACGGGCAGGGCTTCGGCTATGCTCCAGCCCTGCCGCCGCAGGAGGCCGAGGTTTACCTCAACGAGTCCCTCTCGGACGGCTACGCGCCCATCAAGACGGTCGCGTCCTAGGCCCGCCCGGCCTCGCCGGAGAGCATGGCGGGGTGGACGCCGATACGCGCCAGCGCCCGGTCCCACTTCGTCTCATGGTCGGGATCGAAGATAAGATCCGGGTCTGCGGGAGCGGTGAGCCAGACGTTTTCCCGCAGTTCAAGCTCCAGCTGACCCGCGCCCCAGCCCGCGTATCCTAGCGCGAGGACCGCGCGGCGGGGCAGCTCATGGCCTTCCGTCAGCGTCTCGAGAATGTCCCGCGTGGCTGTGAGGCAGAGCCCTTCGGCAACCTGCAGCGTAGACCCGTCGACCTCATAGTCGTCGGAATGGATGACATATCCCCGGTCCCGCTCGACGGGGCCGCCCTTCAGGACGGCCTGCCGCGCGTTGCGGGCCCGTCCTTCGATGCCGAGTTTGTCGAGGATGGCGTCCAGGGTCATGTCCTCATGGGGGGCGTTGATGCGGACGCCCATGGCCTGCTCGGGCGCATGCAGGCAGACGAGGATGACAGCCCGCTCGAACCGAGGGTCTCCGATCCCCGGCATGGCGATCAGCAGCTTGCCGTTCAGGAATTCGCCTTCATCGGGGCCGGTTGGGGATTGGTCCGGGGAGGAGCTCATTGTCGAATGTATCGGCTCGCCGGCCGGCGGTTTCAAGCGCGGCGCTTGGCGGAACTGGCCGGCGCGCTTAAATGCGGGCCACCATTCCTCCCTGGAGAGACCTTTCCATGACGATCAAGGTTGGCGACCGCCTGCCGCAGGCGACCTTCGGCGTAATGACCGCGGACGGTCCGGCGAATAAGACCACCGACGACATCTTCAAGGGCAAGAAGGTGGCCCTGTTCGCCCTGCCTGGCGCTTTCACGCCTACCTGCTCCGCACGCCATGTGCCGGGCTACAAGGAGAAGGCCGGGGAGTTCCGCGCCAAGGGCGTTGACACAATCGCGTGCCTGTCTGTGAACGACCCCTTCGTCATGGGCGCCTGGGGCAAGGACCAGGAGGTCGGCGACGACGTGCTGATGCTGGCGGACGGCAATGCCGACTTCACGAAGGCTGTGGGGCTGGAGATGGACGGCTCCAAGTTCGGCATGGGCACCCGCTCCCAACGCTACTCCATGGTCGTCGACGACGGCGTGGTGAAGGAACTCAATGTCGAACAGCCCGGTGAGTTCAAAGTGTCGTCCGCCGAGCACATGCTGGGGCAGCTCTAGGCGCCGCCGCCGTGGCTGACGTCTTCTCCCGAGAGAAGCGTTCGTCGGTCATGCGTCAGGTCAAGGGCAAGGACACTTCGCCCGAACTGAAAGTAAGGCGCGCGCTGACCCGGCTTGGCGCGCGCTTTCGATTGCACAGGCGTGACCTGCCTGGCGCGCCGGATGTTGTGCTCCCGGGTCGGCGCCTGGCGATCCTCGTGCACGGATGTTTCTGGCATGGCCACGACTGCCCCCGCGGTGCGCGGCAACCCAAGGCTAACGCCGAGTACTGGCGCGCGAAGATTGATCGAAACCGCGCCAGGGACGTGGCGTCTCGTGAGGCCCTGTGCGCGAAGGGGTGGAGCGTCGAGACGGTATGGGAGTGCGAACTGAAGGATCAAGCCGCGCTGCTCCTGCGCCTTGAGGCGCTGCTCCACCGCAATCCTTCACGCAGGGCCCGGCGCTAGGCCTTGGGTGAGGCGCCGCGCGGCGTTATCCTGACAGCCGGAACGGGAGGATCGCCATGCGCATCGTGATCGCTATCGCTGCCGCAAGCCTCGGCCTGGCCGCTTCAGCCCAGGCCCAGCAGATCGAGAAGTATCGCGTCTACTGCATTGGTGAGGAAACAAGCGTCGAGATGTGGGATCTGGAGCAGATGAAGGTTCGACGCGGTCGCGACGTCTGCCTCCTCTATGAAGACACGACATCTTCGGGCGCACGGGACTGGATGGACAGGAACTTCCCCACCCACAAATGCTACTGCCGAAACGCCTCCTAGAGCCCGACCGCCTCAGGCGACGTTGCGGCTGGCCGCCGCATCGTCGGCTTCGCCGCTGACTGCCTCGATCACCTTGTTCAGAAGCTTCATCGGATCGATGGGCTTGCCGACGAAGTCCGTCATCCCGGCTGCCCGGCACGCGGCCTTGTCGTCGTCCTCTGTGTCGGCCGTCACGGCGATGATCGGGACGAACTGGTTGGGACCTTCCATGGCCCGAATTCGGCGCGTGGCCTCACGCCCATCCATCTCCGGCATCCGGACGTCCATGATGATCACGTCGAAGGCCTCCACCTGCGCCGCTTCGACAGCCTGGGCCCCGTTCACGACGGCCGTAATCAGGGCGCCAGTCGGCGCGAGCACGAGTTGGACCGCGCGGCGGTTGATTTCGTGATCGTCGGCCACAAGGATTCGAACCGGTCGCTCATCCCCTTCTTCGGCGGGGTGCGCACCTTCCGGAACCTCGGCGATTTCGACCGCAGGCGCAGGGACAACCTCGACCTGAGCGACGATGGGAGCGGGCGTGAGCGGAACGCGGGCCTGTAGTTCATGCGCATGCCCCTGTTCTGGCTGCGCCGCGAGGGGGAGTGTGAGGGCCAGCGTGAACACCGACCCCGAGCCTTTGACGGAAAACGCCGTGAGGTGACCGCCCATAAGTCGGGCCAGGTTCCGGCTGATCGCCAGGCCCAGACCGGTGCCCCCATGCACCTTCGCTGTCGAAGCGTCCCCTTGCTCAAACGGGGTGAACAGACGAGCCATCTGGTCGGGCGCCATGCCTTCGCCGGTGTCGACGATCTGGAAACGCAACGCCGCGTTGTCTTCTTCGGAGGCCCACGCCGACAGCCGCAACGTAATGGACCCCTCGCGCGTGAACTTGACCGCATTCGAGATCAGGTTGTTCAGGATCTGCCGCAGTCGCGTGGGATCTCCCTCGACCCAGGCGGGGAGGGATGCGGCGCCCTCGACCCTCAGGCGCAGCCCCTTCTTGCGCGCCTCGGCGCCCCAGAAGCGGGCCACCTGCGCGCAGAGGGCCCGGACATCATAACTGACCGTCTCGACGGTCATTCGGCCGGCCTCAAGCTTGGCGTGATCCAGGATGTCGTCGAGCAGTGTCTTCATCATCCGGCCGGCGTCGGTGATGAGCGCCGCTTGACTGCGGGCTGCGGCGTCGGGCGCCGTGCGCGACAACTCGGCCGCCCCGGCCAGCATGGCGCTGATGGGCGTGCGGAGTTCATGGCTGATGGTGGCGACGAAGGTCGACTGAGCGGCATTCGCGGCCTCCGCTTCTGCGCGCTTGCGCTCGCTGTCGCGACGGGCCGCCAGTTCGGAAGTACGAGCGCTGTCGATCGAGCGGAAGATGGCGATGGCATACCCGCAGAACAGCAAGCACCCTAGAGCGACTGCGCTCTTCATCTGGCCTGAAGCGCCGAGAACGTTCATCAGAAATGGGGTGGCCGCGAGATAGACGCAGTGGGGCGTCACGGTCAGTCCCATGGCCAGGCGCGAGCGGTGCGAGCCGACGACCACGCTGACGATCGACGCCGAGAGCAGGAGGACGGCCATGACCCCGCCAAAGGCGCCGCCGAGAAGCCAGAGCGGGACCGAGACGGATCCGAAGACCGCCCCTGAAAGGAAGAAGGCGAGATAACCGAAGGCGGCTCGCCAGGCCGGGAGTCGTTCCCGCGCCCCGGAAAGGAGGGGCTGAAACGCTCCGATCTCGATAGCTTGGGCTACGGCGTAGGCGGCGATCCAGGAAAGGGAGAGCTCCCAACCGATCAGGTTTCCGAGCGCCAGGGCGATAATCCCGCCGGTCATGACGCGCGCGGGCAACTGCGACCGCCGCGCGCGCAGCGCCGCCTTGAGCGCGCTTTCATCCCTGTCCGGTGAAGAAGCCATGCTCCCGGAACGTCCCCACTGCCGGGCGGGCCGTACGCGCGGACCGCTCCATTCACCGCGAAGTCTAGTCCGAGTGCCCTAACGGGCCGTGAAGGCGTCACGATTATTAGGTAGACATTCAGCCATGGCCCCCGCCACCGCCTTCAGACCCCGAACTCCGGAACCTCGTGAGGCCCCGGCGAGCCTTCCCGAGCTGCTTTGGCTCATGTGGCGCGACCCGCTTCGGATCTGGTCTGTCAGGCATTTTCGCGAGCCGGTGCTCTGGGGCGAAGGTCGCTTTGGGCGCGCGATGACCGTCAGCGATCCGGCCGGCATTCGCCACGTCCTTCTGGATCGCGCCGACCTCTACGAGAAGGGCAGGGTGCAGCGCCGGGTGCTTGGCCCCATGCTGGCTCAAGGGATGCTGTTGACGGAGGGTGAAGCGTGGAAGCGGGCGCGCCGCACGGTCGCGCCGCTCTTCGCACCACGCCGTCTGGCTGGAGCGACCGCGCGCATGCATGCAATCGCGGAAGCCAGGGTCGAGGCATGGCTCGCGCGACGGCAAGGCGAGACACTCGACATTGACAGCGAAATGACGCGGCTGACCTTCGAGATGCTGTCGGCGACCCTGTTCTCGGACGAGATCGGAGCGGCCGCGGCGGGGTTCGAGCGCGCGGTCAACCGTTATACCGAGACCGCGGCGCGGGCAGATCCGCTCGACGTGATGGGGGCGCCGGACTGGATACCCCGTCTCGGCCGGATCCTGGGAGGCGGCGCGGCGCGGTGGTTCGAAAACAGCGTCTCGGGGCTGGTGCGCGCCCGGCGACGGCGGCTTGTGGCCGGAGAAGCCCCTGACGACCTCCTGACAGCGCTGCTTCGCGCCCAGGACCCGGAGACTGGCGCCGGGCTTAGCGACATGGAGGTCTCGTCGAACATCCTGACCTTCATCCTGGCAGGCCACGAGACCACCGCGCGCGCACTGGGTTGGACCTTTCATCTGTTGTCTCGCTCCCCCGAAGCGCGGGCTCGGGTCGAGGCGGAGGCCGACACCCTGGACATCGCACGGGACGACTGGGTCGAACGCGCTCCCTGGACGCGCGCGGTGTTTGAAGAGTCGATGAGGCTCTTCCCGCCCGCTCCCGTGATCACCCGTTCAGCGCTGGCCGAGGACGAGGTCTGCGGCGTGCCTGTCTACCCCGGCACCACCCTCCTCATCTCCCCCTGGGTGCTGCACCGCCACCAGAACCTATGGGAAGAACCGGACGCTTTTCGGCCCGAGCGCTTCCTGCCAGGCGAGCGCGAACGCATCGACCGGTTCGCCTACCTGCCCTTTGGCGGGGGCCCGCGCATCTGTGTCGGAGCGACCTTCGCCATGCAGGAGGCCATGCTGATTCTTGCCGCGGTCGCGCGCCGGGTGCGATTGGACGCCGTCAGCCCGGCCGAGCCCACCCCCACGCAACGTATCACTCTCAGGGCGCGCGAAGGAATCCGGCTGAAGCTGAACGCGCGCTAGAGGGTACGCGCGATCAGCAGCTTCATGATCTCGTTAGTGCCGCCGTAGATTCGCTGCACGCGGGCGTCCCGATACAACTGGGCGATCGGGTACTCGTTCATGTACCCGTAACCGCCGTGCAGCTGCAGCATCTCGTCGATCACCTCGCACTGGATGTCGGTCACCCAGTACTTGGCCATGGACGCTGTGGCGGCGTCGAGTTTGCCCTGCAGGTGCTGACCGATGCAGTAGTCGACGAAGACCTTCGCGACGGTCAGCTTGGTCTTCACCTCGGCCAGCTTGAACTGGGTATTCTGAAAGTCGATCACCGACTTGCCGAACGCCTTGCGCTGCTTGACGTAGTCGAGCGTCGAAGCCAGGCCGCGTTCGGCGGCGGCCACGCCCTGCACTGCGATGTTCAGCCGTTCCTGGGGCAGTTGCTGCATCAACTGGATGAAGCCGAGCCCTTCGCCCCCGCCGATGATGTTGTCGGCCGGGACCTTCACATCATTGAAGAAAAGCTCGGACGTGTCGTTTCCCTCGGCGCCGATCTTGTCGAGGTTGCGGCCGCGTTCGAAACCTTCGGCGTCGTCGGTTTCAACAACGATCAAGGAAGTGCCCTTGGCGCCCAGCGAGGGATCGGTCTTGGCCACCACGATGATCAGGTTGGCGTTCTGGCCATTGGTGATGAAGGTCTTGGAGCCGGAGACGACGTAGCCGTTGCCGTCCTTGCGGGCGGTGGTCTTCACTCCCTGAAGGTCTGAGCCTGCGCCCGGCTCGGTCATGGCGATAGCGGTCGCGAACTCCCCTGAGGCCATCTTGGGGAGCCAGCGCTGCTTTTGCTCCTCTGTGCCGTAGTGGAAAATGTAGGGGGCGACGATCGCATTGTGCAGGGAGAGGCCGTAGTGGTCCGCCCCCTTCCAGCCCATCTGGCGCATGAGCACCACCTCGTGCCGGTAGTCGCCGCCCATGCCGCCGTACTCCTCGGGCGTGGAGACGCAATTCAGTCCGGCGGCCCCGGACTTCAGCCAGAGGTCCCGCGGCACCTTGCCGTCATGCTTCCAACGCTCGATCTCCTCGGGAGGGCAGTGCTCGTCCAGCCACTTCCCGACACTGTCGGAGAAGAGGACGACGTCCTCCTCGAGCATGAAGTCCGGCTCGGCGGTCTGCAGCACGTTCATGCTCAGAAGGCCTCCGCCGGGATGGCCATGAGCACGTCGGCGCCGGTCTTCAGCTTGGTCAGGTGCATGTCAGCGTCGGGCACGATCCGCTCCAGGAAGTAGCGTCCGGTAGCCAGTTTGTTGGCGTAGAAGGCGTCGCTGTCGCCGGCGTCGATCCGCGCCTGCGCGGCCTTCGCCATCAGCGCCCACATGTAGGTCAGGGCCGTCACCCCAAAAAGCTGCAGGTAGTCAGTGGAAGCAGCGCCGGCGTTATCCGGATTCTGCATCCCGTTCTGCATGAGCCACATGGTGGCTTCCTGGAGCTTGGCCTTGGTTGAGGCGACCGCGTCCACGTAGGCCTTGATGCCGGCCGTCGCCTGGTTCTCGGCGACGAAGGCGTCGAGCTCTGCGAACCAGGTCATGACCCCGCGGCCGCCCTGGGCCGCCAGCTTGCGGCCGACCAGATCCAGAGCCTGGATGCCGTTGGTGCCCTCGTAGATCATGGTGATGCGCGCGTCCCGCAGGGACTGGGACGCGGTGAAGTGCTCGGTGTAGCCGGAACCGCCGTGGACCTGCATGCCGAGGCTGGCGACATGGAAGCCGCGGTCGGTCAGGTAACCTTTCACCACCGGGGTCAACAGACCCATGTAGTCTTGCGCCTTGGTGCGGGTGGCCTCGTCCGCCGAGCGCTGCAGGTCAGCCTGAAGGGCGGTGTAGAGGATGAACATCTGGCCGCCTTCGACGAAGGCCTTCGCCTCCAGCAGCATGCGGCGCACGTCCGGATGGACGATGATCGGATCGGCTGGCCCGTTCGGATTCTTGGGGCCCGTCAGGGCGCGGCCCTGCAGGCGGTCCCGCGCGAAATCGACGGCGGCCTGGTAGGCGGCCGTGCCGATGGCCAGGCCCTGAAGGCCGGTGCCCAGGCGCGCCTCGTTCATCATCACGAACATGGCCTTCAGCCCGGCGTTCTCTTCGCCGACCAGCCAGCCCTTGGCGTCCTCGTACTGCATCACGCAGGTGGCGTTGCCATGGATGCCCATCTTGTGCTCGAGGCCGACGCACTGCACGCCGTTGCGCTGGCCAAGCGAGCCGTCATCGTTGACGAGCACCTTGGGGACAACAAACAGGCTGATTCCTTTCACGCCCTGTGGCGCGCCCTCGATGCGCGCCAGCACCAGGTGGATGATGTTGTCGGTGAAGTCGTGCTCGCCCGAGCTGATCCAGATCTTCTGGCCCGAGATGGCGTAGCTGCCGTCGGCCTGGGGCACGGCCTTGGTGCGGATCAGGCCCAGGTCGGTGCCGCACTGGGGCTCGGTCAGGTTCATGGTCCCGCCCCACTCGGCGGTGGCCAGCTTTGGCAGGTACTTGTCCTTGATCTCGTCGGAGGCGTTCGCGTGCAGGCCTGCGTAGGCTCCGTGAGTCAGGCCCGGATACATCGAGAACGCGGGGGAGGCGGCGGCGGTCATCTGGCCGAACGCCATGGAGACGACCGCGGGCATGCCCTGCCCACCGTATTCCGGATGGGTCGAGAGGGCCGGCCAGCCGGCCGCAACCATCGCCTGGAAGGCCTCCTTCCAGCCCGGCGGTCCCGTGACGACCCCGTTTTCGAGCTTGCAGCCGTTCAGGTCCCCGGCCCGGTTGATCGGGGCGATCACTTCCTCGGCGAACTTGGCGCCTTCCTCGAGAATCTGCTGCACGAGGTCGAAGGAAGCGTCGGCGAACCCGGGCACGTTCGAGTACCGGTCGATGTCGAGGACATCCTTCAGGATGAAGCTGAAGTCGCGGACGGGCGCCTTGTAGGCCATGGGCTAGCTCCTCGAGCGGGCGGTCTTGGGTTGGTCGAATTCGTCGTCGTGGTCGTCGCCCATCGGCTTGCGCAGGGCGGCGGCGTAATCCTCGGCCTGTGGCAGTAGGTCAGGCCGGAACTGGCTGAGGCGTTGCTCGAGCCAGTTGCAGCCGGTCGACAGGGTCTTGATCGCGGCCTCGAGGTCCTCTCGCTGACGCGTGAGCGCGTCGAGTTGGCGGCGAAACTTCTTCAGCGATACCGCCATCTGGATCGCGTTGCCGTCCTTGCGGTCGTAGAGATCCAGCATCTCGCGGATCTCGATCAGGCTAAACCCGACGCGCTTGCCCTGGAGAATCAGGGTCAGGCGGGCGCGATCCCGCGCCGAGTAGACCCGCGTCTGTCCCCGGCGACCGGGGTGGAGCAGATCCTTGTCCTCGTAGAATCGAAGTGCGCGAGCCGTGACGCCGAACTCGCGGCAGAGCTGACGGATCGAGAAGGTGCGATTGTCGACGGCGGTGGCCATGGCCGCGCTATAACTTGACGTGAGCGTAAAGGGAAGGATTTTTGGACTGCGCTCCGACATCGACGCCGCCCTGGGCTTGGGGCATGCTCGCCCTACCCGGACCCGGAGGCTTTCATGGAAACGCTGAAGACCCGTCTCGGCCAGTATGCCGCCGCCTGGCTGGGGCTCTTCCTCCTGGCGCTGATCGTGACGCTGGCAGGCACGATGTTTCTGGGAATGGGACTGCCGCGCGTCGCCGATAGCATTCTGATGGTCAGCCTGACGGTCGCCTCGGTGCTCCTCGTTTCGGGGCTGGCGGTCAGCTTGCGGGGCCGCGACAGCATCGGAACAAAGGCCGTGTTGGTCGTTCTCGCGGTGGTGCTAACCCTGCCGCTGCTCTGGGCGCCCGTGCTGGGTGTAGTAGTCGCGGCGAACTTTGCCCATGCTTCCATCGAATACTCTGGCGTCTATGCCTGGTTCCGCATCACGGTGAGCAACATCCTCTATCCCCTGGTGTCGGCGATCGTCTCGGGCGCGGCGATCGCCTGGGTGTGGGACATGTTCCAGGTCTTCGCGACCATTGTCGGCGCGATCGCGTCAGCTATCCAGGTTTGGGCGTTCCTGCGCAGGATCGTCACGCCCACGGCGGCGCAGGCGGAAGTGTTGTGATCGGGGCCTGGGAAAGGCGAGGCGACGGTCTGGCCCCCCTACCGGTCTTCCTGGCTCGATGGGCCCGTTCGCTGGCCCTGGCTCTGGGCGTTATCGCCGTCTCGCTGGTGTTCGGTATGGCCGGTTACGCCGGATTCGAGCGTATGGGGTGGGTCGACGCGTTCGAAAACGCCGCCATGATCCTGTCCGGCATGGGGCCGGTCAGCGGTATGCACACACAGGGCGGCAAGCTCTTCGCAGGAGCCTACGCGATCTATTCCGG
The DNA here is from genome assembly GCA_019695035.1 of Caulobacteraceae bacterium. Taxonomy (GTDB): domain Bacteria; phylum Pseudomonadota; class Alphaproteobacteria; order Caulobacterales; family Caulobacteraceae; genus JAEZEZ01. Next base: position 23,667 of record JAIBAU010000021.1, on the reverse strand, counting down.
GATCGTTGTGATCGCTTCCACGGGCGTGCTCCTCGCCCCGGTGCTCCATCGCGTGGTGCACCGGCTCCACGTCGAGGACGAGTCTGCCTAGGGCTCCAGGTTGCGCGCCGCCGCTTCGAGTTGGCGGCGTGCGTTAAGCACCCCCTTTGAGTTCACTTCGCGCAGCTCCCAACGGGCCTGATTGAGCTTCCAGCGCGTCTGGTCGAACCGCCGGAACGTCGCGGCGTTTGTGAACGCGGCGCCGTAGGATGTTCGCTGCCATTGGCCACGGCTCTCAAGCAGGATCTCGACCAGTTCTCCATTGGCTCGCAATACCTCATCGCGAACCCGCCATAGGCGTTCATTGTCATAGAAGGAGGAGTCCAAGGCCCGGTTGAAGCGCTTGAGCATGGTCTCCTTGTCGGTCAAGGACATGTGCGCCTTGCTGACGGCCGCGCGGAAGGCTGCGACGCGGCTGTGGCGCAGATCGCGGTACCGGGCGACCACCTTGCGGGCCTTGGCGACCTCCTGGGCGATGACGGCGATTCCGTCCAGATCGACCTCGCTTGTGGAATCCAGCGTGTCCTTGTCGAAGTGGAGCGCCGTGATTTCACGGTCCATGGCGCGATCGTCCTCGACGATCTGCCGACACAGGATTTTTGCCGCGCGTTCGATCGCGCCGGCGGCGCCATCCGCTTTCGGCGTGGTGTCGATCACCTTCCCGGCTTCATCATCGAGCACCTCACCGAAGGTGCGCACCATCTCGCGCTGGGCGATCAGCTGCTGCTCGCCATTGTGCTCATTGACCTTGATGAAGGCCCAACCGCCGCCGGCCAGTGCGAGGACCATGGCCCCTGCGACAACCCAGGCGATTGGAGGCGTCTTGACGCCAGACTTGCGGCCTTTGCCGCTGCCGAAATCCGTCATGATTGTCCCCCCGAACAACCAAGGATTAAATGCAAAGGTCGGCTCCCGCGCAAGTGATCAAGCTGCCCGCGCCGTAGGGGCCGTTGACCGCGGGCGCCACGCCGCTTAAGCCGCGCCTCATGCTGCAAGGTCTCTCTCCCTACGCCCAGGCCGCTCGCGCCTGGCCCTTTGAACAGGCGCGCAATCTCATGGCGCGACTGCTCAAGACGCGTCTGGAGAGCCACGAGGAGCGCCTGGCGGCCGCCGAGCTCATCAAGGAAGGCAAGTTCGACGAGCTCGTCGCGCGTTACCCATCCATGGCTCGGCCGGTCGTCTTCGAGACCGGCTACGGTCCGTCGGGCCTGCCCCATATCGGAACCTTCAACGAGGTGGTGCGCACCACCATGGTGCGCACGGCGTTTCGGGCTCAGACCGAAGACCTGATCCCGACCCGGCTGATCTGTTTTTCCGACGACATGGACGGCCTCAGAAAGGCTCCGGATAACGTCCCGAACCATGGGCTTCTGCTTCAGGACCTGGGCAAGCCACTGACCGTGGTGCGCGATCCGTTCGGCGAGCACGAAAGCTTCGGCGCACACAACAATGCTCGGCTCCAGGCTTTCCTCGACGGCTACGGCTTCGATTACGAGTTCATGAGCTCAACCGAGCAGTATCGGACTGGCGCCTTTGACGAAAAGCTGCTTCTGGCGCTTGAGCGCTTCGACGACATCCAGAAGGTGATGCTGCCGACTCTGGGGCCGGAGCGGCGCGCCACCTATTCCTGCTTCCTGCCGATCAGCCCGACCACCGGTCGCGTGCTGCAGGTGCCGACGCTTGAGCGCAACGTCGCCGCCGGTACGATCGTCTTCGAGGACGAGGACGGTTCACGCGTTGAGCAACGCGTCACCGGCGGCCTGGTGAAGATGCAGTGGAAGCCCGACTGGGCCATGCGCTGGGCCGCCCTCGGCGTCGATTACGAAATGAGCGGCAAGGATCTGATCGAAAGCGTCAAGGTCTCATCACAGATCTGCCGCGTGCTCGGCGGGCACCCGCCCGAGGGGTTCAACTACGAACTGTTCCTCGATGAGCAGGGCCAGAAGATATCCAAGACCAAGGGCAACGGACTCTCGATGGAGGAGTGGCTTCGCTACGGCCCCCAGCAGACGCTCGCCTACTACATCTTCCCCAACCCGAAGTCGGCCAAGACGCTGCACTTCGATGTCATCCCGCGCGCGGTCGACGACTATCTGAAACACCTGGACGCCTATAACGCCGAAACGGACGTGGCTAAGCGGCTCGAGAATCCGGTCTGGCACGTGCATACGGCCCATCCCCCGGCGAAGGGATCGCCGGTGCCGTTCAACCTGCTCGTCAATCTGGTCTCGGCGGGGAACGCCTCGTCACGGGACGTTCTGTGGGGCTTCCTGACGCATTACAGCCCGGGGGCGTCTCCGGAGAGCGAGCCGCTTCTCGATCAACTCGTCGACTATGTGATCGCCTATTACGAGGACTTCGTGAAGCCGACGAAGTCGTTCCGCCTCCCCACCGACAAGGAGCGCGAGGCTCTCCGCGACCTTGCCGCGCGCTTGAAGATGCTTCCGCCCGACTGCAAGGACGGCGGGGTGATCCAGGACGAGGTCTATGCGGTCGGCAATGCGCACGGCTTTGACCCGCTCCGCGCCTGGTTCGCAGCCCTTTACGAGGTGCTCCTTGGCTCCAGCCAGGGCCCGCGCTTCGGCTCCTTCGCGGCCATCTTCGGCCTGGGGCGGACCATCGACCTGATCGAGCGCGGAGCGCGGGGCGAACTGGCGGCGGCCTAGAAGCGAGCGACCAGGATCGCCCCCAGGCCCATCAAGGCCACGCCGGTCCAGGCCAGCGGGCTGAGTCGCTCACCCAGGAATATCGCCGCAAGCGCCGCGACGAAGACGATGGACAGCTTGTCCACCGGCGCCACCTGGGCGGCCGGCCCCAGACGCAGCGCTCGGAAATAGCAGATCCACGACGCTCCGGTCGCCAGTCCCGACGCGGCCAGCCAGACCCAGGTCCGAGGCGTGATGGCCCCCAGTGAGTGGTATTGGCCGGTCGCCCAGAGGACGAGGGCCAGCATGGGGAGAATGACGAGCACGCGAATGAAGGTCGCAAGATCCGGGTCGACGCCAGAGACGCCGATCTTTGCGAAGACCGCGGTGAGGGCGGCGAATCCGGCCGAGAGCAAGGCCCAGGCTTGCCAGGAGGAGAGGGGCGTGGCGGCAGGGCCGGTCATCACCGGCTAACGCGGCCGGAGCGCTTCTCGTTCGCGCCAGGCGACGAAGGTTCCAATAGCGAGCGAGATCAGGACGCCGTAGCTCGCGAGCACCAGGGCGGTGAGATAGGCGAGGACCGGTATCCGGAAATCGACAAACTTGGCGAGGTGGACAGCCACGGTGATGGCTTGGCAAGCTGCCGCCCAGACCGGCCAGGACCGCTCGCCCCGCCACGCGAGGGCGCCCAGGGCGACCAGCATGGCGGCGTCGACGCCCATGAGGGCGAACTCCTCCAGACCGGCGGTGACATCGTCCTGGATGAGGATGGTGGCTAGCCATGCGAGGACGCACAGGCCGCCGCCCCACTGCTCCAGGCGGTCCCCTTTCCAGAGCGCGCCGCCGCAAATCAGCAGGACCGCTCCCGCCCCAATCCAAGTGTACCAGGTATCCAGCAAAGCAATCGCCCCCGGACGGTCAGGTCCGAGGGCGAAGGTTCGTTCTGTTCGCTTCCGCGCGCAAGACGCGAGGAAATTACGATTTCGTCAGGTGAGGAATTAGGCGACGCGCAGGTTGACGGTCGGCTTTTGCTTGTCCTCTTCCGGCTTGTCCATCGGGCCGAACTCTTCGTCGCCCACGCCCAGGCGCACCTGAACGTTCTTCAGGCCGGCGTGAGCCGCCATGACGGCGCGGCGAGCTTCCGACAGGGCCGCGATAGCCTCGGCGACGCGCGTCTGGGCCAGTTCTGCGGTGGTGGCGGCGACGCCGAGCTCACGGCGGCCGGAGATGATGCTTTCGAGGAGCTGGGTGTTACGGACCATCGCCGCATCCACAGCATCCTCGGCCGCGAAAAGCTTCTCGGCGACAGACTTTACGACTTCAACTTTGTTCATAACTCAGCCCCAAGGTGGAATGGTAAATAGATGCTTAACACAACTGACTGGGGAATCAAAGACAGAAAATGCGCCAATCCGTCGCAGTCGAGCGCGCGCCAGACCTTAACGTGCAGGGTATTCGTTAACCATAGACATTAATATACTTGCGTCGACGCAGCTCAGCGCTAAGCCCCTGTTTCAGCGAGCAGAAAGTGCGCGTGCAGAGTGGCGATAGGGGCTGACCGTGCCTCTTGCCAGGCTTCCACCGAGACATTCGCGATGCGCCGCCCCACCTTTTTGACGTGCGCGCGGGCGTAGGTGGCCAAAGGTTTGCCGCTGCGCAGATACTCCACCGTGACGCCGATAGGCCGAGGCAGGCTGTCCCGTCGCTCACTGATCGACAGCTGCGCCATGGCGGTCAGCTCCATGAACGCGCCGGTGACGCCCCCGTGGAGGGCAGGCAGCAGGGGGTTGCCGATCAGCTTGTCTGCGTACGGGAGGATGGCGGTCATCTCGTCGCCGGCCAGCTCGGCCCGCACGCCCAGAAACCGTGCGTAGGGAATGCCGTTGAGGAGGGATTCCAGATGTGCGCCAGCGTCGATCACAGCGCGCCTCCGGCGTTCCGATTGGCCCCCGGTTTCCGGCCGCCGTCGGATTGCAGCATGAACGCTGACTGGGCGGCGGCCACCGGATCCTTGCGAGTCCGGTCGTAGGCCCAGGCGCGGACGAAGGCGATCGAGCGGGTCAGTTTGTAGCAGCGCGCCCGCGCCAGCAGATCGAGTCCGGGCTCGGCGGCGCGCATGTAGTCGATGCGCAGGTCCAGCGTCGCAATGGGCATGTACTGGTCCAGCTTTACCCACACCGCCATGCCGCAGGTGTGGTCGAGCAGGGTGGTCACGACGCCGCCGGCGAGCACTCGGCTTTCCGGATCCCCGATCAGATCCTCCCTGTACGGGCAGCGCAGGGTTACGACATCCTCCTCGACGCTCTCGAGCGCGAACCCCAGCGCCTGGGGATGGGGTGGTCCGCTGACAAGTTGCGGCAGGAGATCAAGCAACGAAGCCTGTGGCATGGGCGCTTATTGCCAGCGCCGGCGACGGCAGGAAAGCTCGCAACCCTGTATGGTACGGAAATGGCCGCCCTCCGACCCGAAAAGCTGCTCTGTCCCAAGCCGGCTGGCCTCTACTGCGCCCCCGGGGACTTCTACATCGATCCGGTTCGGCCGGTGGAGCGGGCGGTCATCACCCATGGCCACGCCGACCACGCCCGCGCCGGCCACGGAGCCGTGCTGGCGACTCCCGAGACCCTCGCCATCATGGCCGAGCGCTACGGTCGCGACCACGCTCGTTCGACCCGCTCCGTCGGCTACGGCGAAGCGGTGGAGGTGGGAGGCGTGCGGATCCGCCTGGTGCCCGCCGGTCATGTGCTTGGGTCTGCCCAAGCCGTTGTCGAGCAAGGGGGCCTGCGGATGGTCGTCTCGGGCGACTACAAACGCAGGCGCGATCCCACCTGCCCGCCGTTCGAGGTCACGCCCTGCGACGTGTTCATCACGGAGGCGACGTTTGGTCTGCCGGTGTTCCGTCATCCGGACGACGCCGGCGAGATCGCCCGCCTGATCCGTTCGACCCGGCAGTTCCCCGAGCGGACACATCTCGTCGGCGCCTACGCTCTGGGCAAGGCGCAGCGCGTCATTCGTCTGCTGCGCGAAGGCGGCTGGGACCGGACCATCTACGTCCACGGCGCCATGGATCGCCTAAACCGTCTCTACCAAGACCACGGTGTCGACCTCGGCCCGCTCGCCTCTGCGACGGATGTGGGCAAGGACAAGCTGCCGGGCGAGATCATCATCGCTCCTCCCTCGGCTATTGCGGATCGCTGGGCGCGTCGTTTCGCCGACCCCCTGCCCGTATTCGCCTCGGGCTGGATGAGCGTGCGCGCCCGCGCGCGCCAGCGGGGCGTTGAGCTGCCGCTGGTCATTTCCGATCACGCCGATTGGGACGAACTGGTGCAGACGGTCCGGGACGTCGCGCCGGGCGAGCTCTGGATCACTCATGGGCGGGAGGAAGGCCTGCTGCGTTGGGCCGAGTTGCATGGCGTGAAGGCGCGGGCCCTGGCCCTCGTGGGATACGAGGACGAAGAGGACGACGGCTAAGGCTGTGCTAGGCTCTTCGGGGGAGGGGCCGATGCGCCGCAATCTTCGCGCCGACTTCGTCGTCAAGACCCTGGTGGCCTTGCAAGCCCGTATCGCGGAACGGTTTCCGGGGGCGGGACTGGCGGCCGTAGCGCAGGATCTGGTGGAGGTGGCCCGCACCACCGCCGACCGCGCGCGGGCCGTATCGCGCCCCTATGTGCTGTTGCGAGGCGCCATCGCCCTGATGAGCGCGGCCGGCATCGCCATCGGCGCCTGGGCCCTGAGCCACGTGCGCTGGCAGAACCTGCTGGAGGGCGACTTCCTTGACGCCAGCCAGAGTCTGGAATCGGTCATCAACCTGCTTCTGCTGCTCACCGCAGGCGTCTGGTTCCTGATGAGCCTGGAGCAACGGCTGAAGCGCGGCCGGGTTTTGAAGGATCTGCACGAACTGCGCGCCTTCGCGCACGTCATCGACATGCACCAACTCACGAAGGACCCGACCGTCATCCTGTCACGGGGCCCATCGACCCAGTCGTCGCCCACTCGCGAGATGACCCGCTTTCAGCTGACCCGCTACCTCGAGTATTGCGCTGAGATGCTGGCTCTGATCGGCAAACTGGCCGCTCTCTACGGAGAGCGCACGCCGGACACCGAAGTGCTCGCGACGGTCAATGACGTGGAAGAGCTGTCAACCAGTCTGGGCCGCAAGATCTGGCAGAAGATCACGATCCTGAGCGCGCTCGAGGACGACGCCCAGTCCGGAGCCTAGCCGGCTGCGCGCCGTTTCCGGGCGGACGGCTTCTCGGAGGCCGCGGTCGACTCGGCCGCCAGGGCTGCATTGATGGCGGCGCGCAGGCGTTCGGGCTTGATGGGCTTCTCGACCACCGAGGCCATGCCGATCGACAGGTAGTGCTTGGCGTCGGAAGGATCGGCGTTGGCCGTGAGCGCCACAATCGGAGTCTCACTTGCGACGCCGGGCAGGGCGCGGATGGCCTGCGTCGCCTGGACGCCATCCATGCGCGGCATCTTGATGTCCATCAGGATCAGGTCGAAGCGCCGGCTGGAGACGGCCTCTACCGCTTCCACGCCGTCTTCGGCGCATTCGCTGGTGCAGCCGAACATCTCACAAAGCGCCTGGGCGACGACGCGGTTGGTGGCGTTGTCGTCGACGATCAGCACATGCGGTTGGCTGTGGAGGGCAAGTTCGGAGATCTCCGAGACGTTGCTCTGGCTTTCTTCCTCGATCCAGGTCCGCGGCGCCATGAAGTCGAAGGCGAAGGTGGCTCCCCGGCCTGCGTTGCTTTCGGCGCGGATCTGGCCGCCCATCATCTCGACCGCCTGACGGCACATGGCCAGGCCAAGCCCCGAACCACCGGCGTGATGATTGGAGCCAGAGCTGTGGAGATCGAACAGGGTGGCCATGCGGTCGTCGGGAATGCCCGGCCCCTTGTCGCGAACGGCTCCTTCGATCCGCACGCGATCTCCGTCGACGGACGCCTTGAGGCTGGCCTCCACAACGCCCTCGCGGGCGAACCGCAGAGCATTGCCGATGAGATTGTTGAAGACTTGGCGCACCCGCTGGCCATCCAGCTCAGCGGCCAGTTCCGGATCGCCGTCAAAGGAGATCAGCAGCGTCACGCCGTCCTGCGCCGCCCGCGGCCCCCACAGGGTCTGGACCTCGTCCATGACGGAGCGAACCAGCATGGGTTCGGGGTTCAGCTGGAGCTCGCCAGCTTCCGCGCGAGCCAGGTCGACCGCGTCGGCGAGGGTCCGCAGCAGGGTGTCGGAACTGTCGACGATGGTCTGTACGTAGGCCTGGGCGTCTTCGCCCAGGGGCTGACGCTGCAGCAACTCGGCTACAGCCAGCACGCCGTTGAGCGGCGTGCGCAGTTCGTGACTCAGGACAGCGAGAAACTGGGACTTGGCGTGTGCGGCCGCCTCGTTGGCCATCCGCGCCTGCGCGACGACCTGCGCCTCATCCGCGGCGGCCTCAAGACGCCGGCGGGCCGCGGCGCTCGTCACCTGCAACAGCGACAGCATGGAGCCGACGCCGACGTAACGGCCTTGGTCCGTCAGGATGAAGCCGCGCAGCAGGCCGGAGGCGCGCGCGCCCAGCATGGAATCCGAGAAGACGGTAATGCCGGTGGAGGCTTCGATGGTCACCGGCTCGGGGTCCATAAGCTCCCGAATGGGCGTGGCCGCGTGCTCGGCGCATCCGTTGCGGGCGGCCAGTTCCACCAGGAAAGTCTGGCGCTCGACGAGGCCGACCGGGCGGTCATCCTCGACCACTGCGAACACCAGGGCGTCCGGGTCCTTGCGAAACAGGTCGAAGACCTCCGCGACCGGCATCTCGGGCGTAATCGGCGCTGCCCGTTCGGTGAGACTGTCGATCGTCGGCATCAGGCGTCCGGTCTTCGGTTACGCCCACCTCTAACCCGTGGGTGTTTTCAGAGTGGTTAAGACGATCAAATTCAAAGAGCTGCCACTCGGAGTGCTCTCAGCTTCCGGACCCGACGGGTCGCGTTTGTCCGATCTCCGCCGAGATCCACGCCAGAAAATCGGGGTTTGACCCGTCCGGCAACACCGGGAGAGCCAGCATGGCCGGAGTCTCGTAAGGGTGCCGGGAAAGGAGGAAGTCCCGCAGCCGGTCGCAGGCCTCTCCCGTGGTCTTGAACAGCGCCGGCGTTTCGACGGTTCGGTCAACTGCGCCCTCCCACCGGTAGATCGAGCGGATAGGAGCAAGCACGTTGACGCAGGCCGACAGACGTTCGGCTACCGCCTCCGCGCCGACCCGCTCGGCGGTTTCGGCGTCCGGCCAGGTGGTGTACAGCACCACGGTCCCGCTCGATGACGACATGGGCGCGCCTCCTCGCAATCCATCCTATATGACCGGCTTCACCGCCGGTTCCATGCCTCCGCAATGACTTCCGCCCCGACATCGTCCGACGCCGCGCTGGTGCTCTTTTCCGGGGGGCAGGACTCGGCGACCTGCCTGGCGTGGGCGCTGAGGCGCTACGGGCGGGTCGAGACCGTTGGTTTCGACTACGGACAGAGGCACGCCGTCGAGATGCAGGCCCGCCAGGTCGTGCGCGACGAAATGGCGCGAACGCTTCCGGAAGGGCGGCGGCTTGGGCTCGATCACGTGATCGACATCCGTGGTTTCGGCTCGATCGCGGACACGGCCATGACCTCCGAGCGGGCCATCGAGGTCGACGAGCGGGGCTTGCCGACGACCTTCGTGCCTGGCCGCAACCTGGTGTTCCTGATCTACGCCGCCGCCCTGGCGGATCGGCGCGGCATGCTCAACCTCGTGGGGGGTATGTGCGAAACGGACTTCTCGGGTTATCCGGACTGTCGCCGCGAAACCCTGGATGCGCAGCAGCAGGCGCTCAGGCTCGGTTTGGCGCGGGACTTCGTCATTGAGACCCCCCTCATGCAGCTGACGAAAGCGGAGACGTGGACCCTGGCTCGCCAGTTGGGCGGGCAGGCGCTGGTCGACCTGATACTCGAGCACAGCCACACCTGCTACCTGGGCGAACGCGGCGAGCGCCACGCCTGGGGCTATGGATGCGGGACCTGTCCCGCCTGCCAGCTGCGAGCTCGGGGATATGCCGAGTGGGCGGCGCAATGACGTATTCGGCCAAGGAAATCTTCCTCACGGTGCAGGGCGAGGGCGGGCAGGCTGGGCGCGCGGCCGTCTTCCTGCGTTTTGCCGGCTGCAATCTCTGGAGCGGTCTTGAACGGGATCGGTTCACCGCGGTCTGCAGGTTCTGCGATACGGACTTCGTAGGAACCGACGGCCCCGGCGGCGGCAAGTTCCGGACTGCGGAGATGTTGGCCGACGCGGTCGAGCATGCCTGGAGCGGGGGCCCCCACAACCGTCTTGTCGTCTGCACCGGCGGGGAACCGCTGTTGCAGCTGGACGGGGCCCTTGTCAGCGCCCTGCATGGCCGTGGCTTCGAAATCGCCGTCGAGACCAACGGCACACTGCCGGTCCCGCCGGGGGTCGACTGGGTATGCGTCAGCCCCAAGGCGGACGCGCCGTTGGTTCAGACGTCCGGGCAGGAGCTGAAACTGGTCTATCCCCAGGCGGCGGCCATGCCCGAGCGCTTCGAACAGTTGAATTTCGAGCGTTTCTACCTGCAGCCGATGGACAACGCCGACCGCGAGGCGAACACCCAACGGGCGGTCGCCTATTGCCTTTCGCATCCGCGCTGGCGATTAAGCGTCCAAACCCACAAGTACATCGGCGTTCCCTAACCTGTCCCCCAGGGGCAGTTGGTTGGGCGGGAAGACCAGAGTTTCATGAACCACACCTTCGAAATCACGAAGGCCGCAACCTTTGACGCGGCCCATCACCTGAACGTCGGGCCGCCCGAGCACCGCTACCGCAGCCTGCACGGACATTCCTTCCGCGTGGAGGCTACTGTGGCCGGCGAGATGGTCCCGGGCGAGGATTGGGTCGCCGACCTGGGCGAATTGGAGATGGCCCTGAAGGACGTGGCTCACGAGCTGGATCACGGACTTCTCAATGAGAAGCCGGGGCTCGAGAACCCCACCCTTGAGCGGCTGTGCCTGTATTTCCGAGATCGCCTGTCCGGCCGTTTTCCGGGTCTGTCGAAGATCGAGATTTCCCGCCCGACCATCGGCGAGCGCTGCAGCCTCAGCATCTAGCCGTGGCGCCGGGCCTCGCGCTCGGCTTCTTTTTCTGCCTTCCGACGCTCGCGCTCTTCCTGCTTGCGACGCTTCTTCTCCTTCGCTCTACGCTCCTTGTCCGAAGTGGTGACGAGGTCCACGCCTGCTCCGACTGTGGCGCCGGTGACCGCGACACCTGTCCCCACGACGGCGCCGGCCGCGCCGACGGCAGCTGCTGCGACGCAACCGCCGAGACCCAAGGTGCAGAGGAGGCAGGCGGCAAGGGCGATGCGACGCATTGGACGGGTCCTCAATCGGCGATCAGGCGAGTCTAGCAGTCCCCGGATCGGCCGGCGCTGCGACGGCTGGCCCCGGGGCTAGGCGGATTCCTCGGTCTTGTCGCTGGAGCGGCGTCGCGGGCCCGCGTAGCCGGCGTCCTCATGGCGGCGCCGGTCCGGGCCGAAGTAGCTCTCGCACCGGACGTAGGGGCGAGCGTGGTCGATGACCTCCTGGATCCGCTCCAATACCCCCCGCGCGGTGACCGGCTTGCCGAGGAACTCGTTGGCGCCCACGTCGCGCGCCTCCTTGACCCGTCGTTCGGTGGAGTGCCCGGTCACCATGATTACAGGCACCATCTGGTTAGGGCTGTCGGGTGCATTGCGAAGCAGGCGGACGAGTTCAATTCCGTCAACCGGCTCCATCGCCAGGTCTGCGATGACGATATCAATGGGCTGGGTGCGCATCTTCTGCAGCGCCTCAGCCCCGTTCGTGGCCTCGTAGACGTCCCGTACGCCAATGGCGCGCAGCACCTCGGTGAGGATCGTGCGCATATGGTGGTTGTCGTCGACCACCAGGATTTTCAGCAGATTGAAGCGCACAGGTCCGTCGCCGCCGGCCTCCCTGGCCGCGCGAACGGCGACCTTCCATCCCCTGACTAGGGCGCGGGGTTTGCACCGGTCAACGTCAATCGCCGACCGGTCTGCAACTCCTGCGAACCTGATTCTTGATCAGGCCATAGAAAGGCGCTTCAGGCGGCGTCCACCATCACGACCTCAGCGTCCTCGAGGGCCCTCAGCGTCAGAACGGCCTCGTCCCGGATCGCGGCGCCGTCGCGCGCGGCCAGTCGGACCCCGTTCACCTCGATGCTTCCGGCAGACGGCACGAGGTAAGCGTGGCGGTGCGCCCCCAGATCGTAGGTGATGGTCTCTCCTGCCGGGATGGTCGCGCCCAGGACGCGGGCGTCGGTCCGGATCGGCAGCACGTCATCGCCATCTTCCTTGATGCCGGAGGCGAGGACCACGAAGCGACCGTTTCGCGCTTCCTTGGGGAAGGGCTTGGCGCCCCAGTTCGGCGAGCCGCCCCGGGCGTTGGGCTGGATCCAGATCTGGAACAGGGTCGTGGTCTCGTCTTCCAGATTGTATTCCGCGTGGCGTACGCCCGTGCCGGCCGACATCACCTGCACATCGCCGGCTCCAGTGCGGCCCTGATTGCCCATGGAGTCCTGGTGCGTGATCGCGCCCGTGCGGACGTAGGTGATGATCTCCATATCCGCGTGCGGATGGGGCGGAAAGCCGGTCTTCGACGCGATCTCGTCGTCGTTCCAAACGCGAAGCGAACCCCAGTTCATGCGAGCGGGGTCGTAGTAGCTGGCGAAGGAAAAATGGTGCTTGGCCTTGAGCCAGCCGTGGTCCGCGCCGCCGAGGGAGGCAAAGGGTCTGCGTTCAATCATGGCGGGGCTCCTGCAGGATGGTCAGGCGCTCATATAGGTAACACCGCGAGTTACGGAAGGGGCTCAGAGCCGCCCCGGTCGGCCTGGCTGGAACGCGCCACCTCCGGTCTGGCCGCGATGGCGCAGGAACGCGTCGGCGAGCACGCAGGCCGTCATGGCCTCGACCACCGGCGCGCCCCGGATTCCCACGCAAGGGTCATGGCGCCCCCTGGTGGCGACCTCGACCTCGGCGCCCGTGATGTCGACGGTTCGCCGCGGCGTGAGGATCGAGCTGGTCGGCTTGAAGGCGACCCGCGCGATGAGGGCCTGGCCGGTCGAGACGCCGCCCAGAATTCCGCCGGCATGGTTGGAGAGGAATTCAGGTCCGTGCTCGCCCATGCGCATCTCGTCGGCGTTCTCTTCACCGGACAGTTCCGCCGCCGCAAATCCTGCGCCGACCTCCACGCCCTTGGCGGCGTTGATCGACATGAGAGCGGCCGCGAGTTCGGCGTCCAGCTTGCCGTAGAGCGGCGCGCCCCACCCGGCTGGCACACCCTCGGCGTGGACCTCCACCACGGCGCCACAGGACGAACCGCTCTTTCGGGTCTTGTCGAGGAACCCCTCCCAAGTCCCTGCGATCGTCGAGTCAGGACACCAGAACGGGTTTCGCTCGATCTCATCCCAGTCCCAGCGCTCCCGGCTGACCCGGTGGGGGCCGATCTGAACGACCGCCGCGCGAATCCGGATTTCCGGTCCCAGCACGAGACGTGCGACCCCTCCGGCGGCAACCCGGGCGGCGGTCTCGCGCGCCGAGGAGCGACCACCGCCCCGGTGGTCCCGCACGCCGTACTTGGCGAAGTAGGCGTAGTCGGCGTGGCCCGGCCGGAAGCGGTCGGCGATCTCGCCATAATCCTTGGATCGCGCGTCCTCGTTGGCGATCAGGATCGAGATCGGCGTGCCGGTCGTGACGCCTTCGAAGACGCCGGACAGGATCTGCGCCGTATCGCTCTCCTTGCGCTGCGTGACGAAGCGATTGCCGCCCGGCTTGCGGCGGTCCAGCCAGATCTGCAGGTCCGACTCGCCGATCGGCAGTCCCGGCGGGCAGCCGTCGACCACGCAGCCGATGGCGGGCCCATGGCTCTCGCCCCAGGTGGTGACACGGAAGAGGTGGCCGAAGGTGTCGTGCGACATGACTCAGGCTTAGCGCAGAAATCGGCGTGCTTCGACAGACTCGCCGCCCCCGTCCGCGCTATATCCCCGCCGATGACCTCTTCCGCCGATATACCGCCCAGCCCGACCAAGGCCGACTACGAGCGCGCCCACGCGGCCAATGCCGACGAGGGCATCTTCGAGCGGGACGAACCCTTCGCCCTGTTCACGGCGTGGTTCGCCGACGCCAGAAAGAGCGAACCCAACGACCCCAACGGCATGGCGGTGGCGACCGTCGACGTCGACGGCCTGCCCGATGTGCGCATGGTGCTGCTCAAGGATTACGACGCTCGCGGCTTCGTCTTCTACACCAACACCGAGAGCGCAAAGGGCCGTCAGCTGGCGGCCGTTCCCAAAGCGGCGCTCCTGTTTCACTGGAAGTCCCTGCGCCGGCAGGTGCGGGTCCGCGGGCGAGTCGAGCCCGTCACGGAGGCGGAGGCCGACGCCTACTTCGCGACGCGCGCCCGCGACAGCCAGATCGGAGCCTGGGCGTCCGAACAGTCACGACCGATGGACGGGCGCCTGGCCCTGGAACAGCGCATCGCCAAGTTCGCCCTCAGGTTCGGACTCGGCCAGCCGCCGCGGCCCCCGCAATGGTCGGGCTATCGGGTCGTGCCTGAGGAGATCGAGTTCTGGCGCGACAAGCCGTTCCGCCTGCACGACCGGCTCAAGTTTCTGCGCGCCGGCGACGGCTGGTCGAAGTCGCGCCTTTATCCCTGAGAGGCTACGTGCCGTAGCGGGCGAGGAAGGTTTCGATCGCTTCGCCGGCGATCTCCTCGTGGCTGCGGCTGGCCTCCACCTCACCGCCGGTGACCAGGGGCACCAGGAAGGTCGGATGCTCGATCATGCCCATGAGCTGGCCCGCGGCGTGGGCTTTGTTGGGGCAGTCGACCCGGCCCTCCGCTTCGAGGCCCCTGATGATGGCCATCAGCGCGCCGCCGAAGTCCGTGCGGCCCCGGTCGTAGAAGTCGCGAGCCACGGGGGAGAAGCGCCGGCGTTCGGCGGCCACCAGGCGGAAGACGTTGCGCACGAACGGGTCGCTCATGAACCGGGCGTAGGCGGTGGCGAACGTCCGCAGGCGCTCCATGAGGTCCGCTTCGGCGGCGGTCACCTCGGCGATCCGGCGCGAGAAGTCTGCGCCCGCATCTTCGATCACGGCGTGGAAGAGCTGCGTCTTGCCGGGGAATAGGTCGTAGAGGGTGGCGGTGGAGACGCGGGCGTCCCGTGCGACCACCTCGATGCCGGTGTCGGCGTAGCCGGAATGCATGAAATGCCGCCGCGCCGCCTCCAGCACGCGGTGGCGCTTGGCGGCGAGACGGTCTTCTTGAGCACCCGGAGGTTTAAGCCCACTCACGCCCGTCACACCTTCCCCCGGCGACTCTCGCTTACCTTGCTGTAGGGGATGGCAAAACCTCGCGGAGAGGGCAACCCTAGGCTGAGCGGTGCGTCGGTATGTAGCAGGCCGGAGACGCCAATTTCCCAATAAAAACCGTAAACTTACGGCCCACATACCCCTGTTCACAGAAATCGCCATGACTGGGAAGCCGGCCCCGGCCCGTTCTTGGCGGAGCTTGGTCGCGGCGGGGATGCGTTGCTTATCGGCGATCCCAACCGTAACGTCGTTGCAAGCGCCCGAAGGAAGAGGGCGCAGGGTAGGGGGCTCCGATGCTCGGACTGATGCAGTCCTGGCCGCTGACGGTCGACAAGATTCTGGATCACGCCGCGCGTTGGCACGGCCATCGCGAGATCGTCACGCGGTCCGTCGAGGGGCCCATCGTGCGCGGGACCTATGCGGAATGCCATGACCGAGCCAAGCGGGTCTCCAGCGCCCTCAAGGGCTGGGGCGTCAAGCTGGGCGACCGCGTCGCCACCCTGGCCTGGAACACCCAGCGGCACATGGAGGCCTGGTACGGGATCATGGGCATCGGGGCCGTGTGCCACACCCTGAACCCGCGCCTGTTCCCCGAGCAGATCGCCTGGATCATCAACCACGCCGAGGACCGCATCATCTTCGTCGACCTGACCTTCGTGGGGGTGCTGGAGCAGATCCTGCCCAAGTGCCCCACGGTCGAGCGGGTCGTGGTCATGACCGACGCCTGGAACATGCCTCAGACCACCCTGCCGCGGGCCGAGTGCTACGAGCAGGTGGTGGCCGAGAGCTCGAACGTCTGCGAGTGGGGCGGCTTCTCCGAGGAGACGGCCTGCGGCCTCTGCTACACCTCGGGAACCACGGGCGACCCCAAGGGGGTGATGTATTCGCACCGCTCGAACTTCCTGCACACCCTGGTGGGCCTGCAGGCGGACGTGCTGGCCACCTCGGTGCGCGACACCATCCTGCCGGTCGTGCCCATGTTCCACGCCAACGCCTGGGGCGTGGCCTTCGCCGCCCCCGCGGTCGGGGCCAAGCTGGTGCTGCCGGGTGCGAAGATGGACGGCCAGTCGATCTACGAACTGCTCTCGACCGAGCGGGTGACCACCTCGGCGGCGGTGCCTACCGTCTGGCAGATGCTGCTGACCCACCTGCAGAGCCACGGCCTGAAGCTGCCGGACCTGGAGCGGGTCACCATCGGCGGGGCGGCCTGCCCCGAGACCATCATCCGCGCCTTCCACGACGACTACGGCGTGGACGTGTTCCACGCCTGGGGCATGACCGAGACCTCACCGCTGGGAACGACGGGTTCGCTGACGCCGGAAGTCTCGAGCCAGCCCTTCGACCAGCAGGTCCCCTACCGGCTGAAGCAGGGCCGGCCGCCGATCGGCATCGAGCTGAAGCTGACCGACGACGAGGGCAATATCCTTCCCCACGACGGCAAGACCTTCGGCCACCTGATGGTCAGGGGCAGCTTCGTGGCCGGCAGCTACTTCAAGGGCGCCGGCGGCAACATCCTGGACAAGCAAGGGTTCTTCGACACCGGCGACATCGCCACCATCGACCCGATCGGCTACATGCAGATCACCGACCGGGCCAAGGACGTGGTCAAGTCGGGCGGCGAATGGATCTCGACCATCGACATCGAGAACATCGCGCTCGGTCACCCGGCGGCCGAGCAGACCGCGGTCATCGGCGTGCCCCATCCGAAGTGGGACGAGCGCCCGATTCTCATCGTCAAGCTGAAGGAAGGCGAGACGGCGACCCGCCAGGACTTCCTCGATTTCCTGCAGGGCAAGATCGCCAAGTGGTGGATGCCCGACGACGTCGTCTTCGTCGACGACATCCCGCTGGGGGCCACCGGCAAGATCGACAAGAAGGTTCTTCGCGCGCGACTGAAGGACTATCGTCTGCCCTCGGCCTCGCCCGAGCCCGCGTAGGAGCCAGCCCATGAGCGCCCATCCCAAGTCCGCCGCCTTCGTCCGGATCGCGGCGCTCGTCGGCGCGGCCGGCGGCCTGCTGCCCCTGGCGGCCGTTCTGGGCAGCCGGTTCGGCCTGCTGGACTGGAAGTTCGCCCTGGGGACCCTGGTGGTGAAGATCACGCCGCCGCTGGCCATGGTGGGCATCGCGCTCGGCGTGATCGCGCTGATCGTGGCCTTCCGCGACCGCCGGCGCCTGCTGGTCTGGGCGCTGGTCGCCCTGCTGCCGCCCCTGTTCAGCCTCGGCCTGCTGGCCCGGTTCAAGGCCGAGGCCGACAAGGTCCCGCCGATCCATGACGTGGCCACCGACTGGGAAAGGCCGCTCAGCTTCTCGCGCGACATCATGGACGCCCGCGCCGGCAGCCCCAACGCGGTGGAGGCCGATCCGACGGCGCCGGAGAAGGCCGGCCCGCCCTGGGCCGGCCGTCGCATCGCCGAGATCAACCGCGAGACCTGTCCGGGCGCCCATCCGGTGATGAAGCACCTCAACGCCGACCAGGTCGCCGCCGCCTTCGAGGCCGCGGGTATCGAGGTGCAGGGCCGCGCCCCCTGGCGGGTGGAGGGCACCTACACGTCGTTCTGGTGGGGCTTCAAGGATGACGTGGTGGCGCGCATCGATCCGGAACGGGTCGACATCCGCTCGGTCAGCCGGGTGGGCCAGAGCGACATCGGGGCCAACTGCGCCAGAGTCACGCGGATCGTGAAGGCGCTGGAGCAGTAGCGCGCCCCAAGTTTCACGTGAAACACGACCGCATTTGTCGTAACTTACTGAAAATTCACTGAAAAGATTGGTGAGTTGGCTCGATTTCGCGGCCGATCGAACCCCTTTTTCGGTCAAATGGGCGCCCAACGCGGTCGCTTGAACCGATCTTGCGGACGGCCGGCGGGAGCGGGTCCGCAGCGCCCTTGACCCGGCGCGGATCAAGGCAGGCGGTAGCGGCTGGCCGGACCGGGTTCGCCCTCGGTGGCCACGGCCCCCGTGCGGACCAGGTGGATCAGATGCGCCAGCACGGAGTGGGCCGCGGCGGGCCATAGCCGCCGGTCGACGGCTGCGTAGATCACCGGCACCATCTCTGAGATCAGGTCGCGCCCGGCCGCCAGGCCGTCCAGGATCTGCCGTTCGCGCTCCAGGCGGTGGGCCTTGTAGGCGGCGAGGAACGGCGCGACCTCGGTCACCGGGGCGCCGTGGGTCGGCCAGAGCACGTCGAATCCCCGGGCCGCGACCTTGTCGAGGCTGGCGTAGTAGGCGCCCATGTCGCCGTCGGGCGGGCTGACCACGGTGGTGGACCAGCCCATGACGTGGTCGCCCGAGAACAGCGCGTTCTCCTCGCGCAGGGCGAAGCAGAGGTGGTTGGAGGCGTGGCCGGGCGTGGCCAGGGTCTCCAGCGTCCAGTCCGCGGTCTCGAACAGGCGCCCGTCGCCGATCTCGACATCGGGCTGGAAGTGGCCGTCGTCGCCCTCCTCGAGGATGACGCCGTGCTCAAGTCCCGCCGGGGGCCGGGCGGCGTAGATCACCGCCCCGGTCTCGCGGGCGAAGCGGCGGGCGAGCGGCGAGTGGTCGAGGTGGGTGTGGGTGACCAGCACGTGGCTGACCCGCTCGCCCTCGACGGCGGCCAGCAGGGCGGCCAGGTGGGCCTCGTCGAGTGGGCCGGGATCGATGACCGCGACGTCCCGCCCGCGGCCGACGATGTAGGTGCCCGTCCCGGTGAAGGTGAAGGGGCCCGGGTTGCGCGCCACCACCCGCCGGATTCGCGGCGAGACCTGATCGCAGCGTCCGTACTCGAACTCGAACTGGCGAACGTAGGGGATCATCGTCCGCGCCGCTCCACGGCTGGCCCGCCGCTTGCGTTTACGTCTCGTAAACCAGTTCGGGGAGTTTCAGATGGCCGTCGCGGCGACGCTTTTTGTATCAAATCGGCTCCAGCGGATGTCCGCGGCCTTCCTGTGTCTCATGCTGCTCCAGCTCACGCTCGCCAGCTGCGGCCACACCGAACTGGTTCCCGGCTTCGCCCCCGGCGCCGCCATCGTCAGCATCGAGCGCTGAGGTTCAGATGGGGATGCGCGACAGGTCGTAGCCGGCCGCCGTCCCCCGCTCCAGCAGGTCTTCCCTGACCCGCCGCCCGGCCAGCGACTCGGCCATGGCCCACACCGAGATCGACCGCATCCCCGAGCGGCAGAACGCCAGGCACGGCTTCTTCGATCCGGCCACCAGATCGCCCATCGCCTCAACGGTCTCCCGGGTCATCTGGCCCGAGACGGGCAGGGCGGCGTAGTCGAGGCCGTGGGCCCGGGCCCATTGCTCCACCTGGGCGCCGGTGGGCTGCCCGGGCTCCTCGCCGTCCGGCCGGTTGTTGATGAGGCTGCGGAAGCCGGCCTCGGCGGCGGCGGCCACATGCTCCTCCAGCAACTGGGGCGAGACCCAGAAGTTCTCGGTCACCTTGCGGAACTGGCTCGGCATGGGCGGTCCTTTCCCTACTTCTCGCGCCGCGCCCGAATGGCGGTCTGGCCGTCGACGTTGAGGAAGTAGCTGCCGAGCGAGGCCTTGCGGATCTCGGCGGTGGAGCCGTGGCGGGGCGGGTTGTAGGGGCCGCTCGAATCGATCTGGCGCCAGACCTGGCCGTCGGTCATGACCATGACCCAGCGGCCGCCTTCGCCCCGGTAGGCCCGGTCGATGGTGAGGGTGACGTTGTTCACCTCGACGCGCGCCTCGCCCGAGCCGCGGTCGAAGAAGTTCAGAGCCGAGGTGTCGAAGCCGAACAGCGAGCGCTTGGCCTCGCGGACCTGGCCGCGGTCGACGACGACCAGTTCGCCCCGGTTCTCGGCCTCGTCGATGCCCTGGGCGGCGTTGTCGTAGCAGGCCAGGCGCGCCTGGTCGTCGGCGATGCTTCGGCACTGGGAGAGCTTCTTCAGGGCCTCGGCCCGCCCGTTCGTCCCGCCGGGCTGGTTCTGCGCCAGGGCCGGCGCGCCCAGCGCCACACCCGCGATCATCAGGCCCGCGAGGGCCGCGCGCGCGCCGATCAAGCTTTTCATGTCCGTGGTCCCGTTACCCGACTGTCGGTGGCGGCATTCAATAAGGCCGACCGCCGGACCGCAACCTCGGAGTGGGCCGGCGCGCCGATTTCGGGGCGCCGGGCCGCCCGGCGAATCAGCGACCGGCGCAAATGGCGTCGCAAATCTATTTTTGCGGGAGAAGGCGCCCGACACACCCGATCCCGGGCCGCGCCCCGCCAGGGGTGGCCCGAGGCCACGTCAGGCCGTCCGGGGCGCCGGGGCGGCGCAAACTGCAAACCCAAGTGCAAAAAGGCCTTATCGCCAACAAGGCGAAGCTGTGGCGGATTTGCGACATTGAACAGCCAACAAATTACACAGGTTTCATCATCCGTTGACCGTTACGCTCGCATCTCCATAACGTGCAAGCATCCGGAGGCGTAATGCGTCCGGGCTAATTCGCTGTGGCGAGGCGAGGGGGACGTCTTCGGACGAACCGTTCGGGGAGCCGGGCTCAGGAGGAATGAAGTTGAAAATCCAGACCGCACGTCAGCGCCTGTTGGCGTCGACCATCATCGGCGGCGCGGCGTTGTTCGCCTTGCAGGCGGCTCCGGCGTACGCCCAGGATGCCACGGAAGTTGAAGGCGTCGTCGTCACCGGTTCTCGTATCATCCGTCAGGACTTCGAGGCCATCTCGCCGGTCACGACCGTCGGCTCCGAACAGCTGGAGCTGACCGCCACCCTTACCGTCGACACCCTGCTCAACGAACTGCCCCAGATCGTTCCGGGCAACACCCGCACCTCGAACAACGCGGGTGGTGAAGACTTCTCGACGATCGACCTGCGCGGCCTCGGCGCCAACCGCACCCTGGTGCTGGTGAACGGCGAGCGTATTCCGGCGTCGTCCTCGACCGGCGTTGTCGACCTGAACACGATCCCGGCCTCGCTGATCGATCGCGTTGAAGTCGTCACCGGCGGCGCCTCGGCCGTTTACGGCTCGGACGCCATCTCGGGCGTCGTGAACTTCATCCTCAAGGACGACTACGAAGGCGCCGAAATGACGGCGACCTACGGCTCGTCCTTCGACGGCAAGGCTCCGGAAGTCGAAGTCAACGCCCTGGTCGGCGGCAACTTCGCCAACGGCCGTGGTAACGCCACCGCCTACGCCGCCTACTACAACCGCGAGAGCGTCTCCCAGTCGGAGTTCTCCTGGTCGCGCACTTCGGCGGCCGCCTGCTACGACTCGTCGGGCGCTCGCACGACCATCGCCGACACCGCCGCCGAAGGCGTCGCCTGTGTCGCCGCCGGTCGCTTCCTCTTCCCGGGCGGCTCGGCCACCCCGGCCTGGGGCTGGATCGCCAACAACGGCGCCAACCCGTTCACCAACCTGTCGGTCCTGCTGCCCGCCACCTTTGGGGCCGGCAACACCGACACCAACTGTGACGGCATCCCGGGCGGCGCGGTCAATGGCGGCAACCTGTCGTTCAACGACGCCGGCGCCCTGACCCCGCGTAACGTGGCCGGCGCCTGCGCCGTGCCGGATCGTTCGGCGGGTTCCTCGCGCTACAACTTCGCGCCGGACAACTACATCATCATCCCGGCCGAACGCTTCAACATGACCACCACGGTCACGTACGACATCAACGACAACGTCCGCGCCAAGGTGCTGCTGAACTTCGTCAACTCGACCAGCGAAGTGCAGCTCGCCCCGACGCCGGCCACGAGCCTGACCGTCACCCTGACCCCCGCCATGCAGGCCCTGATCAAGGCGAACGCTCCGGACCTGTGGATCGCGCTCGGCTCGCGCGCCAACCCGCTGGCGTCCTTCACGCTGAACCGCCGCACCAACGAAGTCGGCACCCGTAACGGCTTCTCCGAGAACAACTCGTTCTACGGCCTGGTCACCCTGGATGGCGACTTCAACGACAACTGGAGCTGGTCGGCCACCGCGTCGTACGGTTCGAACCACTTCGACTCGAACGGCATCAACTCGGTGAACGCCACGGCGCTCAGCCAGGGCCTCGCCGGCTGTCAGACCGCCGCCGGCGCTCCGCTCGGCGCCGCCGCCCTCCCGGGCTGCGTGCCGCTGGATCTGTTCGGCCCGAACACCATGACCCAGGCCATGGTGGACTTCATCAAGGTCAACACCTTCTCCGAGACCCAGGTCGAAGAGACCCGCATCGCGGGCTTCGTGCGTGGCGACCTGTTCGAACTGCCGGCCGGCCCGGTGGCTGCCGTGTTCGGTGCGGAATACCGCGACACCGACATCACCTACGTGGTCGACAACGAGCAGCGCACCGGCAACATCTTCGGCTTCAACGCCGTGCAGGACGTGAACGGCGCCATCCAGGTGACCGAACTGTACGCGGAAGTCTCGGTGCCGATCATCAAGGACCAGCCGCTGTTCTACTACCTCGGCCTGGAAGGCGGCTACCGCTACTCCGACTACTCGTCGGTCGGCGGCGTCGACACCTTCAAGATCGGCGGCGAGTGGGCTCCGGTCGAGTGGCTCCGCTTCCGCGGCGTCTACAACGAAGCCACCCGCGCTCCGTCGGTCATCGAACTGTTCCAGAACGGCGACCAGGGCTTCCCGTCCTACACGGATCCCTGCCGTCAGTCGGTCGTGAACGTGACCCCGGGCCTGCAGGCGTTCTGTATCGCTCAGGGCGTCCCCGCCGCGGCCTACCCGGGCTTCAACGCCAACAACAGCCAGGTGCAGGCCTTCGCGTTCGGTAACCCGAACCTGAAGCCCGAAACCGCTTCGACCTGGACGATCGGCGCCGTGTTCCAGCCCGACTGGTTCCCGGTCGGCGACTTCCGCGCCACCGTCGACTACTACGACATCAAGATCGAAGACGCGGTCGGCACCCTCGGCGCCCAGTTCTGGCTGAACTCGTGCTACCTCGACCCGGCGCACCCCGCGGCCGCCTGTAACCGTATCGTTCGCGATCCGGTCACCGGCCAGGTGTTCTCGGTCAACACGACCATCGGCAACCTGAGCGAGATCCAGACCAGCGGCTGGGACTTCCAGTTCGAGTGGACGGTCAACCTCGAAGACACCTTCCTGCCCATCCCGGGCCGCCTGCGTGTCAACGAGCTGCTCTCGCTGATCGACAGCTACGAAGTGAACGGCACGGAGTTCATCGGCACGACGTCCGCCTCGATCGGCGGCGCCCTGTTCGACTGGAAGTCCACCCTGTCGATCTACTACACCCTCGGCGACTGGACGGCGTTCGCGCGCTGGTCCTACGTGCCGGAAATCTGTGACCCGACCTTCGGCGTCGGCCCGTCGAACTGTGGCGACACCGGCCGCGGCCAGATGGACCCGGCTGCGAGCTACATCGACATCTCGGCTCGCTGGAACGTCACGGACAACTTCCAGGTCACCGGCTTCATCGGCAACCTGTTCGACGAAACGCCGCCCCAGACCCCCGCTGGTCTGTTCTCGCAGGCGAACACCGACCCGCAGGTCTACCGCGTGCTGGGCCGTACCTTCTCGATCTCCGCGAAGGTCCGCTTCTAAGCACCGGGAAACCGGCAAGACTACCGAGCGGCGGGGGGAAACCCCCGCCGCTTTTCTTTTGGGGCGCGCGGCCCGCTGGCGCGGGCAGGGCGCAGGCGCTATCAGCGGCGGGCCATGCTGCTGGT
>JAIBAU010000004.1 GCA_019695035.1 Caulobacteraceae bacterium | reverse complement strand
GGGGGTGACGCCCGCCTCGCCCGATCCTCGCGCCCTCGAGAGCCTGCTCGCCTTCTGGCGGGACGCGGGCGTGGAGGGATCGTTCGAAGATTCCCCGGTGGACCGAACCCTGGCGCAACCGAAGCCGGAGGCCCGGCCGGTCACCAGGCTGCTGGCGACCGTGGAAGCCGCGCCGGACTACGCCGCCGGCATGGCCGACGCCAAGGCCCTGGCCGCGGGGGCGGCGGACCTGGACGCGCTGAAGGCCGCCATCGCCTCGTTCCAGGGCTGTTCGCTGCGAAACGAGGGCGCCAAACAGGCGGTGTTCGCCCGGGGCAACCCGCAGGGCGAGGTGATGATCATCGGCGAGGCGCCCGGGGCGGACGAGGACGCCCAGGGCGAGCCTTTCGTCGGCAGGGCCGGGAAGCTGTTGGACCGCATGCTGGCGGCGGCGGGTCTGACCGGGAACGTGTTCATCACCAATACGGTGTTCTGGCGACCGCCTGGCAACCGTGTGCCTTCGCTGCAGGAGCAGGCGGTCTGTGCGCCCTTCGTGGAGCGGGCCATCACCCTGGTGAAGCCGCGCATCCTGGTGCTGGCCGGCGCGGCGCCCACGAAGGCGCTGCTCAAGCAGGCCGAGGGCATCCTGGCGCTGCGGGGCAAGTGGTTCGAGTGGCGCTCGGAAGAAGGCGGCCTGAGCATCCCGGTGATGCCCACCCTGCATCCGGCTTTCCTGCTGCGACAGCCGCAGGCCAAGAAGAAGTCCTGGTCCGACCTGCTGGCCCTGACCCGACGCCTTGCGGAAGGTTGAGTCGGCCGGTCACGCCACGTTAAAACCCAATTTGTAGGCGCCTGTGACAGGCGCGCGCGGCGACTCGGGAAGGGGCCGCGATCTGAGGGATTCGTATGAGGGGACTACGCGGCGCGCTCGGCGCGCTGATCGCGGTGGTGATCGGCGTTTCCGCGCTGGGCTCGACGCCCGCGCACGCCGAACCTCGCGCCCTCTCCCCCTGGGACGCACAGCTTTACGCGGCCGCCTTCGACGCTGTGAAGAAGGGCGATTTCGCCACGGCCGAGGCCAAGCTGGCCCAGGTGACGGACAAGTGCCTCGTCGGCATGGTCGAGTTCGACAAGCTGTTCCACCCGACCGCCTACCACGCCTCCTACGAGGAGCTGGTGGCGTGGCTCGAGAAGTACTCGGACCTGCCGGTCGCGCCGCGGGTGCGGGCGCTGGCCCGCAAACGCAAGGCCGAAATGGACGCCGCCCGCGCCGCGGCCGACGCCGCTCCGCCCGAGCCTGCGCCGGGGAGCCGGTCGCCCCTCAACGCGGCGGCCAGCACGGTGGTGCGCGCCCCCCAGGCTGTGGTCGGGCGCACCTGGGACGCGGTGGAGGCCGCCGGACGACTGCTGGTTCCCAACGAGCCCGAGCCGCCGCAACCCAAGGCCGCCCGCGAGGCTCTCAACGCCGGCGACCTGCAGCGCGCCTATGACCTGGCCCTGCAGCTGAACGACAACTGGATCGCGGGGCTGGCGTCGTGGCGGCGAAATCGCTTCGACGAAGCGTTCCGCCGTTTCGAGATGGTGGCCCTGGACCCAACCGAGGACGTGTGGGTGCGGGCCGCCGGCGGCTACTGGGCCGCACGCTCGGCCATCGCCAAGGGATCGCCGGAGCTGGCGCCGGACTATCTGCGCATCGCGGCGCGCTACCCCCACACCTTCTACGGCATACTCGCCGAGCATCAGCTGGGCCTTGAGCCGTCGGTGCGCCCCGGCCCCCAGCCCTATCAGTTCACAGGCGTGGCGGCGCGCCCAGCCAATGACGCCCTCAACACGCCGCAGATGACCGCGTTCATCCGCGCCAACGCCCGCGCCAAGCGCGCCGTGGCGCTGGTGCAGGTCGGCCAGCGCGAGGACGCGGGCCTGGAGTTGCGCGTGGGGATGGGCGAAGCCCGCGACGAGGTCACCCGCGCCAACTGGACCAGCCTGGCCATCGGCCTCGACACCAGCCTGTCGCGCCAGACCAGCAGCACCGTCGACGTGAGCGCCTACCCCATTCCGACCTGGGCCGCCGACGGCCAGACCTTCCAGGTCGACCGCGCCCTGCTGTTCGCCCTGATGCGTCGCGAAAGCCGCTTCAACCCGCAGGCCCGCAGCCCGGTCGGCGCCTACGGCCTGATGCAGGTGATGCCCTCCACCGCCGCCTGGCTGACCGGCGACGCCTCCCTGCGCACCAGTCCCCAGAAGCTCTGGGATCCCGCCACCAACATGCGCGTCGGCCAGGCCTACATCGCCTACCTGGGCCAGCAGACCTACATCCACAACGACATCTTCCGGATCGTGGCGGCCTACAACGGAGGACCGCAGCCCGTGATGGTGACCGAACAGCGCCTGCCCAAGGACGCCGACGTCCTGCTGTTCATGGAGTCGATCCCGGTGCCGCAGACGCGCGTGTACATCGAGGAGGTCATGGCGGCCTACTGGATCTACCGCCAGCTCCTGGGCGAGGAGCCGCGCAGCCTCGCCGCTGTGGCCAACGGCGCTCGCACCATTCCAATGAACATGGACTACCGGCCGCCTGCTCCGGCCACGCCGTTGGTGCTGCCCCAGGGCGCCCCGCCGGCCCCACCCGCCCCGCCCCAGGATCCCGCCGACCCGGAACGCGCGCGATCCGGCGGCTAGGCGTTCCGCCAGGCGGCCAGCGAAGCCGCGTCATCGATATCGATCAGGGTCTCCAGCCGCGCAGCGCCGCCGCCGAGCGCGCGAAGCGTGTCGGCCAGGGTGTCGGCGGTCGACCAGCGCACGCCCGGGAATCCGACCCGGCGGGCGAGTCGCGACGACAGGGCCAGAATCCAGAAACCGCCATCCGAGGCAGGGCCGATGGCGGAGCCGAACCGCCTCGCGGCGGCGAAGGCGGCGGCGATCCGCGCGGGCGAGAGATCGGGTATGTCGCTGCCGACCACGGCCACGGGGCCTCGGGCGTGGGCGCGGATGGCGCGGGCGAGCCGGTCGCCTAGGTCGCCGGTTCCCTGGGGCTCCGCTCCCGCCAGTCCGCCGTCGGGCGTGACCCGGACCACGACGTTCCAGCGCGGATCGCGGGCCCGCCGCTGGGCGCGAGCGGCCAGCCACCGCGCCACGCGCCAGGCCTCGACCCGGCCGATGTCACGCGCGAGTCGCGATTTCCCCCGCCCGATCCCGGGCACGCGGAGGAACAGGATCAGGGTCGGCCTAGACATAGTGACGGGCCAGTCCGGCGGGGCTCGCCCCCATGCCCCAGGCGGTGAGGAACACCAGATTGCGCAGCGACCGCGCCATCCAGCCGTCGCGGCGGAACTTGCTGGCGTCGGTATGGGCCTCCGCGTCGAGCGCGCGCAGCCGCGAGCGGCCCAGGCGGTAGGCCAGTTCGACATCCTCCATCAGCGGCCAGTCGGGGTACCCGCCCGCCTCCCGGTAGAGGGACTTCGAGACCAGCAGGCCCTGGTCGCCGTAAGGCAGGCCCAGGACGGCGCAGCGCAGCGCTACGCCGCGTTCCCAGACCCGCGCGAAGCCCGACTCATCGTCAAAGCGAAGGCGAAAGTAGGCCGCCTTGCGCGGATGACGATCCGCATGGAGCTGGACCGGCCGGATCCAGCCCTCGGAAAGCACCGAGTCTGCATGCAGGAACAGCAGCCACTCTCCCCGGGCCGCATCGGCCCCGGCGCGCAGCTGGCCGCCGCGGCCGGCGGGGGCCGTCAGGACCCTCGCACCTGCCGCATCGGCCAGGTCGACGGTCCCGTCGCTCGATCCCCCGTCGACCACGACGACTTCTTTAACGAGCCCGTCCACGACGCCCGGCACGAGCGCCGCCAGGGCTTCTCGGAAGCGGGGGCCGGCGTTGAGGGTCGGGATGACGACGGACAGCACGGGTTGATGAAGCCGCGCCTGCGCAATTGGTCAATAGTTCTTGTTTTGTTCTCCCCTGCGACCTAGGTTGGCGCCATGGCCGCCCCGCACACCGTGATCCGCGGCCGGGGCGCCGTGTCCAACGCCTCCGGCCGCTACGAAGCCTTCAGCAGGGAGGCCTTCGACGACGGCTGGACCGAGGAGGACCCCGAGCCCAGGCCGCTTCGAACGGAACTGTCGGCGGAGCGGGCGCGCCGGATCATCACGCGCAATGACAGCCCGGACATCGGCTTTTCCGCTTCCATCAACCCGTACCGCGGGTGCGAGCACGGCTGTACCTACTGCTACGCTCGCCCCGCACACGCCTACATGGGGCTGTCTCCCGGGCTCGATTTCGAGTCCAGGCTGTTCTTCAAGCCCGAGGCGGCCCGCCTGCTCGAGAAGGAACTCAGCAAGCCCGGCTATGTCGTCGACCCGATCCACATCGGCGGCAACACCGATCCCTACCAACCCATCGAGAAGACGCTTCGCATCACGCGTTCGGTGCTCGAGGTCCTCGACCGGTTCGGCCACCCCTGCTCCATCATCACCAAGAACGCCCTCATCATGCGGGATGCAGATGTCCTGGGTCGGATGGCCGGCCGGGGCCTGGCGAGGGCGTTCGTCTCGGTCACCACTCTCGACCGCAAGCTGGCCAGGGCGATGGAGCCCCGCGCCGCGACCCCAGCAAGACGCCTGGAGGCGATCGCCCGACTGGCGGACGCGGGTGTCCCGGTGGGGGTCGGGTTCGCCCCGGTGATCCCGGGCCTCAACGATCACGAACTGGAAAACGTGCTGGAGGCGGCCGCCGGGGCAGGCGCCACCTCCGCCATGTTCGTCACCCTGCGCCTCCCGCTGGAGATCAAGGACCTGTTCAGGGAGTGGTTGCTTGAGGCCTTTCCTGACCGGGCCGATCGGGTGCTGTCGCTGGTGCGCCAGGTTCGTGGCGGGAAGGACTACGACAGCGAATGGGGTTCGCGGATGAGGGGCACGGGGCCGGTCGCCGAGCTCATCGCGGCCCGCTTCAAGGCGGCGACCCGCAAGTACGGTCTGGATCGGGACCGGCCTCCACACGACACGGAACAGTTCATGGTGCCGCCCAGGGCCGGTGACCAGCTGGAGCTCTTCGGCTGAGCGTCAGCGACGGAACTCGGCCACCAGTTCGACGTGGGCGGACCAGAGGAACTGGTCGATGGGCGTGACCCGTTCGAGGCGGAACCCGGCGTCCACCAGAATGCGGGCGTCGCGCGCGAAGGTGGCTGGGTTGCAGCTCACCCCCACCACCCGCGAGGCGGACGAGGCGGCGATTTCGCGGGACTGGGCCTCGGCCCCCGCGCGCGGCGGATCAAACACGATCGCTTCGCAGCCCTTGAGCTCCGAAGCCGAAACCGGTCGACGAAAGAGGTCGCGCGCCTCGGCGGTGATAGCTTTGAGACCGGGTGTACCCCCAGTGGCCGAACGCAGGGCGGCGATCGCCGGCGCGGCTGAGTCCGCTGCGAGAACCTGGCTGCGCTCGGCCAGGGGAAAGGTGAAGGCGCCCGCGCCGCAGAAAAGATCGGCCACGCGGCTCGCGCCCTCGACGGCCGCCACCGCCAGACGGGCCATCTCGGCCTCTGCGGTTTCGACGGCCTGCAGGAAGGAGCCGGGCGGCAGGGCGACAACGGCGCGACCGAACCGCACCACGGGCTGTCGGGCCTGGTAGAGGATCTCTCCGGCCAGGGTGACCCGCGCGAAGTCGTGGGCCGAGGCGACTTCGGCGATCTGCATCCGCCGGTCGGCGGACAGGCCACCGCCCCTGCGCCGCTCCACGCCAGTCACGTCGACATCCAGGCCGGAAACGGTGCTCGTCACGTGCAGGGTGGGGGCGGACTTGGGATGGTCGAGGAAGCCGGCCGCCAGCGCACGCAGCGCCGGGAAGGCTCGCACCAGCTCGGGCTGCGCAACGGGACAGTGGGTGATCTCGACAAGGCGCCAGGACTTGCGGGCCTTGAAGCCGATCACCGCCTCCCCTCCCCGCCCCGGACGAGCGTGCAGCGCAAGGCGGCGTCGGGCGCCGGGAGGACAGGCGAAGGCCGGCGCGATCTCGGTTTCGAGACCTTCGCGGGCCAGCACGAGCCGCACCTGCTCCTGCTTCCAGTGCAGATAGGGGCCGGCCGCCCAGTGCTGCAGCGAACATCCGCCGCAGTCGCCGTACTGCGGCGAGACAGGCGCGATTCGCTCCTCGCTGGGCTGCAACACCTCGATGAGGTCGCCCCGCCCCTGGGCGACTCGCGCCCGCACCCGCTCTCCGGGCAGGGTCAGCGGCACGAAGACGCCGTCGGTAGAGACGCCGTCCCCCTGTGCGCCAAGGCGCTCGATCAGCAATTCGCGGTCTGCGGTGTGCATCGGAGGCCTTCTGCCCGAGCCGTCGCGCCCGCGATAGGCCCCGCGAAGATGAACGAAGATGAACGACGCAGCCGGACGCCGTTCAGGTTCGACCTGTCATGTTCACTTCAACGATCGGCGCTGACCCGCCAGCCTCGAGCCTCAGGAGAGCGAAATGAACTTGAAGACCCTCACCCTCGCCACCGCCGCTGCGGTCTCGGCCGCCTCGGTCGCCATTCCCGCCTTCGCGCAGCCCTACGGCGACGACGGCTACTACCGCACCGACGACCGTGGAACCTATTCGAACGACCGCGGCTACGACGATGACCGGTACGACGACCGTTACGACGATCGAAACGGGGAGCGCTACGACAACCGCTACGGCTCCAACTACGACTACCGCTACGAAAACGGCCGCTATGACCGTCGTTCCTACGACCGTTATGACCGCCGCGGCCAGGCGGCCCAGTGCCGCGACAACCGCGTCGCCGGCACCGTGCTCGGCGCCATCGCGGGCGGCGTGCTCGGGGCCCAGCTGGATCATCACGGCTCGAACGACGGCAGCGTCGCGGCGGGCGCGGTGGTCGGTGGCCTTGTCGGCAACTCCATCGCCCGCGGATCGGCCGCCTGTGACGCCTACGGCTACTACTACGGCTACAACCAGACCTACCCCTGGCGCGCCGACTACGCCTACGGGCGCAACTATTACCGCGGCGGCCACTATGTCGATTACGGCCGCCAGGGCTGCCGCCTCGCCCTGATGACCCGCGGCGGATACGACCGCGGCCAGTACGTCACCGTCTGCCCCGACCGTTATGGCCGTTACCGCGTCCGCTACTAAGCGATTGGCTACGGCTTAAGGGAGCCCCCGCGTCAGGCCCGGCGCGGGGGTTTCTCCTTGTCCGGCGTTAGCCGCGCGTCGCCCAGAGCAGGTGCTCGCGCTGTCCGTCGCCGCCCTCTATCGGACTGGGCGCCGTCTCACGCACCCGCCACCCCTCACCTTCCAGCCAGACGACGACCCGTTCCACGGCCTGGGCCTGGACCGTCTGATCGTTCACCAGACCGCCCTTTCCCACCTGCGCAGGGCCGGCCTCGAACTGGGGCTTCACCAGCGCCACCAGGTCGGCCCTTACGGCCGCCAGGCGGAGCGCTGCGGGCAGGACCTTGGCCAGGCTGATGAAGCTGGCGTCGCACACCACCAGATCCGGCGGCTCGCCCAGCATCCCGGCCGTCAGGGACCGGGCGTCGGTGGCCTCGAGACTGGTCACCCGCCTGTCGGCCGCCAGGCTTGCGTGCAATTGGCCGCGCCCGACATCGACCGCGATCACCCGCCGCGCGCCGCGATGCAGGCAGACCTCCGTGAACCCGCCCGTGGAGGCGCCCACGTCGAGGACTACCCGGTCCTGCACGGCGATCGGCCAGAGGGTCAGGGCGTGGTCCAGCTTGAGCGCGCCACGGCCGACCCAGGGATGGGCCGGCGCGGCTTCGATGGGAGCGTCCTCCTCGACCGCTTCGGAGGGCTTGACGATCGCGCGGCCCGCGACCTTCACGCCCCCCGCCGCGATGGCGGCGGCGGCCTTCGAGCGGCTTTCGAACAGGCCGCGCTCGACCAGCAGCTGGTCGATGCGCCGTTTCAGCCCACCGCCTCCAGCCGCGAGAGCGCCTGCTGGAGCTTGGCCTTGCCGGCTTCCGCCTCGGCCAGCTTCTCGCGAGTCTCCTCGACCACGTCCTCACGGGCGCGGGCGATGAAGTCCGGGTTCGAGAGCTTGCGTCCGTTGACCTCGATATCCTTTTCGAAGCCCGCGATTTCCTTGGCCAGGCGCGCGCGCTCCGCAGTCAGGTCGATGAACTCGGCGATGGACAGGGCGCCGGTCGCCTCTCCGATCACGAAGGGGACCGCGCCGGGCGCACTGTCGCCCTCCCTGAGGTCCGAGATTCGGGCCAGGGTCGAGATCAGATCGCGATGGCGCGACAGGCGGGCCTGGGTGTCGGCCGCGGCGCCCGACAGCGTGAGGGGCACCCGCGCGCCCGGGGGCACGTTCATCTCGGACCGGATCGATCGGACCTCGGTGACGAGGTCGATTAGCCAGCCGATCTCCGCGTCAGCCTCGCCATCGACCCACGCCTCGGGCAGGTCGGGCCAGGCCGCCTCGATGAGGAAACCCTCGCGCCTGGGCCCGCCGAACGCGGCCAGCTCAGCCCACAGTTCCTCCGTGATGAAGGGGGAGACTGGGTGCAGCAGGCGCAGGATCTCGTCCAGCACCCAAGCCGCGCAGGCGCGGGTCTCGGCCTTGGCCACGCCGTCGTCGCCGTTGAGCACGGGCTTGGCCAGTTCCAGATACCAGTCGCAGAACACATTCCAGATGAAGCGGTAGAGGGCTCCAGCGGCGTCCTCGAAGGCGCACGCCTCCAACGCCGTGGTGACAGCCCGGGCGGTCCGGACCACCTCGCCGCGGATCCAGCGGTTCACGGTCAACTGGACCGAGGCGGGGTCAAAGCCTTCGACGCGGACGCACTCGTTCATCTGGCAGAAGCGGGCGGCGTTCCACAACTTGGTGCCGAAGTTGCGGTACCCCTCCACCCGTTGCTCCGACAGGCGGATGTAGCGGGGACCGGACATGGCGGCCATGGTGAAGCGCAGGGCGTCGGCGCCGTACTTGTCGACCATGCCGAGGGGGTCGATGACGTTGCCCTTCGACTTGGACATCTTCTGACCCTTGGCGTCCTGCACGAGGGCGTTGATGTAGACGCGGCGGAACGGGACCTCGCCCATGAAGTGGATGCCCATCATCATCATCCGGGCGACCCAGAAGAAGATGATGTCGAACGAGGTGATCAGCACGTCGGTCGGGTAGTGGCGCTTCAGGTCTCCGGTTTGCTCGGGCCAGCCGAGGGTCGAGAACGGCCACAGGGCCGAGGAGAACCAGGTGTCCAGCACGTCCTCGTCCTGAACCAGATCGACGTCCTCCTCGTAGACCGCCCGCGCCGCGGCGCGGGCCGCCTCCTCGGTCTCCTCCACGAAGATCGTGCCGTCCGGGCCGTACCAGGCCGGTATGCGATGGCCCCACCAGAGCTGGCGTGAGATGCACCAGGGCTCGATGTTCTTGAGCCACTCGAAGTAGGTTTTCTCCCACATCTTTGGCTCGAACACGGTCTTCCCGTCCTCGACCGCCTTGAGGGCGGGTTGGGCCAGGGTCTTGGCGTCGACGTACCACTGGTCCGTCAGCCAGGGCTCGATGACCACGTCGGAGCGGTCGCCGTGCGGCACCTGGTGCTTCACGCGCTCGATCTCGCGCAGCAGGCCCAGTTCCTCGAATTGCTCGACCACCTTCCTGCGCGCGGCGAAGCGTTCCATGCCCCGGTAGGCTTCGGGCACGTTGTCGTTCAGGTGGGCGTGCTCATCCATGATGTTGATGAGCTCGAGGCCGTGACGCTTGCCGACCTGGAAGTCGTTGAAGTCGTGCGCGGGGGTGATCTTCACCGCGCCGGACCCCTTCTCCGGATCGGCGTAGTCGTCGGCGATGATGGGGATCAGGCGTCCCACGATGGGCAGGCGCACCTGCTTGCCGATCAGATGGGTGTAGCGCTCGTCCTTCGGGTTCACGGCCACGGCCGTGTCCCCGAGCATGGTCTCCGGCCGGGTCGTGGCGACCACGACTTCCCCGCTTCCATCCTCGAGCGGATAGGCGAAGTGGTAGTAGGCGCCGTCGACCTCCTTCTGCTCGACCTCGAGGTCGGAGATGGCGGTCTGGAACTTGGGATCCCAGTTCACCAGCCGCTTGTCGCGGTAGATCAGGCCTTCCTTGAACAGCTGCACGAACACCTTGCGCACGGCGTTCGACAGCCCCTCGTCCAGGGTGAAGCGCTCGCGGCTCCAGTCGCACGACGCGCCCAGGCGGCGCAGCTGTTGGACGATGGTTCCGCCGGATTCGGCCTTCCATTGCCAGACTCGCTCGACGAAGGCCTCGCGGCCCATGTCGCGACGGCCGATGTCGCCCTGCTCGGCCAGCTGCCGTTCGACCACCATCTGGGTGGCGATCCCGGCGTGGTCGGTGCCGGGCAGCCACAGCGCGGCCTTGCCCCGCATCCGCTCGAAGCGAGTCAGGATGTCCTGCAGGGTGTTGTTCAGCGCGTGACCGATGTGCAGCGAGCCCGTCACATTCGGCGGCGGGATTACGATGGTGAACGGCTGGGCGTCGCGGTTCTTTTCCAGCGCGGCCTCGGGCGCGAACGCGCCAGAGCTTTCCCAGCAGCGGTAGATGCGGGGTTCGACGGTGGTCGGATCGAAGGTCTTCTCGAGCATGGCGAAAGGCGGCGCGCTGAAAGCGTCGCCGCCGTCGTCTCCAAATTTAATTGCAGGAACGGGCGGCCGGGCGGGTTTTCGACCCGCCCTATATCATGCCGCGCCCAACAGGCGACGGCCCGTTACTTGAATACTCGATCCAGCTTCTCGCGGACGATGTCGCGCATGATGGTCTCGAGGTTCTGATCAGCCCATTCGCGGATCTTGGGCTCGAGGATCGAGCGGACCAGGTCCTCGATGGTCATGCCGCCCGCAGACGGCGTGAAGCTGGGCTGCGGCGCGGCGGTGAAGGTCGGGGCCGGCGCGGGCTCTGGAGCCGGCGGCGGGGTTTCGGCGCGCGGGGCGATGTCCAGATCTCCGATGCTGGCCATCGGGGCGGGCTCCTCGACCTTCTCGGTCAGTTCCAGCACTTCATCCTCGGCCTGCACCGAGGGGGTTTCGTCCATCAGGGCCGGGGAAGGCTCCGGCTCCGGCGCGGGAGCCGCTTCGGCCACGACCGGTTCGGGCGACGCCGCCGCCGCGGCGGGCTGGGCGTCGGCGGCCGGCGCGTCATCCTCCGAGATGATGCGGCGGATGGAGGCGAGAATTTCCTCCATGGTCGGTTCTTGAGCGGCTTGTTCGGACATTCGCGGCGTTAGCCCTGTGTGGGGAAAAACTCGAAGGAACGCACAGCCTACGGGGGAAATCGCCCGCCCGCAAACGCCATTGCATATGGCGGCAGGGTAATGAACGAAGCTTTACCGGCGGCGTCGCGGGGACGCCGCCGCGCGGCGCCCCTACGGCTGGGGAATCGGCTGGGCCTGCGGGTTGGTGGCGATGGTTTCCAGGTTGGTGTCGATGGGCGCGTCCTGATCGTTCGTCCGGTGGTTGCCGGAAGGGGCGCCCAGATGGTCGATCGCCTCGACCGCCTGCTCCAGGACCGGCACGCTGCCCTTGTTCTTCACGCGGTTGAAGTTGGTGCGCGGGTCGTAAAGCTCGATCTGGTTGTCGGCCGGGCCGACCCCGACCAGGTTGGCGGCTTCCAGCTTGCCCATGGCCGAGAGCAGAAGCGCCTGGGCCACGTACTGGTCGCGGCGCGAGCCGATCAGCGAAAGCTGGGCGTTGCGCAGTTCCAGTTCCGCGTTGAGCACGTCCAGCGTGGTGCGCAGGCCGACCTGGGCCTCCTGCCGCACGCCTTCGGCCGCGATCTGCGCCGCTCGCACCTGCTCCTCATTGGCCGACAGCGCGGCCCGGGCCGACAGGACGGTGGCCCAGTTCTGGCTGACCAACCGCAGCACGTCGCGCCGCGCCGCCTCGATATTCATCAGGGCGGCGTTGTCCCGCTCGATCGCCTGGCGGACGCGCGACGAGGTCAGGCCGCCAGTGAAGATCGGGATCGACACGGTGGCGCGGGCCACGGCGGTGTCGTTGTCGGTGAAGTTGCTGGCAAAGTCCGCGATGCGGTCACTGGTCGAATAGGTGGCGCTGAGGTTCAGCGACGGATTGTACTGGGCGCGGGCCTGGGCCACGCGGGCGCGACTGGCCTCCTCGCCCGCCTGGGCGGCGCGAATGTTGGCGTTTTCGCGTTCGGCGATGCCCAGCGCTTCCTCGAAGCTGGCCGGCAGGTTGGCGAGCGCGGGCTCCGGTTCGAGATCCGCGGGGGCCTGGCCGACCACCGCGGTATAGGCGGCGCGGCTGACGGACAGCTGCGCCTGGGAGGCGGCGAGCGAAGCTTGCGAGGCCGCGAGGCGAGCCTCGGCCTGGGCCACATCGGTCCGGGTGATCTCGCCAACCTCGAAACGGGCCGAAGCCTCGTCCAGCTGGCGCTGCAGCACGGCGACGTTGGCCTGGTTGATCCGCAGCGCCTCGGTGTCGCGACGCACGTCGACATAGGCCTGGATCACGCTGGCCAGGATCTGCGCCTCGACGGCGCGGAGGTTCTCGCGGCCCTGGCGCACATCAGCGCGGGCGGCGTCCACGCCACGAGTGGCCCTGCCGCCGGTCCAGACCGGCTGGGTGGCGCTGACCGACAGGCCCTGGGAGGTCGAATCACCCCCGAAACTGGAGTCGGTGTAGGTGGTGGTCAGGCCGACATCGACGTTGAGCCGATAGGCCGTACGAGCCTGCACATAGGTTTCGTCCAGGCCACGCTGGTTGGCGCGCTGCGCCTGCAGCGTCGGGTTGGTCTCGTAAGCCAGCGCAATGGCGTCGGCCAGGGTCTCGGCCGACGCGGCGGTCGCCGCGAACGACATCACCAGGGCCAGGGCCGCGCCGGACCAAAGCGCGCGACGACGGTTCGACATATCCGTTATCCCCTTACGGCCCGACATGGGGTCCGCGTGTTCTATATAAACCGTGTGTAGGCCTATCTAGCGCTTGGCGAGTTAAGCTTTTTTCACGAACCCGCGGCGAAATTCCGTCGCGCCCTTCAGAACTGGAATGTAGGGGCCCGCTCGAAGCCCGCCAGCACCTGAGGCGTTGAATCGAACAATTCCCGCGATGAAGCGAAGCTCTCGCCCTTGAGGAAGAGGCGAGCCTTCCCCACCGGACCGTCGCGCAGCACGACCGCCAGGCGGCCCCCGGGCTTCAGGGCGGCCAGCCAGGCGGCCGGCGCCTCGGCGACGGCGCCTTCCGAAACGATCAGGTCGAAACCCTCGCCCGCGGGCTCACGCAGGTCCCGGGTGACCGGCGTCACGCCGTAGCCGCGCAGGGCCTGATCGACGACGGCCGAAGCGCGCGCATCGCCCTCCTGGGCTGTGACCTCGAGCCCCATCTGGGCCAGCACCGCCGCAGCGTAGGGAGCAGCGATCGCCAGGGCCTTTTCGCCCGCCCGCGGCGCCAGGGCCTGCAGCAGCTTGCCGATGTCCCTCGGCTTCATCAGCGCCCGTCCCGGCGCGATCTCGACGTCGGCCTCTGCATAGGCGGCGAAGGCCCGGGCCGGCGCGACGAAGCGTTCCCGCGCCACCTGCCGCAGCGCGTGCTGCAGCTCCAGCCCGGTCACGTCGTTGGTGCGAACCTGGGATTCGACCATGTTGTTGCGCGCGGCGGTGTAGTCCATGGCGGCGGCTCGTGGGGCGGAGGGCTTTGAGAAATCGCGCCGCTTATAGGCGCGCAGCGTTCACGCGGGCAAGTGCTCCAGGCGGACGGCCCCCGCCCCCCGCCGCTCCTCGCGGGGGCTTCAAAAAGACCGAATGGCGCGTTGCGGGCGCAGGGGCGATCTGATAGCCAGCGTGCCTCGCGAAAACGCGCGACCGGGGCCCGGTGGCGGAGTGGTTACGCAGCGGACTGCAAATCCGTGTACCCCGGTTCGATTCCGGGCCGGGCCTCCAATCTCCCCAACGGCGGAACGCACCCCGAGCACCGTCAGGTTGCGCGCGAGCGCTCCAGCCACGGCTTGATCCAGCTTCGCGTGCCCCACATGGTCGTGGAGAAGGCCGCGACTTCGGAGGCCTTTTTCAGGGCGGTCACGAAATCCCCCTGCTCGACCAGGGACCAGCAGAACGCCCCGTGGAAGATGTCGCCGGCGCCCAGGGTGTCGACCGGCTCGACGCTGGGCGGGTTGATGTCCCCGCCCTTTCCGCCCGAGCGCCAGGACATTGGGCGCTCGCCTCGCGTGATGGCGATGTGTTCGACGCCGATTTCACCCAGGCGGGCGAAGACGTCCTCGGCCGTGCGGGTCCCGGGCGGCAGGAATTTCTCGGACACCACAGCGTAGTCCACGAATGGCAGCAGTTCGGCGTGCACGTCGCGCCAATTGCCGCCGTCCATGACCACCGGGATCTTTCGCCGGCTGGCCTCGCGGATCACGGCCAGCGCCAGCTCGGGGATATGGCCGTCGATCAGCACGACGCGCGAGCCCTCCAGGGTGCGCCAGACCCGCTCCCCCGGCTCGCTGACTCGCGCCGGGGGGTTGGAGGACACCACCGTCCGCGTGGCCTTGTTCGGATTCACCACGACGCTGGAGACGGGCAAGACGTCGGGCTGGTTGGCGGCGGCGTCGATGAAGCGGACGCCGAACCCGCCGATGTCCTCACGCACGGCGTCAGCGAAACGCCCGGCTCCCACCACGCTCAGCAGGGTCGCCGGAAAGCCGAGCGCCGCGTATACCACGGCGGCGTTCAGGCCGGGGCCGCCGGCCATGGTGAGCAGCTTGTCCGCGCGCACCTTGGTGTCTTCCTCGGGGTAGGCCTCGACCGAGAAGTCGAGGTCAAAGGTGCTGCGTCCGACGAAGAAGCCGGTCATGTGATCCTCCGCGATGGCAGGCTGTGGTCGCATCGACGCCGCGGCGCGGCAAGCCTGACCTCAAACCCCCGCGGGCGAAGATCGTTCTCGACTAGCACGTGCGTTCTGCGTCATCGTGGCCTCCGGGGGTTGCAGCGGCCAAGGGAGGGGGCGGCGTGACGATCAAGCCGTCGACGGCCGAACCTGAGTCCATCGCGGAAGCCCATCGGGCGTTGTTGCAGGACCCGAACCTGCAGTTCGACCTTGCACATCCGAAGGAGCCCCCGCCGCCGGAATGGCCGCACTGGGTGGGCGACCTGCTCAGGGCGGCGGCGCCAGTCCTGGGCTGGGTGTTCTGGGCCGGCCTGGCGCTGATCGTGGGCCTGATCGCCTGGTTCTTTGTGCGCGAGATGCTGGCCCTCAAGTTCCGCCGCCTTCCGCCCAAGGACCTGAAGGACCAGGAGCCCGCCCCCTGGCGGCCCACCGAGGCGCAGGCCCGCGCCATCATCGGCGACGCAGACGCCCTGGCCGCCGAAGGCCGCTATGCCGAGGCCGCCCATCTGCTGCTCCTGCGCAGCATCGACGACCTCGATCAGCGACGCCCGCAGTCGGTACGCCCCGCGCTGACGTCCCGCGACATCGCCTCGCTGGAGGCCCTGCCGGAGGCCGCGCGCCCCGCCTTCAGCCGGATCGCCGGCGTGGTCGAGCGCAGTCTCTTCGGCGGCGCCCCCGTGGGTGCGCCGGACTGGACCGAATGCCGTCAGGCCTACGAGGCCTTCGCCCTGCCGTCCGGGTGGAGTCGATGAGCGCGACCGAGGGACAGGGAAGCCGCTTCTCCGTCCGGACCGTGGCGCTCCTGATCGCCGTGTGCGTGTTCTCCCTGTCCGGCCTCGCCGTGCTGTCCGCCTACGCACCCGACCTCCGCAAGGGAGACGACGGGGGAGCCCATGCCCTCTCACGGTCGGCGGTCGGCTTTGCGGCGGCGACGCGCCTGCTCCGCGACACGGGGCGAACGGTGCTGCTCAGTCGGGGGCCACTGCACGCCAGCGACGAGGCCCTGCTGATCCTCACCCCTGGTCCGCAGCACGACCTCGACGCCATTGAGAGCCTGCACCACGACGGCGCCACCCTGGTCGTGCTCCCCAAGTGGGTGACCACCGCCCACCCGACCCACCGGGGCTGGGTCCAGGCGGCCGGGCTGCTGCCGACCCAGGCGGTGGTGAGGCCGCTGACCGCTCCGGAGGCCGACTCCGGGGACGTCGAGTCGCCGCCGTCGAGCCCGCCAGTCGTCAGCCGCCGCCCCGGCGCGACGCACCCACGGCTGATGCGTCCGGACGGCGAGCCGATCGGCGCGCTGGGAGAGGTCACCGAGCTGCAGACCGTGTCGGGGCCCGAATGGATCCCGGTGGTGGTGGACGAGTCCGGCGGCGCAGTGCTTGCCATGAACCGTGCGAGCCACCTCTACGTGCTGGCCGACCCGGACCTGCTGAACACCCACGGGCTGCGCCAGCCCCCGTCGGCGGCCGCGGCGCTGCGGATGGTGGACCTCATCCGTCCGGGCGACGGCGGGATCATCTTCGACGTCACCCTGCCCGGCTTCAGCCGGCCCCGATCCATCCTGCGCCTGATGCTCGA
Source organism: Caulobacteraceae bacterium (assembly GCA_019695035.1). Classification (GTDB taxonomy): domain Bacteria; phylum Pseudomonadota; class Alphaproteobacteria; order Caulobacterales; family Caulobacteraceae; genus JAEZEZ01. The sequence continues at coordinate 125,588 of JAIBAU010000004.1, read as the reverse complement.
GCCGCCCCTGCTGGGCGCCACCCTGGCCCTGCTCGCGGCGGCCGCCCTGGTGACCTTCCAGGCGGCCGTGCGGTTCGGCCCGGGCCGGCGCCAGGGCCGGGCGATTGCGTTGGGCAAACGCGCGCTGGCCGACAACTCCGCCGGCCTGATCCGCCTGGCACGGCGCGAACACAGCATGGCCGACCCATACGCCCGCATGGTGCGGGCGGCCGTGACGCGCGCTATCGGCGCGCCCCGTAACCTGGACGGCGAGGCGCTGGACGCGTTCCTCGACCGGCTGGGCGAACGCCTGGGCGCCCATCAAACCTATTCCGCCCTCGCCGCCGAGGCGCGGTCCGCCAAGTCGCCGGGCGAACTCGTTCGCATCGCCCGCAATCTGCACCGCTGGAAACTGGAGATGACCCGTGGACGTCAATGAGGTGAGGAGCATCGCCGAGCGGATGCGCGCCGAGGTCGGCAAGGCGATCGTCGGCCAGACCCAGACGGTCGACCTGATGCTGTGCGCCCTCTTCGCCGGCGGGCACGTCCTGCTGGAGGGACCTCCCGGCACCGCCAAGACCCTTCTGGCCCAGACCTTCGCCCAGACCCTGGGCCTGAAGTACGGGCGCATCCAGTTCACGCCCGACCTGATGCCGGGCGACATCATCGGGGCCAACCTGTTCAACTTCCAGACCTCGACCTTCACCCTGACCAAGGGGCCGGTGTTCTGCGATCTGCTGCTCGCCGACGAGATCAACCGCACCCCGCCCAAGACCCAGGCGGCGTTGCTCGAGGCCATGCAGGAGCGCTCCGTCACGGTAGATGGCAAGCACCACCCCCTGTCGGACCGGTTCACCGTCGTGGCCACCCAGAACCCGATCGAGCAGCAGGGCACCTATCCCCTTCCCGAGGCCCAGCTCGACCGCTTCCTTTTCAAGCAGGTGCTGGACTATCCCTCGGCCGAAGAGGAACGCCGCATCGTCGCGGCCCACGGCTCCAGCGCCGGCCTGCCCGATCCGAAAGAGCTCGGCGTGCAGGCCGTGGCCGATCAGAAGAGTATCGCAGCCGCCGTCGCCGCCGTGGCCAAGGTGCGTCTCACCGACGAGATCACCGCCTACATCGTCGACATCGTGCGCGCCACGCGGGCCTCGCCCGACCTCGAGTACGGCGCCTCCCCGCGGGCCGCCGCCATGCTGGCCATCGCTGCGCGCGCCCGCGCCACCCTCGAGGGCCGCGACTACGTCATCCCGGACGACGTGAAGGCGCTCGCCCTGCCCGCCCTGCGCCATCGGGTGATCCTGTCCCCCGCCGCCGAGATCGAGGGCAAGCGGACCGACCAGGCCGTCGCCAGCCTGATCGAACAGGTGGCCGCGCCCCGATGATCTATCCGACCCGGCTCGCGGTGCTGCTGGCGGCCGCGGGAGCGCCTCTGGCGTTCCTGCTCGGCGCCATTGCGCCCGAGCTTTGGCTGGCGGGGCCGGCCTGGGTGATACTGATCGCATCCCTGATGCTGGCCGACAGCTTCGCGGGCGGATCCCGCCGGCGGCTGGAGGCCCGCGTGGAGGCGCCGGCCGCGCTGGCGGTGGGGGTTCCGGCGACCGTGGCGGTCACCGCCGGCTTTCCGCGGGGGGCCCGGCCGTCCGGGGTCGAGGCAGCGTTGCTGGCTGATGCGCGCCTGGGCGTCGAGGTCCGCGCGAGAGCGGCTGCGCTGGAGGACGGGACCGCCCGGCTCCAGTTTCTCGCATCGCCCGAACGCCGGGGTGAGGGGGTCATCTCCCGCCTCTGGGTCCGCTGGCGCGGGCCCCTGGGCCTGGTCTGGAAGCAGCGGGTCGACCCGCTGGACATCCCCGCCCGGGTCGGAGCCGACATCGAGGGGGTGAAGACCGAGGCCATGCGGCTATTCGCCCGCGACGCCCTGTTCGGCATCAAGGCGCAGATGGACGTTGGCGAAGGCTCCGAGTTCCACGCTCTCCGCGACTTCCAGCCCGGCATGGATCGACGGACCGTCGACTGGAAGCAGTCCGCCCGCCACACCGCCCTGCTCGCCAAGGAGTTCCGCACCGAACGCAACCATCAGGTCATCCTGGCGCTCGATAGCGGCCGGGTGATGTGCGAACCGGTCGCCGGCGCGCCGCGCATCGACCGGGCCATCAACGCCTCGCTGCTGCTGGCCTACGTGTGCCTTCGGACCGGCGACCGGGCGGGCCTGTACGCCTTCGACGAGAAGCCGCGGGCCAACTCGGGCGCGGTCGCCGGCATCGGCGGCTTCCCCCTGCTCCAGCGGATCGCCCAGCGCATCGACTACTCGCCGGAGGAGACCAACTACACCCTGGGCCTGACCGCCCTGTCCGGCTCGTTGCAGCGGCGCTCGATGATCGTGATCTTCACCGACTTCGCGGACTCGACCAGCGCCGAGCTGATGCTGGAGACGTTGGGGCGACTGCTAAGGCGCCACCTGGTGGTGTTCGTCGTCATGCGGGACGCCGAACTGGAAGATCTCACCGACGCAGAACCCCAGGCCAGCGAGGACGTGTCCCGCGCCGTGATCGCCGGCCATCTGCTGCAGGCGCGCGAGGCGGTGATCGCGCGGCTGCGACGGATGGGGGCTCATATCGTCGATGCGCCCATCGACAACATCGGTCCGTCGCTGCTCAACACCTACCTCGACATCAAGCGCAGGGACCTCCTGTGAGAACCCGCCATGGCTGAACTCAAGCTCAAGAGCCAGCGCTTCCGCGAGCAGCGAGAGGCCGACTGGCGCCGCCTCGAACAGCTGATGGACAAGGTCGAGAAGGGCTCGGCCCGGGCCCTGACGGATGATGAGCTGCTGGCCGTCCCTGTGCTCTACCGGGCGGCCCTGTCATCGCTTTCGGTGGCGCGGGCGACCTCGCTGGACCAGGGCCTGGTCGCCTATCTTGAGACACTCACGGCTCGCGCCTATTTCTTCGTCTATGGGGCGCGCTCGACCTTGGGGTCTCGCTTCGTCCAGTTCCTTGTCCAGGACTGGCCGGCTGCGGTTCGCGCGCTCTGGAAAGAGACCCTCGCGTCGCTGGCCGTCACCGTCATGGGAACGGTGGCGGCGGTCCTGCTGATCATTCAGGACACGGACTGGTTCTATTCGTTTCTGGATCCGGATCTGGCCCAGGGCCGCGATCCTTCGGCGTCGACGGAGGCCTTGCGCAAGGGGCTCTACGACGCCCCGGAAGGCGGAGGCCTGTCCTTCTTCGCCACCTACCTTTTCACCCACAACGCCCAGGTCGCCCTGATGTCGTTCGCGCTCGGTTTCGCCTTCGGCGTGCCGACCGCGGTTCTGATCGCCATGAACGGGGCCATGCTGGGCGCCTTCCTGGCGCTGTACTTCAGCCATGGGCTCGGCTGGCAGTTGGTCGGGTGGCTCTCCATCCATGGCGTGACCGAGATGTTCGCCATCATCCTGGCCGGCGCGGCCGGCTTCCGGATCGGATGGGCCGCCGCCTTCCCGGGCGACCTGGACCGGCTGGCGGCCGCGACCGCGGCCGGACGCACTGCCGCGACGGTCATGGGCGGGGTGGTGATCATGCTGCTTGCAGCGGGCCTGCTGGAGGGCTTCGGGCGTCAGCTGATCACCTCCGACGTCGCCCGCTACGCCGTCGCAGGCGCCACCGCCCTGTTCTGGGGCCTCTACTACTACGGGCCCCGGCCCAGGGGGGTGCTCGATGTCGGCTGAGCCCGTCGACACCCGCGCCCAGCGCACCTTGATCACCCCGGAAGGCGTCGACCTGCGGCTGAAGATCGCCGAGGCGGGGCAGCGCGCCGGCGCCTTCCTGCTGGATATCGCCATCATCCTCGGGCTGCTCATCGCGATGAGCCTGCTGGCGCTCGTGGGCGCCGGGCTGATCGCCGGCCTGACGGGCGGCGACGCCCAGGAGGGCAAGGTCCCATTGGGCGTTGAGATCGCTGCAGTGATCTGGCTCCTGGGCGCCTTCCTGCTGCGCAACGCCTACTTCATCGCCTTCGAGCTTTCCCCTCGGGCGGCGACGCCGGGCAAGCGCGTCATGGGCATCCGCGTGGCGGCTCGCAACGGCGGACGCCTGCGCGCGGAGTCCGTCTTCGCCCGCAATGCGACGCGGGAGCTCGAGTTCTTCCTGCCCCTGGCGGTGCTGGGCGCCCAGGGTTCCGGCGGCGAGAACGTCGATGGCTGGATGTGGCTGCTCGCGGTGATCTGGTGCTCGGTGTTCGTCCTGTTTCCACTGTTCAACCGGGACCGCCTGCGCGCCGGGGATCTCATCGGGGGCACCTGGGTGGTGCGAACGCCGCGACAGACGCTCGCACCCGACATGGCCCAGGACGGCGTGGAAAGGACCGCGCGCTTCCCCTTCACCCTGGCGCAGCTCGACGCCTACGGGGTGAAGGAACTGCACGTGCTGGAGGACGTGCTGAGGGTCCGCGAGCGCAGGACGATGCGGGCCGTCGCCGACCGGATCTGCGGCAAGATCGGCTGGACCCGCACCGACGACGACGACTTCGACTTCCTCAGCGCCTACTACGCGGCCATCCGCGGCCGACTGGAATCGCGCCTGCTCATGGGCAAGCGCCGCAAGGACAAGTTCGACGCGCCCTAGAGTCTATTCGAACACCGCCGCCAGCTCCCTGGCGCCGACGCCTTCCTTGCTGGAGCGCAGTTCGAAGTAGATCGCCGCCACGCCGGTGGTTCCGATCAGGGTCAATGCGGCTGACACCAGGGGAGAGATCAGGATGTTCGTCACGGCGCCCAGGCTGGCGAGGTCGGACGTCGCCCCTACCGCCGCCGTCAGGCCGCCGGTCAGAGCCATGACCACGAAGGTGACGGCCATGTAGACCACGCTGTAGATCAGGCAGAGGGCGAAGATGGCCCAGCGATGGTTGCGCGTGAGGTCCGCGCTGCGTCCGAAGCTCTCGGTGATCCCCTTGCGCTCGATGACGATCGCCGGAGCGGCCGCGATCCAGGCCACCGCCATGATGATCCCGGGCACAAGCAGCAGGGCGAAGCCGAGCACCAGGGCGAGGCCCATCAGGATTCCCAGGCCGAACAGCGGCAGGATGAAACCGAACCCGGTCGACACCATCTGCCCCAGCGTAACCTTCCGGCCGTTCATCCCGCTGACGGCGGCGTAGAGCACGCCGGCCTCGAGCAGGTAGGCCCCGACCATGCTGGCGATCCCGCCGACCAGGCCGAGAGCGACGGTGATCAGGTAGACCCCTTCAGTCGCCCCGCCCTGCCCTGCCGCCTGGGCCAGGAACAGGCTTACAGCCGCGATCACCCCCTGCGGAACGGCGACGCAGATGAAGGCCAGGGCGGCGAACTGCCCGAGGTTTTCCCCAAGCACCGAGAAGGTGCGCTGCATGATGCGGCCCATGTCGAAGCTGCCGCGCGGTTGCTCGTAGGTCATGAGCCCTCCATTCCGGCGAGCACCCTCGGGTGATTCCCGTAAAGCGTCATCCTGGACCCCGGGCTCAGCAAAACGGGCGGCCGACAAGGCCGCCCGCGATGCTGTCGGACCTGGCGTGGAGCCTAGAAGCGTCGACCGACGCCCAGCGAAACGACCCACGGGTCCACGTCGATGCTGGAGCGCAGAGCGCCGCCGTTGATCGAGGCGTCGGTGCTGAAGAACACCTTCTTGACGTCGACGTTCATCGTCCAGGGGCCTTCGAGCGCATAGTCGGCGCCCGCCTGCAGGGCCCAGCCCACGCCGTTGTCGATGTCCACGGTGAAGCCGTTCTTGTCGTCGCCGCCGTAGAAGATCATCGCGTTGATGCCGGCCCCCAGATACGGGCTGAACCGCTGGTCGGGCTGGAAGTGGTACTGCACGGTGACGACCGGCGGCACGACCCAGGTGTGATGGACCTTGGTGTCCGGGCCCGGACCCTCGGCGGTGACGTCGTGCTCGCTGGTCCCCAGGGTGACGTCGACGGCCCAGTTGTCCGTGACGAAATAGGTGATGCCCAGGGTGGGGACATAGGAATCGCTGAGGCCGACATCGAGGCCGGTGTCGACGCCGCCGGCGGTCAGGATATCACCGGACTCATCCGGGGCCACGGCGGTCAAGCGGGCGTCGACAACCCACATTCCAGCCGTCTTGGGCGTGAAGTCCTGGGCCTGGGCGGCGCCGGCGAGGGCCAGGGCGGCGACGGCCGCGGTTCCGAGAAGAACGGTGTGTTTCATGGTCATCCCCAATTCCCGCGGATTCCTCTCCGCGGCGTGGGGGCGCCATCGCGCCGGAGCGATCTCCCGGCATTGATCGAGGTCAAACCCGCTCGCCCGAATAAACAAACCTTCACTTGCGCAGCCAAGGACGCCCGCTAGCTTCGGCCCGCTATTGCGGGGATGCCTCCTTATGCTCGTCATCGAGAACCTGACTCACGTCTATTCCAACGGAACCAAGGCGCTCGACGGGGTGAACCTCACCGTGCCCAAGGGCATGTTCGGGCTGCTGGGCCCGAACGGCGCGGGCAAGTCGACCCTCATGCGTTCGATCGCGACCCTGCAGACGCCCACCTCCGGCGCGATCCGCTTCGGGGAGCTGGATGTCATCAAGGAGCCCGAACAGCTTCGCCGCACCCTCGGCTACCTGCCACAGGACTTCGGCGTCTATCCGCGGGTGTCGGCCTACGACATGCTCGATCACATGGCGATCCTGAAGGGCATCGGGAACAGCCGGGACCGAAAGCAGACGGTTGAGGCCCTGCTCAACCAGGTGAACCTGTGGAACGTGCGCAAGAAGGCGCTGGCGGGCTTCTCGGGCGGGATGCGCCAACGCTTCGGCATCGCCCAGGCCCTGATCGGCGACCCCGAACTGATCATCGTCGACGAGCCGACCGCCGGGCTCGATCCGGAAGAGCGCGCGCGCTTCCTCAACCTCCTTGCGGAGATCGGCGAGAACAAGGTGGTCATCCTCTCCACGCACATCGTGGATGACGTCGCCGATCTGTGCCCGGCCATGGCCATCCTGGCCAACGGCCGCATACAGCTCGAGGGTGCTCCGCTGGAGCTGATGGACCGGCTGCGCGGCCACGTCTGGCGCCGGACGATCCACAAGAGCGAACTCAAGGGCTACGGCGAGCGCTACGACATCATCGCCACCCGTCTTTTCGCGGGCCGCACCGTCATCCACGTCCGTGCCGAGAACAATCCAGGCGACGGCTTCGAGCCCGTCGAAGGACGCCTCGAGGACGTTTACCTGTCCACGCTCTCGCAGTCGCGGCGCGCGGCCTGAGGACCAGGAACATGTTCGGCAAGATCGCGGGCTTCGAGTTCCGCTACCAGGTGACGAACCCGGTCTTCTGGGTCGCGTCCATCATCTTCGCCCTGCTCACGTTCGGCCTGGCGGCCAGCGACAACGTCAGCATGGGCCTGCCCTCCACCGTCTTTGAGAACGGGCCCTTCGGCCTGTCCCTGGCGGCGTGCGCCTTCTCACTGTTCTTCATGTTCGTGACCACGGCCTTCGTGGCGAACGTCGTGGTGCGCGACAGCGAGACCGGCTTCGGCCCGATCGTGAAGGCCACCCGCATCAACAAGTTCGACTACCTGATCGGGCGCTTCACCGGGGCCACCGCCGCCGCCTGCCTGGCGTTCGCCGCGATCCCGCTCGGAATCTTCATCGGCTCGTTCATGCCCTGGCTGGACCCCGAAAGCATCGGCCCGAACCAGGTCCAGTACTACGCCTACGCCTATCTGGTGTTCGGCCTGCCGAACGTCATCCTGACGTCGGCGGTGTTCTTCGCCGTGGCCACCATGACGCGTTCGATGATGGCGTCCTACGTGGCGGCGGTCGCGTTCCTGATCGGCTACTTCGTCGTCACCGGCGTACTGGGACAGAAGCCCGAATTCGAGGAGACCCTCGCCTACCTCGAACCGCTCGGCTCGGGCGCCTTCGGCCTGGCCACGAAGTACTACACCACCCTGGAGCGCAATACGGTGCTGCCGGCGCTGGACGGGGTGATCCTCTGGAACCGCCTGCTGGCGCTGGGCCTTTCGGCGCTGTTCCTGGTGCTGGCCTTCCTTACCTTCCGCTTCAGCGAAAAGCCGGCGAAGGCCAACAAGAAGCAGAAGCTTGCGGCGCTCGCCGATTCACAGCCGACCGTCGCCGCCGGCGCGGGACCGCTGCCGCATCCGGCCTACAACGCCTCGACCGCCGTCGCCCAGTTGCTCCGCCGGGTGAAGTTCGAGTTGGGCCAGGTGTTCCTCAGCCCCGCCTACATCGTGCTGGTGGTCATCGGCATCGCCCTGTCAGTGGCGCAGCTCTATTTCACCGGCGAGATCTACGGCACCCAGACCATCCTGCTGACCCGGATCGTGATCGACGCGATCAGCGGCAACATGGGACTGATCGCCACCATCATCGCCGCCTACTACGCCGGCGAACTGGTCTGGCGGGAAAAGGACCGCAAGGTCCACGAGATCGTGGACGCCTCTTCCGCCCCCGACTGGGTCTTCATCATCCCCAAGACCGTCACCATCGCCCTGGTGCTGGTCTCGACCCTGGTGTTCGGCGTGATCGCCGCGGTGATCGTGCAGGCCTCGCACGGGGTGACCGACTTCGAGTTCGACAAGTACCTGGTCTGGTACATCGCCCCCATGACGGTGACGCTGATGCTGTTCGCCGTCCTGTCGGTGTTCGTCCAGACCCTGGTGCCGCACAAGTTCTGGGGCTGGGGGATCATGCTGCTGTGGCTGATCAGCGGCATCGTCCTCGACAACCTGGGGTTCGAACACAACCTCTACAACTACGGCGGCTGGCCGGGCACGCCCACGTCCGACATGAACGGGCTCGGCCAGTTCTGGATCGCCCGCAGCTGGTTCCAGCTCTATTGGAGCGCCTTCGCGGTGATCCTGCTGGTGCTGTCCTACGCCCTGCTGCGCCGCGGTGCGGAAACCCGCCTTGCTCCGCGCTTCGCGCGTCTGCCCCGCCGCCTGAAGGGCGGCGCCGGCGTCGTGGCCCTGGTCGCCCTCCTGGTCTTCATCGGCGCGGGCGCCTTCATCTACGTCAACACGAACGTCTGGAACACCTACCGCACGCGTATCGAGGAAGAGCAGTGGCTGGCCGCCTATGAGCACGAGCTACTGAAGTACGAGACGACCCCTCAGCCCCAGATCATCGGGGTCAAGCTGAACGTCGACCTCTATCCTCATCAGCCGGGGGTGAAGACCCGCGGCAGCTATGTGCTGCGCAACGACACCAGCGGTCCGGTGACCCAGGTGCATCTGCGCGCGGACCGGGATCTGAAGATGACGCTCAGCGTGCCCGGCGCGCGACTGACCAGGGCCTACGACCGGTTCAACTACTTCGTCTACACCTTCGACACGCCGATGCAGCCGGGCGAGACGCGCACCGTCGGATTCGTCACGGACCTGTCGCAGCGCGGCTTCCGCAACCGGGGCAACATGACCCGGGTCGCCGACAACGGCACCTTCATCTCCAACAACGAGATCGCGCCCCTGATCGGCATGGACCGGACGTCCCTGCTTCAGGACCCGGCCAAGCGCCACAAGTACAAGCTGCCGCGCCAGCTGCGCATCCCTGAGCTCGGTACGCCCGGCGCCGACCGCTTCAACTATCTGCGCAATGATTCCGGCTTCGTGAATTCGGACATCACGATCACCACCGTCGCCGATCAGACCCCGATCGCGCCCGGCTACAAACGGTCCGACGTCACCCGCAACGGCCGTCGCACGGCGCACTTCGTCAGCGAGTCGCCGATCCTGAACTTCTTCTCGATCCAGTCCGCCCGCTACGCGGTGAAAACCGAGACTCACAAGGGCGTCGAGATCAGCGTCTTCTACTACCCGGGCCACCCGTGGAACGTGGACCGCATGATCCGCGCCGCGGAGCTCAGCCTCGACTATTTCCAGGCCAACTTCAGCCCCTACCAGTTCCGGCAGATCCGCTACATCGAGTTTCCGGCCTTCGCCGGCTCGTTCGCCCAGTCGTTCGCCAACACGGTGCCTTGGTCCGAGAACCTCGGCTTCACGGCCGATATCCGTGACCCCGACAAGATCGATTACGTCACCTACGTCGGCGCCCACGAGATCGCGCACCAGTGGTGGGCGCACCAGATCATCGGGGCCAACGAGCAGGGCATGACGATGCTGTCCGAGACCCTGGCGCAGTACTCGGCCCTGATGGTGATGGAACACCTCTACGGACCGGATCACATCCGCAAATTCCTGAAGTACGAACTGGACCGCTACCTGCGCGCGCGCGGCGGCGACCTGATCGGGGAACAGCCACTGGCCCGCAACGAGAACCAGGACTACGTCCACTATCGCAAGGGTTCGCTGGCCATGTACCTGCTCAAGGACCAGATGGGCGAGGAGCGGGTGAACGCCGCCCTGCGCCGCGTGCTGGCCCAGTACGCATTCCACAATGCGCCCTACCCCACCTCGCGTGACCTGGTCGCGGCCTTCCGGGCCGAGGCAGGGGACGACCAGGGCCTGCAGAACCTGATCACGGACCTGTTCGAGAAGATCACCCTCTATGACCTGAAGGCCAAGAGCGCCACGGTGCGCCGGCGTCCCGACGGCCGCTTCGACGTCACCATCACCCTCGACGCCCGCAAGCTCTACGCGGACGCCAAGGGCAAGGAGACCGACGCGCCGCTCGACGAGACCTTCGACATCGGCCTGTTCACGGCCGAGCCCGGCAAGCCCGGCTTCGGCAAGGAGGACGTGGTGATGTTCCGCGCCATGCCGTTGAAGAGCGGCCCGGAAACCCTGCGCTTCACCGTCGACCGCGCCCCGACCTGGGTCGGCGTCGATCCCTACAACAAGCGGATCGACCGCAACTCGGACGACAACCTCGTGAAGGTGGACTCCTGATCACGGTTAAGTCGCTGTTAACCAAATCGGCAGACTTAGGAGAGCGTCTTCTTCTCGGAGACACCCCACCATCACCGAACTTCAAGAGCCCGACCTCGTGTCGGGCTTTTTTTCTGCCTGAAAACCACATATCGGCGCCAGGCGGCTTTTTGGCCCGCCAGGACGTATTGCGCACCCGCGACTCCGCCTGTAATACCGCGCCTCCGAGTGACTGATCCGCGGTAGCTCAGTGGTAGAGCAGCCGACTGTTAATCGGCTGGTCGTAGGTTCGAATCCTACCCGCGGAGCCACTCGATCCCCCCAGATCGCTGCGCCTGTCGCCGCTTCGCGCTAGCCCTTGGCCTGCGCGCTGGCGATCAGCTCGTCGTCGATCTCGCGGGCCCGGACCGCGGCCGGGCGCCCCGCCAGCCGGGCGAAATAGGCCTCGAACGCCGGGCGCTTCTCGATGGACCCGAACATCAGGCCCCAGCCGATCGACGATCCGAAATAGACGTCGGCGGCGGTGAACCGGTCGCCGGCGACGTACTCGGACCGGGTGACGGCATACTCGAGCGTGTCCATGACGTCCTCGAAGCTGCCGTAGCCCACCATCCCCTTGCGCTCGGGCGGAACGACCACGTTCAGGGACCGGTTCGTCACCGCCGCCTCGAATGGCCCCGCGGCATAGAACATCCAGCGGTAATAGGCGCCGCGCGCCCGGTCTCCGTGCGCGGGCGCCAGGCCTGCCTCGGGGAAGGCGTCGGCGAGATAGGCGCAGACGGCCCCGGCCTCGGTCACCACCGTCTCCCCGTGTCGGATCGCGGGCACCTTTCCCATGGGGTTGATGGCCAGGTACGCCGGCGCCTTCATGGTCGTGCCGTAGTCCAGCACCTCCGTGCGATAGGGCCGGCCGACTTCCTCCAGCATCCAGCGCACGATGCGCCCGCGGGACATGGGGTTGGTGTAGAACGTCAGTTCGTCGCTCATGGATCGCTCCGTCCAGGGTGACCGCCCGGCGTCCAACCAACCGCTCCGCGCGGCTGCGATCAAGCCTCCGCGAACCGCCATTTGATCACGGGTGCGGCAACATTACCGATAAGCAATTACCGGGAATTCATTTGCCCGCGCGCGTGATGGGCCGCATCTACCGCAGCAAGGACAGGCTCGCGTCAGACGAGCAAGTGCACTCTCAGGTTACCGGCATGAAACTCAAGCCTTCCCACATCTTCATCGCAGGGGTGGTCATCGCCGTCGTCGGCTGGTTCGTCATCCGCGGCGTCTTCTTCGCCGAAAAGGCTCAGGCGGAACCGCCGAAGAAGGACGAGATTCAGGCCGTGCAGGCGGTGCTCTCGCCCGACGTGGTGCGCGCCAACCTGGTCACCATCCGCGGCCGCACCGAGGGCACCCGGTCCGTCCAGGTCCGGGCCGAGACCGCCGGCCTCGTCGCCGCCACCCCGACCCGCGAGGGCGCCTTCGTGCAGCGCGGCCAGATCCTGTGCCGCCTCGACGTGGACGCGCGCCAGGCCGCCGTCGACCAGGCCCAGGCGACGGTTCACTCGGAAGAGCTTCAGTACAAGGCCGCCCAGGAGCTCAAGGCCCGTGGCTTCCGGTCCGAGACCCAGGTGCTGGCCGCCAAGGCTGAACTGGACGGCGCGCGCGCCCAGCTGGCCCAGGCCCGCATCGTGCTGGACCAGGTCAACATCCGCGCCCCCTTTGCTGGGGTTTTCGACAATCGCGACGCGGAAATCGGCTCCTACCTGTCGCCCGGCCAGCCCTGCGGCACGGTGGTCGAGCTGCAGCCGATCCTGATCGTCGGCGACGTTTCGGAGACCGAGGCCGGCCGCCTGCGGGTCGGCGCCTCGGCCACGGCCAAACTGTCAGGCGGCCAGATCGTCCGCGGCGTGGTGCGCTTCGTCTCCCAGCAGGCCGACGAGCAGACCCGCACCTACCGGGTCGAAGTGGTGGTTCCCAATCCCGGCGCCGCGATCCGGGCCGGCCTCTCCGCCGAGCTGCAGGTCGAGGCCGGACAGGTCGACGCCCATCTGGTGCCCGTCACGGCCATCGTGCTGGACTCCTCGGGCCGCCAGGGCGTGCGTTATGTCCAGGGCGCCGACCGTGTCGCCTTCGCGCCCGTGCAGGTCATCGAAGAGACCGCGAACGGCGTCTGGGTGTCCGGCCTGAGCGGGCCGACCAAGGTGATCACCGTCGGCCAGTCCTATGTTTCCGAAGGCGAGAGGGTGCGCGTCACGCTGCGCTAGCAGCGGCGACCGGCGCGGAGTGCAGTCATGATCTCGAACCTCATCAAGAGCGCCATCAAACGCCGCAAGGTGGTTCTGGCCATCACTTTGGTCGCCACCCTGTTCGGGATCACGGCCTATCTCACGCTGCCGCGCGAGAGCCAGCCGAACATCGTCTTCCCCTTCATCTCGGTGACCGTGCCCTACCCGGGCGTCTCGCCGGAGGATTCCGAACGCCTGCTCGTGCGCCCCATGGAGGTGGCGCTGAAGTCGCTCGAGGGGGTCAAGGAAATGAACGCCGTCGCCAGCCAGGGCGCGGCGACCATCGTGCTCGAGTTTCCGGTCAACTTCGACAAGGAGAAGACCATCAACGACGTGCGCGCCAAGATCGATCAGGCGCGCGGCCGGTTCCCTCCCGACGCCCTCGAGCCCATCATCGAGGAATACAACGCCAACCAGGACCCGATCATGAACATCGCGCTCCACGGCCCCGCGCCGGAGCGTGAGCTGTATCGGCTGGCGCGCGACCTTCAGGACCGGCTCGAGACCCTGCCCGGCGTGCTGCGCGCCGAGATCTACGGCGGCCGCGAGGAACTGCTCGAGGTCAATATCGATCCGGTCAAGATGGAGGCCTACGGCATCACCGCCAATGAACTGGCGGGCGTGATCCGGGCCAACAACCAGCTTGTGGCGGCCGGCAACCTGACCACCGAGCACGGCGCCTTCGCCGTGAAGATCCCTGGCGTCATCGACAAGCCCGAGGACGTGCTGGCCCTGCCGATCAAGACCAACGGCGACCGCGTGGTCACCCTGGGCGACGTCGCCACGGCGCTGCGCACCTTCAAGGAGCCGACTTCCATGTCGCGCATCGACGGCGAGCGGTCGCTCACTGTCGGCGTGGTCAAACGCCCCGGCGCCAACATCCTGGACACCTCCGCCGCGGTGCGGGCGATGGTCGAACAGGAGCGCAAGGCCTGGCCTCAGAGCGTGCAACTGACCTTCACCTCGGACGACTCCGAGGACATCAACCGCACCCTGAACCTGCTGGAGAGCGGCCTGATCATCGCGGTCATCCTCGTGATGATCATCGTGGTGGCGTCGCTGGGCATCCGCGCCGGCCTGATGGTCGGCACCGCGATCCCGATCTGCTTCATGCTGGCCTTCCTGTTCCTGCAGGCCAACAACATCACGCTCAACCAGATGGTCATGTTCGGCCTGGTGCTGGCCGTGGGCATGCTGGTCGACGGCTCCATCGTGGTGGTCGAGTTCGCCGACCGGAAGATGGCAGAGGGCTTCTCGAAGGAGGAGAGCTACGCGCTCGCCGGCGAACGCATGTTCTGGCCGGTCGCCAACGGCATCCTGACCACCCTGTGCGCGTTCGTGCCGTTCCTGTTCTGGAACTCGATCGCCGGCAAGTTCATGAGCTACCTGCCGATCACCCTCTTCTTCGTGCTCGGCTCCTCGATCTTCGTGGCCCTCATCTTCACGCCGGCGCTGGGCTCGATCTTCGGCAAGCGGTCGGCCGAGCACGCGGCCGAGGCCGAGAACATCAAGCGCTCCGAAGAGGGCGACCCGCTGCAGATGCACGGCTTCATGGGCGCTTATGCCAACTTCGTCTGGCAGGCCATCCGCAAGCCCTGGATCGTGCTGGGCGCGACCTTCCTGGTGGTGGCGGGCGTCATCACCTGGTTCGCCATGAGCCCGCACAAGACCGAATTCTTCCTCAAGGAGGACCCGCCCCGCGTGACCGTCTTCGTCAAGGCGCGGGGCAACCTGTCCACTCCGGCGATGAACCAGCTGGTCAGCCAGGTCGAGGCCCGCCTGCAGAACATCCGCGGCGTCGAAACCGTCTTCGCCCGGGTCGGTCGCCAGGGCGGCGGCGGGGCCTTCGGCGGCGGGCCGCCGGCCGACACCATCGGTTCGGTCCGTCTCGAGTTCGTCGACTATGCCGAGCGCAAGAAGCTGGGCCTCACCGGCGAGGACATCGTCGACCTGGTCCGTCGGCGCGTCGAGAACACCGACGGCATCGGCATCGAGGTTCGCACGCCGCAGAACGGACCGTCCGGAGGCAAGGACATCCAGATCCAGCTGCGCGGGCCGGACAACGCGGAACTGAACGCCGCCGCCAACAAGGTGCTGGCCGAGATGCGCCGCACCGGCCAGCTGATCGACATCGAGGACAGCCGCACCTCGCCGGGCATGGAGTGGGACCTGACCGTCGACCGCGAGGCCGCCGGACGCTACGGCGTCAGCGTGCTGGGCGTCGGCCAGGCCATCCAGTTCGCCACCAACGGCGTGCTCGCCGGCCGCTACCGGCCCGACGACGTGCAGGACGAGCTGGACATCCGCGTCCGCTTCCCGGCCGACCAGCGCAACCTGTCCAGCTTCGACCGGCTGAAGATCACCACGCCCAACGGCGCGGTGCCTGCCTCCTACTTCGTGCGCCGCCAGGCTGCGCCGCAGGTCGACACCATCAATCGCCGCGATGGCCAGCGGCTGATCCTCGTGCAGGCCAACGCCGCGCCAGGCGTCGCCGCCAACCAGGTCGTCGAACGCCTGAAGCCGGCCATCGAGCGGGCCGGGATCGCCCCCTCGGTCGCCTGGAAGTTCCGCGGCGGCGACGAGGAGACCCAGGAGGCCGGCCAGTTCTTCATGATCGCCATGCTGGTGTCGCTGTTCATGATGGGCGTCATCCTGCTCTGGCAGTTCAACAGCTTCTGGGGGGCGTTCTGCACCCTGTTCGCCGTGGTGCTCTCCACCATCGGGGTGTTGCTGGGCATCCAGATCAACGTGCTCGGCACGTTCGACTACATCTCGATCATCATGTGCGGCACCGGGGTCGTGGCCCTGGCCGGGGTGATCGTGGGCCACAACATCGTGCTCGTGGACACCTTCTTCCAGGTCTACCGCGCCGGCGAGCCCAGCAACCGCGCCGCCCTGCGCGCCGCGGCCATGCGCTTCAGGCCCGTGCTGCTGACCACCCTGACCGCGGTGGTCGGCCTGCTGCCGCTCATGTTCCAGGTCGATCCCAGCTTCCGCACCGGCACCGTCGAGTACAAGCCGCCGGGTTCGGAGTGGTGGGTGCAGATGGCCGGCGCGATCGTGTGGGGCCTGACCTTCGCGACCCTGCTGACCCTGCTGGTCACCCCCGTGATGCTCGGGGCCTACGACGGCTTCCGGAAGTTCTTCCGCCTCAAGCCGAAGAACCGGCCCGTCGATGCGATCCCCGCCAACGACGAGCCCGGCGCCCTGCCGGTGCCGGCCGCGGCGGAATAGGCCGGTCGGCCGATCCGGCGGCTCAGGCGCGTCCGCGCGTCTGGCGCCGCCAGAGCGAGGCGTACTCGCCGTCCAGGGCGATGAGTTCGGCGTGGCTTCCTCGCTCGACCACTCGACCGGCCTTGAGCACCAGGATCAGGTCTGCGTCGACGATGGTCGAGAGCCGGTGCGCCACCACCAGGGTGGTCCGACCGGCCATCGCCGCCCGCAGGGTCCGCTGGATCGCGGCCTCGGTGCGGCTGTCCAGCGCCGAGGTGGCTTCGTCGAGGATCAACAGGCGCGGATCGGCCAGCAGGGCGCGGGCGATGCCGACGCGCTGGCGCTCGCCGCCGGACAGCTTGAGTCCCCGCTCGCCCACCCGCGTGTCCAGCCCGTCGGGGAGGCTGCGCGCGAACTCCGCCAGCTCGGCGGCTTCCAGCGCCCGCCAGACCGCTTCGAGGGTCGCGCCCGGCTTGCCGAAGGCGACGTTGGCCTGAAGCGTGTCGTTGAACAGGGCAACGTCCTGGGGGACCAGCGCGATCGCCGAGCGCAGCGAGGCCTGGCGGACCGACTTCAGGTCCGCGCCGTCCATCCGCACCCTTCCCTTCTGGGGATCGATCAGCCGCAGCGCCAGGCGCACCAGGGTGGTCTTGCCCGAGCCGGACGGTCCCACCACCGCGACGGTCATCCCCGGCCGCGCCCGGAACGTCAGGTCCTGCAGCCCTCCGCCGGCGCGCTGGTCGTGCTGGAAGCCCACGTGTTCGAAGCGAAGGTCGGCCCCCTTCGCCGATCCGGCCGGCAGGTCGCCGGCGTCCGGCGCGTCGGCCACCTCGGGCTGCTCGCGCGCCAGGGCGTTGATCGCCTCCATGTCAATGAAGGCCTGCCGCACCTCCCGATAGGCGAAGCCCAGCATGTTCAGGGGCGTGTACAGGCCAATCAGCACCAGCACGACCGCGGTCACATCGCCCGGCCCCATGCGGCCGGCGCTGACCTCGAAGCCGGCCAGCACCGCCATGACGCCCAGCCCCAGGCTCATCACCGCGCCCTGCACGATGTTCAGCAGGGCCAGGGAGCCCGTCGCCTTGGCCGAGGCCGCCGTATAGTCAGCCAGGGCGCGGTCATAGTCCGCCGCCGCCCGGGCCTCCGCGCCGAACGACTTCACGGTCTCGTAGTTCAAAAGCGCATCGACCGCCCGCCCGGCCGCCTCGGAGTCGGCCTCGTTCAGCTCCCGACGATGGCGGATGCGCCAGTCCGAGATGGCGAAGGTCAGGACCCCGTAGACACCGACCGTCGCAACCGCCGCGGCCGCGAAGGTCCAGTCGTAGACGCCCCACAACACGCCCGCGGCCAGCACCAGCTCCAGGGCGCTCGGCGCCAGGGTGAACAGCAGCATCCGGATCAGGAAGTCCACCGCACGGGCGCCGCGGTCGATGGTGCGCGACAGGGCGCCGGTGCGCTTGGTCTGGTGATAATCCAGGGACAGGAGCAGCGCGTGGGCGAAGGCTTCGGCGGCCGCGCGGCGCTGGGCGGCCAGGGACACCGACTGGAACAGGGCGTCGCGCGCCTGCGGGGCTGCGGCCGCCACGAAGCGCACGAACGCCCAGCCGGCCGCCAGGCCCGCGAACGCCAGGGCCATGCCTTCCCCGGCGCTGCGGCCGTCCGCCAGGGCGTTCACCGCCTTGCCCAGCAGCAGGGGCGCCGCGACTCCCAGCGCCTTGCCCGCAACCGTCAGGATCAGGGCCGCCGCGACGCGCCAGGCAAGCCCGGGCGCGCGTGAGCGCAGCACGAGGCGAACCAGGTCGCCGAGCGCCTTCAGGGCGCCGGGTTGCGGACCCTCGACCATCAGGGGGGCGTCGCGCCGCGAGCCCCGGAACGTTGCGCCTCTCACGAAGCGCCGCCCGGGCTTCCACCGCTGAACACATAGGTGGTCTGGGCGCCGCCTCCGGGCGGGCGCCAGTCGATGCGCCAGCCGTCGGCGACCCGGGCGACGGCGAAGGCCCCCGTCGGCGGTTGGGCCAGGGGGCTGAAGTCCACCACCCGCTCCTGGCTGCGCCCGTCCGCCAGGGCGTGCAGCCGGTGCAGGCCCGAGCGCGGGCCCAGGCGCAGGGTGTAGGCGCCGTTCTCGTCGGCGCGGTCCTGGGCGGCGGGCGTCCCGTCGACCGTCAATCGGACTTCCAGCCCGGGACCGGCCCGTCCCGAGACTCCGGCCGCGCCGGCGGCGTCGAAATCGACGACCGAGATCAGTGGCGAAGCGGGCGAGAGCGCAAAGGACGGCGCTCCCGCCCGCAGCATGACCGCGCGGGCGTAGTCCCCGGGCGGAACGAACAGCCAGCCTTCGGCCGGCGTCGACCGCCCCGCGTCCTCGGCCGAGATCGCCACCATCACCGCCGAGCGTCCCGGGGGCAGTTCGAGCTCGAATCGGCCCTGGGAATCCGCTGTCGCGCCGTAGGCCTCCCCCGAGGGCAGGGTCGCGCGGATGCGTCCGGAGGGACGAGCTTTGCCACGGATCACGGGTGCTCCGTCGGGCGCAGCCTCCACGGTCAGCACCTGCGGGGCCGGCAGGTAGCCGGCCTTCTCCGCCTCGCTGGGCGGGGCCGGCGCGTTCGGATTGGGCTTGCGCCCGCAGGCGGTCAGGAGCGCGGCCAGCGCCGCCATCCCCAAAATTCCCGCCCGCAGCGTCATGCCTTGCCTTTCATTGCCGGAAACCCGAGTCTAGCTAGATCGTTTCGAACGGGCGCGCACGCAAGCGCCTACCCGTCCTGGAGTTAAGAGCCTATGCCCAGCGCTTTCCGGCGCCCCGATTCCGTGTGCGTCTATTGTGGATCGTCGAACCAGGCGGATCCCCGCTATCTCGACGCCGCCACCCAGTTCGGCAAGGACCTGGCGGCGAATGACATGCGGCTGGTGTACGGCGGCGGCGGCGTGGGCCTGATGGGCCGGGTTGCGCGTGGCGCCCACGAGGCCGGCGGCCGGGTGCTGGGCATCATGCCCGATTTCCTGCGTTCGCGGGAAATCCTGTTCGACGAGGTCGAAACCATCGTCGTGCCGAACATGCACGAGCGGAAGATGATCATGTTCCAGGAGAGTGACGCCTTCGTCGTGCTCCCCGGCGGCATCGGCACGCTGGAGGAAATCGTCGAACTGCTGTCCTGGCGGCGGCTGGACCTGCACCAGAAACCGGTCGTCTTCGCGAACCTGGACGGATTCTGGAACCCGTTGTTCCAGCTCTTCGAGCACACGATCGAAGCCAACCTGACCCCGCCGGATTTCCGCGAAGCCTGGGTTTCGGTCGATTCCATCGACCAGATCATCGGCGCCCTGACCAAGCCCGCCGAAGCCGCCTGAGCGGCCGGCCCTTCCCAGCCTGACCGTCTTCCCCGAGCCGCGACTCGAGCTGTAACGGCGGCGGTTACAGTGCGTTTTTTAAAAGGACTGACCTTGACAGTCCTTTTAAAAAACGCACCATGGTCCCTGCGCCCTCCCCGGCGCAGTTCAGGAGACCAGGATCATGCGTATCATCGCCCTCACGCTCGCCCTTTCCCTCGCCGCCGCCGGCGGCGCATTCGCCCAGCCGGGCGCGAGCACCAGTCTGACGCTTGCCAACGGCGCCAGCGCGCCCGGCAAGGTCATCATCGACGGAGCCGTGTGGAAGTGCGCCGATGGCGCCTGCGTCGCTTCGGGCGGCAAGAGCCAGACCGCCGACCGCGCCTGCCGCCGGGTGGTCGCCCGCCTGGGCGCCGTCTCGGCCTTCCGCTGGCAAGGCGAGACCCTGTCGGAAGAGGCTGTGACCGCCTGCAACGTAGCCGCTCGCTGACCGGACCAACAGGCCGGAGCGTCCCCTACCCGCGCTCCGTACAGCACTGCCCCGCCTGCGCGAGCCGGCGGGGCTTTTCTTGCTCAGGCCGCCTCGCCCGCCAGGCGGCGGGCGACGCGCTCCCGGTCGATGACCGGCAGGAAGGCGGACATGTCCGGGCCGTGCTCCTGTCCCGTCACCGCCAGCCGGAGCGGCCGGAACAAGCCGCGTCCCTTGGCCCCGGTCGCGTTCTTCACCGCCTCGGCCCAAGCGGACCAGCTGGATTCGTCCAGGGTCTGGGGCAGCAGCTCGGCCGCCGTGCGGATCAGGTCCGCCTCCTCGATCACCGGGTGGACAGGCCCCCTCACCACCGCCGCCCAGCCGGCGGCGTCCTCGAAGCGGCCCAGGTTGGCCCGGATGGCGTTCCAGAAGCGCTCGCCCAGATCAATGCCCAGCGCTTCGAGCCGCGGCCGGGCCGCCGCGTAGGCCATGGCGTGCAGGACACCCGCATTCAGCCGGTCGAGGTCGTCCTCGTGGAAGCGCGCCGGGGCGCGGCCCATTTTCTCGAAGGCGAAGGTCTCGGCCAGGGCCAGGTTCGACGCCATCGGTTCGACCGTGTCGGAGGTGCCGATGCGGCCCAGATAGCTGACCACGGCCAGTGGCTCGTAGCCCGCGTCGCGCAGGTTGCCGATGGCCAGCTTGCCTTCCAGGTCCCGCTTGGACAGGCCGGCGCCTGACGCGTCGACCAGCAGCGGCATGTGCGCGAAGGCAGGCGCGGCGGCGCCCAGCGCCTCGAAGATCTCGATCTGGGCGCCGGTGTTGGTGACGTGATCCTCGCCACGGATCACGTGCGTGATCCCCATCTCGATGTCATCGACCACCGACGGCAGGGTGTAGAGGAACAATCCGTCCTCGCGGATCAGAACCGGATCCGACATGGACGCCGTATCCACATCGCACTCGCCTCGCACCAGGTCGTTCCAGACCACCCGCCGGCCTTCCAGCTTGAAGCGCCAGTGCGGCTTACGCCCCTCGGCCTCGTAGGCGGCGATCTGCTCGGGGGTCAGCCGGAGCGCGGCGCGGTCGTAGATCGGCGGCTTGCCCAGCTTGCGCTGCATGTTGCGCCGGTGGGTCAGCTCGTCCTGCGTCTCATAAGCGGGATACAAACGCCCGGCGGCCTTCAGCTTTTCAGCCGCGGACTCGTAATGGGCGAAGCGCTTCGACTGGCTGTCCGTCTCGTCCCAGGCCATGCCGAGCCAGGTTAGGTCGGCCTTGATGCCGTCCTCGAACGCCTTGGTCGAGCGCTCCAGGTCGGTGTCGTCGATGCGCAGCACGAAGGTCCCGCCCTGCCCCTTGGCGAAAAGCCAGTTGGCCAGCGCGGTGCGGACGTTGCCGACGTGCAGCCGACCCGTCGGGGACGGTGCGAAGCGAACCTTCACGGTCATGGAGACGCATACCTCGATTGAGGTCGCGTAGGTCGATCACCAAGCGCCCGGTGTCAACACCGGGCGGCCCGGATCAATCGTCCCGGTGGACCCGCTCGCGGCGTTCGTGACGCTCCTGCGCCTCGACCGACATGGTGGCGGTCGGGCGGGCCTCGAGCCGCGCCAGCCCGATGGGCTCGCCGGTCTCCTCGCAGTAGCCGTAGGAACCGTCCTCGATGCGCCGCAGCGCCTCGTCGATCTTGGAGATCAGTTTCCGCTGCCGGTCGCGGGTGCGCAGTTCAAGCGCGCGGTCCGCTTCCGAAGACGCGCGATCCACCAGGTCGGGGTGGTTCTCGGTCTCGGCCTGCAGGTTGCCGATGGTTTCGCGAGATTCCTTGAGGATCTCGTCCTTCCAGATCAGCAGCTTGTTGCGGAAATACTCGAGCTGTCGCTCATTCATGAAGGGTTCGTCGTCTGTCGGACGATACTCTTCGGCTTTACCTACTGACGCTAACGCGTTCATCGACGCCTCACGCTAAACAGCGCCCCCCTATCGAGCAGCCGGTCTATAGCCATCGAACCGTGGTCATTCAACGGCGGTTTTACGTCGGCTCACGGTCAAGCTTCGTTAAGCCGCAAGCCGTGACATTTCGGCCTTGGCCATCTCGACCGCGGCCCTTGTTTCGATCTCGTCCAGCACCCCGTCGAGGCTGGAATCGCCCGTCTGGATACGTTCCTCGCGCACCGCGCGAACCAACCGCTCCAGCTCGGCCCCGGCGCCCTGCCCGTCCAGCAGCGCCAGCTTGATCTTCTCCAGCACGTCCAGAATGCGGCCGCCCCGGCGCACGGCGCGACGTCGGCGCTCGGTCGGACCCTCGGCCTCCTGCAGGGCCAGCAGCGCATCCAGCGAGCCGACGGCGCTCACGCCGGAAGCTCGCGCTGCGCCGGCGGCGGCCTCGCTGCGCGCGGCGGAATCGGTCGGAATCGAAAAGCCCTGCGTCTGGGCGGGCCGGGCCCCGGAGGGGGCGCCTGCCGGAGGCGCGCCGCGCGGACCGTTCACCTTCATGGGACGCCTGAACCTCAGTAAGCCTGAGCGCAGTTTTCGGTCCGCCCCGTCACCGAAACCTTAACGGCCGGGCAGTTTCTGCCGGGCGGCTGCCTGCATCCGTCAAGGACCGCACCAACACTCTGTTTTCGTGCGATTTTCCCACGCTTCCCCGTGGCACGAAGCTGGCATGGGCGTGGACGAATTATGCTTAACGTGAAGAGCGCGCCATGCACCGCTTCGTCGCCGCCCTGCTGTTTTCCTTCGCCGTGCTCGGGTTCGCGGAGCCGGCGCTGGCGGGCTCGCGGATCAAGGACATCGTCGACGTCGAGGGCGTCCGCCGCAACCAGCTGGTCGGCTACGGCATCGTCGTGGGCCTGAACGGCACGGGCGACTCGCTGCGCAACTCGCCGATGACCCGCCAGAGCCTGGAAGCCATGCTCGAGCGGCTGGGGGTGAACACCCGCGACGCCGTGCTCAATACCAAGAACGTCGCCGCCGTCATGGTCACGGCCGAACTGCCCGCCTTCGCGGCCTCCGGCTCGCGGGTCGACGTCACGGTTTCGGCCCTGGGCGACGCGAAGAGCCTGCTGGGCGGAACCCTGCTGGTCACGCCGCTGATGGGTGCGGACGGCCAGACCTACGTGGTCGGCCAGGGCACGGTGCAGACCGGTTCCGTCTCCGCCTCGGGCGCATCCGGATCCTCGGTCACCAAGGGCGTGCCTACCTCGGGCCGCATCGCCTCGGGCGGCATCGTGGAACGCGAGATCGCCTTCCAGATGCAGCAGATGCAGCAGGTGCGTCTGACGCTGCGCAACCCCGACTTCACCACCGCCCGCCGGATCGCCGACGCGATCAACGGCCGCAGCCCGGGCACGGCGTACGCCGAGAACCCCACCACCGTGGTGCTGCGCGCGCCTGCGGGCGGAGACATCGTCAACTTCATCACCTCGATCGAGAACCTTTCAGTCGACGTCGACGCGCCGGCCAAGGTGGTGATCGACGAGGTCAACGGCGTCATCGTCATGGGCGAGAACGTGCGGGTCTCCACCGTGGCCATCGCCCAGGGCAACCTGACCATCTCCATTCAGGAGACCCCCTCGGTCAGCCAGCCCGCGCCCTTCAGCCAGGGCCAGACCGCCGTCGTGCCCCAGTCGGACGTCTCGGTCGACGAGGAGCGCGGGCGACAGCTGATCATGCTGCGCTCCGGCGTCTCCCTGCAGACCCTGGTCAGCGGGCTCAACGCCCTGGGCGTCAGTCCCCGCGACATGATCTCCATCCTTCAGGCCATCAAGGCCGCCGGCGCCCTGCAGGCCGACATCGAGGTGATGTGATGAGCGCTCTGACCGCCGCCCCCGTTCCGGTCGATGTCCTGGCCGGCCCCCGCGCGCCCAGCGCGGCCGGCGCCCACACGGCCGCGGCCATCCGCAAGACGGCCGAGGACTTCGAGGCGGCCTTCCTGTCGTCGATGCTGCAGCCGATCTTCAACCAGCTGCCCACGGACGGCATGTTCGGCGGCGGCCAGGGCGAGGCCACCTTCCGCTCCTTCATGGTCGACGCGATGTCCCGACAGATGGTCCGCTCGGGCGGCATCGGCCTGGCTGACACCGTCCAGCGCCAGATGCTCCAGATGCAGGGCCTGACGGAGACGCCGGCCCCCGGCGCGACCCAGACGGCCCCCGCCGCCCCCGAGGCGCAGGCGGGCGCGGCCCCGCTGCGGGAGGCAGACTGATGGCCCTTTCGGCGACCGACGCCGCCGACCGGGTGGAGCAGCTCATCACCCTGACCCAGACCCTGAACGGTCGGCTGTCGGTGGAGGCGGCCGCCTTCGAACAGCGACGCGTCCTCGACGTCGCCTCCGAGCTGGATGAGACGGCCAAGCTGGCCAACCTCTATCGGCACGAATGCGCCCGGGTGAAGATGAACCCCGACCTGATCCGCGCGGCGCCGCGCGACGCCCGGCTGCGCCTGGCGGACGCCACCCGAGCCTTCGAGGCGGTGATGGAACGCCACGCGGTCGGCCTGCAGGCGGCGCGCACCCTGACCGAAGGCCTGGTGAAGGCCGTCGCCCAGGAAGTCGCCGCCCAGCGGGCGCCCGGCGTCGGCTATGCCGCCGGCGGCGCCGCCGTGGCCAGCGACGCCACCGCCGTCACCCTGAACCGGAAGGCTTGAGCCCGGGATCAAACCTAGGAGTGCTCTGCTCGCCAAGCTGCGGGCGGCAGCTCGACCTCGCGGCGGAATGCACGGGCAAACGCCGCCTCCGACTCGTAACCCACTTCGTAGGCGATCTGGGCGACAAGCTGATTGGTGTCTCGGAGGCGATGCCTGGCCAGATCCATTCGCCAGTTCAGCAGGTACCGCATGGGCGGCACCCCGACCAATGACGTGAATCGCTCTGCGAAGGCGGAACGGGACAGGTTTATCTCTCGCGCGATGGCGTCGGCGGTCCAGTCCTCCGCCGCCCTGGCGTGCATCAGGGCGAGCGCCCGTCCGATAGACGGGTCGCGCAGCCCCGCCAGCCAGCCCGTCTGTTCATCCGGCAAGGTGCTCAGGTAGCGGCGCACGGCCTCGACGAACATCAGTTCCGAAACCTTGGCGAGTACGCTGGCCGAACCCGCCACATCCTCGGCGAGCGTCTGCATCGCGAACGCAAAGCTGCTCGCCAACCAGGCGCCGCTTGGCAGTGCGGCGAGATCGATCGTGATGATGGGGGGCAGGTTTGAGAGGAGGGGGTGGAGCTGGGCGTTCCCACCGAGGAACCCGCACACCATGCGCGTGCGTGCGCCGTCTCCGCCGTAAATGAGCCGCGCCGGCCCAGGTCCGGTGGGGTCCTCCATGACCTCCCCGGCGTTCTTCGTAGGAAGATTGGGGGCGCTGGCGAGGACATGGAGACTGTTATGCGGCAGGAGCACGACCTGGCCCGCCTTAACAAGGGTCTCCTGGCCTCCTTCCAGAATGATGAAGAGCTCGCCTTGAGTCACGAAGTGGAAGTTCACGATCTGGTCGGGAACGGACGACGTGTGAGTCCGACAAAACTCCTTGGAGACCTTTCCGGCCAGCGAAAACGGCGCGCTGAATTCGGCGTCAAGGAAGACGCCGGCGGTCAGTCCAACCAAGCGCAGGACATCGGATAGCGGGTCCATCCCCCCATTCGGCCGTCCCCGGCGGAACAGTCAAGTCAGGCGGCGGAGCGGCAATTCTCCTCCGGTGCCCCGAACAGCTAAGGCTCCCCGAGACGAAACGGACACTCCTTCGCGTCCTGCCAGCCGGACGTCGTCACGCCCCGGGCGTCGATGTCCCGCCAAACACCTTTCTTCTGGAGATTCCAATGACGATCAACGTCAGCATTGAAAAGACCCGTTACGCCAAGTGCGTCGCCGCCTCGAAGCGGGTGCACTGGACCATTGATGAGCATGTCATCCGGGGGCGCGACCTGACTCTCGACGACACGTTCCTGCCGTCATCGCTTTCCAAGGTCGCCGACCTCGATTTCCTGACGGCCGACGAGAAGCGGTTCATGAGCCAGGTGCAGGGTCGGACCTACGCCAACATCTTCGGTCTGGTGGAACGCTTCATCAACGCCAAGATCCTGGAGGTGACGACCGATCACTGGCTGGGCGACCAGGACGCCCTGGAGGCGCTGGTCCGCTTCTCGAACGAAGAGATCAAGCACCAGGAACTGTTCCGCCGCGTCGAGGCCATGTGCGCCGACATCATGCCGGCCGGCTATCGGTTCCTCCCCGACCCCAACGGGGTCGCCAAGGCGGTGCTGAGCAAGTCCACCTGGTCGGTGCTCGCCCTGACCTGCTTCATCGAGATCTTCGTGCTGTCGCACTACAAGCAGGCCATCGACAGCGACGACAGCCTGTCTCCCCTGTTCAAGGACGTGTTTATGTACCACGCCCGCGACGAGGCTCAGCACATCATCGCCGACGAGCTGGAATGGGAGCGTGTCCACAACGCCATGAGCCCGCTCGCGGTCGACGCCGCGGTCGATGACTTCATCGCACTCGTGGGGGCCGTGGACGACATCCTGCAACTGCAGGCCGCCGCCGACGTGGAGTATTTCTGCTCCAGCATGAACGGCGGCCTCTACGAGGAGAACCTCGCCCGTCTCAAGCAGGGCGTGCTGGCGGCCTACCGCTGGCAGTACATCGCCTCCGGCGTGGGCGTCCCCCGGTTCCAAGAAGCCCTCGGCGCCAAGATCAAACCCCAGCAGTTCGAGCGCATTTCGGCCGCGCTCGCCCCGATCATGGGCTCGGCCTGACGCCGAGCCAGGCCCCCTAGCGGGCTGTCCACCCAGATCCTGCCCGCATGAGACGCCCACCGCTCTCATGCGGGTCCTCGGCCGCATCCGCCGAGATCCCGGTCACGATCTCCGACCGCGCGGGAGACTGCGCTACTGAAATGAACATTGGAGAAACAATTGTGAGCATTCCAACTTGGGCGCTCTTGGCGTTCGCGATGTGGACAGTCGTCGTCCTCGCCGCCGGAGTCGGCGTGCATCGCTGGTCTCTCATCCTTTCCGGCAAGGCGGAATTGAAGAGCTTTCCCGGCGACATGGCGCACGGCTCTCCCTTCTACCGCCGCGCTGTACGCGCCCACGCCAATTGCGTCGAGAACCTGCCTGTGTTTGCGGCCATCGTGGTCGCGGCCGAAGTTTCGCGTGAGAGTTCACCCACCCTGGATGCGCTCGCGATCGTGGTCGTCGCCGCGCGCGTCCTGCAAACCGGGGTGCACCTAGCCTCGGGGACGAACAGCGCCATCGCTGTTCGCTTCATCTTTTTCGCAAGCCAGTTAATCGCGTTCCTGGTCATGGGGGCGATTATTGGACGTCGGGCATTGGGATTTTGAGAACGGTCGACGCCGATTCCAGGCGGCCTTGTTCCGCGAGTGGCCCGCCAGGACGCGCCCACCGCGCTCGGTTGCAGCCGCCGGTGGCCCGCCACCGCCGTCACCCTGAACCGGCGGGCCTAGGCCCCCTCGCCGGCTGCTTCAGCGGTCGGCGCCGACGGCGGGGCCTTCCGAGGCCTGAAGCCGTTGCTCGCGAAGGCGCTCGCCACGCTGGCGAGCACGGCCGCCCCGCAGAATATGGCCAGGAGACCGATGAAATCCTGGTTCAGTTGCGACCCGCCGTGGTCGAGACCCATCACGACGACGGACAGCGTGGTGCAGACCAGGCCGATCACCACGCTGGCGCCGACCCAGGCCCACAGGCCCTTCAGGCGCGCCGATACGAATGCCGCCGCGAGGCCCGTGAGGAGGGCGGCCACGCCTCCGAGCCAGTAGGAAAACAGCACGCAGAGCATGAACAGCGTAGCCGCCTGGCCGGGGTCCACCGGCGTGGAGGCGCCGACGGCCCTGGGGGCCAGCAGGACCAGCAGAAAGACGCCCGCCGCCGCGACGACGGGACCCAGCAGGGTGAAGGTGGCGGCCGTGGCCGCGATCGAGCCGGTACGTTGCATGCGGCCCTCTTACGGCAAAGCTGGCGCGCGGGCGAGGCCGCGCCGACCCGCGACAACTGTTCGCAGTTCGTTCTTGCTGAATCGGCGCGTTTGAGTCCCATATATCGGCGTTGGTCCGGAGCTTCTCCATGGACCGCGACGTTTCGGGATTCCATGGCCGACCAGCACGACTTCATCCGCGTCCGCGGGGCGCGCGAGCACAACCTCAAGGGCGTCGACGTGGACATCCCGCGCGGCCAGCTGGTCGTGATGACGGGCCTGTCGGGCTCGGGCAAGAGCTCGCTCGCCTTCGACACCATCTACGCCGAAGGCCAGCGCCGCTACGTCGAGAGCCTGTCGGCCTACGCGCGACAGTTCCTCGAGCTGATGGGCAAGCCGGACGTCGACCTGATCGAGGGCCTGTCGCCGGCCATCTCGATCGAGCAGAAGACCACCTCCAAGAACCCGCGCTCCACCGTGGGCACTGTCACCGAAATCCACGACTACATGCGCCTCCTGTGGGCGCGGGTCGGCGTGCCCTATTCCCCGGCCACCGGACTGCCGATTCAGAGCCAGACGGTCAGCCAGATGGTGGACAAGCTGACGGCCCTGCCCGAGGGCGAGCGCATCTACCTGCTCGCGCCCGTGATCCGCGGCCGCAAGGGCGAATACCGCAAGGAGATCGCCGACTGGCAGCGTCAGGGCTTCCAGCGCCTGAAGATCGACGGGACCTTCTATCCCATCGAGGACGCGCCGGCGCTCGACAAGAAGTTCAAGCACGACATCGACATCGTCGTGGACCGCCTGGTCACCAAAGGCGGGCTGGAGAGCCGCTACGCCGACAGCCTGCAGACCGCGCTCGGTCTCGCGGACGGCATCGCGGTGGCCGAATGGGCGACGTCCGAAGGCGACGGCGAGCCGCGTCGGATGATCTTCTCCGAGAAGTTCGCCTGCCCGGTTTCGGGCTTCACCATCAGCGAGATCGAACCGCGGCTGTTCTCGTTCAACAATCCGTTCGGCGCCTGTCCGGTGTGCGACGGCCTCGGCGTGAAGCTGGCCTTCGACGCCGACCTGATCGTCACTGACCGCGACAAGACCCTGCACAAGGGCGCGGTTACGCCCTGGGCCAAGAGCCCCTCGCCCTTCTACACCCAGACCCTGCAGGCGCTGGCCCGCCACTACGGCTTCTCGATGGACAAGGCCTGGCGCGACCTGCCGGCCAAGGCCCACGAGGTGATCCTGCACGGAACGGGCGCCGAAAAGATCAAGTTCTCCTATGACGACGGCGCGCGCCGCTACGACGTGACCAAGCCGTTCGAGGGCGTCCTTCCCAACATGGAACGGCGCTGGCGCGAGACCGATTCCGCCTGGGTGCGCGAGGAGCTGGGCCGCTACCAGGCCGAGACGCCCTGCGAGGCCTGCGACGGCTATCGCCTCAAGCCAGAGGCATTGGCGGTGAAAATCGCGGGCCGGCACATCGGCGAGATCTCGACCCTGGCGATCAAGGACGCCAACGCCTGGTTCACCGCCCTGACCGAGGACCTGACCGAGAAGGAGCTCGAGATCGGTCGGCGCATCCTCAAGGAGATCAACGACCGGCTGCGCTTCCTCAATAATGTCGGCCTCGATTACCTGAACCTGTCGCGCAGTTCCGGCACGCTGTCCGGCGGCGAGAGCCAGCGCATCCGCCTGGCCAGCCAGATCGGCTCGGGCCTGACCGGCGTGCTCTACGTGCTGGACGAGCCCTCCATCGGTCTGCACCAGCGCGACAACACCCGACTGCTCGACAGCCTCCGCGGGCTGCGCGATCTGGGCAATTCGGTGCTGGTGGTCGAGCACGACGAGGAGGCCATCCTCACCGCGGATCACGTCATCGACCTGGGTCCCGCGGCCGGGGTGCACGGAGGCGAGATCGTCGCCCAGGGCAAGCCCGAGGACCTGATGGCCGCCCCGCGATCGCTGACCGGCAAGTACCTGTCGGGCGAGCTGGCCATCGAAGTCCCGGACATGCGCCGTCCCATCGGCAAGCGCAGGCTTCGGGTCGAGGGGGCCACGGGCAACAACCTGAAGAACGTCACCGCCGAAATCCCCGTGGGAACCTTCACCTGCATCACCGGCGTCTCCGGCGGGGGCAAATCGACCTTCACCATCGAGACGCTCTACAAGGCCGCCGCCCGCAGGCTGAACAACGCCACCGCCGCCCCGGCGCCGCACGACCGCATCGAGGGACTCGAGCACTTCGACAAGGTGATCGACATCGACCAGTCGCCGATCGGCCGCACCCCGCGTTCGAACCCGGCGACCTACACCGGCGCCTTCGGCCCGATCCGCGACTGGTTCGCCGGCCTGCCCGAGGCCAAGGCCCGGGGCTACGGCCCGGGCCGATTCTCTTTCAACGTGAAGGGCGGTCGCTGCGAGGCCTGCCAGGGCGACGGGCTCATCAAGATCGAGATGCACTTCCTGCCCGACGTCTACGTCACCTGCGACGTCTGCAAGGGCAAGCGCTACAACCGCGAGACGCTGGAGATCCTGTTCAAGGGCAAGTCCATCGCCGATGTGCTGGACATGACCGTCGAAGAAGCCGCCAGCTTCTTCAAGGCCGTCCCCTCCATCCGGGAGAAGATGAAGACGCTGGAGCGCGTCGGCTTGGGCTACGTGAAGGTCGGGCAGCAGGCGACCACCCTGTCCGGCGGCGAGGCCCAACGGGTCAAGCTGTCGAAAGAGCTGTCACGGCGGTCGTCGGCCAAGACCCTCTACATCCTCGACGAGCCGACCACCGGCCTGCACTTCGAGGACACCCGCAAGCTGCTCGAGGTGCTGCACGAGCTGGCCGACCAGGGCGCCACGGTGGTGGTGATCGAGCACAACCTCGACGTCGTGAAGACGGCCGACTGGATCCTCGACTTCGGCCCGGAGGGCGGTGACGGCGGCGGCACGATCGTGGCCCGGGGCACGCCCGAACAGGTCGCGGCTGATCCAGGCAGCTGGACCGGCCGTTATCTCGCGGAGGTGCTTGAGCGGCACGAGCGGCGGCGCAAGTCGCGCGCGCGCCGCAAGGCGGGCTGACGCCTAGTCGAAGGTGTCCGCCCGGGGCTCCTCGGAGGCCAGGGCGCGGTAGGCCACGGCCGATGGGGTCAGCACGATGGCGTTCTGCAAGGCGGCGAGGACGGCGGCGGACACCGCGAACAGCAGGTGCTCGGGCGTGAACACCTCGGCGATCGAGCTGAACTCCATCGCCCCCGCCTTCTGGTAGGCCCCGAGGTTGCCGGTCGCGGCCATGGCCACGGCGGTGAAGATCGCGCCGCCCAGGAGCTGGACCACGAAGGCCATGATCCAGGACAGGACGTAGGCCACCAGCAGGCTCCAGAATCGGCCCCGGGTCATCTTCCACGCCGGTGCGACCAGCACCTTGCCGACGGCGAAGGTCATCGGTCCCGCCAGCGACAGGCGCACGCCGAAAAAGACCAGGACGGCGCCCAGGACCAGGAAGGCGCCGAAGCCGCCCACCGCGCCCATGGCGGCGCTCCCCGACGACATCAGCAGACCCATCACCAGGCCGGCCAGCAGAATGGCCCCGAACATGGCTCCCATGAAGATCGCCAGCAGCAGCAGGTAGAGCAGCAGCATGCGGCCCTCGTCCCGGCCGATCCGCAGGTAGCCGAAGCGGGACTGCGCCGGGTCCAGCACGCTGCGATAGGCGGCGCAGGCGAAGATGGCGCTGATCACCAGGACGAGCGGCAGGGCCGCGGCTTCGAACAGGACCATCTTGGGCCCGAGACTCTCCGCGATGTCGGCGTTGTTCACCGGATCGTTCAGGAAGGTCTGCAGCTGCTGGAATTCGGGCCCGGCGGTGGCGGCGATGATCACGCCGAGGCCGAGCTGGAGAACCAGGGCGAGAAGGGTCCACCAGCCGATGATCCGGGGCTTCTCGCGGGTCAGGCGAAAGCCTTCGAATGCGGCTTCGGTGGGCGAAAACGCCATGCGGGGATCTCCAAGTCTGCGCCGTCCTCTTAGCGGAACACCGCGCCGGTCGTCTCGACAGAATCGCGGAAATGGAAACGGGGCGCCCCGGCGAGGCGCCCCGTCCTGACAGACCTGACCCTGGCCCTAGTGGTGGCCGCCGTGGTCGTGTGGATCGGCCGGATGCGCCGAGGCGCCATGGTCCGCGTGCCCCTGGTCCGCGTGACCGTGATCGCCGTGCCCGTGATCGCCGTGCCCGTGATCGCCGTGCCCGTGATCTCCATGACCGTGGTCGGCGGCGGCGGCGTGGCCATGGTCCTCATGCCCGTGATCCGCATGTCCATGGTCGGCCGCGGGAGCGTGGTCGGCTGCGCCATGGCCATGATCGGCGTGACCGTGGTCGGCGGCGGCGTGGTGATCGCCGTGCCCGTGATCGGCGGCGGCGTGGGCGTGGTCCGCATGACCGTGGTCGGCATGACCGTGGTCGGCAGCCGCGTGTCCGTGGTCTCCGTGACCATGGTCGGCCGCGGCGTGACCGTGGTCGCCATGCCCATGATCGCCGTGCCCATGGTCCGCCGCGTGCCCATGATCGGCGTGGCCATGGTCGGCGGCCGGGGCCGCGTGCCCGTGATCCTCGGCGTGGGCGTGGGACGCCGCCACGGCGGCCGCGCCGCCGGCGACGGCCGCAGCCGCGAGGGCCGCCTCACCGCCGTGGCCGCCATGACCGTCGCCGCCGTGTCCGTCGCCGTGATCCGCCGGGGGCGCCGCAGCTGCGGCTTCCGGCGCCGGGGCCGAGCCGCCCGACAGGTCACGATAGGCGGCCGCCTGCGGGCCGTAGGTCAGGGCCAGCTGGAAGGTGTTGCCCAGCATGGACAGCATCACGTAGGCGAGGCCGCCGTAGCCGAACAGGGTCCAAGCCTGGTCCCAGGTGAAATTGGCGAAATCGATGGCGAGCTGGTCGCCGTCGATCAGCGAGGCCATCGAGAAGCCCATGGCGCCGCCGACGGCGCGGGCGATCATGTCGATGACGACGGTGACGATGATCGTGAAGATCGCCGACAGGATGTACATGCCGAGCAGACCCCAGAAGTGACCCCGGGTCAAACCCCAGGCGCCGAAGACCGTCAGGCGCTTGCGGGCGAAGGTCGCGGGCGCGGCCAGGGACAGCCGGATCGACAGCCACACCGCCAGCACCACCAGGAGCACGCCGCCCAGAACGGCGAGCAGGGCCGACATCCCCTCCTCGAGGCCGGCGGCCTTCAGGCCGAAGATCAGGCCGAGCACGCCGCCGCAGAGCACCACCGCGAACAGCAGCAGCAGGACGATCATCAGGCCGACCTGACGCAGTTCATCGGCGCCCAGCTTGAGGTAGGCGAAGCCCCGCTCCTTGGGTCGCAGCACGGTGCGGAACACCGCGCTCATCTGCACCGCGCCGAGCAGGAGCGTGGCGGGTATCAGCAGCGCGATGACCTGGAACAGGCCCCCGAAGTAGCGCCAGGCGTCCTGCCAGTTGTCGATATCCAGGTCGCGCGCCCAGGTCGGGTCGTCGTGGTGCCGGATGATCTCGCCGATGAAGGTCGAGCCGAGGAAATAGCAGACGCCGGCGATGAAGCCGAAGGACAGCAGCGTGTAGACGATGGTCCACACGATCATGCTGATCGGGCGCCTGCCGATGATGCGAAAGCCTTCGAGCGAGGCGTGCGTAGCCGAAAACATGGGTCGGTCTCCTAGACGGCCGAAGCCGGAGCTGGGGTTGCCGTGAGTTGAGCGTAGGCTGAGGCGTAGGGCGCCATCAGGATGGTGTAGATCGCCCCGCTGAGCAGGGCGCCGACCAGCGTGCCCCCCACCAGCCAGGGCGTGGCCTGCAGCATCCACACGTCGGCGGGCTGCTGGAAGAAGGCCTCGATAGCGTCCGGGCTGAGCGCCTCGGTGCTGCCGAGCGAGACGAAGATGCTGAGCATGGCGACGCCGAGCACGATCTCGGCGGCGAGGATGGTGGCGATCAGGAGCACCGTGAGGCCGAACAGCCCCCAGGCGTTGCCCTTGGTCAGGGTCCAGCTCTCGAAGAGCTGGAAGCTGCGGTTGGCGAAGGTGGCTGGGCCGGCCAGCGAGAAGCGGACGATGACCCAAAGCACCACGCCCAGGGTGGCGATGACGGCCAGGGCGATGCCGAAGCCGCCCAGGACGTTTCCGCCGACGGCCTTGCCGATGAAGAACAGGATCCCGCCCGCCAGCACGCCGACCAGAGCCGCCAGGATGACGAAGATGCAGCCCAGGATGACCATGACGAGGTAGAGCAGGCCCTGCCAGAGTTCATCCATGCCCAGCTTCAGGCCCAGGAAGCCGCCGTCGGACGGCCGCAACAGGGTGCGGAACACCGCGGCGTTGAAGATCGCCGCGGCCAGGATGCTGGTCAGGAAGCCCAGGGATTCAAACGAGTTCACGTTCTGCATGGTGCGGGTGAATTCGCTGAGGTCGCCAGGATCGCCGCCGGCGGCGGCGTTGGCGACGAAATCGCCCCAGGCCTTGAACAGGTCCGGCCCGACGAGCCAGACCATGAGCACGTACGGGAGTACGCGCAGCAGCGTATAGACCACGCCCCAAACCAGGACATGCAAGGGTTTGCGCGCGACCAGGCCAAAGCCCGCCCTGTACGCTTCCCCGATCGAGAACGTCCCCATGGCCCTCACCCCCGTGCCTGCCGTTAACCACTCTAGACCGTCTATGGCCCAGCCGGGAACTGTCACCCGAAGGCCACGCCAACCCCGGCGAGAAGCCGCATCCTGAACGGGAATTTCGGCATCCCGGTCGGCGCGACCTTAGCCAACCCGGGGACCTTGACCATGTAATTCTCGGTAATCTTTCCCCGGCCGGGGTTTCCGGGGCCGGAGCGGGCGCGTATCAGACCGGCCCATGAACCCTTCCAGCCCTTCCCGGCCCGTTCACGTCATCGGCGGCGGCCTGGCCGGATCCGAGGCCGCGTGGCAGATCGCCAACGCCGGCGTGCCGGTGGTGCTGCACGAGATGCGCCCGGTCCGCGGCACCGCGGCGCACCAGACCGACGGCCTGGCCGAGCTGGTCTGCTCCAACTCGTTCCGGTCCGACGACTGGGAATACAACGCCGTCGGCCTGTTGCACGCCGAGATGCGGCGGCTGGGGTCGCTGATCATGGCCAGCGGCGACGCCTGCCAGGTCCCGGCCGGGGGCGCCCTGGCCGTGGATCGCGAGGCCTTCTCGGCCGCCGTCACCGCCCGCCTCGAGGCCCACCCGCTGGTCGCCGTCGAGCGTGGCGAGATCGCCGGCCTGCCGCCCGCCGACTGGGACTGCGTGATCGTCGCCACCGGGCCCCTCACCTCGCCGGCCCTGGCCGACGCCGTCCTGGCCCTGACCGGCGAGGAGAGCCTTTCCTTCTT
This sequence comes from Caulobacteraceae bacterium, assembly GCA_019695035.1. Taxonomy (GTDB): domain Bacteria; phylum Pseudomonadota; class Alphaproteobacteria; order Caulobacterales; family Caulobacteraceae; genus JAEZEZ01. The sequence goes on along the minus strand of JAIBAU010000004.1, from coordinate 90,225 downwards.
CGACGCCATCGCCCCCATCGTCCACGCCGACTCCATCGACATGGGCGTGGCCTGGCGTCAGTCGCGCTACGACAAGGAGGGGCCGTCGGGAGACAAGGCCGCCTACATCAACTGCCCGATGAGCCGGGAGCAGTACGAGGCCTTCGTCGACGCCCTGTTGGCCGGCCCCAAGGCCGAGTTCAAGGACTGGGAGAACGTCCCCTACTTCGAGGCATGCCTGCCCATCGAGGTGATGGCCGAGCGGGGCCGCGAGACCCTGCGCTTCGGACCCATGAAGCCGGTCGGCCTGACCAACCCGCACGACCCCGACAGCCGCCCCTACGCCGTGGTCCAGCTTCGCCAGGACAATGCGCTGGGCACCCTGTTCAATATGGTCGGCTTCCAGACCAAGCTGAAGCACGGGGCGCAGACGGAGATCTTCCGCACCATCCCGGGCCTGGGCGAGGCCCAGTTCGCCCGGCTGGGGGGCCTGCACCGCAACACCTTCCTGAACTCGCCTCGCCTGCTGGACGGCCAGTTGCGACTGAGGGCCATGCCGCGCCTGCGCTTCGCCGGCCAGGTCACCGGCGTCGAAGGCTACGTCGAGAGCGCCGCCATGGGCCTGGTGACCGGCCGCCTCGCCGCCGCCGAGCGACTGGGCCGCCCGCTGGCCGCCCCGCCGGTGGAGACGGCGCTGGGAGCCCTGGTCAACCACATCACCGGCGGCCACCTGGAAGGCGGCAAGTTCCAGCCGATGAACATCAACTACGGTCTGCTGCCGCCGATGGAGGCGCCGCGCTTCGACCACGAGGGCCGCAAGCTGCCCCCTCGCGACCGCACCCGGGCCAAGAAGCGCGCCATGAGCGTGCGGGCGCTCGCGGCCCTGGACGCCTGGAAGGCGGCCGCCGAGCTGGAGCCGGCCTGAGCGATCAGACGCGCCCGCTGAGGACGGCGCCCAGCAGCCGCAACCGCTTCTCCAACGGACCCGGACGGCGCCCCCGGGCGTAGGGCAGGCTGAGGGCGGCGTAGGCGACGGCGGGAAAGGCCGCCACCGGCAGGGCTCTCAGCGCGGGGCGCGCGGCCGCCAGGCGCCCGGCCACCCGGTCCGGCAGCTCCGCAGCCGGGAAGGACGCCGGCAGGCGCTGTGGCCGTCGCAGGGTGGCCAGGCCCCAGGCGCGCATCGCCTCGACCGCCGCCTCGGCCGGGGCCGCCGCGTCCAGACGCGCCGCGGCCAGCGCCGCCAGCCGCCCGTCCGTGCCATCGATATGGGCGAGCAGCGCCGCCTCGTCCGCGAAGGGCTCGCTCTCCAGGTCGCCGGCCCGCGCGTCGATCAGCGCGTCCAGGGCCGCCGGATCGAAGGCTCCGCGTCGCAGCGGATCGGCCAGGGCCTCGACCACCGGATGGGCGCGCGGGGCCTTGCCCTGCGCCAGCTCCTCGACCGCCTCGCGCCACCAGGCCAGCCGGATGTGGCCCATCATGATCTCCGACACCTGGGCCGGGATCTTCGCCACCACGTGGTTCAGGGCGTAGAGGGCGGCGACGTCGGCGCGAGCGCGGGGATCGGCGATGAAGCGCGCCGCCAGCCAGCGGTCGGGGTCGGCGGTCTTGACCTCGGCGTCGATGTCGTCGGCGTCGCTCATGGCTCGTTCAATGGAAAGGGCCCGCCGGGGCGGCGGGCCCTCCTGTCGCATAACGCGCGGTCGGCCGAAGCGTCAGCCGAACAGCGTCTGGTACATGGTCATGGCCGTCAGCATCGGCAGCGACAGCAGCACGTTGATGCGGCTGAACAGCATGGCCGTCCTGGCCGCCTTGGCCTTGGCGTCGGCGTCGGCCTCGACGATGCCCAGCGCCACCTTCTGGTTCGGCCAGATCACGAACCAGACGTTGAAGGCCATGATGAAGGCCAGCCACACGCCCACGCCCATCAGCACGAAGCTGGCCTGGCTGGAGTCGTAGCCGCCGGCGAAGCCGAAGGTGATCAGCTCGGCCAGGTAGGCGTGTCCGCCCTTGAGCCAGGCCACGATCAGGCCGAACAGCACGGTGAAGGCGGCCGCCCAGCGGAACCAGAAGAGCGCCTCGGGGGCGATGTACTTGGAGATGGCCGGCTTCAGCTCGGCCGGGATGTCCGGCATTTTCCGGATCTGGACGAAGTTGAAGTAGTACAGCAGCCCGATCCAGAGGATGCCGAAGAAGGTGTGGCCCCAGCGGGCGACCGCCTGCCAGAAGGCCATGTCCATGTGGCCCGGCGCCGCCTGGCCGAACGAGAAGATCATCACCACCGCGAGCAGCACGCTCACGATCATGGTGTTTCGGAAATTCTGCAGCAGCCCGGCCATCAGCCCTCTCCCGTGTCTGAATCAGCACCCGTCCAGGACCATAGGCGCTTTCCGCCGGGCTTTCGACCGTAGGGATTGTGGGGACATGGCCGGCGCGGCCCGTCCCCGATCCCGGCCCGTGTCAGCCCCGCCGGACGGCGGCCTGACGCTGCACCGAGGTGCCCTTGGTCAGGTCGATCGGCGTCTCGTCGTCGCCGCCGCGCTTGGCGCCCCACAGCAGGATGATCGGCAGCGCCACGTAGATCGACGAATAGGTGCCGATCATGACCCCGAAGACCATGGTGAAGACCAGGGGGAACAGCACCGGCCCGCCCCACACCAGCGCCCCGGCCAGCGACAGGATCGCCGTCGTGCCGGTGATGAGCGTCCGTGAGAGACGCTCGTTTTCGGACAGGTTGATGACGTCGCGGAGCGGCGTGGTCTTGTACTTGCGCAGGTTCTCCCGCAGTCGGTCGAAGGTGATGACCTTCTCGTTCATCGAGTAGCCGATGACCGTGAGCAGGGCCGCGATCGAGCTCATGGAGAACTCGATCTGCATCACCGACAGCAGGCCCATGGTCAGGATCAGGTCGTGGAACACCGCCGCCACGGCGCCGAGGCCGAACTGCAGCTGGAAGCGGAACCAGATGTAGGCCAGCATCAGCAGCAGGGCGATGCCCAGCGCTTTCAGGCCGTTCAGGAACAGCTCGCCCGATACGGTCGGACTGATCGTCTCGCCGCCCTGGAAGCGCATGCCCGGGAAACGCTGGCCGAGCTTCTGCTCGACGAACTTCACCGCCTGGTTGGACTCGACGCCCTCGATGTCCTTGAAGCGCACGGTGGCGGCGTCGCCCCGCTCGCCGAAGGACTGCACCAGCACGTCGTGGGCGCCGATCTCGGCCAGCGCCTTGCGCAGGTCGTCGACCGGGGCCGCGCGGCCCGGGGTGTTGACCTGCATCGACGAACCGCCGGCGAAGTCCACGCCCAGGTTGAGGCCCAGCATGGTGAAGGAGACGACCGACCCGATCAGGGCGAGCGCCGACAGCACCGCCGCGATGGGCGCGGCGCGAACGAAGTCGACCTTGGTGTCGTGCGGGAGGTACCGCGTCAGGGGAAACCGCATCGGACGTCCTTAGATCGGCAGGGATTTGGGCTTGGCGAGGCGGAACCACCAGCCGATCAGCAGCTGGGTGACCACGATGGCGGTGAAGACGGAGGTGACCACGCCGATCAGCAGCGTGAGCGCGAAACCCTTCACCGGGCCCGAACCGAGACTGTACATGATGATGGCCGAGATGGCCGAGGTGACGTTGGCGTCGAAGATCGACACCAGGGCGCGCTGGAAACCGTGGTCGGCCGCGGCTATGGCCCGGTGCCCCGCCCTCTGCTCGTCCCGCATTCGTTCGTAGATCAGCACGTTGGCGTCCACCGCCACCGCCAGCGTCAGGATGATGCCGGCGATGCCGGGCAGCGTCATGGCGAACTGGAACATGGTCATGGTCGCCACGAGCAGGAGCACGTTGAGCAACAGGCCCACGATGGCGAAGACCCCGAACAGGCCGTAGGCGATCAGCATGAATATGCAGATCGCCACTGCGCCGATCAGAAGCGATATCTGACCCGCCCGCACCGCCTCTTCGCCGAGACCCGCGCCGACCTTGGACTGGGCGATGACCTTCAGCGGAGCCGGCAGGGCGCCGCCGTTCAGCAGGTTCGATAGCTCGGTGGCGCTCTCGACGGTGAAGTTGCCGGTGATCTGGCCCGAGCCGCCGGTGATCGCCGACTGGATCACCGGGGCCGAGATGACCTTGCCGTCCAGGATGATGGCGAAGCGCTTGCCGATGTTGCGGGCGGTGGCGTCGCCGAAGCGCCGGGCGCCGTCGCCGTTGAAGCGGAAGTTGATCGACGGGCGGTTGTTCTGGTCGAAGCCCGGGCTGGCCTGGCTGAGGCTCTCGCCAGAGACCAGCACGCGGCGGCGCACCAGCACATAGGGCTCGTCGGGGCGATCCGGCTGGGGCAGCAGGATCGAGGACGGGGGCACCCGGCCGGCCTGGGCTTCCTCGACCGGCACGGTCTCGTCGACCATCTGGAAGGTCAGCTTGGCGGTCTGGCCGATCTGGCGCTTCAGGGCTTCAGGATCGCTGTCGCCCGGCGCCTGGAGGACGATGCGCGTGGCGCCCTGGCGCGAGATCGAGATTTCCTTGGTGCCTTCGGAGTCGACACGCTTGCGGATGATCTCGATCGACTGCTGCACGGCGCGGGAGGCCTGCTGGGCCGCGGCGTTGTCGGCGTACTGCAGGCGCAGGGTGTTGGCGTCCTGACGGACCACCGTGAAGTTGGGCGTTCCCGAGCTGACGTCGGCCAGCCGTCCGACCACCCGCTGCGCCGAGGCCATCTGCTCGGGATCATTCACCCGCACGATGATCTGGCCGCGAACCTGGCCGGGCGAACCGGCTATGCCCTCGGTTTTCAGCGCGTTGCGGATGTCCTCGATGGTGTTGGTCGTCTGCTCGCGCATCAGCGCGGCGGTGTCCACCTCGAGCAGGAGGTACGACCCGCCCTGCAGGTCGAGGCCCAGGTTAAGCGTCTTGTGCGGCAGCCAGCTCGGCAGGGCGTCGCGCTGCGCCGGCGTCAGCACGTTCGGCAGCGCCCACAGCACGCCGAAGACGGCGGACAGCACGACGAGAATGATCTTCCAGCGGGAAAGCTGCAGCATGGCGCCGGGCTCAGGCCTTCTTGGACTTGTCGGCGACCTTGGCCGGCTCGCCCTTGGCGCGCACCTCGGCGATCATCGACTTGACCACCGCGACGTTCACGCCCTGGCTGATCTCGACCATGGCCTCGGCTTCCTCGACGCGGGTGACCTTGCCGATCATGCCGTTGGACAGCACGACGGAGTCGCCGCGCTTCACGGCCGCGATCATGCGCTGGTGCTCCTGCATGCGGCGCTGCTGCGGCCGGATCATCAGGAAGTAGAACAGCACGAAGATGAGGATGAAGGGTGCAAGCTGCATCACCATCCCCATCGTGCCGCCATCGGCTCCGGTGGGCATAGGTTCGGTCTCCGGGAGTCGGCCAGAAGGCCGGTGGAAAATGGAGCGCGGAACCTATGTCGTGCCCGGCCTCATTGCAACGCGGGCCCGGGCGGAATTGTCACGCTGCGCGTCAGCGCAGGATCGGCATCGGATCGACCGGCGCGGCCTTCTCGCGCGGATTGGGGGCGTAGCGGATCTCGAAGTGCAGCTGCGGCTGGCTCATGCCGCCGGTCGAGCCGACCGCACCGATGACCTGACCCTGCTTCACTTCCTGGTGCATGCGCACGTCGATGCGCGAAAGGTAGCCGTAGGCCGTGACCCAGCCGTCGGCGTGCTTGATGAGCACATAATTGCCGAAGGCGGCGATGACGGAGCCCGCGTAGACCACCTCGCCGTCGGCCGACGCCTTCACCGGCGTGCCGTCAGGGGCGGCGATGTTGATGCCGTCGTTGCGCAGGCTGGTGCCCATGGCGCCGAAGCGCAGGATGACGTCGCCGCGCACCGGCCAGATGAAGCGGCCGCGGCCCGCCGAGACCGCGCCCGCAGCGCTGGCGGGAGTCGGTGCGGGCGGTGCGACCCGCGCCGGACGGGGCCCGGACTCCATGTCCGTCGTGGCCGCCGTAGCCGTCTGGCTGCGCATGCCCTGCGGCGTGGGGCCGGTGGCGTAGGGATCGGAGCCCCCTTCCCTCGCGGTGGCCGGCAGGGTGAGCGAGCGGCCCGCCTGGATGCCGCCCTGCGGCTGCAGTCCGTTCAGTTCGATCAGGGTCTGGGCGTGGACTCCGAAGCGGCGGCCGATGCCGGCCACGGTGTCGCCGGGCTGGATGACGTACTGGTAGGTCGCGCCCGTCGGGGCCGGCCGGGACTGCCCCTGTGGCCGATCCGGAACCGCCGCCCGGTCGTCGGTACCGTTGTCGTCGTCGACGTCCTCGTCCCGGGCAGGGGCCGGCGTTGGCGCGCGCGTCGAGGACGGCGCCGCGCGGGTCGCGGCGCGCGGCGGGTCGGACAGGCCACGCTCGGGCGTGGACGGATCGGCCACCGGCGGGAGTTCGTCGATCTGGATCGGCTCGCGCACGATCACGGGGTCGCGGTCCGACCCGCGGCTGACGTCGGAGACGGGCGTATAGGCGGGAGCCGCCGCCTGGGCGGCGGGCTCGGTCCGTGGCGCGGGAGCCGTCGAGGTCGCCGGGGCCGCCGTATTCTCGAGGCGGGTGGCGTAGCGGGGCCGGGCCGGCGTCACGTGCACCGACCCGCGCGGGGCCTCCTCGGCGGCCTTCTCCCAGTCGGCGGGCAGGTTCTCGACCCGGGTGGCGTAGCGCGGCCTGGCCATCTGCACGTCGACCGACTGGCAGGCGGCGGCCGGCAGGATCAGCGCGGCGGCGAGGATCAGGCTGCGGGTCGTCATGGGCGCCCTCTTCAACGGAAGCGTCAGCTGACCGCCCGAAAGCGGAGAAAACGTGGCCGATGACGGTGTTATCGACCCGCACGAAAGCGGGCCCATGATGGTTTCCGAAAGGTGAACGGTTGGTTTAGCCCGGCCGGGTCCCCCGCCGGGGAGCCGAGCTCACGCGTCCTTGGCCGCGCCCGGCACCAGGGGGACGAAACGGACCTCGCAGAGGGTCTCGCGGCGAAAGCCGCCCTGACCGTCGCCGGTGTACTTCAGCAGGGTCTGCACGGGCCCCGCCCCCACCGGCGCGACCATGATGCCGTTGGGCTTGAGCTGCGCCAGCAAGGCGGTCGGCTCGACCGGGGCGGCGGCCGTGACGATGATGCGGTCGAACGGCGCCTGCTCGGGCCAGCCTTCGCCGCCGTCGCCGAAGCGGGTGATCACATTGTCCAGGTGCAGCCGCTCGAAGCGCGCCTTGGCTTCGATCAGCAACGCCTTGTAGCGCTCGACCGAATAGACGTAGCGGGCCAGCGGGCTGAGCACCGCCGCCTGGTAGCCCGAGCCGGTGCCGATCTCGAGCACACGGTGGCGCGGCTGGACGTCCAGCGACTGGGTCATCAGCCCCACGATGTAGGGCTGGCTGATGGTCTGGCCGCAGTCGATGGGCAGGGCCTTGTCTTCCCAGGACTGCTCCTTGAACAGGTCGGCGACGAACACCTCGCGCGGGGTATTCTCGATGGCGTTGAGCACGCGCGGGTCGGTGATCCCCTGTGACCGCAGCGCCAGGATCAGCCGCCCCATCCGGTCGCGGGCTTCGCTCACACGGGCTCCCTCAGCTTGGGCGGCACGCCGCCCAGCACCTTCTTCAGGCCGTGCACGGTCTCCAGGTGGGTCAGGTCGATGTGCAGCGGGGTGACCGAGATGCGGCCGTCGATGACGGCGCGCAGGTCCGTGCCCTCGGGGGGGTTCTGGCGACCGCCCCGGAAGCCCATCCAGTAGTAGTCGCGGCCGCGCAGGTCGGTGCGCCGCTCGGCGTGCACCTGGGCGGCGTCGCGAAAGCCCTGCACCGTCACCTCCACGCCGCTGACCGCGTCGGGCATCAGGTCGGGGAAGTTGACGTTCATCACCACCCCGTCCGGCCAAGGGCCGGCGATCAGCCGCTGCAGGATGCCCGGGGCGTACTCGACCGCCGTCTCGTAGGGCGCCACGACGTCGTCATGGAAGCGATACAGCGCCTGCGACAGGGCCACCGACCGGATGCCCATGGCCATACCCTGCAGCGCCCCGGCGACGGTGCCGGAATAGGTGACGTCCTCTCCGAGGTTGGCGCCCCGGTTCACGCCCGAGAGGATCAGGTCCGGCGGCCCGTCCATCAGGTCGTTGACTCCGATGATCACGCAGTCGGTGGGCGTGCCGGTGACCGAGAAGCGCCGGTCGTCATGGCGCGTGACGCGCAGGGGCGAGGTCAGGGTGATGCCCCGCCCCGCGCCCGACTGCTCCAGTTCCGGCGCGCAGATCCAGACGTCGTCGGACAGGGTGCGGGCGATGGTCTCCAGCGCGACCAGGCCCTCAGCCGCGATGCCGTCGTCGTTGGTGAGCAGAATTCTCATGCGCGTTCGATGTGGCTGAGGCCGCCCATGTAGGGCTTGAGCACGTCGGGGATCGCGATGCGCCCGCCCTCGTCCTGGTAGTTCTCCATGATCGCCACCAGCGTGCGGCCCACCGCCAGGCCTGAGCCGTTCAGGGTGTGGGCGAAGCGGGTGCCCTTCTCGCCCGTCTTGCGGATGCGCGCGTCCATGCGGCGGGCCTGGAAGTCGCCGCAGTTCGAGCAGGAGCTGATCTCGCGGTAGGTGTCCTGGCTGGGCAGCCAGACCTCGAGGTCGAAGGTCTTGCGCGCCGTGAAGCCCATGTCGCCGGTGCAGAGCAGCATCCGTCGGTACGGCAGCTCCAGCCGCTCCAGCACGGCCTCGGCGCAGGTCACCATGCGCTCGTGCTCGGCGTCCGACTGCTCGGGCGTGGTGATGGAGACCAGCTCGACCTTGAAGAACTGGTGCTGGCGGATCATGCCGCGCGTGTCGCGCCCGGCCGACCCGGCCTCGGCGCGGAAGCAGCCGGTCAGGGCGGTCAGGCGCAGGGGCAGCTCTTCCTCGGCGGTGATCTGCTCGCGCACCAGGTTGGTAAGCGACACCTCGGCGGTGGGGATGAGGTAGTGCTCGCTGGTTGTCCTGAAGAGGTCTTCCTCGAACTTGGGCAACTGGCCGGTGCCGTACAGCGCCTGGTCCCGGACCAGCACGGGCGGGTTCACCTCGGTGTAGCCGTGCTCGCCGGTCTGCAGGTCCAGCATGAACTGGCCGATGGCCCGCTCCAGCCGGGCAAGTTGCTTCTTCAGCACCACGAAGCGCGCCCCCGACATGCGGGCGGCGGCCTCGAAATCCATCATGCCCAGGCCCTCGCCGAGATCGACGTGGTCCCGCGGCGCGGTGATGGTCCGCGGCGCCCCCACGCGCTTCTTCTCGACGTTGCCGTGCTCGTCCTCGCCCGGGGGAACGTCGGCGGCGGGAATGTTGGGCAGATTCGCCAACCGCATTTGCAGCTCACGATTGGCGGCGATCTCGGCGACCGCGAATTCTTCAATATCCGCCTTCAGCCCTTCGACCTCGGCCATCAGCCGCTGCGCCTCGGCCTCGTCCTTCCGTCCCTTGGCCGCGCCGATCAGCTTCGAGCTCTCGTTGCGCCTGGCCAGCGCCGTCTGCCCGGCCGTCTGGGCGGCGCGCAGGTCGGCGTCCAGCTTCAGGATCTCCGCCACCACCCCCGCGGCGTCCTCGACGCCGCGCGCGGACCAGCCGGCGACCCATGCTTCGGGGTTTTCACGGATGGCCTTGATGTCGTGCATGGTCGGGTCGCCGGTCGAAAGGGAGGCGCCTGTTTAAGGCGGTGCGCGTCCAGGCGAAAGGGTCCGGCCGCAACGCGCGCCCGCAAATCGCAGCTTGATCCGCCCCCCACGGTCAAGCCTCGAAAATTCGCTCCGCAACAGGGCGCCGGAAACCGGTCCGATCAGACCGGAAAGCGGTCTGCCGCGACCGCAAAATCGATCCGATCAACCCCGGAATCGATCTGTTTGACCGTGAAATTCAGCCGGCACATTATTGATTTTACAGAGTGAACGGATCAAGCGACGCTTGCAGGAATGATCCCTAGACCACGCCCTCCGGCGCCACCGTCCCGTCCTCATCCTTCGGCCGCCGCAACTCGATCAGCTTCACGCACCAGATCGAGACCTCGTAGAGCAGCCAGAGCGGGGCGCAGAGCATCAGCATGCTGATGGGGTCCGGCGGGGTGACGATGGCCGCCACCACCGCGATGCCCACGATCGCGAACCGGCGTCCGGCGATCAGCATCGACGACTTCACGATCCCGCTCATGCCGAGCAGGCTCAGAACGACCGGCAGCTGGAAGCAGAGGCCGAAGGCCAGCATCAGGGTGGTCACCAGGCTGAGGTATTCGCCGACCTTGGGCAGCAGGGACACGGTCACGCCCGGCGCGCTGATCTGCTGGGACAGCGAGAACCACATCACGAAGGGCAGCATCACGTAATAGACCAGCGCGGCGCCCAGCAGGAACAGGATCGGCGCGGCGATCAGGAACGGCAGGAAGGCATGCCGCTCGCGGCGGTACAGGCCCGGCGCCACGAAGCGGTAAAGCTGGTAGGCGATGACCGGGAAGCTGAGGATGATCGCCCCGAAGCCGGCCAGCTTCAGCTTGGCGAAGAAGAATTCCAGCGGCGCCGTGAAGATCAGCTCCAGATCGCCGCCCTGCCCGATGGCGACCTCCTTCATGTTCAGCAGGGCCAGGAACAGGTCGAACGGCCCGTGGGCGTGGCCCGAGGCCTTCTGCGCTGCGATCAGCGCGCCCGCCACCTGGAACGGATGGATCAGGAACAGGTAGATCTTGTCCGACAGGAAGAAGCAGAGAAGGAAGGCGAGGAAGAAGGCGATGGCCGACCAGATCAGGCGGGAGCGCAACTCCAGCAGGTGATCCATCAGCGGCGCGCGGGAGGCCTCGATCTCGGCCTCGTCCGGATCGTAGGTCTCGCTCACGACCGGCTCCCCTTGGCAGGCTTCTTCCGGGCTGTTCCGGCCGCCGGGGCGGCCCTGGCCGCCCGCTTGGGCTTGGCCGGGGCCGCGGGTTTCGCAGAGCGGGCGCGCTTGGGTTTGGCCGGCTTGGCCCCGGCTTCGGGCTCGACCGCCGACGGCGCCGCGGCGGGCTCGGCGCCGGTCCAGTGGGTGGACAGGCTGTTGCGGATGTCCTGGTCGATCTCGCTCATGGCGGGCGCGATCTCCGCCGACAGCGGCTGCATCAGCTGGCCACTGCGCAGCTCCTCGACCTGCTTGCGCAGTTCGTCGAGCTCGGACTGGCGAGCCATTTCATCGAAGCTGGCGCGAAACTCGTCGGCCATCCTCCGCAAGCGGTTGAGGAAGGCCCCGGCCTTGCGCATCAGCATCGGCAAGTCCTTGGGCCCGATCACCACCAGCGCCAGAATGGCGATGACGACGTACTCGAGGCCACCGACTCCAGGCAGCATTCGTAGACGCCCTTTCCCGAGCGTTGGGGGCCGTCAGGCCCCGGCGCTCAGGCCTTGTCTTTTTCGGATTCCGGACGCGGCAGGGGCGCAGCGGCGGTCTCGGCGGGCTTGTCGTCGCCGTCCTTCAGGCCGTCGCGAAAGGCCTTCACGCCCTTGGCTGCGTCGCCCATCAGGCCCGACAGCTTGCCCTTGCCTCCGAACACCACGAGCACGATCAGGGCGATCAGAACCCAGTGCCACCAAGCGCCAAAACCCATCGAACGTCTCCTTGGGCGCCGCCGGCGGCGGCGCTGCTATCCATATTCGGCGCTGATATAGGCGAAAGCCGGGCCGCCCGCCAGCAAAGGCGAAACGAGCCGACCCGGCGCCCCCTTGCGGATCACCAGACCTTCACGCGCATCGCCGGCTCGAGGTAGAGCGCCTGGCCCGGCTTGACGTCAAAGGCGGCGTACCACGCATCGAGGTTGCGAACCGTCGCCGCGCGGTACGGACCCGGCGAGTGCACGTCCGTCTTGAGTCGGGCGCGCAGCGCGGGCTCGCGGTACTTGGACCGGTAGTTCTGCGCCCACCCCAGGAAGAACCGCTGGTCCGGCGTGAAGCCGTCGATGGTCTCGCCCTGCCCGCCCTTCAGGCTGGCGCGATAGGCGTCATAGGCGGTGGCCAGGCCGGCCACGTCGGCGACGTTCTCGCCCAGGGTCAGCTCCCCGTTCACGTGCGCGTCCGGGAACGGACGGTAGCCGTCGTACTGGTCCGACAGCGCCTTGGTCGAGCTGGTGAAATGGGCGAAATCTGCGGGCTGCCACCAGTTGTGCAGCTTGCCCGTCTCGTCGAACAGCGCGCCGGCGGAGTCGAAACTGTGGCTGATCTCGTGGCCGATGACGCCGCCGATGGCCCCGTAGTTCACCGCGTCGTCGGCGGCCGGATCGAAGAAGGGAGCCTCGAGGATGGCGGCGGGGAAGATCAGCCGGTTCTCCAGCGGCACGTTCAGGGCGTTCACCTCGTGGGGCAGCAGGAACCACTCCGACCGGTCGACGGGCTTGCCCAACTTGGCGAGGTTGCGGCGATAGCTCCACAGGTTCGCCCGGGCCGCGTTGCCCAAGGCGTCGTCGCGTCGGATTTCGAGCGCCGAGTAGTCGACCGGCTTGTCCGGGTAGCCGATGCCGACCTGCAGGGTGTCGAGCTTCCTGCGCGCCCGTGCGCGGGTCTCCGGCGCCATCCACGCAAGGCCATCGATGCGGCGCCCGAACGCCGCCACGATGTTCTTCACCATGGTCTCGGCGCGGGCCTTGGATGTGGCCGGGAAGTACTTGTCGGCATAGAGCTTGCCGACCGCGAAGCCGAGCGCCTGGTCGACCTGGGCGAGCGCGCGCTTCCAGCGGGGCTGCTGCTGCGGCGTGCCCTGCACGGTGCTGCCGTAGAAGGCGAAGCTCTCGTCGGCGAAGGCCTTGGGCAGCAGCGGCGAGGCGCGGTCCAGCGTGCGGTAGGTCAGGTAATCCTTCCAGACCTCCAGCGGCTGCGAAGCCACCAGCGCCGAGATGCCCGAGACGGCGGCCGGCTGCCAGACCACGAAGGTCTGCTGCCCGCCCAGACCCGCCGCGTCGAAATAGGCGTTCCAGTCCAGGCCTGGCGCCTTGGCGGAGAAGTCCGCGCGGCTCCAGTGGTTGTTTCCCTTCTCCACATCGTTGGTCTCGACCTGGCTGGCGTGGACGCGGGCGATGGCGGTCTCCAGCCCCATGACCCGCCCGGCCCGGGTCTGGGCATCCGCGAGGCCGCCCAGCGTCAGCACCTTCACGATGTGGCCCTTCAGCGCGGTCCGCATCTCGGCCGAAGCCGCGTCTCCGTCGACGTAATACGAGCGATCCGGCAGCGACAGCCCGCCCTGCACCAGGTACGGCGAGACGGTCTCCGGCGCATCCATGTCCTGCGACACCCACAGGCCGAACAGGCGGTCGGTGTAGTAGTTGGTGGCGTTCATCAGGTCGACGTCGGCCCGCAAGGTGGTTCCCAGGTAGCGCGCCAGACCCGTTGCGTCCGTGATCGCAGCGACGGCGTCCAGCTCGCCCTTCAGCGGCGCGAGACCCTTCTGCTCGATCCCCGCCTCATCCATGAAGGCGGCGTAGGCGTCGGCGATCTTCTTCTCGTCACCGGCCAGACCGCTCTTGTCGCCCAGGGCCTCGATCAGCTGACGCGTGCGCTCCTCGGCTTTCACCGCGATCACCGTGAAGCTGGAGAAGGAGGAACGATCCGCCGGGATCTCGGTAGTCTTGACCCAGTTGCCATTGGCGTAGGCGAAGAAGTCGTCGCCGGGGGCGACGGTCCTGTCCATGCCCGCGGTGTCGAACCCGAAGGTTCCCAGCTGGGGCTTGGTTGGAACCGCCGGCGCGGCCGGCTTGTTGCAGGCGGCCAGGGTGGCGGCGGCCGCGCCGGAGAGGAACAGGACGCGTCGGTTCAGGGTCAGGGCTGACATTGAGGGCTCCCGGAAGGCAGGCGGCGCGGACCGTAGGCGCGCGGCAATGGTCTGGCTCGTTAAGGAAATGTAATTCGTCCGGGGGCGTTCCCCCGTCTCACTCCTCGCCCACGAAGTCCTGGGCGAATTCCGGAGCGTCATCGTCGCCCTCGTCGAGCGAAAGCAGGTCCACGGGATCTTCGGCCCGGGAGGGGTCCGGCACCTCGAACCCGGCCGGAACGCCCATGTCCAGCAGGCCCGCCGCCTTCATCTCGGCCGCCCCCGGAAGGTCCGCCAGGGTGGCCAGGGAGAACTGCTCCAGGAACAGGTCGGTGGTGCCGTAGGTGACCGGGCGGCCGGGCGAGCGGCGGCGGCCCCGCAACCGCACGAAACCCATCTCCAGCAGCAGGTCGAGGGTCCCCTTGTTCAGGCTGACGCCGCGCACCTGCTCGATGTCGGCGCGGGTGACGGGCTGGTGATAGGCGATGATCGCCAAGGTCTCGAGCGCGGCCTTGGAGAGGCGCCGGGGCTCCTCCCGCTCCTCGGTCATCAGCCAGGCCAGGTCCGGGGCCGTGCGCAGCCGGAAGCGGTCCGCGACCGTCTCCAGCTCGACCCCCCGCCCGGCATAGCGGTCCCGCACCGCCTGCAGGGCGGCGACCGCGTCTGCGCCCTCCGGCAGGCGGCGCTGCAGGTCTTCCAGACTCAGCGGCCCGGCCGCCGCGAACAGCAGCGCCTCGACCATGCGTTCGACTTCAGCGGGGTCGTGGAAGGAGGCGCTCATGGGGTCAGCTCCAGCGGGAAGCCCACTTCCCGCGAACGCAGGTAGATCTCTTCGAAGGCGTCCAGCTGCCTGGCCTCCAGCAGGCCGTCCTTAACCAGCTCCAGGGACGCGGACAGCGTGGAGGCCACGAACGAGGCCTGGCTGGGCCCGGCGTCCGGGTGGGCCCTCGGCGCTACCGTGCGCAGGCCGGTCCACGCCTTCAGCCGGGGCAGCATGTCGCGCAGCCGGTCACGCGCGTCGTCCAGCGGAAAGGCCTCGACCGCCATCGGCGTGTACAGCCGCTGCGCCTCCTTCGTCCGTTGGGAGACATAGGCCACCATCAGGTCGTACAGGGTGGCGTCGACCTGACGCGAGGGGATAACCACCTGGGCCTCGGGATCGCCACGAGTGAACACGTCGCGCTTGAGCTGCGGGCGGACCTTGAGGTTCTCCACCGCCTTGCGCATCGCCTCGAGCTTCATCAGCCGGAACGCCAGGGCCGCCGCCATCTCCTCGGGCTCGGGGCCCTTCTCCGCGGGGCGCTCGGGCCTCGGGAGCAGCAGGCGCGACTTCAGGAAGGCCAGCCAGGCGGCCATCACGAGGTAGTCTGCGGCCAGCGAGAACCGTCTGCGGCGCGCTTCCTGGACGAAGGCGAGATACTGTTCCGCCAGCCGGGTGATGGACAGCTTGAGCAGGTCCACCTTCTGCTGCCGGGCCAGCATCAACAGGACGTGCAGCGGGCCCTCGTAGCCGTCGATGTCGACCATCAGCGCCTCGCCCGCCTCGGCGGCGCCGTCAGCCGCCTCGAATTCGAGCTGGCTCTGGAACAGGTCGGCGGACATCAGGCTTCGCCCACCGCCGGCCCGGCCCGTGCGACGACGCCGTCAAAGTACTCGGCGAAGCGGGCCCGGGCCCACTCGACATCCAACGGCTCGGGCTCGCGTACGATGCGCGCGAGCGCCTGGGCGGCCCGGCGGCGGGCCTCTCCCTTCAGCTCTCCGGCCCCGGCCACCACGCCCTTCATCTCCTCCATCACGCCATTGCAGTGGAGGACAACATCGCATCCGGCGGCCACGGAGTCTCGCGCCCGGCTTTGGAAGTCGCCGCCCAGCGCCTTCATCGACAGGTCGTCCGTGATGACCAGCCCGGAGAAGCCGATGTCCTTGCGCACTACGCTCATGACCTTGCGGGACTGGGTGGCGGGCTTCTGCCGGTCGATCGCCGTGTAGACGATGTGGGCCGTCATCGCCGCCGGCATGTCGGAGTTGGCGCGGAAGGTCGAGAAGTCGACCGCCTCCAGCTGCTTGCGCGGTGCGTCAACCACCGGCAGGTCGTGGTGGCTGTCGGCCATGGCGCGGCCATGACCGGGGATGTGCTTGATCACGGGCAGAACCCCCCCGGCCAGCAATCCCTCCGCCTGCGCGCGGCCGAGCGCGGCGATGCGCGCCGGCTCCGCGCCGAAGGCCCGATCACCGATAATGTCGTGAGCACCCGGCTGGGGCACGTCCAGCACCGGCGCGCAATCGACATTGATTCCGAGGGCGCGCAGGTCGTGGGCGATCAGGCGGCCGCCCAGGCGAGCGAGTTCGCGCGCGGTCATCGGATCGTTAGTGGCCTGGGCGAAGGCCTGCGCGGGCGGATAGTCCGGCCAGTGCGGCGGCCGCAGCCGGCGCACCCGCCCCCCTTCCTGGTCGATGAGCACGGGCGCGTTCTCGACCCCCACGCATTCGCGCATCTGGTCGACCAGCGCCCGGGTTTGATCCGGATTGTCGATATTGCGCTTGAACAGGATGAAGCCCCAGGGCCGGGCGTCCCGGTAGAGCGCAATTTCTTCGGGCGTCAGCGCCAGTCCGGCGCAGCCGAGGATGCAGGCCCGGGTCACGAGGGTCGCGTCACTTGACGATGCACGCCCGGCCCGCCGCCTTCAGCGCCGCGCAGAACGCCTGCGCGTCCTCCCGCGCGAAGCCGGTGAAGGCCGTGCGGTAGAGCGTCTGGCCGTCCCGCTGCACGGGCTCGACATGCTTGCCCCGTCCGGCGGTGTACCGGGCGAAGGCGGCGCGCACCTTGGCGTATTCGCTGTTGGCGATCTCGGCTGAAGAGAAGGCCCCGATCTGGACCGACGCGGCGCCGCCGGCGCTGGACCGCGGGGCCTCGGCGACCCGCGTGGGAGCCGGCGCGGCCTTGGCGGGCGGCGGAACCGGAGCCGCCTTGGCGGGGACCGCGGTCGGCGCGGCGGGTGGAAGGGCGGCTTCGGTCACCGGAGAGGGCGCGGGGCGCAGAACGGTTACGCCGGACCGCGCCTCGCCGGACGAACCTGCGGCCACAACCGTCGGCGCCGGACGCGCCTGGGGCTGCTCGGGCGCGGGTGCGAAGGTCGGCGCGCCCTGGCCGTCGGCCCCGTCGTCGACATAGACCTCGAGATTGTCGTCCACGTCCAACGGGCGGGCCTCCTGGACCGGCGGCCCCTTGATCGGCGGGGCGCTCTGGCCGACCACGCGCGGCGGCTCGTTCGCTCCGCGGACACCCGAGGTGTAGAAGGCGAACACCGCTCCCACCATGACCAGCAGCACGACCGCCGAGGCGATCAGGGTCATCGGCATGGGTCGGCGCTGGCGCGGCATCCGCGCGTCAAAGGCAAGGTGGTCGTCGGTGGGGGGCGTGTAGGCGCCGCGGTCGTAGTCGGACATGGGAATCTCGGGCTCTGGGAACGCACTTGAGCGAATCGCACGCGAACGGGGCCAAGATTAGACGGAAAGGTTAACCGGTGTTGGGCTTTGCGGGGTCATCCACAGCGATGTTTCGCCGCCCTAGACCTCGTGGCCGACGTCGAGGCTGAACAGCCGCCGGTGTTCCTCGATCGCGTATCGATCCGTCATGCCGGCGATGTAGTCGCAGACCGTGCGCGCCCGCATGGGCTCGCCCCCCGCATGGGCCTTGTCGAACCATTCGGTGGGCAGGATCTCGGGCTCACGCATGAACAGGGCGAACAGTTCCGAGACGATCCGCTTGGCCTGGCTGCGGGTGCGATTGACCCTGTAGTGCCGGTACATGCGCTCGTAGAGGAAGGCCCGCAGCCGGCCCAGCGCCTCGAGCGTCGGCGCCGAGAACTGGACCAGATGCCGGCCGGCGGTCCGGACGTCTTCCGACGTTCGTATTTCCAGGGACTCTACGCGCCGCGCCGTCTCGGCGAGCACGTCGTCGCACATCACGCCGATGAGGCGGCGGACCGCCTCCAGCCGCAGCATGCGGTCGTCAAGATCCGGCAGCTCCGCGCGCACCTCGATCAGCACCGGCCCGATCAGCGGGACGGCCATGAGGTCCTGGACGGTGAACAGGCCTGCCTGAAGCCCGTCATCGACATCGTGATTGTTGTAGGCGATGTCGTCCGAGATCGCCGCCACCTGCGCCTCGGCGGACGCGAAGGTGTCCAGGCGGAGATCCTGCCGCGCGTTGTAGGCGGCCACCGGCGCCCACGCCGGCTCGTCCAGCTTCTGGGCCACCGGTCCGTTGTGCTTGATGACGCCTTCCAGGCTCTCCCAGGTCAGGTTCAGGCCGGCGAAGCTCGGATAGCGCTCCTCCAGTTCCGTCACCACGCGGAAGGTCTGCACGTTGTGGTCGAAGCCGCCCCACTCGGCCATGCACCGATGCAGTTCATCCTCGCCGGCGTGGCCAAAGGGCGGGTGTCCCAGGTCATGCGCCAGCGCCACCCCTTCGGCCAGATCGTCGTCCAGGCCCAGCGCCTTGGCCAGGGATCGCGCGATCTGGGCCACCTCGAGGCTGTGGGTGAGACGCGTGCGGTAATAGTCGCCTTCGTGGGCGACGAAGACCTGCGTCTTTTCCTTCAGGCGCCGGAATGCCGTGCAGTGGATTACACGGTCGCGGTCGCGCGCGAAGGGCGTGCGGGTGCGGCTGTCGGCTTCAGGGTGAAGTCTCCCCAGCGTGCGGGCCGGATCGGATGCCCAGGATGCGCGAGCTGATGCGGGCTTGAAGGGGGCGTTCAACCGGACCTCTTGGATCGGCGGCGGGTCTTTCGCAATGCCGCCGGCGCCCTCATATAACGCAAAGCATCGATAAGTCCGCATGACCGCCGAACCCGTCACCTTGACCCGAGCCGCCGCCGCCCGCCTCCGCACCCTGTCGCAGGCCGAGGGGAAGACGCTCATGCTGCGGGTGGCCGTCGACGGGGGCGGATGTTCCGGGTTCCAGTACGCCTTCGACCTGGTCGAAGCCGCCGAGCCGGACGACATACGCGTGGAATACGCGGGCCAGGCGGCGCTGATCGACCCGGTGTCCCTTCCCCTGCTGGCCGGATCCGAGATCGACTTTGTGGACGAGCTGATCGGGGCTCAGTTCCGAGTGCGCAATCCGCAGGCAAAATCGAGCTGCGGCTGCGGCGTGAGTTTCTCCATCTGAGGCACTCCTTAGGCAACTGCCGAAATAGTTCTTGCAACGCGCCTACCGGAAGCGTAATTCGCAGATAATTAGCCACGGAGCTAACTATGCGCACCCTGCTTCTCGCCGCCGCCTCAGCCACCCTGCTTCTGGTTCCCGCGGCCATTGCGGCGCCCGCCACCGAGGGACCGACCGAGATTTCCGCCAGCGGACCCGGCGGTGAGCTCAAGGGCTTCTGGCGAGGCCCCGCCTCCGTCAGCGCCCCGATCGCAGTCTTTGTGCCGGGATCGGGCCCGACCGACCACGACGGCAACAACCCGCTGGGCGTCGCGGGGAGCCCCTACGGGAAGTTGATGCAGGCCTTGGCAGAGGAGGGCATCGCGACGGTCGCCATCGACAAGCGGGGCCAGTTCGCCAGCGCCGGCGCCGCCTTCGGCCCCGAAGGACCGACCATCGCCGCCTACGCTGAGGATGTGCACGCCTGGATACGGCAGATTCGCGAGGAGACCGGCGCTCCGTGCGTCTGGCTCATCGGTCACAGCGAAGGGTCACTGGTGGTCCTCGCGGCGGCCCAGGCCCAGGACGGAGTCTGCGGGGTGATCTCGATCTCGGGAGCGGGGCGCAGGCTGAGCGACGTGATCCGCGAGCAGATAAACCAGAACCCCGCGAACCCACCCGAGATCGTGCAGCAGGCGGAAGCGGCGATCACTTCGCTGGAGGCGGGGCGCAAGGTCGACCTCACGGGAATGCACCCGGCCCTCGCTCCCCTGTTCAATCCGCAAGCCCAGAATCTGCTGATCAGCATGTTCGCCTACGATCCGGCCGACCTGGTGCGTCGCTACAGCGGCCCGGTCCTGGTCGTGCAGGGCTCCACCGACCTTCAGGTAAAGGTGAAAGACGCTGAAAGGCTGGCGGCCGCACGTGCGGGCGTTTCCCTGGTGGTCATGGACGGCATGAACCACGTGCTGCGCGCCGCGCCTGGTGACAATGTCGCAGCCAATGCAGCGACCTACGGTGAGGGCAGTGCGCCCGTGTTCCCGGGGCTGGCCGCCAACATCGCCAACTTCATCAAGACGCACACCCGATAGCGCTTGAGGCGGCGGGTCCCCTTCCCTAGCCTTGTCCAGGCAAGGGGACTCGCATGCGCATCGCCACCTGGAACGTCAACTCGGTCAACGCGAGGGTCGAGACCGTCGTGGCCTGGCTGCGCGAGCACTCGCCTGACGTCGCCTGCTTCCAGGAGATCAAGTGCGAGGAGCACAAATTCCCCGCCCTGGCGTTCGAGGAGCTTGGCTACAACACCGCCGTCTGGGGGCAGAAGTCCTACAACGGCGTGGCGATCCTCTCGAAGTTTCCCATCGGCGACGTACGCCGCGGCCTTCCCGACCCGGGTGAAGAGGAACAGTCACGCTATATCGAGGCCGTCATTGAGGCGCCGCGCCCGGTGCGAGTCGCGTCGATCTATCTGCCCAACGGCAATCCGGTCGACAGCGAGAAGTTCCCCTACAAGCTGGCCTGGATGGAACGGTTGCGTCGCCATGCCGTCGACCTGCTGAGGCTGGAGGAGTCTCTGGTCCTTTGCGGCGACTACAATGTGATCCCCGATCCGGAGGACGCGAGGAACCCGGCCCAGTGGGTGAGAGACGCCCTGTTCCAGCCGGAGAGCCGCGCCGCCTGGCGCGCCTTCAAGGGAATCGGCCTGTCCGAGGCGCACGAACTTGCGGGCGAGCCCCCGGGAACCTTCACCTTCTGGGACTATCAGGCAGGGGCCTGGCGCAGGAACGACGGCATTCGCATCGACCACCATTTCCTCTCCCCCCAGGCGGTTGATCGGTTCCTCGGCATGGAAACCCACCGCGATGCCCGCGACATGGAGAAGCCGTCCGACCATGTGCCCGTCGTCATCGAGCTGACCGACTGATGGAGCAACTCCGGAGTCTCTTGCTGCTGTTCTTTGCCGCCGGAGCCATGACAGGGGCGGCCGCCCTGGGCGCCTGGTGGTTCGAGGCTGGCCGGCGGCTGCGTCGAACCCTGAAATCGATGCTTCGGAGGCACCCCGACGCCGAGGCCATCGACGCGCCCCACGGCCGGGCGGCGGGACTGGAACTGGAGAACGGCGAGGTGGCCGTGCTCTGGGACAAGGGCGGGTCGGGACTCGTCTATCAGCTTCACGAAGTGGAGGGGGCCGAACTGATCGTCGACGGCCAGGTCACGGCGCGCGTGGGCCGCCAGGGAGACCGGCGGGCGCTGGACGCCCTCCCCCGGGACGCGGAGCAGGTCACCCTGCGCCTGATCTTCGCCGACGCGCGCTGGCCCGAGTTCGAGCTGGAGCTCTGGGGTCCCGCTCAGGTGGCGCGAGCCCGTGACTTTTCAGCCGTCGACGCGATACGTCTGGGGCGGCGCTGGCTCTCTCACATTGACGCCCTGCTACGGGCGAAACCCGAAACACCAGTTTCTCCCGCTCCGTGAGCAGGCTTGCAGACGCCGGGGCGCCGGTGTGAAGTCCGCGCTTCACCGGGGGACACTGCAATGAAACTGAGCGCGCCGACCGCCCTGATCTTCATCCTGTCACTGCTGCTGCTGGCCGTGGGTCTGATCGGGCACCTGCAACCGAGCCTGCTGGCCGCCCTGCCCAAGAGCGCCGAGATCATCGCCAACAGCTTCTGGTTCGTGGTCGGGGGCTACCTGGCCCTGACCGCGGGAGTGCTGTTCAAGGGCCTCTGACGCCTAGTCGTTGCGGCGCTCGACGGCGGCCAGGAAACGGTCACAGACGTAGTTCGCCTGCTCATCCGTGAGATACGGATGCAGCGGGAGGGAAAGCACGCGCTGAACCAGGCGCTCGGCCACCGGCATCCCGCCGTCGGGGTTCAGGTGTTCGAACGCCTTCATCGTGTTCAGCGATTGGCCGTAGTAGATCGCCGTCGGCACGCCATCCTCCTTTAGCCGGGCCTGCACGGCGTCCCGGCCATCTATGGCGACGGTGTAATAGCCCCAACCGCTCTCGGCCCCGAGGGCGAACGCCTGGGCGTCGAAGGCGCCGGTGAGCCGCTCGTTGTACAGCGCGGCGATCTCGCGACGCCGTTTCAGTTCATGGCCGAAGATTTTCAGCTTCTCCGTGACGATGGCGCACTGGATAGAGTCCAGCCGGCCGTTCAGGCCGACTCGGACGCTTTCCTTGCGCCCGGCCGAGTCGGTGCCGTGCCAGCGCACCTCCTCGCAGGCCTCCCACAAGTCTCCGTCCCGGAACATGATGGCCCCGCCGTCGCCGTAGCAGCCCAGCGACTTGGCGGGGAAGAAGCTGGTTCCGGTCACCTCCGCGATATTGCCTGCGTAGCGCCCGTTCCAACGGCATCCGAACGACTGCGCCGCATCCGCCAGCACCACCATGCCGTGCGCCTTCGCCACGGCGAACAGGGCTTCGTAATCCGCGGGAATGCCGAACAGATCGACCGCCACCACCATTCTCGGATTGAGACCGCGACCCCGGGCTTCGGCGACGCGCCGTTCGAGGTCCGCGGGATCCATGCAGAAGTCACTGGAACGGACATCGACGAAGACCGGCGTGCCGCCGGAGATCATCGCTGCCGAACAGGTCGCGTTGTACGTGAAGGCGGGAATGAAGACTGCGTCGGCCGCGGTCAGGCCCAGCGCCATCATCGGGATGATCAGGGCGTCGGTTCCGTTGCCTACCGCGAGCGCGCGTGCACAGCCGGTGAAATCACACAGAGCGTCTTCCAGTTCCCGAACCTCGGGGCCGTTGATGTAGGCGCCGTGGTCGAGAATGGCGGTGAACCGAGCCTCGACCTGGGGGCGGATGCGGGCCTGCTGGGCCTTCAGGTCGATGAAGGCGATCGGCGAGGGCGGCGTCGGCATGGGAGGGTCTTTCCGGAATTGTCAGGCGCCCGCCGCCTGGTCGACGGCGAGCGCCAATACCAGGGCGCGGGCGGCTTCTTCACCGGTGACGGCGGGACGTGGTTTGTCGCCACGAACGGCGGCCAGGAAATCGGACACGCTGGCGCCGAGAGGATCCCGTCCTCGAGACGTTTCGGCGAAGTGGGGATTGAGATCGAAGCCGGTCGAATTCTCGAACGTCCGGTTCATGAAATCGATGTCCAGAGAGCCCGACGGGTAAACGAGCCGCATTGAACGTTCGCGACCGTCTGCGATGCGGGATGCGTGGAACAGCGCGGTCATGCCGCCCGCGAACGCAATCTCCGCGCGGGTGTCGTCGGAAAGCGCGCTCTCGACCGCGCGGCCCGCGGCCGTGACCTGCGCCGCTTCGTCGCCGGCCAGTGACAGCGCGAGGTCGAGATCATGGATCATGAGGTCGAGGACGACCGAAACGTCGTCTGAGCGGCCCGTCCAGGGCCCCTTGCGCACGGCCTCGATGCGGAGCGGCCTCTCGGGAGTCGAGAACAACCCCATTTCCTGGAACACGATCCGCTCCTGGTGGCCGCAGGCGACAACCTTGCCGGCCTCGCGTCCAGCGGCCAGGATCGCCTCGCTTTCCTGCACCGTCGCGGCGATGGGCTTCTCGACGTAGACGTGGATACCTCTCTCCAAGGCCTTCACGGCGAGGGAGGCATGCGCCAGCGCCGGCGCGGCGATGGTCAGGACGTCGAGCCCCTCAATGAAGTCGTCCCACTGCCCCGCCAGGAAGCAGGGCGCGCCGATGAGTTCGGCCAGGGTTTCGGCCCGGCCGGTGCCGCGATCGTAGATTCCGACCAGTTCGACGCCTTGGGCCTCGGCGTACTTGCGCGCGTGATAGCCGCCGAAGACGCCGGCGCCGGCCACGCCCGCCCGCAGGGTTGTCATCTGAACTCCGTAAAAAGCGGGCGCTTAGTGCCGCCCGGAGATTGGGGGTGCAATACAGGATCGATCACGTTGCGTCGCGGTTTGTTGCGCACGCGGTCTGCTGTATGAGCCGCCAACCCCTGTTTCGGAGTCGCCCCCGTGGCCCGCCTTTTTGACGCCTACGTAATTGTGGACTGGACCGCTGCCGAAGGTCGGAAGACCGGCGACCAGTCGCTGTGGATCGGCGTGGTCAAGCGCGACGTCCGTTTCCGCTTCGCCTACGAGGCCCATAACCCCGCCACGCGTTCAGAAGGCGAGGCGCTGCTGCGCTTGATCCTGGCGGACCTGGCCAAGAAGGGTCAGCGGGTCCTGCTGGGCGTCGACTTCGGGCTGGGCTTTCCGGCCGGAACCGCCAAACGATTGGGACTGAGCGGCGAGCCGTGGGCCGCGCTCTGGAAGTTCATGGCGGGCAATGTTGTGGACAAGCCCGACAACGCCCTCAACAACCGCTTCGCCGTGGCCGCGAAGATGAACCGCCTGATGACCGACGAGGCACGCCCCTTCTGGGGGGCCCCGGCGCGATTTGCCCAACGCTGGATGTCCACCACCAAGCCGGAGGGCGGCTACGGCGACACGCCGGAGTTCCGTCGCACCGAAAAGGCCGCCAAGAAGAAGGGCGGCCTGCCCAAGGCGGTCTGGCAGATGCACGGCGCCGGAGTGGTCGGGGGCCAGACCTTGCTGGGAATGGCCATGATCAAGCGATTGACCGATGAACTCGGCCCATCCGTGGCGGCCTGGCCGTTCGGCACGGGCTGGCGCGCCCTCGACAAGGCGGACCTCGAGCCGCTCGGTGTGCTGATCGCCGAGGTGCACGCCCCGTTGTTCCCGCCCCGGCCCGAGCCCGGGGAGACCCGATCAGCCGCCGCCGTGCGCGCGGTCGCCGAAGGCTTGTCGCGCCTCGACGAAAAGGACGAACTCGGCAAGCTGTTCGCTCCCCCGAAAGGGACAGGAGAGAAGGACATCGCCGCGGTGACCAGCGAGGAAGGCTGGATGCTGGGGGCGTAGAGCCGGCGCCAAACTCAGTCCGTCGGCGAGAGCGGACGCCCCGCCAGCTGCAGGAACCGACCGGTCAGCAAACCTGCCGACACCAGACTGGCGACGATCACGGCCCAGACGATGCCATCGACGCCAAGCCCGACCGGGTGGGCGAAGATCCAGCCCAGCGGCAGCATCACCAGGCCGTAGCTGATGAAGTGGCAGACGGTCGGAAGCAGGACGTCGGATCGCGCCCGCAGCGCCTGGGCGGCCACGACCTGCAGCCCGTCGGCAAGGAAGAAGAGGCAAGACAGGTAGAGCGCAGGAACCGCCAAGGCCAGGAGGGCGGCGTCTTGCGAATAGAAGCCTGCGATCGAGCGGGCGGCGAGACCGACGATCAGGCAGACGAGCAGCATCATCGCTGTCGCGACGCCCAGGCCCAGCAGGCCCGAACGAACCACGCCCGCACGGTCGCCGGCCCCGTAGGCGCGCCCGACGAGCACCCCGGTCGCCGCCGACAGCCCCAGCGGCCCCATGAAGATGATCGCCGAGATGTTCAGAACGACGGCCCAGGCGGCCACGGGCACGGCGCCGAGTTGCGCCGCGATGAAGGTCATGGCGGCGAAAGCGCCCACCTCGATGAAATAGGAGGCGCCCGATCCCAGCCCCACGCCGAACTGCTCGCGCGCCGCCTCCGGTCCGTCGATCGGCTTTGCGAAGAGGCCAAGCGCGCGAACGTCGGCCATGCGCAGTATGTAGACCAGCAGGAAAGCGACCAGCGCACCCCTGGCCGCGAACGTCGCCCAGGCCGAGGCCACGGCGCCGGCGACGGGCAGGCCGGAGTGGCCCGGCACCAGCCACAGGTTCACCGCAAGGTTCACCCCGTTTGCGACCCAGATGGCGACCATGCTGGCCTTGGGCCGCGAGAGGGCTTCGAGGAAGAACTGGCCCACCACGGCGATCAGATAGAGCGGCAGGCTGAGCGCGAATATCCGCAACGCGCCGCCCGCGCCGTTCGCCAGCCCCGGCTCGATGCCGAAGAACGACAGGCCCAGGAAGGGCGGTCCCGCGAAAGCCAGCAGCAGCACCGAGACCACTCCGATCCAGAAGGCGTAGACCAGCCCACGCCGCAGCACGCCGCCGGTCGCCTCGGGCCGGCCCTCGCCCAGATGGCGCGCGGTCATCACCTGAACCCCCATCAGCAGGCCCACCGCGGTGGTCAGGACGATCGATGTCGGAGCCCAGGCCAGTGCATGGAAGCCGAGCTGCTCAGCCGAGTAGTGTCCCACCACGATCGCGTCAGTCAGGCCCATGGTCATGATGCCCAGTCGCGACAGGATCACCGGCCAGGCGAGCGACAGCAGGTCGCCGAGCCCCTGCGGGGCGCGCAGGCGCGGCGTCTTGCCGGGAAAGGTGGCGGCGTCTGACATGGGTCTCAAAGCCTGGGCCGGGGAAACTGGCGACCTGACCCTGGTTGCGCAAGGGGCGACGGATCAGGCCGCCCCGATCGTGCAATCTTTTGGGGCGACGCGACATGAGAGCCACGACATGAGAGGCACGACCCGGAGAGCCGCGCTTGGCGCGATGATGGGCCTTGCGGCTGCACCCGTGCTGATGGGCGCAGCGACGACGCCGACCGAGTTCGCCTACGGCGGCGATCCGCGCCAGACCCTGGACCTCTACCCCCAGCCGGGGCTCAGTGGCGCGTCCATGCTGTTGTTCGTCCACGGCGGCGGCTGGAACATCGGCGACAAGCGCGGGGTCAACGCCCTGCCCGGGTTCGCCGAGCGCCACGGCCTGTTGTTCGCCTCGACCAACTACCGCCTGACGCCGGATGTCACCGCCCGCGAGTGCGCCCAGGACGTCGCCGGAGCCGTCGCCTGGATGCTGAAGCACGGCGCCGAGCACGGCGGCGACCCGCAACGCCTGTTCATCGCCGGACATTCCGCGGGCGCCCATCTGGTCGCCCTGGTCGGGATCGATCCGGTCTACCTCGACGCCTACGGCCACGCGCCCGCCGAAATCGCCGGCGTCATTCCCATCGATGGGGCGGGCTATGACGCGGTCAGGCAAATGGCGCGGCCCCAGCGACCGGGGCCCATCGGCCGGCGCCTCGACGAGATGTACGACCTGGCCTTCAGCGAGGACCCGGCGGGCCTGTCCCCCACCCTGCTGGCCAGGCCCGGCCGCGCCTATCCGCCGTTCCTGATCTTCCACGTCGAGAGCCGGGCGGACGCGCACGAACAGTCCATCGGCCTGGCCGAGGCCCTGCGCGCCGCCGGCGGGACGGCCGAGGTCGTGGCCGCGCCCGGTGAGACCCACATGACCGTCAACCGCGACTTCGGCCTCCCCGGGGACCCGGAAGGGGAACGCGCGGCGCGGTTCATCGCAACGGGAAGGTTGTAAGAATCAATGGATGTCGGGGACGGCGCCCGGGATCGGTGCTAGCCCGCCGCGGCCTGGCGAGGGGCGACACGCTCGGCCTTCAGCTTCTCGGCAAGCAGGAACGCCAGCTCCAGGGCCTGATCCGCATTCAGCCGCGGATCGCAGTGCGTGTGATAGCGGGCGCTCAGTTCGTTTTCCGACAGGGCGTGGGCGCCGCCGATGCACTCAGTCACATTCTGGCCTGTCATCTCAAGATGAACGCCGCCAGGGTGCACGCACTCGGATCGGGCGATCTCGATGAAGCTCTTCACCTCGGAGAGGATCCGGTCGAAGGGCCGCGTCTTGTAACCGGCCGCCGTCAGTGTGTTGCCGTGCATCGGATCGATCGACCAGACCACTGAGCGGCCTTCGCGCGCGGTCAGGGCCGCCAGGCGCGGGAAACGCTCGGCGATCCTATCCGAGCCGTACCGGCCGATCAGGGTCAGTCGGCCAGGCAGGTTCTGCGGGTTCAGGGCGTCGATAAGACGGATCAGGTCGTCGGGCTCGACCGTGGGGCCCACCTTCACGCCGATCGGGTTCTTCACGCCGCGGGCGTATTCCACATGGGCTCCGTCGAGCTGTCGCGTGCGCTCGCCGATCCAGAGCATGTGGGCCGAGGTGTCGTACCAGTCGCCGGTCGCGGAATCGACGCGGGTCAGCGCCTCCTCGTAGTTCAGCAGCAGCGCCTCGTGACTGGTGAACACCTCGACGCGGTGAATTTCGGGCTGCTTGTCCGGCGTCAGGCCGATCGCCGACATGAAGTCCAGCGTCTCGCCGATCTTGTCCGCCAGTTCACGGTACCGCGCCCCCTGAGGGCTGTCGGCGACGAACCCCAGAGTCCAGCGGTGCACGTTGTAGAGGTCGGCATAGCCCCCGCCGGCGAACGCGCGCAGCAGGTTCAGGGTGGACGACGCCTGATGATAAGCCTTCAGTAGGCGCTCCGGGTCGGGGGTGCGCGATGCTGGGTCAAACTCCATCGCATTGATGATGTCGCCGCGATAGCTCGGAAGCTCCACCCCGTCGATGTTCTCGAGCGGACTCGACCGGGGTTTGGCGAACTGTCCAGCCAGGCGGCCGACCTTCACCACCGGCTGGCCGCCGGCGAAGGTGAGCACCACCGCCATCTGCAGGATCAGTCGGAACAGATCGCGGATGTTGTCGGCGGAGAATTCCTTGAAACTCTCTGCGCAGTCGCCGCCCTGCAGCAGGAAGGCTTTGCCCTGGGCGACCGTGCCCAAGAGTTCGGTGAGCCGGCGCGCCTCGCCCGCGAAGACCAGCGGCGGCTGTCGGCGGAGCTCGCCTTCCGCGCGCGCCACCGCAGCCATGTCCGGATAGTCGGCGGGCATGTGCTTGGCGGGGAAGTCCCGCCACGACTGGGGCGTCCAACGCGTGCTCATGGCGCCAGATTATGCTGCGGCGCCGCAAATATCCACAGGGCTCGCCTATTCGGCGGCCTGCAGCTCAGGTTCGATGTACTTGTCCCGCAGGGTGACGAGTTCCTCCGCCGCCGTCGGGTGCAGGGCGCAGGTCGAATCCCACTGCTTCTTTGTGATGCCCGCCTTCACGGCGATCGCCGCCAGCTGAATCATCTCCGGGGCGTCGGGACCGACGATATGCACCCCCAGGAGCCGGTCCGTGGCGGCCTCCACGACCAACTTCATCAGCATCCGCTCATCCGACCCCATGAAGGCGTACTTCATCGGGCGGAACCGCGTCAGGTAGATGTCGACCTTGCCCACGGTCTTGCGCGCTTCTGCTTCCGAGAGGCCGACCACGCCGACCGGCGGCTGGCTGAACACGGCCGAGGGCACCATGTCGTGGTCGAAGCTGCTGGGATTGTCGCGGTATACCGTCTCGTGAAACGCCACCGCTTCGCGGATGGCCACGGGCGTCAGGTTGATGCGGTCGGTGACATCGCCCACGGCCCAGATGTTGTCCGCCGAGGTCTTCGAGAACTCGTTGACCCTGATTGCTCCCGCCTCGTTCAGCTCGACACCCGCCGCCTCCAGGCCAAGGTCGGCGACGTAAGGCTTGCGGCCGGTGGCGAACATGACGACGTCGGTCTCGCACTCGATACCGTTGTCCAGCACGTTCAGAAGACCGCTTTCCCGCTTCTCGATGCGGTCGTGCTGGGCCGCGAGGATAACGCGCACGCCCTTCTTCTCAAGCTCACCGGCGAGGTGGGCGCGCACGTCGTCGTCGAAGCCGCGCAGGATGTTGGGGCCTCGATAGAGCAGCGTCACCTCGGAGCCCATGCCCGCAAAAATGCCGGCGAACTCCACGGCGATGTAGCCGCCGCCGGCGACAAGAACCCGCCGGGGCAAGTCGTCCAGGTGGAAGGCCTCCTCCGAGGTGATGGCGTGCTCGATGCCCGGCAGCGCCGGCTTGAAGGGGCGCCCCCCGGTGGCGATCAGGATGGTCTCGGCCGTGAGGGTCAGGCCCTTCTCGGCGATCTCGACGGTATGGGCGTCCTTCAGCACGGCGCGGCCGTGGATCAGGTCGACGCCGGCCTTGCCAAGGTTGGCGGCGTAGATTCCCGACAGGCGCGCGATTTCGACGTCCTTGGCGGTAATGAAGGTCTTCCAGTCAAAGCTAGGCTTTTCCGGGAACGACCAGCCGTAGCCCTCTGCCACCTTGAAGGCGGACGAGAACTCCGAGGCGTAGACCATGAACTTCTTGGGCACGCAGCCGCGCACCACGCAGGTGCCGCCAACGCGGTATTCCTCGGCTATGGCCACCTTCTTACCCGAAAGCGCTGTAAGCCGCGCCGCCCGCACGCCGCCAGATCCGGCGCCGATGACAAAGAGGTCGTAGTCGTAGGCCATGGAAAGCTCCTGCGTGCGGAGCTTCACCTAATCACTCGTCGGCGATCCGTCACCCTCCCGGTCCGCCGGCAGCCGCTGGTCAGGGCAGTATCCGATCCACACCGCTTTCGCTCCCCACGAGCGCCTCGTCGCAGAGGTCCAGGAACAGCCCGTGGTCGACCACGCCGGTGACGCGCTTGAGGTCGTCGGCCAACTGGGCGGGGTTATGGATGGCGACACAGTTGGCGTCGTAGATCAGGTTGCCGCCGTCGGTAAGGACCGGCGCACCGTCCTTCTGGCGCAGCCTGGCCGGCATCTCGATGTCGTGGTCCATGAGCACGTCGAGGATGCGGTTTGCGGTCTTGCGGTGACCGAAGGCGACGACCTCGATGGGCAGGTGGAACTTGCCCAGGGTCTCCACCAGCTTGGCGGCGTCGGCGATGCAGACGCAGCGGTTGGACGCCTCCCAGACCAGCTTCTCGCGCAGCAGCGCCGCGCCGCCGCCCTTGATCAGCGAAAGTCCGGGTCCGATCTCGTCGGCTCCGTCGACGGTCAGATCGATGCGCCTGGCCTCGTCCAGGGTCTGCAACGGAATGCCGAGTTCGCGCGCCAGCGCCGCGGTGGACTCGGACGTCGGCACGCCGGCGGTAATGGTCAGACCGTCCTTCATGCGCGCCGAGAGGGCGCGAACGAACCAGGCGGCCGTCGAGCCGGTGCCAAGGCCAACGACCATGCCGGTCTCGACGAGGGCCGCAGCCGCCTCGCCGGCCGCCTTCTTTTGATCGTCGGCGCTCACGCCTTGTCCTTACGGGCGGACTTGGCCTCGCGGAAGCGCTTGGCCCAGCCGGGCTTCTCGATCTGGTCGGAACGCTCGAACGCCAGGGCGTCGGCGGACACGTCCTTCGTCACAACCGAGCCGGAGCCGACGTAGGCTCCCGCGCCGATGCTAACCGGCGCGACCAGCGATGAGTTGGAGCCCACGAAGGCCCCCTCGCCCACCGTCGTCTTCGCCTTCCCGAAGCCGTCGTAGTTGCAGAAGATCGTGCCCGCGCCGATGTTGGCCTTCGCCCCCACCTCGCCGTCGCCGAGATAGGCCAGATGGTTTGCCTTGGCGCCTGCGCCCATGGTGACGTTCTTCACCTCGACGAAGTTGCCGACCTTGGCCTTGGGCCCGATGTCCGCCTTTGGGCGCAGCCGGGCGTAGGGGCCGACTTCGGCGCCCTCGCGCACGGTGCAGCCCTCCAGGTGGGAGAAAGCGCGGATGCGCGCGCCGGCTTCAACCCTCACGCCCGGCCCGAACACCACGTTAGGTTCGATCTGCACGCCCCCGGCGACTTCTGTGTCGAAGGCCAGATAGACGGTTTCCGGAGCGGTCATGGACACCCCGGCCTCAAGCAGTTCACCGCGCCGCCGGGTCTGGAAGATCGACTCCGCGATAGCGAGTTCGACCTGGGAGTTGACCCCCATTACATCTTCCTCGGCGGCCACGGCGACGCGGCAATGCAGCTTGCGCGCGCGGGCCAGAGCGACGATGTCGGTCAGGTAGAACTCGCCCTTCGCGTTGTCGTTCGTCACCTCGGCCAGCAGCTCGAACAACAGCCGCGCCGGCAGCGCCATCACGCCCGAGTTGCACAGGCTGATATGCAGTTGCTCGGGGGTCGCGTCCTTGGCCTCGACGATGGCGGCGAGGTCGTCGCCGAACCCCATGACCAGGCGGCCATAGGCGCCGGGATCCTCGGCGTGGAATCCCAGCACGGCGATATCGGCCCCCTCGGCTCGCACGCTGAAAAGGGCGGACATAGCGGTATCGTCGAGCAGGGGCACGTCCGCGTAGGTGATGACCACGTCGCCGTCGAAATTCGCAAGCGCAGCCTCAGCAGAGCGCACGGCGTGTCCGGTCCCCAGCGGCGGGTCCTGGAGCGCTGTCGAACCGGGTCCCAGCCGCCGCTCGACGTGCTCGCCGACCTGCGGGGAATGCGCGCCGACGACGACGACGACGGGCGCGCAGCCCAGCCCCTGAGCGGCGTCGATGGCGCGGTCGAGCATGCTGCGCCCGCCCACCGGATGCAGCACCTTGGGCGTTGCGCTGCGCATGCGGGTCCCTTGGCCGGCGGCCAGGATGACAGCGGCGCGACGCTCCATGCCGGGGGTGTCCATCCTCGACTCTCCGATTGCGGTTGTCGCCCGTTTAGCCGAAACGGGCCGGGCAGCGACACCCCGACGATGAGGATTCCGACGTGGCCCTGACCGGCGCCGCCATCGCCTTCGACCTAGACGGCACCCTGGTGGAGACCGCGCCCGACCTGATCGGGGCGCTCAACGCCGTGCTGTCCGAGCGGCGGCTCCCGGCCCTGCCGCTCGCCAGCGCGCGCCACCTCGTCGGGCTCGGAGCGCGGGTCATGCTCGAGCACGGCTTTCGAGAGGCCGGCGCGACCTACGACGCGGGGGACATGCCCCTGCTCGTGGACCGCTTCGTCGAGATCTATCGTGGCCGGATCGCCGAACAGAGTCGCCCGTTCCCCGGCGTCGAGGCGGCGCTGAACCAGCTGGCGGCGGAGGGGGCCGTCCTGGTCGTGGCCACCAACAAGCGGACGGACCTTTCGCTCGAACTTCTGGAGCGGCTGGGACTTCTGGATCGCTTCGCCGCCGTCGTGGGGCCCGACGCCGTCACCCGCCGCAAGCCGGATCCCGCCCACCTGGTGGAAGCGGTGCGAAAGGCGGGGGGCGATCCAGGCCGGGCTCTCATGGTTGGCGACAGTATGAATGACGTTCTGCCGGCCAGGGCGGCCGGCATGCCTGTGGTCGCAGTCAGCTTCGGTTACACCGAGACCCCCGCCGCCGACCTGGGAGCGGACGCGTTGATCGAACACTTCGACCAGCTGCCGGCCGTCGCGCGCAAACTGCTCACCTGAAGCCTTGCGGGCCGCGCGGCCTCGGGCTATGTGCACGCCTCCCCGACGGAACGGACGCGTAGCTCAGCGGGAGAGCATTCGCTTCACACGCGAAGGGTCGCAGGTTCAATCCCTGCCGCGTCCACCATCGCCTCCCCTGCTATGCTGCGCTTGGAAACCAGGAGGTCGAATTGCGCCATCTCCTCGCCGCCGTGATTGCGACCGCTTTCCTCTCGGCCTGCGTCCCGCAGATCGCGCCGGCGACGGACGCCGCCGGAGCCGTACGAAAGGCCAACGAAGCCTACGAGAAGGCGCTGCTCGACGGCGACGCCGCCGCCCTTGGCGCGGTGCTGGCCGATGACTTCACCTTCATCGGCTGGGAGGGCGAGACCATGGACAAGGCCGCCTTCATCGAGGACGCGACGCGGGGGCACGACATGACGGTCAGCAGTTCGCGCGACGTCGTCATTCGCGCCATCGCCCCGACGGTGGTGCAGGTCATCGGCGTCTGGGAGGGCGACACGGTTCAGGACGGCCAGACCGATCACTCTGTGGAGCGCTTCTCGAACGTATGGGTGAAGTCGGCCGCAGGCTGGCGGATCGAACTCGAACATACCAGCCCGCTGAAGGCCTCAGCCTAGGCCAGGCCGCAGTCCCTGAGGATTTCCCGCGCTGCGTTGTGGCCGGGCGCGCCGGTCACCCCGCCGCCGGGGTGGGTCCCTGAACCGCAGAGGTACAGTCCCTTCAACGGCGCGCGGTAGTTGCCGTGGCCGAGCGTCGGGCGGGCGCTGAACAGCTGGTCCAGATTCAGCTGGCCATGGAAGATGTCGCCGCCGACCAGGGCCAGTTTGCGCTCGAGGTCGAGAGGCGACAGCACCATCCGGCCGAGCACCGACTTCTTGAAGCCTGGCGCCATCCTGTCGACGGTGGCGATCATCAGGTCGGCCACCTCCTCGCGGTGGTCATCCCAGCTGCGGCCACCCGAGAGCACCGGCTGAACGTGCTGGCAGAATAGTGACGCCACATGCTTGCCTTTGGGCGCCAGTGTGTCGTCCAGGGTGGACGAGATGACCATCTCGACGATGGGCTCCTTCGACCAGCCATCGCGCCGGGCGTCCATGTAGGCCCGGTCCATGTAGTCCAGTGACGGCGCGACGATAATGCCGGCGGTGTGGTGGTCACCCGGCGTGGGCAGGCAACTGAACTTCGGCAGTTCCGACAGGGCGACGTTCATGCGGAAGGTCGCCGAGCCGGACCGGTAGCGGGTCATGCGCTCGTTGAAGTCCCCCGGGAGGTGCGCCGGATCCACCAGCTTCTGGAACAGGAGTTGCGGATGAATGTTGGAGACCACCTTCTCGGCGCGAATGACGTCCCCCGCATCGGTCACGACCCCCGCCGCCTGCCCGTGTTCGATCAGGACCTCGCGCACCGAAACGCCGGTCCGGATGTCGACGCCCTTCTCGCGAGCGGCCTTTGCCATGGCCTGGGTAATGGCGCCCATGCCGCCGATGGCATGGCCCCAGGCGCCCTTCTTGCCATTCACCTCACCGAAGACGTGATGCAGCAGCACATAGGCCGTGCCGGGCGTATAGGGGCTGGCGTAGGCGCCGACGACGCCGTCGAAGCCGTAGACCGCCTTGATCGGATCGCTCTCGAACCAGCCGTCCAGCCAGTCACCGGCGGATTGGGAGAACAGCGCCAGCAGATCGCGACGCGCGGTGGTGTCGAGCTTCGAGAGCTTCCTGCCGATGGTCGCCGACTTCAGCAGTTCCGGCAGCGCCTGGACAAAGCCGCCCTCGACCATGTTGGGCGGCGTCACCAGGATCAGGTCTCGCAGCACGTCGGCGATGACGTCCAGGCGGGTGTTGTAGGCGTCCAGCTGGTCGGCGTCGCGCTGGCTGAATTTGGCGACCTCGGCGTAGGTGCGATCACCGCCGGTGGCGAGGTATTGCTTTTTGTCGATGGGCAGGAAGTTCGACATCTTCCGCTCGACGACCTTCAGCCCGTGGCGGTGCAGGTCGAGGTCGTGGATGACCTTGGGATTGAGCAGGCTCACCGTGTAGCTGGCGACCGAGTTGCGGAACCCGGGATGGAACTCCTCGGTAACGGCTGCGCCGCCCACCACGTCGCGCCGCTCAAGCACAGTCACCTTGAACCCCTTGCGGGCGAGGTAGAAGGCGCAGACGAGGCCGTTGTGACCCCCGCCGATGATGACAATGTCGGTGTTGCTGGTCGCCATCAGGCAGCTCTCACAGGCGGATGATTGAGATTGGCTTCGGGGATCGCGGCGCGTAGGCGCCGGGCGAAGGAGCGGAGGCAGACCTCGCCGGGGCCCAGTGGGCCGGAGACATAGGCCGAGGACATCATGCCCTCCTGCACACGCTGGATCAGGGTGGTGTCCTCAGCGTTGACCTGGCGGTTTATGCGCCAATTGAGGTACCGCGCAGCTCTCACCTCGCGTCGACTGTCGGGACGGACATAGGCGATCTCGCGGATCATCGTCTCGGTCGGCGAAACCGGAATGAACTGCATGAAGTCGACCTGGTCGGCGTAGACGTCGAAGGCCACGTTCGGCCAGAGCTTGTAATAGTTCCAGGTCCGCGCCTGTTCGGGCGTCAGGTGGTCGAACGCCCCCAGCAGGCTTTGGTAGGCGCGCTCGGACCAGTTGGTCGAGGTCCGCTCCACAATGACGCCGCTCATCTTGTCGACCCAGTCCTCCGCCTCGATGGCGTAGGAGGACCCGAAGAGGCGCGTCAGCCCCGGGTGGGCCACGGGGATGTGCAGGCTGTCAGAGTAGTTGTCCGAGACGTTTTTCCAGTTCACCGGCCGCGGGCGCAGGGTGACGCGGCCCTGCGGCACGAGTGTCTCGAATCCGTGAGGTTCGATCTCGGCGTCGTAAGGCGCCATCATCTCCGCCACGGTGGCGGCGCCGGACTCCGCCTCGGCGAAGCGCACGAAGATGAAACCTCGCCAGACTTCCATGGACAGTTCGATGAGGCTGTTGGCCACCTTGTCGAGGTCCTCGAAGCCTTGCCACTTCGGCGCGCCGCGCAGCTTGCCGTCCAGCTCGTAGGCCCAGGCGTGATACGGACAGGTCAGGCGCAGGCCGCAGTTGCCCTGGCCGTCGGCCAGCTTGAAGGCGCGGTGCCGGCAGACGTTGTGGAAGGCCCGGACCTCACCGTCGGAGCCGCGCAGAACCAGCGCTCGCTCGCCCAGCAGATCAAGGGTCATGTAGTCGCCCGGCTCCGGGACGTCGTTCACATGGCAAACCAACTGCCAGGTGGTGCGAAACAGGCGCTCGCGCTCAAGCTCGAAGAAGCCCGGATCGTAATACATCCAGGCCGGAAGGCTCATCTCGGTCATGACCGTCCCCGGAAACTATACGATCGTATAGCAG
The DNA here is from genome assembly GCA_019695035.1 of Caulobacteraceae bacterium. Taxonomy (GTDB): domain Bacteria; phylum Pseudomonadota; class Alphaproteobacteria; order Caulobacterales; family Caulobacteraceae; genus JAEZEZ01. The sequence goes on along the minus strand of JAIBAU010000004.1, from coordinate 53,987 downwards.
CAGAATCGCGACGCGGCGAGCCTCACCGCTCAGCCGCCTCCCCCACGAACCGATCGACCCAGGCCCGCGCGATTTGGGCCGCCTCCGAGGCCGAAAAGGTGGACGGATCGAGGCAGAGTTCCAGCCACATTCCGTCAAGCATGGCGGTCAGGCCGATGGCGCCGGACCGCGAGTCGGCTTTGACGCCGCGGGCCGCGGCGAGGTCGCCGAGCAGGCGCTCAATGCGGGCCCGGTAGGCGGCGTAGCTGTCGGCGTGGATCGAGGCTGCCGCTGGATCGGATCGGACCAGCCCCCAGAACGCCAGCCAGGCGGCCAACAGCTCCCGGTCAACGATCGAGGGGGCGAAGCTGGCGATCAGGAAGGCGTCCATCCGCGCCTGGGGGTCGGCGCCCGCGCCGGCGACAGCCTGCTCCAGCGCGGCGTCCACCCGCTGTACCGCAAAGCGATAGGCCTCGTTCAGCAGATTATTGAAGCTGCCGAAGTGATGTCTCAGGAGACCGGGCGAGACGTCCGCCCGGGCGGCTACGTCCCGCACCGAAACGGCGGCGACCCCCCGCTCAGCGAGGGATGCCAGCGCGGCCTCGACCAAGGCGCGGCGCCGAACGGACTGTTCCTGACGGGAACTCACCCCGTCCGCCGCTGGAAGCCGGCCAGGAGTTCGACGAACCAGCGCGCCGCCGTCAGCGAGCCGAGGTCGCCGACTTCGCAGGCGGGGTCGTATTCGGTCAGGTCGACCGCACGCACGGCCGGATGGGCGCCGATGATGCGCGTCGCATCGAAGAAGTCGTGCACGGAGATGCCGCCCGGGCGCGCCCCGGGGGCGGCGGGAAACTGGCCGCGGTCGATCACGTCGATGTCGAAGTCGACGTAAATGCGCCTGGCCATTTTCGACAGCCTTTCAAGCTCTTCGGCGACGATCTTCGCGGTTCCCATCTCACGGCATTCCCTCGCCGTCCGCACCGTGATGCCGGCCTGGCGCGCCGTGTCGTGGGCGCGACGGGTGTTGGCGAACGGGGCCAGCCCGACCTGGACGATGCGCCGTCCGTCGAGACCGTCTTCCAGAAGGGCGCGGATGGGGTTGCCGTTGTTAAGCCCGCAGTCGGTGTCTCGAAGGTCGAAGTGGGCGTCCAGCGTCAGCACGGCGACGTCGGCGAGGTCGCCCAGCCCGTGCACGCCCGGGCGCGTCACGGCGTTGTTGCCGCCGAGGACGATGGTCAGGTCGCGCCTGGAGGCCTGCGCGGCCACGGCGTCGCGGATCGGCTCGAAGGCGTCAGCGGGCGGCGTGATCTTCAGCGGGACATCGCCCGCGTCGTGAACGCGAAGGCCGGCCAGGTCCGCCCCGGTTTCGAGATCATAGGTGCTCATCCGCGGGAGGGCGCGCCGCACCATCGTCGGCGCCAGGTCGCAGCGACCGGGGGTGAGCGACCGTTCGCCGAGCGGTGCGCCCACAACGGCCAGGGGGGCGTCCGGATGATCGCCCACGAGGTCGGCCGCCGACAGCCAGCCTTTGCATTCGGAAGCATTGGGATCGCGCATGTCCAAGGCCTAGCCTAGCCGCGCGGGGGCTGTCCATTTAAGACGGCAACCATGTGGGACCTGCTGCTGCTCGACTGCCACGCCGCCACCATGTCGGCCGACACGGATACGCCCTATGGGGCCGTGAGGGACGCGGCAGTGGCGATCCAGGACGGTCGAATCGCCTGGATCGGCCCGCGCAGCGCGCTCTCCGCCGATTTTGAGGACCTGACGCGCGAGGTGCGCTCCCTGCAGGGCGCCTGGATCACCCCAGGACTGGTGGACTGCCACACCCATCTGGTGTTCGGCGGCAATCGCGCGGTGGAATGGGAGCGGCGGCTGAACGGCGCGACCTACGAGGAAATCGCACGCGCGGGCGGCGGCATCCTGTCGAGCGTGCGGGCGACGCGGGCGGCAAGTGAAGATGACCTGGTGGAAAGCGGTCTGCGCCGATTGCGCGCCCTGACCGCCCAGGGGGTGACGACCGTCGAGGTGAAGTCAGGGTACGGCCTCGAGACGGAGAGTGAACTGCGGAGCTTGCGCGCAGCGACCCGGCTTGGCCCGCTTGCAGGGGTGAATGTGGTGAGGACGCTCCTGTCGGCTCACGCCGTTCCACAGGAATTCAGAGACGACAGAAGCGGCTACGTCGACCTCATCGCAAACGAGATCATTCCGGCCGCGGCCCGCGAGGCGCTAGCGGACGCCGTCGATGTGTACTGCGAGACAATCGGCTTCACGCCCGGCGAGACCCGCCGCCTCTTCGCCGCCGCCAAGGCGCACGGCCTGCGCGTCAAGCTGCACGCCGAGCAGCTGTCGGACCAGGGCGGCGCTGCGCTGGCCGCGGACTGCGGCGCGCTGTCGGCCGATCATCTCGAGCACCTTAGCGACGAGGGGGTGAAGGCGATGGCCCGGGCCGGGACGGTGGCCGTACTTTTGCCCGGCGCCTATTATTTCCTGAGGGATACGAAAGCCCCGCCGGTGGACGCCCTGCGCCGCGCCGGGGTGCCCATGGCGGTCGCGACCGACTGCAATCCGGGAACCTCGCCGCTGACCTCGCCGCTCCTGGCCATGAACATGGCCTGCACCCTGTTCCGCCTGACGCCCGAAGAAGCGTTGGCCGGCTTCACTCGCGAAGGGGCGCGGGCGCTGGGCCTCGCCGCCGAATGTGGCGCCCTGGAGCGCGGGAAAGCCGCTGACCTCGCCGTCTGGCGGGTCGACGATCCTGCCGAGCTTGCCTATTGGATGGGCGCAAATCCGCTGGCCGCGCGCTACCTCGCCGGCCGCGAGCAAACTGCAGAGGCCTGATGACCAGCAACACCCGAGTGGTGCGCGCCCCGCGCGGCCCGGAGATGTCGTGCAAGACCTGGGGCGCCGAAGCCGCCCTCCGCATGCTCATGAACAACCTCGATCCCGAGGTGGCCGAGCGGCCGGAGGACCTGGTGGTCTACGGCGGCATCGGCAAGGCGGCGCGCAACTGGGAGGCCTTCGACCGCATCGTGGTGGCGCTGCGCGGGCTGGAGGCGGATCAGACTCTGCTGGTCCAGTCGGGCAAGCCGGTCGGCGTGTTCCGCACGACCCCCGACAGCCCGCGGGTGCTGATCGCCAATTCGAACCTGGTTCCCAAATGGGCCACCTGGGACGTCTTCAACGACCTCGATCGCAAGGGGTTGATGATGTACGGCCAGATGACCGCCGGGTCGTGGATCTACATCGGCACCCAGGGCATCGTTCAGGGCACCTACGAGACCTTTGTCGAGGTGGGGCGCCAGCACTACGGCGGGGACCTGTCGGGACGCTGGATTCTGACCGCGGGTCTGGGCGGAATGGGGGGCGCGCAGACGCTGGCGGCGACGATGGCCGGCGCCTCGTGCCTGGCGGTGGAATGCCAGAGATCGCGGCTGGAGAAGCGACTGGAGACGCGCTACCTCGACGTCGCCGTCGAGGACCTGGACGAGGCCCTTCAGCTGATCGACCAGTCGGTGAAGGACCGCAGGCCGCTGTCCGTCGGCCTGCTGGGCAATGCGGCAGACATCCTGCCGGAATTGGTGCGACGGGGCGTCAGACCCGATGCCGTCACCGACCAGACCTCGGCCCACGATCTCGTCAACGGCTACCTTCCAAAAGGCTGGACCGTCGCTGAATGGGAGGAGAAGCGCCAGTCCGATCCGGCGGCGGTCGAGGCGGCCGCGCGCGCTTCGATCGTCGCGCACGTGAAGGCGATGCTTCACTACCAGCACGCCGGCACGCCGACGCTGGACTACGGCAACAACATCCGACAGGTGGCGTTCGATGAGGGCGTGAAGGACGCCTTCGACTTCCCTGGTTTCGTGCCCGCCTACATCCGTCCGCTGTTCTGCCGCGGCGTGGGCCCGTTCCGATGGGCGACCCTGTCGGGCGATCCGGAGGATATCTTCAAGACCGACGCCGCGATGAAGAAACTCTTCCCCGAAAACAAGCACCTGCATCAATGGCTTGACATGGCGAAGGAGCGCATCGCCTTCCAGGGCCTGCCGGCGCGGATATGCTGGATCGGCTTGGGCGACCGCCATCGCGCCGGCCTCATGTTCAATGAGATGGTCGCCTCGGGCGAGATCAAGGGACCCATCGTGATCGGCCGTGATCACCTGGACTCCGGTTCGGTCGCCAGCCCCAACCGCGAAACCGAGAGCATGATGGACGGTTCCGACGCCGTATCGGATTGGCCCCTGCTCAACGCCCTGCTGAATACGGCGTCGGGCGCGACCTGGGTTTCCCTGCACCACGGCGGTGGCGTCGGTATGGGGTATTCGCAGCACTCGGGCATGGTCATCGTGGCGGACGGCACGCCGGAAGCAGCCGGGCGACTGGAGCGCGTGCTCTGGAACGACCCGGCGACCGGCGTGATGCGCCATGCCGACGCAGGCTACGGCATAGCGCGCGATTGGGCCCGGCAGCAGGGCCTGAACCTGCCGTCGCTGGAGGGCTGAAGGTGAGCGTGACGCGGTTCCGGATCGGCGACGCCCCCCTCTCCCTGTCGCGCCTGCGCGCCTGTTGGGAGGGGCCTGTCGACATCAGCCTTACGGCGACGGCCGTGGACGCCGTACGAGCCGGCCGCCAAGCCGTTTCCGACATCATCGACGCCGGTGCGACGGTCTACGGCATCAATACGGGCTTCGGCCTGCTAGCCAACACCTCGATCCCCCGCGACCAGCTCGAAACCCTGCAGCGCAATCTGGTGCTGAGCCACGCTTGCGGGGTCGGCGAACCCCTGCCGGACGCCGTGGTGCGCCTGATGATGGTGTTGAAGGTTGCGTCTCTTTCCCGCGGCGCTTCGGGCGTCCGGCGGGAGACGATCGAGCTTCTCTGCAACCTGCTGAAAGCTGAGATTTATCCGATCATTCCGTCCAAAGGCTCCGTTGGCGCTTCAGGCGACCTGGCCCCGCTTGCCCACTTGGCGGCGGTGCTGATCGGCGTTGGCGAATGCCGATCGGACGGCGTGGTGATCAGCGCGGAAGCCGCCCTTGCCCGGGTCGGAGCATCGCCGCTGGTGCTGGGCGCCAAGGAGGGGCTGGCGCTGCTGAACGGAACCCAGGCGTCCTGCGCCATGGCCTTGGCCGGGCTGTTCCAGACCGAGAATGTCTTCGCCGCCGCGATCGCCGCGGGGGTCCTGTCGACCGACGCCGTGAAGGGCTCCGACACGCCGTTCGATCCCCGCATCCACGCCCTGCGAGGCCAGCCGGGCCAGATGGACGTCGCCGCCGCGTTGCTCAGGCTGCATGCGGGCAGCGCCATCCATGCGTCGCACCAAGGCCCCGAGTGCACCAAGGTGCAGGACCCTTACTCGTTCCGCTGTCAGCCCCAAGTCATGGGCGCCGCCCTGGACGTTGTCCGCACGGCGGCCCGAATGCTGGAGACCGAGGCTTCGGGCGTGACCGACAACCCGCTGGTCTTCGCGGATACGGGCGAGGTCTTGTCGGGCGGAAACTTCCACGCCGAACCAGTTGCTTTTGCAGCAGATATGTTGGCGATGGCGCTCTGCGAAATCGGCAACATCTCCGAGCGGCGCACGGCCATTCTGGTCGATCCGAAGATGAGCGGACTGCCGGCCTTCCTCGTGCGCGAGAGCGGGCTGAATTCCGGCTTCATGATCGCCCAGGTCACCGCGGCAGCGCTGGTGGCCGAGAACCGCATGCTCGCTCACCCCGCCGTTGTGGACACCGTTCCTACGAGCGCCAATCAGGAAGACCACGTGTCGATGGCCGCGCATGGAGCGCGGCGCCTGGCGGACATGGCGGCCAACGCGGCGACCGTGGTGGGGATCGAGCTGCTGGCTGCGGCGCAGGGAGTTGAGTTCCAACGGCCGCTGACCTCCTCGCAGCCCATGGAGCAGCTGCACGCCGCCTTGCGCGCCGGAGCCGGCCCCTATGAGCAGGACCGCTATTTCGCCCCGGACCTGGCCTTCGCCGGCGCGTTCGTATTGAGCGGGCAGGCGCTGGGTTACGCCAAGGCCCTGCTGCCCTCGGCCTAGCCGCCGATCAATTCGCCGGAGCCGGTGACGTCGCGCTCGAGCGACACGGGTCGACGGGTGAGCTGCACGTCGCCCGATCCACTGAGCGAGACTTTGGCCTTGCCCTTCGGCCCGATCTCGACGTCGCCGGAGCCGGTGTTCTCGATGTCGGCGTCGCCGACATCGAGACCCGCCAGGTCGGCGTCGCCGATCGCGTTGTGACGCAGGTTCACGCTCGCGGCGTTGCCGTTGGCTTCGACATCGCCGGAACCGTCGATCCTGAGCTCCAGGCTCGGCTGGTTGTAGCGCTCGATATCGAGGTCGCCCGATCCCGCCACGCGGAAGCTGGTCACGTCCGGCGCCGTCACGGTGATCTTCAGTCGTTCGGTTTCGCTCCAGATGTGGATGCCGGTCGGGCCCATGCGGATGTACCCGCGCTCCTCCCGTTCATCCTCGCTGTCGCGCAGCGTAAGGCGACCGTCGACCAGTTGGACCCGGTCCACCGCGGACTGTGGGCCGCTCACTTCGACTGAAGCCTTCGCGCCCTGGACGTAGGTGACATCCACCGGCAGATCGACGGTCAGGCTCTTGCCGCCCGCCCACGCCAGGGTGCGCGTCACATCGGGAGCGACTCGCCCCCGCCGGAAGTGCAGGTTGCTGTCGTCGTGGCCGTCATTGCTAACGATCCAGGTCCAGTCGTTGGCGGCCAGGTCGCGGCCACCGAGGGCGGCCGCGCCCGCGATGCAGGCGATGCTCAGGACGAGGGCGCCGCCGGCGACGATGAAGAGGGTGCGGATCATGCCGGATCTCCCGCGGCTTGAGTCGAAGGGGTGGGCTCAAGCGCAGGCTTGAGCAGACGGTAGTGCAGGCGGGCGAACCAGACGGTTCCGTTGACCAGCCAGACGGTGAAGACCGTCAGCAGGGCGCCGACCGAGACCGATCCGGCCATCATCCCCAGCCCCGCCAGGATGGCGCCGAGCGCGCCCCCGGGAGCCTGGGCGAAAGGCCCCGCCACCATCACGAAGCCGCCAGCGATGAAGACGCCTGCGACCGCGATGAAAAGGCCGAACAAGGTCCCCAGCACGCCCAGGAAGAAGGGCAGCAGGAACAGGATGTCGATGGCGCCGAGGCCCAGGACGGCCAGGATCGCGCCTGTGGCCGCCGACGGGTTCTGCTCCTGGCGCCAGCGCTGGATGCCCGCCTCGGCCTTCAGCTCGCGAGCCAGGCGATTGGGGTCGCCGAGGGCCGACGCCACGTCGGCCTCACTGCGGCCGGCGGCTGCGCCATCGCCGAAGTGGGCCTCGTAGTCGGCGACGATCTCCGTCGCGGTGGCGGTCGGCATGCCGACCAGGCCTGCGCGGAGGCGGGCGATGAATTCGGCGCGGGTCATTGTTGAGGTTCCTCGGTAGGGGCCGCGGCGCGCGGAGCGGGGGTGGTCAGGACGGCGTTCACGGCGTCGGAGAATTCGCGCCAGTCCGCCTGCTGAATGATGAAAGCGTCCTGCCCCGCCTGGGTCAGGCGATAGTACTTGCGCGAGGGTCCGGCGGAGCTTTCGACCAGATAGGTTTCGACCAGCCCGTCGGTCTGCATCCGCCGCATCAGGGGATAGATGGTGCCCTCCCCCATTCCGATCGCCTGCGAGAGCACCGACGCGATCTCGTAGGCGTAACTGTCGCCTCTGGAGAGGACGGCCAGGACGCAGAGCGTCAGGACGCCTTTCTTCAGCTGGACATCGATTGTTCCGGTCGGCCCGGTTTCAGCGTTCATGACCGGGTGTATGACGCAAGCTAGCTGTCGGTGCAAGGTAGCTTGCATAAGATGACGGAGATTTAATCCGGCGGTGCAGGATCGGATTCGCGCGCGGCGGGGGGCTACGCAATGATCCACTGCTTCCCGAGACGGGTCGTTCTCGTAACCCTACGGACCTTGTGCGTTTCGCGCGGCCTCAGGCCCCGCTATACGCTGCCGCTCATGTCCGAATCCCAAGGCAAGATCATCGACGGCCAGGCCTTCGCGGCGCGTCTGCGCGAGCGGGTGGCGCGGGGCGTGTCCAACCTGCAGGACACCCATGGCCTGACGCCGGGGCTGGCGGTGGTGATCGTCGGCGAGGATCCGGCCAGCCAGATCTATGTGAAAAGCAAGGGCGAGATGACCGCCGCCTCGGGCATGCGGTCGGACACCCACCGCTTGGCGGACACGACCACGACCGACGAGCTGCTGGCGCTGATCGGGCAGCTCAACACAGATCCGGGCATCCACGGCATCCTGGTCCAGCTCCCTCTGCCCCGTCAGATCGACTCCGCCGCCGTCCTGGACGCCATCGATCCGGACAAGGACGTCGATGGCTTCCACGTCATCAATGTCGGGCGCCTGGCCGCCGGCCTGCCCGGCCTCGTGCCCTGCACGCCGCTGGGCTGCCTGATGATGCTGCAGGACGTGCTCGACCTGTCGGGCCTGCACGCGGTGATCGTCGGCCGCTCGAACATCGTCGGCAAGCCGATGGCCCAGCTGCTGCTGGCCCAGAACTGCACCGTCACCATCGCCCACTCGCGCACCAGGGACCTGCCTGCGCTCTGCCGCACCGCCGACATCCTGGTCGCCGCCGTCGGCCGGCCCGAGATGGTGCGCGGCGACTGGATCAAGCCCGGCGCCACCGTCATCGACGTCGGCATCAACCGCGTGCCGTCGAAGGACCCGGAGAAGGCCGCCGAGGGCAAGACACGCGTGGTCGGCGACGTGGCCTTCGACGAAGCCGTGCAGGTCGCCGCCCACATCACGCCGGTGCCGCGCGGCGTCGGACCCATGACCATCGCCTGCCTGCTCGCCAACACCTACACCGCCGCCTGCCGCTCGGCCGGGCTCGACCCGACGCTGCCCGACTGATGGCGCGGGTGGTGATCATCGGCGCGGGACATGCGGGCGGCACGGCCGCGGCCCTGTTGCGCCAGTATGGCTTCGAGGGCGAGATCGTACTCATCGGCGAAGAGCCCCTGGCGCCCTACCAGCGGCCGCCCCTGTCGAAGGCCTGGCTGAAGGGCGAGGCCGACGGCGAGGCGCTGATCCTCAAGGAGCCGACTTTCTATCCGGATCACTCCATCGACCTGCGCCTCAACACCACCGCGACCGCCGTCGACCGCGACGACCGGTTCGTCACGCTGAGCGACGGCAGCCGGATCGACTACGACTGGCTGATCCTGGCCACCGGCTCGGAGACGCGGAAGCTGCCCATTCCGGGCGCCGACCATCCGGCGATGCTGGAACTGCGCACAGCCGCGGACGCCGACCGCATCAAGGCGGCGCTGACGCCCGGCAAGCGGCTGATCGTGGTGGGCGCCGGCTACATCGGCCTGGAGGTCGCCGCCTCGGCCCGCGCGCTCGGCTGCGAGGCGACGGTGCTGGAGCGCGAGAGCCGGGTTCTGGCGCGGGTGGCCTCGCCGCCGCTGTCGGCCTTCTTCGAACGGCTGCACCGCGAGCGCGGCGTGGAGATTCGCCTGAATGTGAACGTTGAGCGTTTCGAGGATGGCACGCGCGTGGTGCTCGCCGGCGGCGAGACGCTGGAGGGCGACGCCATCCTGATCGGCGTGGGAGCGAAGGCCCGCGACGAACTGGCCGCAGCGTCGGGCCTCGGCTGCTCAAACGGCGTCATCGTCGACGGACAGGCGCGCACTTCGGACCGGAACGTCTTCGCGATTGGCGACTGCAGTTTCCGTCCCTTGCCGCTTTACGACGCGGAGACCAGGCTGGAGAGTGTTCCGAATGCGCTCGAGCAGGCCAAACAGGCGGCATCCGCCATCACGCAGCGCACGCCGCCGCCCGCCGAGGTGCCCTGGTTCTGGTCCGACCAGTACGAGATCAAGCTGCAGATCGCCGGCCTGCCCTACGCCGTCGACCGGCTGGTGGTCCGGGGCCGGCCGGAAGAGAACCGCTTTGCGGTGTTCCACATGTCCGACGATCTGATCCAGGCTGTGGAGGCCGTGAACGCGCCCCAGGAATTCATGGGGGGCCGGCTGCTGATCGGAAGGCGAGCGCCAGTCGATCCGGGCAAGTTGGCGGACGCCGGCGTGTCGATGAAGGACGTGACGGCCTGAGCCACCGCTGCTCCGGCGGCGGAGAATCCAACGGATGTGGCGTATCGGTTCTGGCGCCAGGCCCGTCGGCGCCTCCATAACGGCAGCCTCAGCGTCGGGGGTGAGCCGGTGACAAGAACCATTTCGCGGCTGGCGGCTGCGTGCCTCCTGGCGGGGCTCATTGCGTCGCCCGCATCGGCCCAGGAAAGCGGTCAGCGCCCGTTCTGCGCCGACCGGCCGGGCAAGGGATCACCAACCTGCACTCTTGATCCGGGGGTGTTCCAGGCTGAGGCCGGGTTCGATTACAGTCATTTCGACCAGGCTGGCGTCGAGGCGGAGGAGTTCGGCTACGGGGCCATGACGCTTCGGCTTGGCTTGACCGACAGCCTGGAGGGTCAAATCCTCTGGACGCCGTATACGGTCGCCCGCGAGACGGTCGGCGGCCTGACCGACGACAGCCGCGGCAGCGGCGACCTTGGCGTCTCCCTGCGCCAGAATCTGCTGAACCCGGATGGATCGGGCGCCTCCGTCGCGCTCCAGATGATCGTGACCGCCCCGACCGGCGCCGACGGAATCGGCGCCGGTGTCTGGGAAGGCTCGCTCATGCTGCCCGTCTCCTTCGAGCTGACCGAGGAGGCGGCGCTGACTGGAATGGTCGAATGGGACTGGGTCGGCGACGCCGGAGGAGGCGGACACCACTCGGCCTGGTCCGGGGTGGTGGGGATCGAGCACGGCCTTGGCGAGCTCACCCTGGCGGGTGAACTGTGGGTCCAGCGCGACGATGACCCCTCAAAGACCCTGACCCAAGCTTCGGCAGGGGTGCAGCTGATGTGGACGCCGGCCTCCCTCCATGACCTCCAATTCGACGTCGGCGTCGATTTCGGGCTGAATGAGGACACCCCCGACGTGGCTTTGGGCGTGGGGGTCGCGAAGCGGTTCTAGATCTGGCCGCCCGAAGTCAGGCCTTCGACGGCTCGCGTCAGGGCGAGCAGTACGTCAAGGTCCACTCTACCGGTCTCGATCAACTGGTCGTCGACCTCGCCGGCCAGCCGACTGATCTCGGGAAATCCGAAGGTCCCGGCGGCCCCGCTCATACGATGCACCACCATGCGCAGCGCGGGGACATCACCTGCGGGCTCCGCCGCCGCTGCGAGCAGCACCGGAAGGTCCGCCCGTGAGCGCTCGACGAAGCGGGTGCGCAGGGCCTGGTAGCGCTCGTCGAACCCGCTCATCGCCCCGCCCGTGCGAGGACGGCGCGCAGTTCCAACGCCAGGGTCATGGGATCGAACGGCTTGGTGATCACCCCCGCCGCGCCGATGGCCAGGTAGTGCGCCAGTTCGTGAGCCTGGGCGCGTGCGGTGATGAAAATGACGGGGCGACGAAATCCCCGCGACCGCAGTTCCGCCAGGACGGCCGGTCCGTCCTTGCCCGGCATCATCACGTCCAGCAGGACGGCGTCCGGATCGAACCCCTCGTCGAGAATCTGCATGGCTTCGCGGCCCGAGCCCGCCTGCCGCGCCTCTATGGAGCCGTCCAGTTCAAGCGCCATGGCCGCGACTTCGCGGATGTCCGGTTCGTCGTCGACATAGAGGACCTTCAGCACACTCATGTCCCCTCCCCGCGCGTCGGCGATGCGCGCTCAGGCGGAGCAAGCTGACTGCTGACCGCCGCGACCAGGTCCTGCAGCGGAGTGCGGGACTTGATCAGAACCTGCGCGACCGGTGCGCCAAGGTCACGCGTCGTGTCCTGGGCGGTGAAGACGATCACCGGCGGCGGTTCGCCCCACAAGCCCAGTTCGTCCAGCAGTTCGGCTCCGTCGCCGTCCGCCAGCTCCAGGTCCAGCACGATGAGGTCGGGCGGCTTGCGGGCGATCACCTCGCGCGCCTCGTCCAGCCCGTCGACGGACACGACCTCGCCCCAGTCCGACAGCGCCGTGGCGACGACCTCGCGGATATCACGGTCATCATCGATGTGCAGGATCAGCCGTGGCGGCGCGTCGACCCTGGCTAGCGCGGCCCGAACCAACTCGGTCAGCCGGTCCGGATCGACCGGCTTCTCCATCCAGTCGGTCACTTCCAGCATGCGGACCTCGGGGTCCTTTCCGCGGCGAGCGTCGGCGGAAACGACGACAATGGGGGTGCGCGCCAGTTCCGGGTCGGCGCGTATTTCCTTGGCCAGGTCGACGCCGTCTCCGTCCGGCAGGCGCAGGTCCAGAATCACGGCGCCGTAGCGGCCGTACTTCTGCAGATAGGCCCGGGCGTCGGCGAGGGTCCCCGCTTCGTCCACCTTGAGACCGTTGTCTTCCATGATGGCGCTGAGCAGAGCGGCTGCGGCAGGCTCGTCCTCGACCAGCAGGATCCGATCCGTCGCCGAAACGCGGCCGCCTGCATCCTCGGCCAGGGCCGGCAGTTCCAGATGAAAGGTCGCGCCGCCGGCGGCGGGCGTTTCGTACCAGAGTCGGCCTCCATGCCGCTCGGCGATCTCGCGGGCTATGTACAAGCCGAGGCCGGTGCCGCTCTTCCCCCGCGCATCGGAGCTGTCGGCCTGCGCAAAGCGGGAGAAAATTCGGTCACGAAAGGCCTCGGGAACGCCGGGTCCCTTGTCCTTGACGGTGAGACGCACCGTCGCGGCGTCTCCCTCGACCGCCACCGTGACCGTCTCGCCCCGCGGCGAGTATTTGGCGGCGTTGGACAAGAGATTGGTCACCACCTGTATCAAGCGATCCGGGTCGCCGCGGACGGGCAAGGCCCCGGACTGCTCGCTGAGGGCCAGCTCCACGCCCAGCTGGTCGGCGTAGCCTCGCGTCATCTCGATGGCCCGCTGGGCGACTTCCCTGAGCGACGTCTCGCTCATGTGGAAGGGCAGCGAGCCGGATGCCAGCTTCTCCATGTCGAGAACGTCGTTGATCAGTCGCACCAGCCTCTGCGAATTGGACTGGGCGATGGCGATCAGGCGCGAGGCCTTTTCCGGCAGCACCCCCACCGCGCCCCCCGCGATCAGGCCGAGCGATCCGGCGATCGAGGTCAGGGGCGTGCGCAGTTCGTGGCTGACGGTGGAGACGAACTCGTCTTTCATCCGCTCGGCGTCCCGCTGACGCGAGATGTCGCGGATGAAGACCAGGGCGAACCAGTCCTCCCCCGACGGCGCGTAGGTGAGACTGACCTGCATAGGAAAGGTGACGCCGCTGGCGTGCAGTCCCCGGTACTCGGTCCGCAGTCCACCCTTGGCGATATTGGCGGGGTCCAGCATGGCCTGCAGCGCCCGCTCTCGGTCCTGAGGAGCCAGGGTCTCGGCGCCCAGCTGGCCGATCAGACGGCCCTTGCCGAACCCGAAGAGTCGATGGGCGGCCGGGTTGGCGTTGGTGATCACCCCCTGCCGGTCAAAGGTCATGATGCCTTCGGGAGCCGCTTCGAAAAGGGCGCGATGGCGGGCCGCTTCGGAATGGAGGGCAGCGACCAGATCGCGGCGACGGGCGGCCCGAAGGCCCAAAAACAGGGCGACCAGGGCCCCTCCCGCGACAAGGCCGGGGATCAACCCGCCGACGATGAGCCCCCAGGCGGGCAGGCTCATCCCCCGACCGCGGCCCGCAGGTCGTCCTGTCCGATGGGCTTGGTGAGACTGGCGTCCGCCCCGACCTGCCTTGCGAGATTGAGGTAGACGTCCGGCCCGACCCGCCCCCCGCCGGAGATGGCGATGATACGAAGGTCCGGGCGCGTGCGCCGCAGCTGGCCGATCGCCTCCAGGCCATCACGGTCCGGCATGAGAATGTCGACCACCGCCACATCGGCGCGTTCGGCCCGGATCAGGTCGATGCCGCGATCCGCCGATTCCGCCTCGAAGACATTATGACCATCCTCGCGCAGCATGTCGCCCAACCGGGCGCGGACCAATTCGTCGTCCTCGATAACGCAGACAGTCTTGCCCACCCGGATGCTCCGATACTCGATCCAAGATGCGCCCCTCTGCTGCGCATCCTACTCGTCAAACACGTTCAGCCAAACCCATCATTGCATCTAGAAGTAGTTTCGTGCCGACAAGTTGATTACAGCGTTCTGCGAAGCCGCCGGCGGCTGCGCAGCCTTGTCTTGGCGGCCGGCTTTACCTAGGAGACAGGCCCGCACCAAGGAGACGAGTAAGGCGATGCAAAAGGTCTATCCCGACGCGCGCGCGGCGCTGGAGGGCGTGCTCTTCGACGGCATGACCGTGATGAGCGGCGGCTTCGGGCTGTGCGGCATCCCCGAGAACCTGATCCTCGCGATCCGCGACGCCGGGACCAGGGGCCTGACGGTGATCTCGAACAACGCGGGCGTGGACGACTTTGGCTTGGGACTGCTGCTGCAGACGCGCCAGATCGCCAAGATGGTCTCCTCCTACGTCGGCGAGAACAAGGAGTTCGAGCGGCAGTATCTGGCCGGCGAGCTGGAGCTTGAGTTCAACCCGCAGGGCACCCTGGCGGAGCGCATCCGGGCGGGCGGCGCGGGCATCCCCGCCTTCTTCACCGCCACCGGCGTCGGCACCCTGGTGGCCGAGGGCAAGGAAGTGCGCGAGTTCGACGGTCGCCAGTACGTGATGGAAACCGGCCTGAAGGCCGACCTTTCGATCGTGAAAGCCTGGAAGGGCGACGCGCGCGGCAACCTGATGTTCCGCAAGACGGCCCGCAACTTCAACCCGATGATGGCCACCGCGGGCGCGGTGTGCATCGCCGAGGTCGAGGAGATCGTGCCGGTAGGGTCGCTGGGTGCGGACCAAATCCACACGCCCGGCATCTATGTCGACCGCATCGTCCAGTCGACCTTTGAAAAGCGCATCGAACAACGCACCGTCCGCCAGAAGGAACACGCCTGATGCCCTGGACTCGCGACCAACTCGCCGAGCGCGCCGCCAAGGAACTTCAGGACGGCTTCTACGTGAACCTCGGGATCGGCATTCCCACGCTGGTGGCCAACTACATCCCGGCGGGGATGACCGTCACGCTGCAGTCCGAGAACGGCATGCTGGGCATGGGTCCCTTCCCCTACGCGGGTGAGGAGGACGCCGACCTGATCAACGCCGGCAAGCAGACCATCACCGAACTGGACGAGACCAGCTATTTCTCGTCCGCCGACAGCTTCGCCATGATCCGCGGGGGGCACATCAATCTGTCCATCCTGGGCGCCATGGAGGTGGCCGAGAACGGCGACATCGCCAACTGGATGATCCCGGGCAAACTGGTGAAGGGCATGGGCGGGGCCATGGACCTAGTGGCGGGCGTCAAGCGCGTCGTGGTCGTCATGGAGCACGCCAACAAGCATGGTCAGTCCAAGGTGCTGAAGGCCTGCACCCTGCCCCTCACGGGAACGCGCGTCGTCGAGCGCATCATTACCGACCTGTGCGTCTTCGACGTGAAGAAGGACGGCTCGGGGCTCGAACTGATCGAGCTGGCGCCAGGCGTTGCGCTGGACGAGGTCGAGGCCAAGACCGAGGCGGCCTTCACCGTCTCGCCCGCACTGAAGACGGCGGCCTGAACCCGGACGGCGGTTCGCGTCCCCGGCGACGGGGTTTCGTAATCGCCGTTTTCTTTGCCATATTGCCCTGATCCAGTTGGGTAAGTGCCGTCCTGGCGACGGCGGAGGGCGTCATGTCAGTCGGGGCCTTGGGCCGCAGCATCGCCGCGCCGGCGGCGGACGCCTCCCGCGTCGCGGCCATCCGCAACAAGCTCGACCTGAAGAACGCCGGAGAACTGGCCTCCTTCGGCGAGCCGGCGCGCAAGGGTGTCCTGGCGGGCGTGGAGCGATTCCTCGTGGAGGTGCGCAGCGACCCCCTCGGGGACGCCGTTCAGCGCCTCAGGGCGGTCCAGGCGCGGCTGGAGGCGCTCGACCCCAACGAGCTGGAGCCCCGCGGGGGTCTCGACAACCTGTTCAATGGACGTACCGCCCGGTTGCATCGCTTTCGTCGCGCCTTCGAGGCTGCAGCGACGGAACTCGACCGCACAGCCGGCGAGATGGAAGCCCGAATGCAGAAGATCGGGCGCCAGTCCGACGCCCTCAACGGCCTGCACGAGCAGGCGCGGGCCCTGATCCTCGATCTGGACGCCTATCTCGACGCCGGCCGGGCCCGGCTGGCGGAGGCTCGCGGCGCGGCAGATCAGACGGCGGCCGAACGCCTCGGTGCGCGCCTGGAGGACCTGGAGCGCACTCGCTTGGCCGCCCTCCAGCAGCTGCCCCTGTCCCGCGTGATCCAGAACACCGATCATTTCCTTTCGGAGGCGCTGGCCGGGGTCCGTCCGGCCGCCACGGCCTGGCGGGGATCATGGAGCGAACTCCTGGGGATCGGACGAAATGACAAGGTTCGACCCCACCTTCCAGCCCTCGCGGAAAACAAGCTGAAGGCCGTGCAGGCCCTGGCTCGCATCGCGGCCATTCTGGCCGATCATGTGGCGAGGCGCGCCGACGCCGAAAGCCGCATGAAGGCGGCAGCCGCCGGCGCCTTGAAAGCCTGAGCGCCTATCGAGCGTTCTGATCGGTCCAGGCCACCAGTTCGCCCAGGGCCGCCGAATTCGCTCCGTCCAGCGCCGCTACGATCGCGCTGACCCGGTTTTCGCTGGCCGGCTGCTGCTGCACGAAGGTCCGCCGGGCGATGATCGTACGCTCCGGCAGCTTCACCAAGGTGGCGTTGAGGCCGACCACGGCGGTGGGAGCCGCGCCCTGTCCCTGCAGATAGCGGACCTCGAAGCTGGTCACGTTCACTTCGAGCAGGGCGGAGGCGGAGCGCAGTTCCCGGCGTCCGGCGATGCTGACGTTGCTGGCTCCGTCGAAGGCGGCCGCCAGGGCGTCCGCGAACTGGATCCGCGCCGGCGTCGCCCACCGCGCCGAAGCGATGTAGGCGACTTCTGATCCGGTCACCGTCAGCAGACGGTCTCCGGCCGCGGCGGCGTTGAAGTCCACCGGGGCCACAGCGACGTTCACCGAACCGGGCGCGTGCGCGCCGGCCTGGGCGGGAACCGACCCGAAGCGATAAAGGCGCGCCGGCTCCTGCTTGGGAAACAGCGAGATGCAACCGGTCAGGGTGAGGGCGGCGAGTCCGGCCGTGAAGGCCTTGGCGATCGGTTTCACGGTTGCACCTCGATTTCCTGGGCGGGCGGTTTGGCGACGAGGCCCTGCGGGTTGGCCCGCGCTTCCTCGATCAGTTGGTTGAGGGATTCCGACGTGCGCTGCAGCGAGTCCACCGCTTCGGTCAGCTGCGGCAGGCCGTTGTTGGCGAAGTCGGTGGTCGGGCCGTTCAGGTTCGCGATCATCGCCTTGGCCTCACGGGCGGTGTCCTCAAGCTCCTTGGAGGCGCGCTCCAGATTCCTGAGCGCGCGGGCGCCGTCGCCCTCCAGCATGTTACGACCGGAGCGCGACAGGGCCTCGAACTCCGCAGCGGCCTTGCCGGCGTTCTCGATGGCCACCTCCATCTTGGCGAACAGGGCCTTGCGGGCCTTCAGCTCGGCGGTGATCTCGTCGACGTTCTTCACGGTGTTCGAGAAGTTGGAGATGTTTTCGTCGGAGAGCACTCGGTTCACACGGTTCAGCGCCTCGACCGCCGATGCGAGCACCGTGCCGGAACCCTGCAGTAGTTCGGAGAACGGGCTGGGCTGGCTCATGATCACGGGCACTGCGTCATCGGGCAGACCTGCCCGCAGGAGCGGGGAGCGGGGACCGCCAGCGGTGATCTGGATGTAGTTCACGCCCGTGATCCCCTGGGGCTCGAGCATGGCGCGGCTGTCGGTCTTGATGGGCACGTCGGCCTGCAGCCGCGCGCGCGCGATCACCTTGTTCGGGTTCTTGCGGTCAAGCTGAAGATCCGTGACCTCGCCCACCTTGATCCCGTTGAAGTGCACCTCGCCGCCTTCCGAGAGGCCGCGCACGGGTCCGTAGAAGACGATGTCGTAGAGATCGTATTCCTTGGCGAACTGGAATCGGGCGAGCCAGACGACAAACAGAATCAGGCCCAGGAACAGGACCAGGGTCGCCAAGCCGATCGCCGCGTAGTGGGCGTTACGTTCCATCAGTGCGCTCCTCGCTGCGCGGCGCGGCCGCGCGGACCCAGGAAGTACTCCTTGATCCACGGGTGGTCGGATTTCTCGAGTTCCGAAAGCGGGGCCTTGGCCACCACCTTCTTGTCCGCCAGCACCGCGACTTCGTCGCAGATGGCGTACAGGCTATCGAGGTCGTGAGTGATCATGAAGACCGTCAGGCCGAGGTTGTCGGCCAGGGATCGGATGAGATCGTCGAAGGCCGCCGCCCCGATGGGATCCAGACCCGCCGTCGGCTCGTCCAGGAACAGAAGATCCGGATCGAGCGCCAACGCCCGCGCCAGGCCCACACGCTTGCGCATGCCGCCGGAGAGCTCGGCCGGTTTGAGGTCCCCCGCCACGTTCGGCAGTCCGACCAGGGCGATCTTCAGATCGGCGATCCGGTCGGCCATCTCGGTGGGAATCCGTGTGTGCTCGATGAGGGGCGAAGCGACGTTTTCGCGGACGGTCAGCGAGGAGAACAGCGCCCCTTGCTGGAACAGCACGCCCCAGCGGCGCTCGACCTCGGCCCGCTCGTCTTCGGACATCTCGTTGGTGTCCTTGCCGAACAGGCGGATCGAGCCGGCGTCCGGGTCGCGAAGGCCGATGATCGAGTTGAGCAGGACGGACTTGCCGGTGCCCGAGCCTCCCACGATGCCGAGCACCTTGCCGCGATCCACCGTCAGGTCGAGGTCCTGGTGGATGATGCGGCCGTCGAAGCCGTTGACCAGTCCGCGCACCTCGATCGGCGGGATCGACCGGTCGTCCTCCGGGGTCAGCGCCGTCATCATATGTTGAGCTCGAGGTAGATCATCGCGAAGATCGCATCGATGACGATGATGGCGAAGATCGCCTGCACCACGGCCGAGGTGACGCGTTCACCCAGGCTCTCGACGTCGCCGCCCACCGCCATGCCCTGACGTGCGCCGATGGCGGCGATCACGAGGGCGAACACGGGGGCCTTGGACATGCCCACCCAGAACTGCATGGCGCCGACGTTCTCCTGGATGCGCTGAAGGAAGAAGGCCGGAGACAGATCCAGCTTGGTCCAGGCCACGATGGCGCCCCCGAACAGCCCGGACAGATCCGCGACCAGGGTCAGGGCCGGCAGCATGATGACCAGGGCGGCCAGTCTCGGCAGCACCAGCGCGTCGAACGGATCGACGCCCATAACCTTCATGGCGTCGACCTCCTGGTTCATCTTCATCGCTCCGATTTCGGCGGCGAAGGACGAGGCTGAGCGGCCAGCCAGGAGCACTGCTGTCAACACGACGCCGAACTCGCGCAGCACCGAGATGCCGATCAGTTCGACTGCGAACACCGCCGCGCCGAACTGCTGCAGCATGTCGGCGGCGAGGAAGGCCACCACGGCGCCGATGAAGAAGGTGGTGATGGCAACGATCGGCAAGGCGTCCAGACCAGCCCGGTCAATCTGGCTGAACCAGGCGGCCCAGCGGATACGCTTGGGTTGGACGACGGCGCGGCCGGCGGTCGCGAGAAGGTGCCCGTTGAAGGCCAGGGTGCGGTAGAGTTCCGACCCGAAGTTGGCCACCCCGCGGCCGGTCTTTTCGAGCGTGCGAACGATCGGGTCGACACGGACCACCTTCCGTTCGGCCCGCTCGTCGACCGAATCGACGAGCGCGACGATACGGGCGGTTTCCGGGCGGGCGGCGAATACCTCCGCCGGGATCGTCCCCCCGCCGGCCATCAGCAGGATGAAGGCGCCGGCCGTGTCCATCTTGCCCAGGTCGCGGATGTCCCAGTTCCGGAAAGGCTGGCCGCGCATGGAAGCCAGCAGGCGCTTGCCGGCGTCGCCCATGCCGCCGGCGGTCCAGTCGCCCGACAGGGCGAGGACGGGGCCGTTCGGACCCTGGTCGATTCGGAAGCCGGCCGCTCGCATGTCCCCCTCATAGCAGAGCAGGACCGGGATTAACCTGTGGCTCCGCTTGCGAAAACCAGTGTAGCAGCCGATCCGACGAAATGCGCGGTTTTCAGCAACAGCCTGTGTCGGTTGAGAAACAGTTTTCCCTCAACCGACGAGCTTTGCAGCCATCCGGAGATCGCCTTCCAGCAGCGCCACGACCCGCGCCTTTTCTGCCTCTCCGGGCGTCCGTAGCGCGAAGGATGGATGGATGCTCAGCAAAGCCGTGACACCGCCGCCTAGATCAATGGGGCTCCCGCGCTCCTTCATCAGGCTGACCGGACGGCCCAGCACCTGCCGCGCCGCCGTCGCGCCCAAAGCCACGACCACCTTCGGCTTCACCAGGGCGAGCTCCTGTTCGTACCACCAACGGCACGCCCCGATCTCGCCGGCGTCGGGAGACTGATGCAGCCGGCGCTTGCCCCGGGGCTCGAATTTGAAGTGCTTCACCGCGTTGGTGACGTAGGCGTTCTCGCGATCCACTCCAGCCGCCTGGAGGGCGCGATCGAGCAGCTTTCCGGCCGGTCCGACAAACGGCTGCCCGGCGAGGTCCTCCTGATCTCCCGGCTGCTCGCCGACCAGCATCAGGTCGGCGCGCCTCGGGCCCTCGCCGGCTACCCCCTGGGTCGCGTGCCGCCACAGATCGCACCGCCGGCACCCCTGCAGGGCGGGACGGAGTTCGGCCAGATCGTCCAGGACCTTGCCTTCGTGCGGCGATGAGGCGCGGGCCGGTCGCGCCACAGCGCGCGCGGTCTGCTTTCGGCTTTCGCTGGCCGGGCTTGCACGCATGTCCTCTGTCCGCCTTCCAGCTTGGGCGATCAGGGATGGAATGAGGACGGCCTCGGGCAGGTTCCGCCAATAGCGCTTGGGCATCTCGCCCTGCATGGTGCGCGCCTTCAATCGGGCGGGATTGAAGATCGAGGCGTAGTAGGCGCGCCAGAAGTCCTCCAGCCGATCGTCGCCGGGCGCGTCCTGCCGGCTGGCCCCGGGCGCATAGACCAGTCGCTCGCCGTCCCAGATCGCAGACAGGTCGGGGGTGAGGATAGACCAGCGCATGGTGGTGAAGCGGCGCACGAAGAAGGGCGCGGTCTTCTCGACCACCCGGTGCGCAGGTTCGAACCAGCTGACGTAAGCCTCTCCCGCGTCGTCTTCGACCTCCCGAAAGCGGACAAAGGCCTTCATCTTGTGAGAGGCGCGGCTGACGTTGCGCGCGCGCTCCAGAGCGTCGGCCACGTCGGCGTCCGAATCCACGTGGAGCAAGTCGGGTCGTTCGCGCATCCGCCAGAGGAGCCGATACAGCAGGTCGAACCGGTCGGCCGTCCGGTGCAGGACCACCTCTTGCGCCAGTTCCAGAAAGCGCCGTGGAACGACAATGGCCGGCCCGCCGACCGCCGACAGCGGCTCGTCGAACAATCCATTGTCGTTGCACCCCACTCCGAAGCGCGCCTCGCCGGGCAGGACCCCCGCGTTGACCAGCGCACGTGCGCCGTCCCGCCAGCCTGCGAAGTCGGTTTCGTGCGCCAGCCGGACCGTCTTCATCAGAAGAGCGCCAATTGCTCCGGCTCGACCGCAGGGCGCAGGCGGTTGGCCAGGGCGGTGGAGTCCGTCAGCGAGCCGGGCGTCCAATCCGCGGCCACGATGAAGGGTCGAACCTTCTCCAGATTGCGACACAGCCGCTGGACGTCGTCGAGCCGCAGCCGCTGGTGACGCCGGACGCGGATCATTCGATCGACCGACTTCACCCCGAAGCCCGGCACGCGCAGCAGCCGCTCGCGGTCCGCCGTGTTCACGTCGACCGGGAAGTCTTCGCGATGCTTCAACGCCCAGGCCAGCTTGGGGTCGATGTCGAGGTCGAGCATGCCGCCCTCGCCGCCGGCCACAATTTCCTGTCGCTCGAAACCGTAGAAGCGCATCAGCCAGTCGGCCTGGTACAGTCGATGCTCGCGCGCAAGCGGCGGCTTCACCAGGGGCAGTCGGCGAGAGGAGTCCGGGATCGGGCTGAAGGCCGAATAGTAGACGCGCCTGAGCTGATAGGAGCCGTACAGCGCTGCGGAACGGTCCAGGATGTCCGCGTCGCGGGCTCCGTCCGCTCCGACGATCATCTGGGTGGACTGGCCCGCCGGCGCGAAGCGAGGCGGAGGGGTGCGATCCTTCTTTCCTGGACGGGCCGCCTGCAGGCGCAGGCGCACCTCGCCCATGGCCTTCTTGATCACTCCGACGTCCTTTTCGGGGGCCAGAGTCGCGATGCTTTCATCCTTCGGCAGCTCGATGTTCACCGACAGACGATCGGCATAAAGCCCGGCCAGTTCGACGAGCCTGGGAGAGGCTTCAGGAATCAGCTTGAGGTGGATGTAGCCCCGGAAGTCGTGGTCCCGACGCAGCCGACGGGCCACCTCGACCATTTCCTCCATGGTGTAGTCGCTGTCACGGATGATGCCGGACGATAGGAACAGCCCCTCAATGTAATTCCGCTTGTAGAAGCCGATCGTGAGCTGGACCACCTCGTCGACCGAGAAGCGGGCCCGCGGCACGTTCGAGCTGACGCGGTTCACGCAGTAGACGCAATCGAAGATGCAGAAGTTGGTCAGGAGGATCTTGAGCAGGGACACGCATCGGCCGTCCGGCGTGTAGGCGTGGCAAATGCCCATTCCTTCCGTCGATCCGACCCCCCTGCCGCCCATCGAATTACGCTTGTTCGACCCTGAGGAGGCGCAGGACGCGTCGTACTTGGCGGCGTCCGACAGGATTTGCAGTTTCCGCTTGAGCTCGAGAACGGCCATGATGTTCACATAATGTTCCAGAACACCGGAGCGTGCAAGCGCCCGAATTGCTTAGCTTTTCGGAAGACCGGCGGTATCCGTAAAGGTCCGTAGTTGCGAATGGTTCGCATTCATGCGACCTAGCCCGCTCCTGTTTCCGGACCCGGACCATGTCCTTGCAAAATCGTCTTCTGATCGTCCTTTCCCTGCTCGCGACCCTGGCGGGTTGCAGCGGCGAAAAGGGCGGCGACGACACGGCTTCCAGCGGCCAGGTGGTCAACCTCTATTCTGCCCGCCACTACGACTCCGACGCCCAGATCTACGACGCCTTCACCCGGGACACGGGGATCCGGGTGCGCCGCATCGAGGCCCCCGCCGATCAGTTGATCGCGCGCATGAAGGCGGAAGGAGCGCAGTCACCGGCGGACGTGCTGATCATCGCAGACGCGGGCTCGATGGCGATCGCGGCGGACGCGGGACTGCTCCAGGCGACGCCGGACGCTGGTCTGGAATCCCGGGTAGCCGCCAATCTCCGCGACCCGCAGGATCGCTGGTACGCCGTCTCGCGGCGCGCCCGCGTAGTCGCGTACGACGCGGCGAAGGTGCGGCCCGAGGAGGTCGCCACCTACGATCAGCTCGCCTCTCCCCGCTTTCGCGGCAAGCTTTGCGTCCGCTCTTCCGACAACCCCTACAACCTGTCCCTGCTCTCGGCCCTGATCGAGCGCTGGGGGGCGGATCGGGCGCGCGCCTGGGCCAAGGGCGTCGTCGCCAACATGGCTCGCCCGCCACAGGGCGGCGACATCGACCAGATCCGCGCCGTCGGCGCAGGCCAGTGCGAGGTAGCCATCACCAACAGCTACTACTACCTGCGGATTGCCGGCTCGCCGGCCGCCCAGGACAAGGCGCTGGTCGGGCGCGTGCTGCTGGCCTGGCCTTCGCTCGACGGTCGAGGCGCGCACGAAAACGTCTCGGGCGCCGGCGTCGCCGCCCATGCGCCGAACCGGGCGAACGCCGTGCGCTTCCTCAACTATCTGCTCGAAGCCCGGGCTCAGGGCATCTTCGCCAGCGCGACGAACGAATTCCCCGTCGTGGCCGGGACGCCCATGCCCGACCGGGTCGCCCGCTACGCCGCCATGCCTGTCGACCCGATCCCGGTGGGCGCCTACGGCGCCCGCCAGGCCGAGGCCCAGCGTCTGTTCGAAGAGGCGGGTTGGCGGTGACCACGGCCGCGGTCCCCCGCGCGCGCCCCTTTCCGCGCCTGGGCGGCCTCCATCTGGCGGCCATCCTGGCGGCCGTGATCGCCCTCGCGCCGCTGCTGGCGGTGGTGGCGACGGCGCTCGGGCCGGGCGCCGACAGCCTGACCGCCCAGACCTTCGCCCGCTATGCCCTGACCTCGGTCGCGCTGGCCGGATCGGTGGCCGTGGGAGCCGGCGTCCTTGGCGCGCTGGCTGCCTGGCTGGTGGTGATGCACCGGTTCCCGGGCCGCGATCTGTTCGCCTGGGCCCTGGTGCTCCCCCTCGCCGCCCCTGCCTTCGCCACAGCTTATGGCTACGCCGACCTGTTCGATGTTGCGGGCCCCGTGCGGACGGGGCTGCGCGCCGCCTTGGGGTTTGACGCGCCGCTGGAGATGCGCAGCCTACCCGGCGCGGCCATCGTCCTGTCGCTGGCGTTCTATCCCTATGTCTATCTCACGCTTCGGGCCGCGCTGGTGAACCAGTCGGTCGGCGCGCTCGAAGCGGCCCGATCGCTCGGACGCAGCGCCAATGGGGCCTTCTGGGCCGTCACCTTGCCCATGGCCCGTCCCGCGATCGCCGCCGGCATGGCCCTGGCGGTGATGGAGACCCTGGCGGACTACGGCGCGTCATCCTTCCTGGGCGTGCAGACGCTGACCACCGGCGTGGTGCGCGCCTGGTCGGTGTTCGGATCCACTGCCGAGGCGGCGCGCCTGGCGCTGCCTCTGCTCGGCGCCGCGGCCGTCCTGCTGCTGATCGAGCGGCTGAGCCGGGCCAATCGATCGGCGGACGTCGGCCCGTCGCGCTGGCGTCCGCTCCCCACGCAACAGCTGAAGGGACCCGGGGCGACCGCGGCCTTCGCCTTCTGCCTCGCGCTCATCACGCTGGGCCTGCTGCTGCCGGCCGGATGGCTGGCCTACCGCGGACTGTCGGTCCAGCCCGACGCAGCGCGCCTCCTGCACGGAGGGCTCAATGCGCTCGGCCTCGCGGTCGTGGCGGCCCTGTTCACCACGGCGTTGGCGGCTTCCATCGCCCTCGGGGCCCGCAAGAGCCGGCTCATCGCGCGCCTGACCAGCCTCGGATATGCGACGCCCGGCGCCGTGATGGCCATCGGGCTGCTGGCGCCGGCGGGCTTCCTGTGGCGTGGCCTGGCCGGGGCGGCCGGAGGCTTCGGCGTCTCCATCGCGCTTCTGTTGCTGGCCTACGCCGCGCGTCTGATGGCGGCCGCGCTCGAGCCGGTCGACGCAGGGCTGGAGCGGGTCACGCCATCGATGATCGGCGCGGCGCGCATGCTGGGCCAGACCGAAAGCGGCGCGGCCTGGCGGGTGGAACTCCCCATGGCCACCGGCGCCCTGGTCACCGCCGCCCTGCTGGTCTTCATCGACGTGCTCAAGGAGTTGCCCGCGACCGTCATCCTGCGGCCCTTCGGCTTCGACACCCTGGCTGTGATGGCCGACTACTACGCCAAGGATGAGCGGCTCGCCGACGCCGCCTGGCCGTCGCTGCTGATCGTGCTGGTCTCCATCCCGGCCGTCATCTGGCTGACCCGCCGGGTCGGCGCCTCGCGCCCCGGCGCCGCCCTGGGAGCTTCGCAGTGACCGCGCTCACCGCCGCCGGCCTCAGCAAGTCCTACGGAGCACGGGTCCCCGCGGTGGACCGCGCCGGTCTCGAACTGCGCCACGGGCGGATCACCTGCCTGCTCGGTCCCTCCGGCTGCGGCAAGAGCACCCTCCTGCGCCTGATCGCCGGGCTCGAGCGCCCGGACGCCGGCGAGGTCCGCACGCCGGATCGGGTGCTCTCTGACGCCGCCTCCTTCACTCCTCCGGAGCAGCGGGACATCGGGCTGGTGTTCCAGGACTACGCGCTGTTCCCGCACCTGACCGTCGAGCAGAACGTCGGTTTCGGACTCAATCGGCTTGGCGGCGCCGAGCGACGCGCCCGGGTGATGGCGCAGCTGGAACGTGTGCGCATGGCCGACCGCGCCGACGCCTACCCGCAGGCCCTGTCCGGCGGGGAGCAGCAAAGGGTCGCGCTGGCGCGGGCGCTGGTTTGCGAACCGGGCGTGGTCCTGCTGGACGAACCGTTCTCGGGCCTCGACGGACGGCTCAAGCAGGAGGTCCGGGCGGCCGCCCTCCGGACGCTTCGGGAGTCCGGCGCGGCGGTGCTCGTAGTCACCCACGACGCCGAGGAGGCCATGATGATGGCGGACGAGCTGGCGCTCATGAAACACGGACGCATCCTGCAGACCGGCTCGCCCCGCGACTGCTACCTGCAACCCGTCTCGCCCGAGGCCGCCCGCCTGCTGGGCGACACCGTAGAACTCGCCGCCACGATCCGGGATGGACGGGCAGAGACTCCATTCGGCGCACTGCCGGCCGCCGGGTCCGGGCCGGGCCGGCTGGTTGCCCGCCCCGAGGCGTTCCGGATCGCCGACTCGGGGGCGCCCGTGCGGGTCGGGTCAGTCAGCTTCGCGGGTCCGTTCGTGCTCGCCGAGATCGAGGCGGAGGGACAAAAGGCCGTGGCGCGGGTGCCCCATGCCCTGGCGCCCTCGTCCGGCGATCTCGTTCACATCCGGCTTGAGCCGGCCTTCTGCACCGTGTTCCCCGACTAGGTCGCGGCCGGGGTCAGGCGGCGTTCCTGTCCTCGTCCATCAGGCCGAGGATGTTGCCCTCGGTGTCCTTCACATAGGCCAGCCAGCCGACACCCTTGACCGCCATCTTGGGAACCGCGACGGCGCCCCCCAGCTCCAGGGCCTGCGCGACCTTGGCGTCGACATCCTCGACACCGACGGTGCACACATAAGCGACCACCGGCGTCATGGCGTCGGCGGCCGGCGTCCCACCCATGCGTCGCAGCATGCCGCCGTCGATTCCCGGGGCGCCTTCGCCGGTCTTGATCAGCCAGTAGTCCCACTCGCCGCCCCACTTGGTGAACGACCAGTCGAGCAGCGCCTCGTAGAAGCCCTGGGCGCGCGCGGGATCCTCGGCGTGGATCTCGAAGTGGATGGGACGGTTCATGGGCGGCTCCTGCGGCCGCCCATTTCAGCACCGATCACGCGGCCTTGCGAGCCGCTTCCTTGGCGTCCTTGGCCGCCTGGATGCGGCCTTCGGCGATGGCGTCGGCGACCTCGTGGGTCGGGCGCTTCTCCGCCTCCGAACGATCCAGGACCTCGTCGAAGGTCTCCATGAGACGCACCAGCTTGCGCTCCACCCATTCCGGATCGAAAGACCCGCCGCTCTCGCGGGCCTTCAGCTCGGCGGCCACGTTAGTGATGCCGCCGCCGTTGACCAGGTAGTCGGGCCCGTACAGCACTTCCATGTCGTAGAGCCACTGGCCGATGCCCGGGTGGGCGAGCTGATTGTTCGCCGCGCCGATGACCGCCTTGCACTTCAATCGGGGAAGCGTGTCCTGGTTCAGGGTCGCGCCGAGGGCGCACGGCGCATAGATCTCGGCCTGGGCGTCGTAGATTTCGTCCGGAGCGACGATCGTGGCGTTGGTGCGTTCCGCGACTTCGCGCAGCACAGCCTGGTTCACATCGGTGACGATCAGCTTGGCCCCGGCCTTGTGCAGATGGTCGCACAGGTAGCCGCCGACGTGGCCGACGCCCTGCACGGCGACGGTCAGTCCGTTCAGGTCATCCTGCTTCCACAGGCGCTTCACCGCCCTCAGGGTGGCGCGATAGACGCCGTCAGCCGTCACGGGGCTGGGATCGCCCGATCCCCACTTTCCGTCGTTCAGCCCCAGCATGTAGGGCGTTTCCTTGCGCGCTTCGGCGATGTCCGCGACGGACACGCCCACGTCCTCGGCCGAGTAGTACATCCCGCCCAGCGAGTTCACCGCCCGACCGAAGGCCCGGAACAGTTCGGGGTTCTTCTGGGTGCGGCTGTCGCCGATGATCACCGCCTTGCCGCCCCCCAGGTCGAGGTCGGCGATGGCGTTCTTGTAGCTCATGCCCCGCGACAGACGCAGCACGTCCGTGAGGGCGTCCTGGGCCGACTCGTAGTTCCACATGCGGCAGCCGCCCGCGGCCGGGCCGCGTGCAGTCGAGTGGACGGCGACAATCGCCTTGAGACCGGTTTTTTCATCGAAGAAGGCGTGCACGCCTTCATGCCCCGCGAAATCGGGCGAATCGAACAGAGTCATGCGGGATTTGCGTCCTGGTTGGAACAATTGGCCGGGCGGTTACGCCGGGAATTGGGCGCTCGCAAGGCCGGATTTTTGGTGATCACTGTCAAGGTGAGGCCGTCCAAGCAGGTCGGCCACGCGCCTTCGCAGGTACGGAATCACCTCGATCTCGAACCAGGGATTGCGCTTCAGCCAGGCGGTGTTGCGCCACGACGGGTGTGGCATGGGCAGATATCCCGCAGGTGCGAAGTCACGCCAATGTGCGACCGTCTCGGTCATGGAAGGGCGGACGCCCTCTCCGAGGGCCCACTTCTGGGCGTATCCGCCCACCAGCAGGGTCAGCTCGACCGCTGGCAAGGTATCGATGAGTCGCTTGCGCCAAAGTTGCGCGCAACGGGGCGGCGGGGGGAAGTCGCCTCCCTTCGGGTTGGTGCCGGGGAAGCAGAACGCCATGGCCGCCACGCCGATCCGGCGGTCGCCGTAGAAGGTCTCGTAGTCGACCCCCATCCAGCTGCGGAGGCGGTCGCCCGAGGCGTCGGTGAAAGGCCGGCCGCTCTCGTGCACTCGCCGCCCAGGCGCCTGCCCGCAGATGAGGATACGGGTTTCAGGACTCACCCACACCACCGGTCGCGGCTCGGGGATGGAGCCGGCGCAGGCGCGGCAGGCGCGGATTTCCCCGATCAGCGTCTCGAGGCTGTCGGCGGCCCCCTTCACGGCAGCCTCAGCCGGTACACTCCCTTGAAGCTGTCCGGGTCGGCCGGCTTGCCGTGGCGGGTGATCACCAGGCGTTCCTGCCTCGCGAGGCCGATGGAGGTCGAGCGCACCTGCGGCAACACGCGTCGCCAGGCTTCAGGGTCTGCGGCCCGCGCCACCTCTTCGGGGCTGACCGACTTGCCTGCAGGCGCCGCGGCCAGGAGTTCGAAGATCACTTCTTCTACGTTTCGCGTCATGGCCGCTATATGTTGCACCGCAACAGAGATTTCGAGTCGGAGGGCCCATGCCCGGAGTCATCATCGAGACCGAAGGGGAATTCGCCGGCTGGCGCCGCTTCGACACCACCGACACCTTCGACGCCCTGATCGGCCCCTTCTACTTCAGGCAGGATGAGAACGGCAGGACCCGCGGCGCGTTCCGCGCCGAACAGAAGCACATGAACATGGGTGGCCGCATGCACGGCGGCTGCCTGATGACCTTCGCCGACATCGCCCTCTTTCAGATCGCCTACCAGGAAATGGAGGGGTCACGGGGTGTCACCGTGCAGCTGGACTCGACCTTCGTCGACGGCGGTTACGTCGGCGATCTCATCGAGGCCACCGGCGAGGTGGTCCGCGCCGGGGGCAGCCTGATCTTCGTTCGGGGCCAGATCACCGACGAGGGCCGGACCCTGCTGACCTTTTCCGGCATCATCAAACGGATGAAGCCCAGAGGCTGAGCCGCCTCACATCCGATCCTTCCACACCTCGCCGTAAGGGGCTGTCCATGCGAACCCTTCCTGCCGCGCTTCTCTTGGCCGCGCTCTCCGCCTGTGCGCCGGGGGGCCGGCCCGCGGCCGTCGCCGTCTCTGACGCCTGGTGCCGGCCGACGCTCGGCCAGTCGACCACGGGGGCCTGCTACGTCACGCTCAAGGCCTCCGGGGCGGACCAGCTCCTCGCGGTCGAGACCCCGGCGGCCACGGATGCCCAGATTCACAGCATGTCGATGGAGGGCGGCGTCATGCGCATGGCTCCGCTGCCCGAGGGCCTGCCGCTGCCGGCTGGCGAGTCGGTGCAGCTGCAGCCGGGCGGCGACCACCTGATGCTCGTGGGGCTGGTCCGTCCGCTGTCGGTCGGCGACCGGGCGGCCCTGACTCTCAAGTTCCGCAACGCCCCCCCCGTCACGGTGCAGGCGAGCGTGCGGACGCCCGGCGAACCGTCACACCCTCACTGACCGACCCGTCGCACCGCCTGTCGCCGGCTACTGGCCGAACAGCGCAGGCGGCATCAGCCCTACGATGGAGGCCGTCAGGCAGGTCGCGAGGAACCCCGCGACCAGCGATTTCCACACCATGCCGATCACCTCGGCGCGACGACTCGGCATCAGGACCGAGAACCCTGTGACCGTGATTCCCACCGACGCGATGTTCGCGAAGCCGCAGAGGGCGTAGGTCAACAGCATGCGAGAGCGCTCGGAGAGCTCAGCCGCGGGGACCTTGCCCAATTCGATGAAGGCCACGAACTCGGTCAACACCAGCTTGACCCCGAGCAGGTGCCCGGCGGTCTGCGCCTCGCTCCACGGCACGCCGATCAGCCAGGCCACCGGCGTGAAGACGTAGCCCAGGATGCGCTCGACCGTGATTGGGCCTTCCCACCAGAGACCACCCATCATCACGTTCGCCAGGGCCACCAGCGCCACGAAGACGATCAGCACCGCCGAGATGTTAAGAACCACCGAGAGGCCGTCGGCCGTGCCTTTCACGATGGCGTCGATGGAGCTGTCGTAACGGAGGTCGACCTCGCCCTCGTCGAACGCCTTGCCCGCGCCCGCCCTCTCCGGGACCATGATGCGGGCCAGCATGACGCCGGCGGGCGCGGAGATGATCGAGGCCACCAGCACATGGCCGGCGGCGTTGGTCAGGGTGTCCTTCAGGATGGCGGCGTAGGCGACCATGGTCGAGCCGGCGACCGTGGCCAGGCCCACCACCATCTGCAGGAAGAGCTCCGACCGGGTCAGCCGGTCGAGGTAGGCGCGGATGACGATCTGGCTCTCGATCATGCCGAGGAAGATGTTGGCGGCCACCGAGAGGGCCGAGGCGCCGCCAAGCCCCATGGTCTTCTCGAAGACGAACCCGAAAGCCTGGGTGATCCACTTGAGGATCTTCCAGTGCCACAACAGCGCCGACAGCGCCGAGATCACGAGAATCAGGGGCAGGACCTCGAAGGCGAACACGAACAGCGCGCCCTGGTCCTGCAGAGCATAGGGCTGCGGCCCCCCCGCCAGGTAGCCGAAAACGAACTGCGCCCCCTTGTGAGTTGCGGAGGACAGACCGTCGACGCCTGCATTGATGGCGTCGAGCACAGACTGCGAGGCGGGGAAGCCGAACAACAGCCAGACCAGTCCCGCCTGGACGAGGACGGCGCCGATCGTCAGGCGCCACGGAAAGCGGCGCTTGTCCTCGGACAGGGCCCAGCAGACGGCGATCACGAACACGATGCCGAATCCGCTCTGGGCGTTCTCCCAGCCGTACATGCGAAACCCCCGATTTTTCCCCTGCCCCTTCAAACGCTGTCCGGAGGGCGTGCGCAAGCGTCCGGAAACAGCTAGAGGTGGGCCGTGGCCGCGGCGGGACGCCGTAACCGCGAGTAAGATTGAGGGGAAACATGACGTCCGATACCGCCGGGTCGCACCAGTTGAGCACCCAGCAACTGCTGAAAGTCGCCCAGACCGCCGAGTCCGCCGGCGACATGGACCGCGCGCTCGGATTCTACCGGGGCCTCGGGGAGATCGAACCGCGCAATCCGCGCTGGGCCTTCGAGGCGGTCCGCGTGCTGCGCAAGTCAGACCGCAATGAGGAGGCTCGCGAGGCCCTGAGCGCGGCCCTGCGCAAGTGGCCGCGGGCCTCTTCCAATCCTGCCCTGACGCGCCTGGTCCCCGAGCTGAATCCCAGCGAGGCGCAACTGCGCTCGGCCCTGCGTGAAGACATGCCGGACGACTCGGCCCTGAAGCGTCCGGTGATCGAAGACGACGGCTCAAGCGACTGCATCGTCGCGCGCGGCGGCCGCAAGGAAGCGGTCCTGGTCTTCACCGGTCTGGCCGACCGCATGACCATGCCCTTGCCCCTGTTCGACCGCTATCTGGCGGAACTGGATCTGTCGGCGGTCTACCTGCGCGACACCAAGCGCATCGGCTACTTCAACGGCGTCGCCTCCCTGGCCGACGACTACGACGGGACCATCGTGCGGCTGAAGGAGCTGCTGGTCGACCTGGGCGCCATGGCGGTCCACACCATCGGCAATTCGGCCGGCGGCATGGCTGCGGTGAGCTACGGACTGGACCTGCATGCGCGCACCGTCCTGGGCTTCTCGGCCCCTGTCGCCCTGACCCGGGAAGCGGCCGACCTTGACCGCCGCACGGCGGTGTTCGCCGAGCGCATCCTGGGCCCCGGGGTTCCGCCTGAGCGGCGCGACCTGCGGGCGCGCGCCCTGAAGTCCCGCGGCGTCACTCGCATCCACCTCTACTACGGCAAGGACATGCCGGAGGATCGCTTCCACGCCTCGGCGATGGAGGAGGTTCCGTGCGTGACCCTGCACCCGATCGAGGGGCTGGCGGGCCACGGCGCTCTGTTCCGCATCGCCGAGAACCGCGGGCTTCGCCGCCTGTTCGCCGAGACCTTCGCCAAGGCCGACGCATGAGCGCCATCGATACAGAGGTCCAGGGCGCCCAGGCGCAGCTGGAGCAGACCGCGCGCCAGGCCGAGGACGCCGGAGACATGGATCGGGCGCTGGGCTTCTTCCGGGCTCTGGCTCAGGTCGACTCCGCCAATCCGCGCTGGCCTCTCGAAGCCATCCGCGTGCTGCGCAAGTCCGGCCGGATGGGTGAGGCCACCGGCGCCCTGCGTCAGACTCTGCGGCGCTGGCCCAAGCTCCTGAACAGCGAGCTCTACCGCCAGCTGCTTCCCGAGCTCACGCTGACGGAAGAGACCCAGATGAAGGCGTTGGGCGACGACGTGCCCACGGACGCCCAACTGAAGCGTCCGGTCATCGAGGACGATGGCACGCCGGACGTCATCGTCGGCCGGGGCGGACGCAAAACCGCCGTCATCGTCTTCACCGGTCTGGCCGACCGCATGGTCATGCCGCTGCCGCTCTTCGACCGCTACCTGGCCGAACTGGACCTGACCTCGATCTTCCTGCGCGACCAGCGTCGCTTCGGCTTCTTCAAGGGGGTGTCGTCGCTGGGCGACTACGACGAGAGCATCGCCGGCCTCAGGCGGATACTGGACGATGTCGGAGCCGAGCAGGTCTTCACCCTGGGCAATTCGGCGGGGGGCATCGGCGCAGTGTCCTACGGGCTCGAGCTCGGCGCCCGGGCCGTGCTGGGCTTCTCGGCGCCGGTGGCCCTTCTGGATTCGACCGACCAGATCGACCGGCGCACCGCCGTGTTCAACCAGCGGCTCAAGACCAATGTGCCGGTGCCTCTGCGCGATTTCCGCACTCGCCTGGAGGAAGCCGAGGGCGACACCGAGGTGCATCTCTACTATGGCGAGGAGATGCCCGAGGATCGTTATCATGCGGCCTTCCTGGAGGGCGTTCGCAACGTGCGCCTGCACCCACTGTCCGGGCTGGCGGGCCACGGCGCGCTGTTCAACATGGCCCAGTCGGGCAAGCTGCGCAGTCTGTTCCGGGACACCTTCGGCGAGACGGACTAGCCACGGCGGCGGCGACCGCTAAGCTCGGCCGTTCAGGCAGGAGGCCGGACATGCAGCGTTTCCTCATCACCCTGGCCGCGGTCAGTCTGCTGGGCGCCTGCAGCAACGCGGCTCCTTCCAGCGAAGCGACCGCCGGCGCGCCGGCGCCCGCCGCCGAGACGGCGATGGCTCCGGCGCGTGACGCTGCCCCTCCGTCGAGCGCGGCGCCGAGCGACGCCTCCGCGCCCGCCCAGCCGGCCGTCTCCGTGCCGATGCTGGCCTACGACTATTCCATGGGGGTGGAAGCGCCCCTGAACCGTCTGGCCGGACTCGTCGACAGTCACGAGAAGGCCTGCGCCGACGCCGGCCCCGCGGTCTGTCAGGTGATCGGCGCCAACACCGCTTCGGACGGACCGGATGGGGCCACCCACGCGAGCCTGGTCATCCGCGCGCAGCCCGCCTGGCTGAAGGCGTTCCGCGCGAGGATCCAGAAGGACGTGGGCGCGGCCGGCGGCAAGCTGGCCAACACCAGCGTCCAGGCCGAGGACCTGACCCGGGCCATCGTGGACACCGAGGCCGCCCTGCGCGCCAAGACCACCCTTCGCTCGCGGCTCGAGCAGCTGCTGGCGACCCGCAACGGCAGCCTGTCCGACCTCCTGGAGACGGAGCGTGAGCTGGCGCGGGTCCAGGGCGAGATCGACGCCACACAATCCGAACTGGCGGTGATGCGCACCCGTATCGCCACGTCGAAGCTGACAGTGAACTACTACTCCCCCGGCGCCCTGGCTCCGGACAGCGCCATGCGCCCGCTGGACAAGGCCCTGCACGACGTTTCGAAAACCGTCGCCGGCGGCTTCGCCGCAATCATCTACATCCTCGCCGCCCTGTTCCCCTTTGCAGTGGTGTTCGGCCCCCTTGTCTGGCTGCTGGCCCGCTGGCTGCGGAAGCGGAAGGCGGCCCGCGTCGCCGCCCAGGCTCCCCCGCCGGGCCCCGCTGCATAGGACCTGCATTCACGCTCGATCACACATCGATCACAGCCCCGTGATCTCGCCGCAATCGCCGACCAGCTTCCTTCCCCGGGCCCTGGGGAAGGACACGCACCATGAAACGGACCCTGATCGCGCTCGCTCTGGTCGCCGCCGCGGCCGGCGCCTGCCAGAAGCACGACGCCCCGCCCCCCTCCGGGCCAGCCGAAGCAGCGAGCGACGACGACGCCTCGACCACCGCTGCGGAACCGGGGCGGCAGGCCGCGCCTGCGAGCCTGTCGCTGGACTTGCCTTCCCTCGCCTACACCTACGGCTTCAGCCTCGAGGCCCCTGCGCGCTCGATCCCGGAGATGATGCGTCGCCACGAGCAGCTCTGCATCGACAGCGGCCCCGCCCAGTGCCAGGTGCTGGGTTCCGACCTCACGTCGGAAGGCCGTGACGAAGCCCGGGGCCGCCTGGAGCTTCGCGCCACGCAGGCCTGGGTGCGGATGTTCCGCCCCACCCTCGACACCGACGCCCATGAGGCCGGGGGAGAATTGACGACCGCGGGGACGGACTCGGAGGATCTGACCCGGACCATCAGCGACACGGACGCTGCGCTGAAGTCCAAGATCGCCGTCCGCGATCGCCTGCGGGAGATGCTGAAACGACCCGGCCGCCTCGACGACGTGCGCCAGATCTCCGCCGATCTCGAGCGGGTGCAGGAGCAGATCGATGCGGCCCGATCATCGCTTAACCAGCTCAACACCCGGGTCGAGGCCAGCCGCATCACCGTCGAATACCGCTCCATCGCACCGCTCGCGCCGGAGAGCGCCTTCAAGCCGTTCCGCGGCGCCTCGGGCGCGTTCGTAAGGACCTTCATGGGGGTCTTGGCCGGCCTGGCCTGGTTTGCGGCGGTCGCCCTGCCCTTCGTGATCGTGTTCGGGCCTGTGGTCTGGCTGGTCGCCTCGCGTCGCCGCCGACCGGCTCCGGCGGCGGAATGAGCGCCTGGATCCGCCGCGGACCCGCAAGGGTCCGCGGCGCGATCAGGCCATCCGGCTCAGGCGGCTGCCGGGGTCGAGAGCTGGCCGCGCACCAGCCGGCCGTAATCTTCCATCAGGCCCAGCGACAGCGCCGCCGGCTTGAAGGCGTACTCGCCGATCTGGCTGACCGGGGTCACCTCAGCGGCCGTTCCGGTGACGAAACACTCGGAGAAGGTGGCCAACTCCTCGGGCTTGAACAGGCGGACGTTGACCTTGATGCCCTTGGCCTCGGCCAGCTGGATCACCGTGCGACGGGTGATTCCGTCCAGGATGGCGTCCACCGGCGGGGTGTGGAGTTCGCCATCGCGCACGAAGAAGACGTTGGCCCCGGTGGCCTCGGCCACGTAGCCCCGCCAGTCCAGCATCATGGCGTCGGAGAAGCCGTTCCGCTCCGCGGCCATCTTGGCCATGGTGCAGATCATGTAGAGGCCGGCGGCCTTCGAGGTCGACGGCGCGGTGAGCGGATCGGGGCGGCGCCACTTGGCCCACTCCAGCTTGATGCCCCTGGCCTTGGTCTCGGGGTCGAAGTAGCTGGGCCATTCCCAGACCGCGATCGCCACATGGGTGCGGGTCTTGAAGGCCGAGACCGAAACCTGCTCGGGTCCGCGGAACGCCACCGGCCGGATATAGCAATCGTCGAGCCCCGCCTTGGCGCAGGTCTCCTTGCAGGCCTGATCGATCTCGGCCACGCTGAAGGGAATTTCGAAGTCGAGGAGGTTGGCGGAACGGTGCAGCCGCTCGGAGTGCTCGGTCAGCTTGAAGATCTCGCCGGCGTACATGCGCTCGCCTTCGAAGACCGAGGTGCCGTAGTGAAGGGCGTGGGTCAAAACGTGCGTCTTGGCGTCCCGCCAGGGCACAAATTCACCGTCTTGCCAGATCCAACCGTCACGATCGTCGAATGGAACGAACGACATTGAACGATTTCTCCCTATCTGCAGACCAGTTTAGACCTGTCTTGCGCGCCGCCGTCAACGGCGGGCGCCCTTGGGAGCTCGCGCGATGGTGACGCCGGAGTCGGGACAGAGGCACCTGCTGGTGGTCGACGACGACGACCGGATTCGCGAGCTTCTGAAGGAATATCTGTCCAAGCATGGGTTCCGGGTGACGGGTGCGGCCGATGCGGCGGCGGCGCGCCGGCTGATGGAGCTGCTCGACTTCGACCTGCTGGTGGTGGACGTCATGATGCCGGGCGAGGACGGCTTCGCCTTCACGCGTTGGGTGCGCAAGCAGGGCGCGACGCCGGTCCTGATCCTGACCGCCCGCGGTCTTCCCACGGACCGCATCGAGGGCCTCAGCATCGGCGCCGACGATTACCTGGCCAAGCCGTTCGAACCGCAGGAGCTGCTGCTGCGGGTAGAGGCCGTGCTGCGGCGCGCCGGCCCCAAGCCGACCGGCCCCCGCAAGGTCAACCTGGGCGCCTTCGAGTTCGACCTCGACCGGGCCGAGCTGTCCAGGGCCGGAACCCTGGTTCGCCTCACCGAGGCCGAAGCGCAGTTGCTCAAGCAGCTCGCCAACCACGCCCACGCGGCGGTCGACCGCATGGACCTGGCCCGCGACTCCGCCGACGGCATCGGCCGCGCCGTCGACGTCCAGGTCACCCGCCTGCGCCGCAAGATCGAGTCGGATCCGCGCAACCCGCGCTACCTGCAGACCGTGCGGGGCGTGGGCTACATGCTGGCTCCGGACTGACGCGTGCCGGGGGCCTCGCCCAAGCTGTGGTCGCGGTGGCTGAAGCGCAGCCTGCCCACTTCGCTGTGGGGCCGAGCGCTGCTGATCATCGTGCTGCCCATCGCCCTGATGCAGGTGGCGGTGACCTACGTCTTCTTCGACGCCCACTGGCAGACCGTGACCTCGCGCCTGAGCGAGAGCCTGGCGGGCGACATCGCCTGGGCGGTGGACAGCTATCGGCATGACCCGCGCCCGGAGTCCGTGCGTCGGCTCGCCGACCAGGCGGAGAAATCGATGCAGCTTTCGATCGTGGTGCAGCCCGGTCGCTCGCTGCCCAAGCGCCGGCGCGCGTCCCTGTTCGTCGCCTACGACCGCACGCTGAGGAATGCGCTCTCCGGCGCCCTCGACGCCCCCTTCTGGTTCGACACCACCCGCTACCCCGCGGTGATCGACATCCGCGTCCAGGTCCCCGGGGGCGTCATGCGCGTCATCGCGCCGCGCGACCGCGCCTTCGCCAGCCAGGCCCACATCTTCGTGCTCTGGCTGGCCGGCGCCACGATCCTGCTCACCGGCGTGGCGGTGCTTTTCATCCGCAACCAGGTGCGGGCGATCGAGCGCCTGGCGGTGGCGGCTGACGCGTTCGGCCGCGGCGTCGAGATCGACGAGTTCAAGCCCGGTGGCGCCAAGGAGGTGCGGCAGGCCGCCCACGCTTTCCTGGACATGCGCGAGCGCATCCGCCGCTACGTCGATCAGCGCACGACCATGCTGGCCTCCGTCAGCCACGATCTGCGCACGCCGCTCACCCGGCTCAAGCTCGAACTGGCGATGGCCGATCCGTCGAAGCGGGTGGATGCGATGAAGCGCGACCTCGGCGAGATGGAGCACATGATCGACGAGTATCTCGCCTTCGCCCGGGGGCAGGCCGGCGGCGAGGGCGGCGAGGTGATGGCCGACATCGCCGTGGAGCCGTTGCTCCAGGACATCGCCGCCGACGCCCGGCGCGCCGGAGCCGAGGTCGAGGTCGAAGCGCCGGAGGACCTGCATGCCATGGTCCGTCCAAACGCCCTGCGGCGCGCGGTCTCGAACCTGGCTCTGAACGCGGCCTTCCATGCCGACAAGGTGCGACTGACGGCGCGCGCCCTCCCCTCCGGCGGCCTCGAGATCAGCGTCGATGACGACGGCCCGGGCATCCCGCCGGATCAGCGGGAGGAAGCCTTCAAGCCGTTCTCGCGGCTGGACGAGGCGCGCAACCAGAACCTCAAGGGCGTGGGCCTTGGCCTCGCCATCGCGCGGGACGCCGCCCGCGGACACGGCGGCGACGTCACCCTGGACAAGAGCCCCATGGGCGGCCTGCGGGCTGTTGTCCGCCTGCCGGGATAACGCCGATCTCAAGGAACCGCTCCATGCGTCACCCCCTTCCTTCTGCTGAGTCGATTACCATCTGAGAAATCAACCCGTTCCATCGCAGGACACCGCCATGACCCGCCCCGCTCTCCTCCTGACGTTGCTGCTGGCCGCCGCTGCTCCCGCCGCCGTCCAGGCGCAGGCCTCTGAGGTGCATGTCGTCATCGGTCCCGAACTGCAGGAACAGGCCCGAGAACTGGGCCAGAACGATCTGGACCGCCTGACCGCCGATCTGGAGGCGGCGGTCGAGAAGGCCGTGGCCCGATCGGGCAAGGGAGTGGACGGCGTGCGGCTCGAGCTGACGCTGGTCGACGCCAAGCCTTCGCGCCCCACCTTCGAACAGATGGCGCGCCGTCCGGGCCTCGACATGCGCAGCGTCTCGAACGGCGGCGCGACCATCGAAGGGTTCGAGATCCGACCCGATGGCGAGCGTCGCTCCGTGGAGTTCAGCTGGTACGAATCCGACATCCGCTGGGCCGAGAGCCGGACGACCTGGACCGACGCCCACCGGGCCTTCGACCTGTTCGCCAGCCGCTACGCCAAGGGCCGGGAATAGGCCCTAGCCGGCGAGTTCCTCGGCGCGGCGGACCGCCGCCGCGACCGCGGCGGCCAAAGCGTCCCTCAGCGCGGGCTCCAGCACTGCAAGCGCCGCCCGGGTGGTGCCGCCCGGCGAAGCGACCTGGGCGATGAGGTCCTCGAGATGCGCGGGGGTCTGCCCCATGTAGGCGGCTGCGCTGACCACCGTCGAGCGGGCCAGGGTGCGCGCGGCGGCGGCGGACAGACCCGCCTCCGCCCCGGCTTCCTCCAGCGCCTTGGCGAAGGCGTAGACGTAGGCGGCCCCCGAGGCCGAAACGGCCCCGGCGACATCCATCAGCGGCTCACTGTCCAGCCCGACCACCGTCGAGACAGGCTCGAACAGCGCCCGCGCCGCGGCGGCCGCCCTGGGGTCGGGCGCATACAGGCTTGTGACCCCCGAAGCCGTCGCCACCGCCGTCGTGGGCAGCACCCGCGCGACCGCCCTGCCCCCGAACCCGGCGCCGACGTCGGCCGCTCGGGTCCCGACCAGCACCGACACGATGACCGCGTCGCGCGGCAGCAGCGGTTCGTAGATCGGCGCCACCTCTCGCCACTTCTGCGGCTTCACGCAGAGAACCACGGCGCCGACATCGGCCAGCGCCGCATCTTCCGGATTGACCAGGGCGCCGGCGCGCGCGGCCTCGGCGCAGGCCTCGTTGAGATGGGGCGCGCGCACCACCAGCCGGGCGAGGTCAAAGGCCTGCGAGCGTCGCCAGCCGGAGACCAGCGCCCCGCCCATGCGGCCGGCGCCGATCAGCAGCACACGGGTGGAATCGGGCTTCATCACCGGCCCCCGGGGAGTTGCGGCTCAGGCCTGTCCGACCGTCTCGAACATGCAGGCGGCCATGGCGTCCGACGGAGTCTTGGCGCCGCGGATCAGGAAATCGAAGGCCGGGTAGAATCGATCCGAGGCTTCCACGGCCGCGTCGATCATCGAGGCGGCCTGCGCCAGGGTCGGGCGTTCGCCGTGGGGCAGCGCCATGGAGTGGCGGAACACCACCTCGCCGTCCTCGGGCCAGACCTCGAAATGGCCCATCCAGACGCGCTGGTTCACCAGGCTCAGCAGTTCGTAGGCCTGGGTGCGCTTGGCCTTGGCGGCCCGCAGATCGAGGGAGCAGCACAGCTGCAGGCAATCGCCCTCGGGCCGCCAGGCGAACCAGAGTTCGTAATCCTTCCAATCGCCGGTCAGGGCGAAGGCCAGATCCCCATCCTCGGTCCGGTCGAACGGCAGGTTTTCCGCCGACAGGACGTTTTCGACCACGTCCAGCGGATCCATGTTCAGTTCGGCGTCATCGGCGCGCGGAGCGGTCATGCACGGGTCCTTCGCCGGCCGAAGCCGACGGGGTAATGCGGGCGCGACTCAGGCCCGCTTGGGAAAGGGTATGCGGTGGCGAGCTGCCGGCTCAACCGGCGCCGCCCTTCGGAGGCTTTTTCGCTGTGGACGGCGCGCCGGCCTTGAGGCTGGCGAGCTCGGCCCTGAGAGTGGCGACCTCGGCCTTCAGGGCCTCGAACTCGTCCTTGCGGACCAGATCCATGTCGGCGGCGAAGCGATCGGCCTGGGCGCGGAACGCGGCCTTCGCCTCCTCGCCGGCGGCCTGGGCCAGGCCCACGGCCCCCGTGGTCAGCTTGGCGAATTCGTCGAGGATGGGATTACGCGTCTGCATCTGGGTCCTTCGAAGCGGTTCGACAGCCGCCCCACTGCGGGCAGCCTCCGCCCGATATGGTGAGTCAAACCTTAACGCGCACCCATTCGTGACGGGGCCGTGACCGTGAGACGGATTTCTGTGGATTCTTGCAGCGTGGCCGTATTGGGCGGCCGTAAGAAGCCGGGGTCGCTGGGGGACTGGGACCCGACTGGGCGC
The DNA here is from genome assembly GCA_019695035.1 of Caulobacteraceae bacterium. Classification (GTDB taxonomy): domain Bacteria; phylum Pseudomonadota; class Alphaproteobacteria; order Caulobacterales; family Caulobacteraceae; genus JAEZEZ01. The sequence goes on along the minus strand of JAIBAU010000004.1, from coordinate 12,949 downwards.
TCGCACCGAATCCGGCGCCCTGCTATCAAGCCGGTCCGAGACAAGCCGCAGGGGGCGTCGTGCAGTTTCCCGACATCGATCCGTTCATCATCGGCCAGATCCCGGCCTTCCACCTGTTCGGCTTGACCATCGGGCCGCTGGGCGTGCGCTGGTACGCGCTGGCCTATGTCATGGGCATCATTCTCGGGTGGCGATACGCCCTGAAGCTGGTGCGCGGCGAGAGCCTGTGGGAGCCGTCGAAGCCGCCGGCCACCTCGCTGCAGATCGACGACCTGATCCTTTGGCTCACCCTGGGCATCATCGGCGGCGGCCGGCTGGGTTACGCCCTCTTCTACAGCCCGGACATGTTCCGCGATCCGGTCAGCATCCTGAAGCTCTGGGACGGCGGCATGTCCTTCCACGGCGGGCTCATCGGGGTGGTGGCGGCGATCCTGCTGTTCGCCCGCGCCAACAAGATGGACTGGCCGCGCATCCTCAGCCTGGGCGACATCATCGCCGCCTGCGCGCCGATCGGCCTGTTCTTCGGCCGCATCGCGAACTTCATCAACGGCGAGCTGTGGGGCCGGCCGACCGACCTGCCCTGGGGCATGGTGTTCTGCAACGACACCATCCGCGCCACCTACGGGGACTGCCCCGCCGGGGGCTTCGCCCGCCACCCCAGCCAGCTTTATGAAGCCGCGCTGGAGGGTGTGTTCCTGTTCTTCTTCCTGCGCTGGGCCACGCACATCGCCCGCAAGCTGCCCTACCCGGGCTGGGTCACCGGCGCCTTCCTGATCGGATACGGCGTGATCCGCATGCTGCTGGAGACGGTGCGCGAGCCCGACGCCCAGATGCCCCCCGAACTGCGGGGCATGATCACCATGGGCATGCTGCTCTCGGTGCCGATGGCGCTGATCGGCGGCTGGCTGATCCTGCGGGCCAGGAAGAACGGCCCGCGCCCGGCGTGAGTCTCGCCGACCGGCTGAAGGCCGAGATCGCCGCCACGGGCCCGATCGCCGTCTCGGACTACATGGCGCGCTGCCTGTTCGACCCGGCTGACGGCTACTACGCCGTGCGGCCGGCCCTCGGCGAGGACGGCGACTTCATCACTGCTCCCCTGGTCTCGCAGATGTTCGGCGAGCTGATCGGCCTGTGGGCGACAGAGACCTGGTTGCGGATGGGAGCCCCGTCCCGGGTGCTGCTGGTCGAGATGGGGCCCGGGGACGGAACCCTGATGAGCGACGCGCTCCGGGCCGCCCGCCTCGCTCCCGCCTTCCTCGAAGCCGCCGACCTCTGGCTGATCGATCCGTCGGGGCCCCTTCGCGCCCGTCAGGCACGGGCCCTGTCCGACGCCCCCCTGTCGCCCCGCTGGGCCGAGACGCTGGAGGCCCTGCCGGAGGACGCGCCGGTGCTCCTGATCGCCAACGAGTTGCTCGACTGCCTTCCCGCCCGACAGTTCCTGCGCGACGGCCCGGGCTGGGCCGAACGCGTGGTGGGTCTCGACGCGCAGGGCGCACTGGCGCTGGGCCTGCGCCCGGCCCTGCGCCCTGAGGGCGCCCCGGCCGACCTGCCGCCGGGCCTTGTCTGGGAGCTCTCCGTGGCGCAGCAGGCCCTGGGGCTGCAGGTGGCCGGGCGCGTCACCGCCACAGGCGGGGCTGCGCTGTTCATCGACTATGGGCGGGACCGGCCCGAGGCGGGCGACACGCTGCAGGCCCTGCATCGACACTGCAAGGTGGATCCCCTGGCCGATCCAGGACGCGCGGACCTGACCGTCTGGGCCGACTTTCCGGCATTCCAGGCCGCGGCCCGAGCGGCCGGCGCAGCATCCGGCCTGCTGAACCAGGGGACCTTCCTGCGCCGGCTGGGCGTTGAACAACGCGCCGCCGCCCTTGCCGCCGCCCGCCCCGACCGGCAGGAGATGGTGGCGCGCCAGCTGTCGCGCCTGATCGACGACGACCAGATGGGCCGGCTGTTCAAGGCTGTCGCCATCTGGAACCCGGCGGACGCCCCGCCCCCCGCCTTCGAGGACCTTGCCGAGGAAGCGTCATGACCGTTCCCATCCTGACCTCGCGACGGCTCGAGCAACTGCCCGGCGTCCGGCATGCCTTCTTCACCCGTCAGGGGGGCGTATCGACCGGCATCTACGACAGCCTGAACGTCGGTCGCGGCAGCCAGGACGCCGCCGCCGCCGTCGAGGAGAACCGCCGCCGCGTCGCCGAGGCCATGGGCGTCGAGCCGGGCGCCCTGCTCTCCTGCTACCAGACCCATTCGACTCTGGTGCGGGTCGCCGAAGGCCCTTGGGGGGACCAGCGGCCCGAGGGGGACGCCATCGTCACCGCCACGCCGGGCCTCGCCTGCGGCGCCCTGACGGCGGACTGTGCGCCGGTTCTGTTGGCCGATCCGCAGGCGCGGGTGGTCGCTTCCGTCCACGCCGGCTGGAAAGGGGCGCTGGACGGCGTCGTGGCCTCCGCCGTCTCCGCAATGTGCGCCGCGGGCGCACGGCCGGGCGACATCGTCGCCGTGGTCGGCCCGTGCATCGGTCCGGCCAGCTACGAGGTGGGCATGGAGTTCGTCGAACGCTTCCTGGCCCACGACGCCGGATCGGAGCACTTCTTCTACCCCACCGACGCCGAGGGAAAGGCGCGTTTCGACCTGCCGGGATTCGTGCTCTGGCGCCTTGAGCAGGCCGGCGTGAACAACTGCGAGTGGATCGGCCACGACACCTGCGCCGAGGAAGACCGGTTCTTCTCCAACCGCCGCGCCTTCAAGCGGGGCGAACCGGACTACGGCCGGCTGATCAGCGCCATCGCCCTCAACTGATCCTCGCGTAACGGTCCCCGTCCCAACTCAGGGCGCGCGGACGGCCGCCCTCTGCCATCTCGAATGTGATGACGGATCCGCTGTAGGGAATGAGCTCGACGCGCAGGCTCTCGGGCGCGGTGAAGGGCTCCGCGACGGACTTCAGTTCGCCGATGATCACGAACAGCTTGCCCCGCTCCTCGGTCACGACCATCTCGCCGAACGACGGACTGGAGTACACGCCGAGGTAGGCCGCATTGGGCTGGCTCAGCGTCCATGTCCGCGCCGCACGGCGATCGCGATCGGCTTTCACGCGTGCTGTCATGGCCTCCCGCTGGACCTTCATGTCCGCGATCGCGGCATCGAAAACCGTGGCGGCGTCAGGCTCACCGAGCATCAGGCCGTATGCGAGCTCCGCGATGGGCGTGGTCAGCTCGGCTCCCACGGGTCCGTCATTCGAGAACACGGCGACCCCCATGCCCTGGGACGGAATGAACGAGACGTGGGTCCGGAATCCCGGAAAGCCGCCGAAGTGGAAGAATATCTCGTCGGACCGGCGCTTGCCGATGTTCCAGCCGAGCGAATACTGGCCCGCCGCGTACTCCTCCCTGGTGTCGCCCGTCTCGACCCGCAGGTCGCGGGTGCGCCGGACCGCCTCCGCCGGAATCGCCTGCCGTCCGCCGACCCTGCCATCGTTGAGCAGAAGCTCCAGCCAGCGCAGGGCGTCGTTCGCGCTCATGATGAGACCCCCGGCCGACTGCATGGTGGCGTCGACCTTGCGAAGGGCGATGGGCTGGCGTCCTTCCGGCAGGGCGGATGCATAACCGCGCGCCAATCGCCAGCCGCTGCGCTTGGCGCGCGACATGTAGGCGGTGGTGTGACGCATCCCGGCGCGGTCGAAGATCTCCCGTTGAAGCAAGTCCTGCCAGCGCATCCCCAGCATGCGATCGGTCAGCACGGTCAGGATGTTGTAGCCGTCATTCGTGTAGCGGTAGCGGCCGAGCGGCGCCTCGGCGTTGGGTTTTGTCAGGGCCAGCAGACGCCACAGCAGTTCCGGATCGTGCTGACCGCTGTACGCCACCCTGAAGCTGATCGGATCATTCGAGAGACCCGAGGTGTGGGTCAGCAGGTCCCGGACCCTGACCCTTCCCGCTTCTGCCTCGGGAGGAAAGGGAGCGCCCGCCGCGAGGCCGTCAATCGGCGCGTCGAGGTCAAGCCGGGACCGAGCGGCCAGGGACGCCATCGCCATGGCCGTGAACGACTTGGTGGAGGAGGCGATATACCAGGCGGTGTCCGCGTCGGCCTGGAGGCCGAGTTCGACGTCCGCAACGCCGAAGCCCTGGGCGTAGACGCCCTCCCGGCTGTAGACCGCCACCCCGTATCCGGCGATGTCCGGCGCCTCCCGCAGCGCGTGCGAGACCGCGGCCTGGATCGCGTCCCCGGCAGCGAGACGGCGAACCCCGGCCCAGCCCGGAGACGGGGCCGCGGCCAGCAGGGCGGCGAGCCCGGTCGAAACGCTACGGCGGTCTGGATACATCCGAACGAACTCCGCGAACCAGCTGTCCGCCAAGCTTCACCGCCCGTCGAGGTCTTGTCTTGGACGATCCTAACCGGCCGCTGCACGGGCAAAGCGGCGCCAGGCCGCCGGAGTGGCGCCCGATATCCGCACGAAGACGCGGTTCATGTGGCTCTGGTCGTAGAAGCCTGCGCCTTGAGCGACGTCGCTCAGCGAATCCCCGCGCGCCAGCCGCTCGTGCGCGCGCCGCATCGCATGCACCTGTCCATGATCGGTGATGGAGAGGCCATATGCGGCACGGAAGAGACGGGAGGCGTGAGCCGGATGGCAGCCGGCCGACCTGGCCGCTCCCGCCACGTCGACCGAAGACAGCCCAGCGCACTCGAGGTCGTCCTTCAGCCGGGCCAGCCACCTCGGCGGCTTCCGGCGGCCCGCGCCTTCGTCGACCGCCGCCAGCAGGTCCGCCGCGGCTGCGTGCACCCCGTTCGGCCGTTTCGCCAAGGCGGCGTCCATCAGGGCGGCGAAGGCGCGCAGCCCGCCGGGCGTCCGACGCGCCCGCCAGGTGCCCGGACCGGGCGTGAACCCGTCTTCCCGGGCGAATACCAGCGAGACGGTGGCGGCCCCGTCCGGCGAAACACGATCCTCATGGGAGACGTCATTGGACTTGTAGAGCAATGCGCCCGGCTCCAGGAGCGCTGCGCCGCCGGCCGTATCCTCGACCAGTGAACCCGCCATCAGCGCCGTGATCCGCGATCGCTCATCGACGTGGGCGGCCTGGGCGGACGCGGGCGCGTACCGCGCCGCGGCCACCTCCAGATCGCCGTCATCGAAAAGGGTCCGCCGCATCAGGCCTCGCTGTGAGGCGAACCTGCGCGGGAAAATCGGCGCCGGTATGGCCAAACCGGCGCTTCTGGGCGAGTTCTCCTTGCCCCCGCCCCGTCCCCTGCTAGAAGCGCGCGCAATCGGGGTGCGAGCTAGGGGATGAGCGGCGCATGAAACTTCTTGCCGGCAATTCGAACCAACCGCTGGCCCAGGCCATCGCCAGCCACCTCGACCTGCCCCTGACCAAGGCGCAGGTGAAGCGGTTCCTGGACAACGAAATCTTCGTGACGGTCGACGAGAACGTCCGCGGCGAGGACGTCTTCGTCATCCAGTCGACGAGCTTTCCGGCCAACGACAACCTGATGGAGCTGCTGATCTGCATCGACGCCCTGAAGCGGGCCTCTGCGCGGCGGATCACGGCGGTGATGCCCTACTTCGGCTACGCCCGGCAGGACCGGAAGACCGGCGGCCGCACGCCGATCTCGGCCAAGCTGGTGGCCAACCTGATCACGCGGGCCGGCGCCGACCGGGTGCTGACCATGGATCTCCACGCGGGCCAGATTCAGGGCTTCTTCGACATCCCCACGGACAACCTGGTGGCCATCCCCGTGTTCGCCCAGGACATCCGAGAGACCTACGGCAAGAAGGCCGCCGACCTGATGATCGTCTCGCCCGACGTGGGCGGGGTGGTGCGCGTGCGCAGCCTGGCCGACCGCCTGAACGCCGAGATAGCCATCGTCGACAAGCGCCGCCCCGCCCCCGGCAAGTCCGAGGTGATGAACATCATCGGCGACGTTTCCGGTCGGCGCTGCATCCTGTTCGACGACATCGCCGACTCCGCCGGCACCCTGGTAAACGCCGCCGAGGCCCTGATCGGCCGGGGCGCCAAGGAGGTGGCCGCCTACATCAGCCACGGGGTGCTCTCGGGCCCCGCCGTCGAGCGCATCACCAATTCGGCCCTGACCGAACTGGTCATCACCGACTCCATCCAGGCGGCCGAGCCCGTGAAGGCGTGCGAGAAGATCCGAACCGTCCCGGTGGCCGCCCTGATCGGCGAAGCCATCCGCCGGATCGCCAACGAGGAATCGGTCTCCAAGCTGTTCGACTAGCGACCCTCGCCGGTCGCTCATCGCACGGCGGCGTTCGGTCGCTGATTCGCGGGTGTCGAACTTTCGGCGCCGTGTGGCTATAGTCTGTGGACAAGTGGCGCGGTCCGGCGCTTGCACAGCGTCGTTCCTAGGGGGAGTACCCGGCATGAAATCGGCACATATCCGTTACGGAGCTTTGGTTGCGGCCTTCGGGACCGCCCTGTTCCTGTCCGCCTGCAAGACGGAGGAGCCGCCCCCGCCGCCCCCGCCGCCCCCGCCCCCGGCCATGTCGCTTTCGACGGGCGTGGTGCAGGCCGCGGCCGCCTACCGCAACTATGTGCGGGACGCCTCCTCGATCCCCTCGACCTTCCCGGACGCCGCCTCGATCCAGAACTCCCTGGCCCGCGGCGCGGCCTACGAGCCCGAGCAGTTCGCCCGCGGCGCAGTGGCCTACGCCGCCATCCTGGCGCTGCAGGATCCCGCCTTCGTGCAGGGCGTGAAGACCTACGCCGCCGACCCGGCCGGCCGCGCCACCGTGGTGCGGCAGCTGTTCTCCGATCCGGCCTACGCCGCCCAGCTCCCGGGCGCCTCCTCGGCTGCGGGATTGATCATCGCCAACCTGGCGGCCGACGGCCGCCAGCTGTACGCCGCCGGTTCGGCCATCAAGCAGACCGCCTACGACATCCAGCGCGACCGCTGGTCGCGTGAGTACGTCGCCGACCGCGAAGGCCGACTGGCCAATGTGAAGCGGGTCTCGGCCATGCCCATGCTGGGCGCCACCGCCGACGCCTCCCTGCTGATGCAAGCCGCCATGAGCGGCACCGGGCTGAACGTCCAGCCGGGCGCGGCCTCGCCGCCCTACACCGAGGCCGTCGTGCGCGGCATGGCCATCGCGGCCCTGTCGGTGCTGGGCGCGGCCGGCGACGATAACGCGGTCAACATCAACGCCCTGCTGGCCGACAACACCGGTCCCTACTGCCTGCGCATCTCCAAGCTGAACCTCTACCAGTGCCTGGCCGTGGCCAAGCCGCACTTCGAGGACGTGTTCTGCCTTGGCCAGCACGTGCTGATGGACGCGGGCGAGTGCGTCACCAAGATCTCGGGCGCGGCTCCGCTGCCGGCCTGGTCGCGGACCTTCGCCTCGGCTCCCGACGCCGCCTCGGCCTCGCGCACGGCCGCCGCCGCCGCGCCGCGGACGCGCAAGTAGCAACCGGACGGACGGAAATCCGGCCGGGGAAGCCCGGCCGGAACCACCGGCGCAAGATTCAGGCCTGCCGCGGTTGCGAAACGGCGTCGATGCCTGTATTAAGCCGCGCTCTTGATTTCGGGGTCTCCCCAACGCCGCGCGCGCTGCGCGGCGAATTCGTTTTAGAGGCAAGGCCATGGCCGATATCGTTCTCAACGTCGAAGTCCGCGAAAAGACCGGCACGGGCGGCGCCCGTTCGGTGCGCGGCGAAGCCAAGGTGCCGGGCATCCTGTACGGCGGCGGCAAGGATCCCGTGGCCATCGCGGTCAACGACAAGGATTTCAAGAAGGCGCTCTACACCGGCAAGCTGCTCGGTCACCTCGTGACCCTGCAGTACGGCACGGAGAAGCAGCCGGTCATCGCCAAGGACGTCCAGTTCCACCCGGTTTCGGACGCTCCCGTGCACTTCGACCTGATGCGCGTCGACGAGAACGCCTCGATCAAGATCAACATCCCGGTTCACTTCAAGAACCAGGAACTGGCGCCGGGCATCAAGCGCGGCGGTTCGCTGTCGATCGTCCGTCACGACGTGGAAGTGCTGGCCCCGGCCACCGCCATCCCGGAAGAGCTGGTCGTGGATCTGACCGGCCTGGACATCGGCGACACCGTGCGCGCCTCGGCCCTGCCGCTTCCCAAGGGCGTGACCCTGACCGTCGCCGACCGTGACTTCGTGATCGCCACCATCTCCGGCCACAAGGAAGAGACGGAAGCGACCGAAGGCGCCGAGGGCGGCGAGGCCGCCGACGAGGCCGGCGGCGAGGAGTAATCCTCCCATCGCCCTGCTGTTTTCGCGGACGCGGCCTCATCCTGCCGGATGAGGCCGTTTCCATATCCGGACCCTGGACGTTGAGATGCCCATGCTGATCCTGGCTGGCCTCGGCAATCCCGGCGCGAAATACGCCGGCAACCGGCACAACATCGGCTTCATGGCCATCGACGCCATCGCCGCGCGCCACCGCTTCGGGCCCGACCGCGCCAAGTTCCAGGCGGTGGTGAACGAGGGGACCATCGACACGCCCGGTGGTCCCGTGAAGGCCCTGCTGATGAAGCCGCAGACCTTCATGAACAACTCCGGTCACGCCATCGGCGAAGCCATGCGCTTCTACAAGGCGACGCCCGCCGACGTGGTGGTCTTCTACGACGAGATCGACCTGGCGCCCGGGCGCTTTCGCATGAAGACCGGGGGCGGGGCGGCCGGCCACAACGGCATCCGCTCGACGATCAGCCAGATCGGTCCCGACTTCCGGCGCGCCCGCATGGGTGTCGATCACCCGGGACAGAAGGAACTGGTGCACGGCTGGGTCCTGTCGGACTTCCACAAGGCCGACCAGCCCTGGCTGCGCGCGCTCAACGAAGCCATCTCCGACGCCCTGCCGTTCCTCGCCGTCGGAGACGACGACCGGTTCCAGGCCGAGGTGATGCGTCTGGCCCCGGCCCCCAAGTACAGCCCCCGCCAGAACGCCCGCGACGGAGGCGAAGCCTAGGCCGGCGGCCTGGCCGAGGCCTTCAGCGTTTCGAACAACAGGGCGAACGGCCCGTCGATGAAGCCGCGCAGGTCGTCCGGGCGGCGCACCTGGGCGGCCAGGTAGATCGAATGGAACAGCCGTCCGCCGGCCAGGGCGCGCGCGGGATCCAGCCCGTAGATGCGCACCAGCAGCTCGGCGATGATCGCCTCCCGCCGCTCGTCCATCGCCTCCACCTCCGCGGCCACCTCGGGACGCGTGACGCCGAGGGTTCGGATCGCCATGTCCAGCCTCGGGTCGATCTCCGCGGCGAGGCGCATCAGCGTCTTGGAGGCGGTCTCGGCGTTGCGCGAGGCCAACGCCACCTCGCCGATCCCGTCCGTGGTGCGCGCTCGCCATCGCGCCACCAGGGCCGCCACGAAGGCCTCGGTGGTGGGAAAGTGATGGTAGAACGACCCCCGCGTGCGGCCGGCCGCCTCGCAGATGGCCTCCAACCCGAGCGCCTGCGGCCCGGCCTCCTTCAGTCGCCGTTCGCCCAGCGACAGCCAGCGGTCCCGCGTCCAGCGGCGCTCGCTCACGCCAGCGAACTCCAGGCGCCGCCCGCGGCCATCAGGCTGAACAGAACGAAGGGTGGCAGCTTCAGGGGATCGAACCGGGCCCTGCGCGCGACGTAGTACGTCAGGACCGCCAGGAGGCCGGCCAGGACAGTCATGCCGACGCCCAGCTCGCGGGCGCCTGCGGACAGCGCCGCCCAGGCGAACCCACCCGCCATCACCACCAACAGAACCGACACGGCGTGCCAGCACAGGAACATCAACCATCGCGACCGGTGCGGCAGGTCCTGCGCGCGCAGAAACGGCTGCACCACGCTACGGCTGCCCAACAGCGTATGAACGCACATCCCCAGGGCCGCCAGGCCCCCCGCCATCGCAAAGCCCCACATCGGGTTCCCTTTCCATACCATACTGTATGGTAGTTCTTGCCCGACGCCCGCGCAACCCTCATGGTTTGAGCCCGCGCACGGTCCGTGCTAGGTCGCCGCTTCTCCTTTCCAGCGAAGCGTTTCCATGGCCCTCAAAGTCGCGATCGTCGGCTTGCCGAACGTCGGCAAGTCCACCCTCTTCAATGCGCTCACCCAGACGGCGGCGGCCCAGGCGGCGAACTATCCGTTCTGCACCATCGAGCCCAACGTGGGCGACGTGGCCGTCCCCGAGCCGAGGCTGGAGAAGCTGGCGGCGATCGCGGGCTCGAAGGAGATCATTCCCGCGCGGATCAACTTCGTCGATGTGGCCGGCCTGGTCCGCGGCGCCTCCAAGGGCGAGGGCCTCGGCAACCAGTTCCTCGCCAATATCCGGGACTGCGACGCGGTGGCCTTCGTGACCCGCTGCTTCGTCGACGGCGACATCACCCACGTGGAGGGCCGCATCGATCCCCTCGCCGATCTCGAGATCATCGAGACCGAGCTGATGCTGGCGGACATGGAGAGCCTGGAGAAGCGCGTCCCCAACCTCGAGAAGCGCGCCAAGACCGGGGACAAGGAGTCGGCCACGACCTTGCGGCTGGTCAACCTGGCCCTGGAGCAGCTGCGCGAAGGGCGACCGGCGCGAGCCGCCGCTGTGTCGAAGGACGACGAGAAGGCCTGGCGCATGCTGCAGCTGCTGACCTCCCTGCCCGCGCTCTATGTCGCCAACGTCGACGAGGAGTCGGCGGCGGGCGGCAACGAACTGTCCGCTACGGTCGGCGAGCGCGCCGCCCGCGACAACGCCAAGCTGGTGGTGATCTCGGCCAAGATCGAAAGCGAGATCGCCATGCTGGAGACCGGCGAACGCGCCGAGTTCCTCGAGACGCTCGGGCTGGAGGAGCCGGGTCTGAACCGCCTGATCGACGAAGCCTACGCCCTGCTGGGCCTGCAGACCTACTTCACGGTGGGTCCCAAGGAGGCGCGCGCCTGGACGATCCACGTGGGCGACACCGCGCCGCGCGCCGCCGGCGAGATCCACACCGACTTCGAACGGGGCTTCATCTCGGCCGAGACCATCGCCTACGACGACTACATCCAGTTCAAGGGCGAGACCGGCGCGGCCGAGGCCGGCAAGATGCGCAAGGAAGGCAAGAGCTACGTGGTCAAGGACGGCGACGTGATGCACTTCCGCTTCAACGTCTGACGCGTTCGAACTCGCCCTGTCCAACAGTGAAAAGCCCGGCTCTCGCCGGGCTTTTCTGCGTCAGTGGCGTTGGCTCGCCGTCTTGTCCCGCTCGGGCTTGAACTCCGATCCGTCCCGCCACTGCGGCCAGCGGTTCGAAAAGGCCAGGTCGCGGCCGATGGTGTAGTTGATGGTCAGGTCCAGGATGGCGCCGGACCAGTCCCAGTTCGGGTTCCACTCGTCATCGGGCTGGTGGTAGCGGTTCCGGTTGTAGTCGCGGCCCGCCGCCTCGCCGGCCTCGACACCGCCATTGACCAGGTCGCTGCCCGAACCCGCGTAAAGCATCGGCACGCCCCGCTTGGCCAGCGGGAAGTGGTCGGAGCGGAAGAAGCTGCCGCTCTCGGGGTGCCCCTCCGGCTTGACCACGCGGTTCTGGGTGCGGGCGACGGCGACCAGGGCATCCTCGAGGTCCGACTGACCGTAGCCCACGACATTGATGTCGCGCGTGGGGCCGTCCACCTGCAGGCCGTCCATGTTGAAGCCGGCGACGGTGGTGGCCAGGGGGAAGACCGGGTGGGTGGCGTAGTACTCAGAGCCCAGCAGGCCCTTCTCCTCGAGCGTGTAGGCGATGAAGACCACCGAGCGGTCGGGCCGGGGTCCGGCCCCGAAGGCGCGAGCGATCTCCAGCAGGCCCGCCGTGCCCGAAGCGTTGTCCAGGGCGCCGTTGTAGATGTTGTCGCCGTTGGCGTCCGGCTTGCCCACGCCGAGGTGATCCCAGTGGGCGGTGTAGAGAATGGTCTCGTTCGGCCGCTTGCCGCCCTTCAGCACGCCGACCACGTTGTGGGTGGTGATGGTCTCGACCTTCTGGCGGAAGTCGGCGCTGAAGGTGGCGTTGATCGGCACGGCCCTAAAACCCTTCACCCGCGCCCGGGCCTTCAGCTCGTCGAAGTTCAGGCCGGCGCGCCGGAACAGGTCGACCGCCACGTCGCGCTGGATCCAGCCCTGCAGCGGAGCCCAGTCGCGCTCGGGATGATCGCGCATGACGTCGAATTGCGGTAGCACCGACCACGACCCCTCGACCGTGGCCCAGGTGTAGGACGCCGGCTTGTCCTCGTGCACGATCAGCACGCCGGCCGCCCCCTGCCGGGCCGCCTCCTCGAATTTGTAGGTCCAGCGGCCGTAGTAGGTCATGGCCTTGCCGTTGAAGGTGTTGAGTTCGGGCTCCTCGAAGTCGGCGTCGTTGATCAGCACCACGGCGATCTTGCCGTGCAGGTCGAGGCCCGCGTAGTCGTCCCAGCCCCGCTCGGGCGCGTGGATGCCGTAGCCGACGAAGACCAGCGGCGCGTTGGCGATCTGGACATGCTCGTTCAGCTGCTTGGAGCCGACCACCGCCTGGCTGCCGAACGCCACGGGGACCACCGCGCCGTCGGCCCCGCGGAAGGACATCTGCGGCGTGCCGTCCTGGCTGAAGCGGCGCACCAGGACGTCCTGGTACCAGCTGCCGTCGGGCCCGCCGGGCTCCAGCCCTGCCGCCTGCATCTGGCGGGCGATGTAGGCGATGGCCTTGTCCTCGCCCGGGGACGACGGCCCGCGGCCTTCGAACGCGTCGGACGACAGCATCCGGGTGTCCTCGGAGAGGCGCTGGGCCGACAGCTGCGGAACGTAAGGCGCGGCGAAGGCCGATGCGCCTGCCGCCAGGGCGGCGACGGCGGCGAGCACGCTGAACTTGCGGATCATTCGAAAACCCCGGAGTGACGCGAGAGGCGCGGACGATAGCCCCCGTATCGCCACCCCGTCGAGGCTTTGAGGCGAACGCGGGTCGGTGGGCGGCGCAGGCCGCTCAGGCGCCGCGCAGCGCCCGGCCGGCCACGGCGTCCAGGCGCGCCACGGCG
>JAIBAU010000050.1 GCA_019695035.1 Caulobacteraceae bacterium | reverse complement strand
GCTTGATCCACCCGACTTCGGCCGTTTGCGCGACGACAGACACCGCTCGGGGCGAAAAACGCTTGCCCAGCGAGCAAAATCAGGCGATCTTGAAGTCAAGCGGCGGGCCACTTGGGGAATGTCGGCTTTTATGTATTGGAGGCGCCGATGGAGGCCTGGAATTACGCCAACCTGTGGGAGAGCGTGGCGGCGGCCGCGCCGGACCGGCCCGCCCTGATCCAGGGGCCGCGGGTGGTCAGCTACAGGGATTTCGACCGCCGCGCCAACGCGCTCGCCCGCCGGATGCTGGAGGCGGGCGTGTCTCACCAGTCGAAGGTCGGCGCCTACCTCTACAACGCCCCCGAATACCTCGAGAGCTACTTCGCCGCCTTCAAGGCGGGCCTGGCGCCCTTCAACATCAACTACCGGTACGGCGGCGAGGAGCTGACCTACCTGCTCGACAACGCCGACGCCGAGGTGGTGGTGTTCCACGCCTCCTTCGCAGCGACCGCGGACAAGGTGCGCGGCGGCCTGCCGAAGGTGAAGCTTTGGCTCGCCGTTCCCGAAGCTGGCCACCCGGTCCCGGACTGGGCCGAGGACTACGAGGCGATCGCCTCGGCCGGCGCCGAGCGGGCGGTCGCCCCCTGGGGCCGCTCGGGCGACGACATCCTGATGATGTACACCGGCGGGACCACCGGCATGCCCAAGGGCGTGATGTGGCGCCAGGAGGACCTCTTCAAGAGCCTGGGCGGCGGGGCGAACCTGCTGCTGGGCCTGGGACCGCTCGAGACGCTCGCCGAGGCCGGCGAGCGCGTGAAGGCCGTGGTCGCCAGCGGCGCGCCGCAGGCGGTGACGATGGCCGTGGCCCCGCTGATGCACGCCACCGCGCAGTATACTTCGCTCGGGGCGCTGAACGCCGGGACCGCCGTGGCCGTGCTGCCGTCGCGCAAGTTCGACGCTGTCGAGCTGTTCGACGAAGTGGACCGCCTGGGGGTTTCCAGCCTGATCATCGTTGGCCTGGCCTTCGCCGCCCCGATGCTGGAGACGCTCGACGCCAACCCGGGCCGCTGGAAGCTGACCAGCCTGCTGGGCATCGTCTCCTCGGGCACGATGTGGAGCGCCGAGAACAAGCAGGGCCTGCTCAAGCACATGCCCCAGGTGACGCTGATGGACTCCCTCGGCTCCTCCGAGGCGCCGGGCCTCGCCGGCTCGATGGCCAACGCCGCCGCCCCGGCCCAGACCGCCAAGTTCGCGGTCGGCGCCAACGCGGCGGTGTTCACCGAGGACGGCCGGCGGGTCCAGCCCGGGTCGGGCGAACGCGGCCTGCTGGCGGTCGGCGGCCACACGCCGGTCGGCTACTACAAGGACGAGGAGAAGTCGGCGAAGACCTTCCGGGTCTTCGAGGGCCAGCGCTACTCCGTGCCCGGCGACTGGGCGACGGTCGAGGCCGACGGGACCATCACCCTGCTGGGCCGAGGCTCGCAGGTGATCAACACCGGCGGCGAGAAGGTCTTCCCCGAAGAGGTCGAGGAGGCGCTCAAGCGTTTCCCGGGCGTGCGCGACGCGGCGGTGGTCGGGGTGCCGGACGCCCGCTTCGGCGAGCGGATCTGCGCCGTCGTCGACTTCGTCGGGGACCGGGCGCCCACGCTTCAGGACCTGTCGGGCCACGTGAAGTCCATCCTGGCCGACTACAAGGCGCCGCGCGAGCTGGTGCTGGCCAAGGTGGAGCGGGCGCCGAACGGCAAGCTCGACTACCGCTCGGTGAAGGAGATGGCGCTGAAGGCGCTGGCCGCCCCGGCCACCTAACAAAAAAGTAATGAGCGAAGTTGGGGCCGGGCGAGGCATGGTCCGCCCCAACTATGCATCATCCAAGGTGTTTTTCTTCATGAAGACCTTTTGGCTCGGGGCCGCCGCGGCGGCCGCACTTGCCATCGCCGCCCAACCGGCGGCCGCTTTCGACCGCGCCCACGCGGGCCTGCTGGAGGCCGAGACGGCCGGCGGCGGCGGCGGCGGCCCGCAGCTCTCCGAAGCGCCCCGCATGGGGACCTGGGGCTTCGACCTGTCCGGCATGGACCGGGCCGTGGAGCCGGGTGACAACTTCTTCCACTTCTCCAACGGGACCTATCTCTCGAAGATGGAGATCCCCTCCGACCGCTCGCGGTTCGGCGTGTTCGACGCGCTGAACGAGCTGTCGGTGAACCGCATGCGGACGGTGCTGGACAAGGCGGCCGCCAATCGCGCGGCGACGGGCGAAGAAGCCCAGATTGGCGCCATGTACCGCAGCTTCATGGATGAGGCCGGCGTCAACGCGCTGGGCGCCAGGCCGCTGGCCCAGGACATGGCCGCGATCCGCGCCGCGAAGAGCCGTGACGACATCGCCCGGCTGATGGGCGCCTCGATGAAGAGCTTCGGCGGCTCCTTCTTCTCCGCCTACATCTACGACGACGCCAAGGAGCCGGAGCGCTACGCCGTCTACCTCGGCCAGGCGGGCCTGGGCCTGCCCGACCGCGACTACTACCTCGTCGAGCGATTCGCCCCGCAGCGGGAGAAGTACGTCGAATACATCACGCGGCTGCTGACCCTGTCCGGCTGGGAGAACCCGGCCGACGCCGCCAAGCAGATCCTGGCGCTCGAAACCGAAATCGCGAAGGTGTCGTGGACCCGGGCCGAGCGGCGCGACGACGACAAGACCTACACCGTCATTCGGCCGTTTCGAGGACGTACCTCATGATCGATCTCTACTTCTGGACGACGCCGAATGGATACAAGGCGACGATAATGCTGGCCGAAGTCGGCCTGCATTATCGCGTCGCGCCGATCGACATTACCGCCGGCGATCAGTTCGGCGCTGATTTTCTGAAGATCAGCCCGAACAACAAGGTGCCGGCGATCGTCGACCATGACGGTCCGGGAGGTCAATCGCTGCCGATTTTCGAATCGGGAGCGATCCTCCTGTACCTCGCTGAAAAGACCGGCAAGCTGCTTCCCACGGAAGCGCGTGCACGAATGGATGTCATCCAGTGGTTGATGTTCCAAATGGGCGGCGTCGGGCCGATGCTTGGCCAGGCCCACCATTTCCGCCGCTATGCTCCGGAGCAGATACCGTACGCCGTGGATCGCTACACGAGTGAGGCCGCCAGACTCTATGGCGTGATCGATCGAAGGCTGGGCGAGAGCGAGTACCTCGGGGGCGATTACTCCATCGCTGACATCGCAACCTTTCCCTGGATACGCCCCTACCGATGGCAGGGGCAGGATCTTGATGACTATCCCAACCTCAAGCGCTGGTTCGACGCCATCAAGGTTCGTCCTGCCGTGCAGGAAGGGCTGGCGGTGCTGGCCGAAACGAAGAAGTGGGAGGCCAAGCCGGGCACTGAGTCCTGGAAGAACATGTTTGACAACAGGAGAGCGTGACGCCGCGAGCTGCCGATCAACATGAGGAGCACGCTCAGCATCTGTGCGCGGAGCGGGTTGTATGATCGACTTTCACCAAGTCGCGCTCGGAGGCGGGGTTCGATTCAATCCGTTGTGAGCAGAATCCCGCCGATGGGAGGGGCTGAAGATGAAATCATCTGCTTATCACTACATTGTTGTTGGTGCTGGTTCTGCCGGTTGTGTTCTGGCCGCAAGACTGAGCGAGGACCCCAACGTCAAAGTCCTTCTCATCGAAGCGGGGCCGTCCGCGGCGTCCGTCTTGCTTCGGATGCCGGCCGGTATCCGCGTTCTTTATACTAGCCCGAAGTACAACTGGCGTTTCTGGACCGAACCTCAGGCTCATCTGAACAACAGAGCCATCTACATCCCTCGCGGCCGAGTGGTCGGCGGGTGTTCGGCCATCAATTCCATGATCGCGATCCGAGGCAATCCGTCCGACTACGATTCGTGGGCCGCCCAAGGGCTGCCAAGCTGGAGCTATGAGCATCTGCGTCCCTACTTTCGTAAGATCGAGGACGCCACTCTGGTCTCCGGGGATCGCGAGCAGGACCGCGGGTATTCCGGACCAATCCGGCTGTCATACGGCACGCTACGGCACGCGATCTCCAACGCGTTCATCGAAAGCGCAACAGCCTGTGGCTTGCCGGAGAACAACGGATTCAATGGATCCTCTCAGATCGGCGCAGGCTTCTATGAACTCACGATCGCAGACGGGAAGCGATCGGGAGCTTTCAGGTACCTCGAAGCGGCGAAGGGCCGAGCAAACCTCACCATCTTGGCCAACTGCAGGGTCCGGCGGCTAGCCATGCTGGGGACGTGCGCGCGAGGCGTTGTCGTCGAGAAGGGCGGACGCGAGATCACGGTCTACGCTGAAGGCGAGGTGCTGCTGACCGCGGGTGCAGTCGGATCGCCGCAGCTTCTGATGCTGTCCGGCATCGGACCGGCGGATCACCTCAGGCGCAGTGCGTGCTAGATCGCGGGCCGGTCGAACAGGATGCCAGGGTTGAGCACCCACTTCGGATCCAGCTCCCGCTTGCTCGCCTTCATCATCCGGACAAAGCCCGGATCGATTTCCTTGTCGTACCAAGGACGGAAACTGCGCCCGACGGCATGGTGGTGGGTGATGGTGGCGCCGAGCTCCAACAGAGCGTCGGAAGCGACTTTGTTCAGAGCCTCATAGTGCTCGATGTTCTTCTCGTGGGAGGAGGGCGCCACGATCGAGTAGTAGGGCGCAGGCCCATCCGGATAGAGGAACGAGAAGCGTCGACAGACGATGCCACCGCCACAGATCCTCTTTTCGGCTTCAGCGACGCGTCGCATCAGCTCGGTGTCGATCTCCTCGAACTTGTCCCAGGTGTACGCCGTCTCGAAGGTAAAGCTGACGATGCCCATCGCGATGCGCACATGCATCAGGTAGGGAAGGTACCGGAACTGATTTCGCCAGTTTCCCTGCGCACCGGACCGGCTCGTCTCGAGCGCGTCTTTCTCGCTCCCGGCCTTTTGCTTTACGGTCCCGCCGAAATCCCGGCAGATCTCAATTGACCGCTCCAGCCATGGATCGACGGGATGGTCCGCGGATTCGTAGCCGATCAGCAACATCGACTCGGTCCCGTCACCCGCTCCATAGTAGAGCGCGTCCTGTTCATCGAGG
This sequence comes from Caulobacteraceae bacterium, assembly GCA_019695035.1. Taxonomy (GTDB): domain Bacteria; phylum Pseudomonadota; class Alphaproteobacteria; order Caulobacterales; family Caulobacteraceae; genus JAEZEZ01. The sequence goes on along the minus strand of JAIBAU010000050.1, from coordinate 4,540 downwards.
TAGCGGCAGTTCGCTGGGTAAAGGCCCGCCTGCGTGATCTGACGGACGGCCTTGGCGCCCTCGTAGAACGTCTTGAAGGAAATCGCTGCATTGGCGCGAAACGTCACACGCCCCTGCAGGCGCATCCAAGCTTCCGTGATGATGCCGAGCGTGCCCTCCGAGCCGATGAACGCGCGGTCCGGATTCGGACCGGCGCCGGAAGCCGGCAGGCGACGATTTTCGATCGTCCCCGTCGGCGTCACCACCCGCAGGCTCTCGACCATGTCGTCGATATGCGTGAGGTGCGTTGCAAAGTGGCCTGACGAGCGCGTCGCGATCCAGCCGCCGAGCGTCGAGAACTCCCAAGATTGCGGGATGTGCCGCAGGGTGAAGCCATGCGGCTTCAGTTGGGCTTCAAGAGACGGACCGAAGGTGCCGGCCTGGATACGCGCCGCGCGGGACACCGGGTCGACCTCCAGGACCTGGTTGAGGTTCTCGAGATCGATCGTTACGATGCCCTCGTACCGGCTGTCTTCGGGCGGATTGATACCTCCCGTGACGCTCGAGCCGCCTCCGAATGGTACAGCCGCGTAGCCATTCTCGCCGCACCAGTCCAGAACTGCGGCAATCTCCTCCTCGTTGCGGGGATAGGCCACGACATCGGGCGGGTTGGGATACTTCCGCTTGTAGACCATAGCCAGGTCCCGGTAGCTCTTGCCATAGCTGTGCGCGACGCGATCCCACTTGTCGGTCGTGCAGAAGGCCGCGAGCGATGCCGGCGGTTTGATCCGCGGGGCCCGGATTTCGATCTCGTCGAGAGTCGGATCGTTGAGGGCCGTAAACTCTTTCATTCCGAGCCGCTGCGCGACGCGCTGTTGCATCACCTTGACTTCGGAGTCTGCGATCTCCTGCCCTTCGTAGCCCCAGGCCCAGAACTTCCTGCGCTGCCCTTTGGGTGAAGTGAGTGGTGCATTCATCGTTCGCTCCTCGCATTAGCCCAAGGGCATCTCGCCCGACGGCAAACCAACCTCTGAACTCGCGTCTGGACCATCCAAACTGGTCCTACCAAAATGCTCGGTGCGGCGGGCTTGTCAAGCGAATGTTTCGACTCTTCGGAGGCCCTCCCCCGCCGGCGCCCAGAGCCAGAGATCTGCGCCTGAAGGCCGATAACTCGACTGAGGACAGCTGGCGGAAGCCAGCGTCGGTGAAGGCCCTGGCCAAGGCGGCGAAGCTCGCTGGCGTGCCGAAGCCGACCTGACGGCGATGGCCGAGCGCAAGGCGCCGACCTTGGCCGCCCAGCCCCGAGACGGCCGCAACGACCAAGGCCTTCAATCGGGCCGGCCGGCGCCCGCGCTCGGGCTACGAAGGTGCGCCTTCGAACTCCTCTTCGGCCAAACAAGCACTCAGAGGCGCTTCCGACGGGTCCTTCTCAGAGGGCCAAAAGGAAGGTCAGAGGAGAGTAGGCGTTGACCTTCACCGCCCGCGACCTCGCCTAGCTGTCGAACACGATCACCGAGCGGGCGATCGAGCCGGTCTTCATCTCGGCGAAGGCGTCGTTCACCTCCTCGAGCTTCACCCGCCGCGAGATCATCTCATCCAGTTTCAGCTTGCCGGCCATGTACATGTCGACCAGCCGCGGCATGTCCACCGGGAAGCGGTTCGACCCCATCATCGAGCCCTGGATGCGCTTCTCGCCGAGAAAGGCCCAGCCCGTCAGGCTGATCGACTGGCCGACCGGGATCATGCCGATGATGTTGGCCGTGCCCCCCCGGCGCAGCATGTCGAAGGCCTGCTCGGCGGTCTTGGTCAGGCCCAGGACCTCGAATGAGTGCTGCACCCCGCCCTTGGTTAATTCGGTCACCGCCTTCACAGGGTCGGTGTCGGCGGCGTTCACGAAGTCGGTAGCGCCGAACGCGCGGGCGAAGTTCTCCTTTCCCGCCACCACGTCGATGGCGATGATCCGGCCGGCGCCGGCGATCGCCGCGCCGTTGATGGCCGAAAGGCCGACGCCGCCGCAGCCGATGACCGCGACGGTGTCGCCCGGCCGCACGCTGGAGGTGTGCATCACCGCGCCCACCCCGGTCATGACCGAGCAGCCGATCAGCGCCGCGCGGTCCAGCGGCATGTCCTTGCGGATCGCCACGCAGGCGTGCTCGTGGATCAGCATCTGCTCGGCGAACGAGGACAGGTTCAGGTACTGCATCATGGGCCCGTTGGGCGTCGTCAGCCGCGGCTCGTCGTCCGGCCCGCGCTTGGTCTCGGGTGAGACGCACAGGCTCATGTGGCCGGTCAGGCAGTGGTCGCAGTGGCCGCAGAAGGCGGACAGGCAGGTGATCACATGGTCGCCCGGCTTCACGGTGCGCACCTCGGAGCCCACGGCCTCCACCACGCCGGCGCTCTCGTGGCCCAGCACCGCCGGCAGCGGGTGCGGATAGGAGCCCTCGACGAAGTGGAGGTCCGAGTGGCAAACGCCGGCGGCGGCGGTGCGGATCAGCACCTCTCGCGGACCCGGCTTGTTGATCTGCACGTCCTCGATCTGAAGCGGCTTGCCCACTTCGCGCAGCACGGCGGCTTTCATCGGTGAAGTTCTCCTTGAAACGATTGTGGGTTGACGTGAGCGCCGCCCTTCGCGAGCGCCGCACCGGGAAGCCTGGGCCCGGGGACGGCCTGGTGGCGGATCGGGTTGCGGGTCTTCATCTCCTGCGCCAGCCGCTGGGCCACTTCGAGCGGCGCGAGGTCCTCGGCGTCGGCGCAGATCATGCGGACGGAACCTTCAGGCGCAGGATGGCCCGCCAGGCGTCCAGCTGGGCCGCCTCGGCGGCACGCTCGAGGGTCGCCTGCTCCGGGTCGCGGGGCAGCAGGCCCGGCGCCCTCCTCGACTGCTCCACCAGGAACTTCGCCGTCGCCCCTCTTCGCCCAAGGTCACGGCGACAGGCGTACGGAACGACACCGGTCTGCAAACCTGTTGCGGCATTCGGGGCCACGCCCGATCTGCCGGTCGAACCGCCTCGCCATCCTCCATCGATAAGCATCCGGACGCCCGGATAGGTATGCCCCCGCTGCGGCGCGCGCCCACCTGCTCCCATATGCCTGCCCCGTCACAGAGATTCGGTTCGCAGGCCGGGGCCTGGCTTCAAAGTCTCAGCCAATCTCTTCAGGTCGCTTTTTTTGACCTTCCCGTTTGGCGCGACGGGCAGCTGTGGCAGCACGATGATCTGCTGCGGCTTCTTGTACCTGGCGAGTCGTTCCTCAATCAGGCGGAACAGCTCACTTGTATCGACGCTGCCGCCCGGAACGGGTTCGACAAACGCAATAATCTCCTCATCTCCTTCAACCGGCCTTCCGACGACAGCCGAATTCAGCACGTCGGGATGAGCGTTGAGCTCGGCTTCGATCTCGGGCGGGTAGACGTTGAATCCGGAGCGAATGATTAGTTCCTTCGTGCGCCCCTGCACCACCAGCTCACCGCTTGCTTTGCGGCTCACGACGTCGCCGGTGTTCAGAAAGCCGTCCTGGTCGATGACGGCCCGCGTCAATTCCGGTTGTCCGTAGTATCCCAACATGATGTTGGGACCGCGAACATGTAGTTCTCCTGGCGAATCGTCCGTGATCTCGCGACCGTCGGGACCAATAATCTTTATTTCTACTCCAGGAATTGGAGTACCGATATTTATCTCGCCGTCGCCCATCGCATAGACTGTACGACTGATAGTCGGCGCCGTCTCGGTCAAGCCGTAGCCGTTGTGGAGCACGGCGCCAAATACGCGCTCAACACTCTCGCGCAAGGACAGATCGAGCGGCGCCGTTCCAGTATAGGTAAAGCGGAGGCGATTTGGCGTGAGCCCGATACGCTCCTGATCGACGTGCGCCACTATCCGCGCGAACAGCGCGGGCACACCGTAGAATGCAGTGAGGACGCCATCGATGATCATCTCAAGGGTTCTCGGCATCGAGAACCTAGGCATGATGTGCAGGTGTGCTCCCGCGAACAGAAACCCCTGCATGATCGCGAGCCCATAGGAATGGGAGATCGGCATGAGGCAAAGCGAAACGTCTTCGGGAAGAATAGTGCCCGTCCGCTGCCCGCGGGACGCGACATAAGCCAAGCTTCGATGGCTTAGCATCACTCCCTTGGGACGCCCTGTGGTTCCTGTCGTGTAGATCAGAACAGCGGCCTGACGCGATGGATCGCTGTGAACGGCCTCGGGTATCGCTTCGCTGTTGCGGGCGCTCGTCTTGATCTCACCGATCCCCGTGAATTTTCGCGCGCTCGCGCCGCGTCGGGCCGCGTGGGTCTCTGCTTCAGGGGATGCGAGGTGGGCGTAGAAAATGAACCTGGGCGAACTATCCTGCTCGATGAGGCGCAGCTCGCGCTCGCTTAGCCGCGCGCTGGCCAGAACAGCCCAAGCGTCAAGGTGACTCGTTGCGTACATCAGCCGACATTCCCCAAGTGGCCCGCCGCTTGACTTCAAGATCGCCTGATTTTGCTCGCTGGGCAAGCGTTTTTCGCCCCGAGCGGTGTCTGTCGTCGCGCAAACGGCCGAAGTCGGGTGGATCAAGC
>JAIBAU010000020.1 GCA_019695035.1 Caulobacteraceae bacterium | reverse complement strand
ATGGCGCCCATCAGGATGAAGGTGCCCGTGGGCGAGCGGTCCGCCGGGTCTTCCTCGTCCTGCTGCAATTCCTCGTAGCGGATGATCCGGCCGCCGACGTCCTGATCCATCGCGTCGGGGTCGAACAGGGCCGGGTCGGTGTCCTCGACCGGCGGCGCCGGGGGACGGGTGTCCTGGCGGCTCGGCGCGGGCTCGATGACTTCGGGCGGCGGGGTCAGCGACCAGCCGCTGGGGGGTTCGAATGGAACCGGCTGAGGCGCGGCCTCAGGCTGGGCCGCAGGTTCGGGGGCGTAGATGCGCTGCGGCGGCGGCGCGGCCAGGGGCACCACCGTCTCCGGCTGCTGTTGGACCGATGGCGCATCGGGCGCCGGCTCGGGCTCATGGGCGGGCACGACCGGCTCGGTCGGGAATGGCGCAGGCTCCCCAAGGTCCGCCGCGGGTTCGAGCGCCTCGACCGGTCGGGCGTAGGGGAACACCTCGACCGCCTCGCCCTCAATGGGGGTAGTGTCGTGGGTGGGGATTTCGGCGACAGGCTGCGGCTCGGGCGACAGCACTTCGACGACGGGCTCGGGCGACACCACCCCGCCGATGGGCTGGTCGGCGACAGGCCCCAACGCCTCGGTGGCCGGCTCGAAGGCGGGCGCATCGGCGGACCTTTCCGGCGCCGGCGCGCTGACGGTCTCGACCTCGATGGCGGCCGGGATCTCCGCGACCGGTGCAAGCGGGGCGTCCGTATAGGTGGCTTCCACAGGCTCCGAGGGCTGCGGCAGGGTGTCCGCGGGCTCGGCGTCGGAGGCGGTGATCTCGACCCCCTCCGCCTCGGTGCTGGCGGCGGGCGCGACCACCGAGAAGTCGGTATCGGCGGCCGGGGCCTCGGGCCGCGCTTCAGTGACGGGCTCGGGCTCGGGGTCGCGGGGCTGGGCGACGTGATGGATCTCGGCCAAAGCGCCGTCCATCGGAACGACGATCTCGTGCGGCCGCGACTGGGGCAATGCCGGCGCGAGATCAGTATCGACCTGCGGACGGACCAGCGGCGACGGCGTGGGGACGTAGCCGTCCGCCGGGGTCAGGAACAGCGCCTTCTCGGCCGCCCGCCGACGGATCAGGGCGTCGAGGATGATCGGCTCGCCGGTCAGGTCGGCCTTGCGCCACAGGTCGAGCGCACAGGCCGCCTCGGTCAGCCGTCCCTCGTTGACCCGTTTCAGGACTTCCGAACCGCGGAAGGTGTCGATGCCGACGTTGTAGGCGAACGCCACCAGCGCATCGAACTGGTTCTGCGTCAGCGGGGTGTAGACCAGGCTGTTCACCGCCTCGGCGATGGGCAGCAAGTCGAAGTGCAGCAGAGCCTCGGCGTCTTCCTGGCTGACCTCGGCCCCTTCCCGGGCCGAGAGCGTGTGGCCGTAACCGATGGTCCAGCGGCCGTCGGGAAGGCGCGCCGCGCGACGGCGCAGGCCCTCGAAGGCTGCGATCAGCTTGATCCCTGCACGGGTGACCTTCTGGCGCGGGCGGTTCGACACGGTTGACCCAAAACGAGACGGGGGCTTTCCCCTCGAAGGCGAGGGAGCAAGCTTCGTTCCGCTCTTACGTCCCTAAGGGGGTGAAAGCGTGGCTAAGGCCTATGGTTTTCAACTGATGAGCGAACCGATCCCAGAAGCGGAGTGAGGCTCCGGCTACATCAGGATGACCGCGGCCAGGCCCAGGAAGCTCAGGAAGCCCACCGTGTCGGTGGTCCAGGTCACCAGCACCGGCGACGCCACGGCCGGGTCGCGTCCGAAACGCTCAAGCATCATGGGCATCAGGGTGCCGGCCAGAGCCGCGGCGCAGAGGTTGATCAGCACGGCCAGTCCGATCACCAGCGACAGCTCCCAGTTTCGCTGCCAAAGCCAGGTGACGCCGCCCAACAGCAGGGCGATGGCCACGCCGTTCAGCAGGCCGACCCGGATTTCCCGCCAGACGATACGCAGCACGTTGGCCCGGCTCACTTCGCGGGTGGCCAGCGAACGCACCGCCACGGCGAGGGCCTGGGTGCCGGCGTTGCCGCCGATCGACGCCACCACCGGCATCAGCACGGCCAGGGCCACCAGCTTTTCGATCTCGCCCTGAAAGGCGCTGATGACTGTCGAGGCGAAGAGCGCCGTGCCGAGATTGACCACCAGCCACGGGAAACGCGAGCGCATGACGCCGAGGATCCCGGCGTCGCGGCCCACGTCGCTGACGCCGGCGAGGGCCAGGATGTCCTCCTGGCTCTCCTCCTGAATGATCGAAACGATGTCGTCGACCGTGATCTGGCCGACGAGCCGACCGTGAGCGTCGACCACCGGGGCCGAGATCAGGTTGTACTTCTCGAAGATGCGCGCCGCGTCCTCCTGATCGAGGTCGACCTCGATTTCGGTGACTGGCTCCATGATGTCGGCGAGCTTGGTGTCCCGTTTCGAGCGCAGCAGGGCGCTGACCGCCACGGCGCCGACCGGCTTGAAGGCCTCGTCTACGACGTAGATGTCGAAGAACAGCTCGGGCAGGTCCTCGTCGGGCTTGCGCATGTGGTCGATCGCGTGTCCCACCGTCCAGAACAGCGGCGCCGCGACCACCTCACGCTGCATGAGGCGGCCGGCGGACTCTTCCTCGTAGGCCAGCGAAGTCTCGATCGCGGCCCGGTCGGTCTCGGGCATGGCCGCCAGCACCTCGCGGCGCTGCTCGTCATCGAGGTCCTCGATGATGTCGGTCTGGTCGTCGGAATCCAGTTCCTGCAGCGCTTCGGCCAGCGCCTGGGGTTCGACCTCCTCAAGCACGTCCTCGCGCACGCCCTCGTCCAGCTCGGTCAGCACGTCGGCGAGCTGGTCGGGCGGAATCCACGGGATGACCTCCTCGCGGTAATCCGGCGAGAGGAAGCCCATCAGGTCGGCGATGTCGGACGGGTGCAGGGCGTCCAGCAGCTCGCGCAGGCGAAGGCCGTCGCCCGCGTCGGCGGCGTCCACCACCATGGCCACGAACTTGGGGCTGAGCGCGTAGTCGTCGCGCAGCGCGATGTCTTCGAGATCTTCGGCGGGCTGACCGGCGATGGGGTCGCGGGCGTCGGCGGCGTCGGCTGTCACGCTTGGCCTCCTCTTCCCGGTCGATCCGTCGATCGCGATCCTATCCTGAGTCTAAAGCTGGTGCGGTCGAGAAGACTCGAACTTCCACGGGTTGCCCCACAGCGACCTCAACGCTGCGCGTCTACCAATTCCGCCACGACCGCTCGCTTTGGAGGCGCGCGTGTAGCAAGGCCTGATTGATTTGGAAAGGCCGCAATCGTCGCCTCGGCGACATGGGGCGCCGGGGCGGGCCTCAGCCCTGCATCTTGGCGCCGGCCATGAAGTCATAGACGTCGGCCGGACGGGTGACGGTGATGGCTATCTTGTCGTCGGTGATGTGGATCTCGCCTCGGGCGACCGGGTGGTTATTGGCCAGGATCCAGACCTCTTCGTTCTCCCGGGCGTCCAGCGGGATCACGGCGCCACGGCCCATCCGCAGCAGTTGCGCCATGGGCAGGACCGAGCGGCCCAGGACCACGGAAATCTCGACGTTGACGGCTTCGACCTGGGACACGCTGGACACCTTGACGGTACTCGTTTCAACGCAACGCAAACTGGGCGGCCGGCGCTTGCGCGGGCCGGCCGTTTGACCACATTCAGGCCCGCATGCTTGACGACCCGTTAAACCCATCGGCCGAGGGGCCGATATTCGGCCGCGCCGACGGCGCGCCTGCGGCCTGGGCGGTCTCGTGTGCGCCGGTCCCCTACCCTGAAGCGGTCGCGGCCATGGAAGCGAGGGCCGCCGCCATTTCGGCCGGCGATGCGGCTGAGCTGGTCTGGCTGCTGGAGCATCCGCCGCTCTACACCGGCGGGGTGTCGGCGAGAGCCGGCGATCTGCTGGACGCGGCGCGCTTCCCGGTCTTCGAGACGGGCCGCGGCGGGCAGTTCACCTACCACGGGCCCGGGCAGCGGGTGGTCTACCTGATGCTGGACCTGAACGCCCGGCGCCGCGACGTGCGCGGCTACGTGCGCGCCCTCGAAGCCTGGATCATCGGTGCGCTCGACCACTTCAACGTTGAGGGGCGCGTCATCGACGGGCGGGTCGGGGTGTGGACGGATACTTCCGCCGGCGAGGCCAAGATCGCCGCCATCGGCGTGAAGGTGCGCCGGTGGGTCAGCTTCCACGGGATCAGCCTCAACGTCGAGCCGGACCTGTCGCACTTCACCGGCATCGTGCCCTGCGGCATCTCTGACGCGGGGGTGACCAGCCTGGTTGATCTGGGCCGCCCGGTCGGCATGGACGAGGCGGACGCCGCCCTGAGGTCCAGCTTTCATCAGATCTTCGGCGCGACAACCGGGGCCTCGGCCCCGGCCTAGGACCGCGAAGCGTCATCCGGCGGCGCACCGGGCGCGACGTACGGCGGATCGGCCGTGTCGCCTTTGAGCACCGAGAACAGCAGATACATGGCCACATTTACCAACGGCGCCAGCATCAGCAGCGCCCAGGCGCCCGACAGCTCGAAGTCGTGCAAGCGCTTCCAGGTCAGGGCGAAGCTGACCCAGGTGCAGATCAGCGCCCCGAGCACAAAGATCGCGAGGGTCGCGGGGGTCGGACCCGTCGCCAGGACGCCCCAGAGCAACCCCGCCATCACCAGCTGGCAGCCGGTGACGCCAAGGAAATACGGTAGACGGTCGATGCGGCCCTGCAGGCCGAACAGCAGGTTCAGCATGGCTCAGATCACCGCCGGGTCGGCCGGAGCATGGGGATTCGGACCGAAGCGGTTCGCCCCCTGCTCTCCCGGCATGACGGCGAGCTCGACCGTGGCCCAAACCAGCACCACGACGCCCAGGAAATCCAGCACGCCCTGGGGCGTGGGCCAACACAGCACGATGGCGCCCAGCACCAGGCCAGCCCACCACCCGCTCTTCCCGCGATCGTGGAGGCGCTTGGAAAGGAGGCAGGCGCCGGCATAGAACAGCGCGCCGTAGACGAAGACCCCACTGACCCAGTGCAGGGCCGCCATGCTCTCGGGCTCGACGACCGCCTCGTAGAGGGCGGTAAGCGCGACCAACAGCATGGCGCATGCGAGGAACGGCAGCCGGGCCATCCGCCCCTCGGCGCTCAGCATCAATGCCGTCCGTTCGGTCCAGGACCTCATGGGGGCAGAACAATCCGATTGGCCGCGGGATTCAAGTCCGTGTCGCGGCCCGGGCCCGGCGTGCCGTCGAGGCTCGGCAGGCCAAGGCCTCAGGCGAACTCGACCAGCACCTCGTCGGCGGCCACGCTGTCGCCTGCCTTGGGGCCGACCGCCTTAACCACGCCATCGCGCTCGGCCTTGATGATGTTTTGCATCTTCATGGCTTCGATGACGGCCACGGTTTCGCCGGACTTGACCTCCTGTCCTACCTCGACCTCGAGCGAGACCACCAGGCCCGGCATGGGCGACACGATCATCCGCGAAGTGTCGGGAGGCTGGCGTTCGGGCAGCTTGGCCATCAGCTCGGCCTGGCGCGGGGCCAGCACCAGCACGCGAGCGTCCGCAGCCCGGTGGCGAATTTCAAAGCCCTGCGCCGCCGGGCGGATCGCGGCGGTGAATTCTCGGCCGTCGAGGCTGGCGCGGAAGACGGCCTTGCCCGGCCGCCAGTCGCAGCCCTCCAGGCGCAGCACCCGGTCCTCGGCGGTCAGTTCGATCTCGATCCCGGACTCCACGGGCAGCACCCGCACCGGCCGGGCCTGGCGGTCGACCATCACGGTCCACTCGTCCCGGCCGCCGTGCCCCCCCAGCGATCGGACGATCGCCATCCGCTGGGCGAAGACCGCCGCGGCGGTCATCACGTCCAGCTGGAACGGCGTCGGCGGGAGGCCGTGGAAGCCGTCGGGGAACTCGTCCTTGATGTAGCTGGTGGCCAGCTTGCCCGAGCGGAACCGCTCCTGGTCCATCACCGCCGAAAGGAAGGGCAGGTTGTGACCGACACCCTCGAGGTGGAAATCCTCCAGCGCGCGGGCCATGCCGTCGATGGCGTCGGCGCGGGTCTTACCCCAGGCGCAGAGCTTGGCGATCATGGGATCGTAGAACATCGAGATTTCGTCGCCCTCGATGACCCCGGCGTCGTTGCGGACGACATAGGTTCCGGCGGCGCCCTGGTAGGTCCCCTCCGCGGGCGGCTGGTAGCGCGAGAGGCGGCCGATGGACGGCAGGAATTTGCGGTACGGGTCTTCGGCGTAGATGCGGCTCTCCACGGCCCAGCCGTCGATCTTGAGGTCTTCCTGGGCGAAGGGCAGCTTTTCGCCATAGGCGGAGCGGATCATCTGCTCCACCAGGTCCACGCCGGTGATCAATTCGGTCACCGGATGCTCGACCTGGAGCCGGGTGTTCATCTCGAGGAAGTAAAAGCTCCGGTCCTGGCCAGCCACGAACTCCACCGTGCCGGCGCTGTCGTAGTTGACGGCCCTTGCCAGCGCGACAGCCTGGGCGCCCATGGCCATGCGGGTCTTCTGGTCCAGCAGGGGCGAGGGGGCCTCTTCAATGACCTTCTGGTTGCGGCGCTGGATCGAGCACTCCCGCTCGAAGAGGTGCACCACGTTGCCGTGCTTGTCCCCCAGCACCTGGATCTCGACGTGGCGCGGGCTCTCGATGAACTTCTCGATGAAGATGCGGTCATCGCCAAAGGCGCCGCGCGCCTCGTCCTGCACCGAGCCGAAGCCCTCGATGACCTCGTCACGGGTGTAGGCGATGCGGATGCCCTTCCCGCCCCCGCCGGCCGACGCCTTGAGGATCACCGGGTAGCCGATCTCCTCGGCCACGGCGACGGCGTGCTTTTCGTCGCTGATGACGTCGGTGGATCCCGGCACCGTCGAGACTCCCGCCTCGATGGCGGTCAGCTTGGACTGGATCTTGTCGCCCATGCCTTCGATGGCGCCCGGGTTGGGACCGATGAAGGCGATGCCCTCGTCCTGAAGGCGGCGGGCGAAAACGGGGTTCTCCGACAGGAAGCCGAACCCGGGGTGCACGGCCTCGGCCCCGGTCTTGCGGACCGCATCGATGATCTTGTCCTGGACCAGATAGCTTTCGGAGGCCGGCGGCGGACCGATGAAGACCGTCTCGTCGGCCATTTCCACGGCCAGCATGTCGGCGTCGGCCTCGGAGAATACCTGGACGGTCCGGATGCCCATCCGGCGACAGGTCTTCTGAATCCGCACCGCAATCTCGCCGCGGTTTGCAATCAATATCTTGGAGAACATCGCGCGGCCCGTTTGGCGGTTCCAACAGGGGCTGCTGATTAGGCTGCGCGCGCGGGTATTGCAATTCGGGTGCAAGGGCTTGCCAAAAGCCTCGTGGCGCGTTTACGCCGCTAGGTTCGTGGGCTTAGCTGTGTGCCCTTCGGAGGAAACGTCATGAAAAAGACGCTCGCGCTCGCCGCCGTGGTAGCGACCGCAACCCTGATGGCCGGCCAGGCCGAAGCCCAGGACTACCGCGCCGCCGCGCAACGCGATCTGCAAGCCGCCCACGACCTTCTGCGCGACAACCACCCCGCTGCGAACGTCGATAAGGACTCGGCCCAGTTCCGCAGCTGGCTGGACACCGGCCTGGCCCAGGCGATGGCGGGGCTGCCCAAGGTTCAGGGCGAACTGGCCTACGAAAACATCATGCGGTTCTACCTGACCGGGTTCCGCGACACGAACATCAGCTTCATTCCCGGCTACGCCGAGCTGCCGGGGTATTTCGCTGCCTTCTGGCCGGGCTTCTCCACCCGTTGGGTGAACGGCGGCTACACCGTCGCCTGGGCCCGCGCCGGAGACACCAAGATCCCGCCGGTAGGCGCACGCTTGGTCTCCTGCGATCGCAAGACCGCCGACCAGGTCGCCGTCGAGCGCCTCGATCGCTACGAGGGCGACATGACCCAGGCCGTCGACCGGGCCCGCACCGCCCCCTACCTGTTCTGGGACCGCGGCAACCCCTTCACGGCGGCTCTGCCGCAGAAGTGCGTGTTCCGCGTCGGCACCTCCAACAAGACCTACACCATGAACTACCAGCCCTCGGCGGAAGCCGAGCGGCGCGCCGCCTACATGGCCGGCCTTGGCAAACCCCAGGGCGGTCCGACCATGGAGGCATGGAACGGCGGCTACTGGCTGCGCCTGCCGACCTTCACCGAAGGCGCCGAGTGGGATGCGTTCCTGGCCCAGCTGGACGGCCAACTGGCCCAGGTCCAGGCCGCGCCGGTGATCGTGCTGGACATGCGCGGCGCCAATGACGCCCCGACCAGCCGCAACGGCTACAAGCTGGCCAACCGCCTGTGGGGCCCGGACTTCATCCTGGCCAACCAGCCGCAGGTCGGCAACGCCGCCTACCGCGTCTCGGCCGCCAACCGCGCGGTCTACGCCGACGCCGTCAACCGCATGAAGTCCGACCCGCTCAGCTACTACCAGGTGCCGATCTGGGAGAAGATGCTGCAGGAGTTCGACGCGGCCCTCGCCGCCGGCCAGCCGCTGCTCCAGCGCAACGAGAGCAAGGCCCCTTCGGGGGCGGCCCCGCCTTCTGCCCTCCGCGGCCGGGTCATCGTGCTGACCGACGCCTACTGCGCCGCCCAGTGTCTGGCGCTGATGGACCTGTTCACCCGTCTGCCGGGCGTGGTGCACGCCGGTTCGCCGACCTCGGGCGACTCCATCTTCGTCGGCCAGACGGTGTCCCGCCTGCCCTCGAACGAGGGTTCGATCAGCTTCGGCAACAAGGCCTGGCTGGACCGTCCGCGCGCCTCTGGCGCGGGCTTCACCCCGACCGCCCCCTACAACGGCGACCCGGCCGACGAGAACGCCGTGCGCGCCTTTGTCCAGGGTCTCGCGAACGGGGCGCCGGCCGCCGGCTGATCGAGGCGTCCAGGCCCAAGGCATTGCGGCCCGCTTCCCGAGAGGGAGGCGGGCCGTAACCTTTCCGGAGCACGGCCGAATAGCAGGCGTTATAGATGACGCGCGACCTGCGTCGCCCTCCCGCTCCGGAGACTTCCATGACCCGATCGCCCGCCGGCTTCGACCTGACCGCGCCCTCCGCCGCCGACCGCGAGCGTCTCGAGGCGGGCCTGACCGCCGAAGAGCGCGACGTGCTGCTCAAGCACGGCACGGAGGCTCCCTTCTGCGGCGTGCTGCTCGGCGAAAAGCGACCGGGCGTATTCTGCTGCCGCCTCTGCGGCCTGCCGCTGTTCGGCGGCAAGACCAAGTTCGAGAGCGGCACCGGCTGGCCCAGCTTCAACGCGCCTTACGACGAGGCCCATCTGACCCTGATCCGCGACACCAGCTACGGCATGGTCCGGACCGAGACCGTCTGCGCCCGGTGCGGCAGCCACCAGGGCCACGTCTTCCCTGACGGTCCTCCGCCGACGGGTCTGCGCTACTGCATCAATTCGGTGGCGCTGGAATTCGTGCCCGACGGCGAGCCGCTGCGCGATCCCCTCGCGCGGGGAGACACCCTCGCGCCGGCCTAGCCGTGCCCCTGCTCGATAGGCTGGCCCGTGGCCTCCTTCCAGCAGGCCTCCACGAAGGGATCGGTCCAGTAGCGCTTGAACCACTTGGCCAGCCAGGGATCGCCGCCCGCAAACGCGGCCGCCTGATCCGCAAGGTCGACCTTGGCCTTGGCCTCATCGAGCGACAGCGGCCTGTCCGCCAGCGCCCGGCCCACGCGGTCGCGTGAAGTCTCGATCAGTCCGCTGAGCCGGGCCAGGTACGCTCCGTCGCGCTGCACCGCGCCGTGTCCCGGAACGAGGATCTTCGGCTCCAGGGCCGCGATCTGCCTCAGCGCCGCCGCCCAGTCGCGTGGATAGGCGTTGAAGCCGAAGGGCACCGGCGCAATCACCAGATCGCCGGTGACGGCGATCCTCTGGCGCGGCAGCCAGGCGTAGGCATCGCCGTCGGTGTTCCCGCGGCCCGGGCGCCTGAACAGGATCGGCCGTCTGGCGTCCGGGAGGGCCAGCTCGGTCTCGAAGGTTTCGGTGACGCGACCGATGAAGGCGCCTTCGGCGTCCCTGCGATAGGCGACGAACTCGCGCGCCGCCTGGGCGTAGCCGTCACGGTCCGCCTGGCTGATGGTCGGATTCACCGCCGCCTCGCGCAGGAAGGCCGAGAACCCGTCGATACGCTCCAGGAAGGCCGCCGTGTGGGCCTGGTCCGGCGCCCCTTGCGCGTAGAAGTCCATCGAGGTGACCAGACGGTCGCGGGTCTGCACGGTCGCGATGACCCGCATGTCCGGCCACAACTGCTGCAAGGCGCCGAAGCCCAGGGAATGGTCGCCGTGCCAATGTGTGACGACCAGGGCCTTAACTGGCTTGCGGCTGACGGAACGGATAAGCGCCGCGATGCGCCGCGCCGAGCCCGGAGATCCCCCACCGTCGACGAGCACGAGGCCATCGGCCTGGTCGATCACGGTGACGTTGCCGATCGGCTGCAGGTGGAAGGACGAGGCCTGCCGGATGGTCCAGACGCCGGGCGCGACCGACTCGATGGTCTCATAGTAGCCGTCCCCCGGCGTTGGCCCCGTTGCGGGCGGGATGTAGGGGTCGGGCTTGGGCGGCGCGTCGGCATGGGCCAAGGCGACCGCGAAGCTCGCCACAGCCAGCCACAGGACGCCGAAACCCGCGAACATTCGGGCCGCAGCGGCGATGGCGACGGTCTTGGTCATGCTTCCTCCCCGGCCTGCCGCCGAGTGTCGGTTTCGGCCGGGCCGGCCGCCAGTTAAGCTTTGGTCATGCGAGGCGCTTGACCGCCCGTTCCCGCGACACGACCTTGCGCGCCCGCTCTGGAGACCGCCATGCGCCCGATCCTGCTCGCCGCCGCCCTCCTCTCTCTCGCCTCGCCGTCTCTGGCCCAGCCTGCGGCCGGCCCCGCACCACAAGCCCTCCAGCCGCCCGCCCCGCCCTACGGCCAGGACATCGACGCCGCCGCCGCCCGCCGCGCCATCGACGCCGCCATGGCCGAGGCCCGCGCCAACGGCTGGACCGTCGCCGTGTCGGTGGTCGACACCCACGGCGAACTGATCGCCTTCGAGCGCATGGACGGAGTGCAGTACGGCTCCATTGAGGTCTCGCGCCAGAAGGCCTGGACAGCCGCCCGCTTCCGGCGTGACTCCAAGGCCTTCGCCGACAGCCTTGCCGCGGGGCGCCTCGGCTCCCTCAGCTTCGAGGGGGTCGCGTCGGTCGAGGGCGGCATCCTCATCTTGGCCGGGGGCAAGATCGTCGGCGCCGTCGGCGTCAGCGGAGCGAGCAGCGCCCAGGACGCCCAATGCGCCCGCGCGGGCGCCGAGGCCGCAGTCCGCCGCTGACCCATCCCGCTTCAGGCGAGAGGGGCGCGATTTTGTCGCTCTGCGACCTAGACCGGTGGACCGGAACCGCGACGCTCGCTAGACGGCTTTGCCATGAGCAAGTTTACCTGTCCCACGTGCGGCAAGTCGCACGACGAGCTGCCGGTCTACGCCTTCGAGGGCCCGACCTTCTGGAAGGCCGCCGACGCGGAGGAGCGCAAGAACTTCGATCTGGGTCCGGACCTGTGCCGCTACAAGGACGAGCACTTTCTGATCCGGGCGCGCCTGCAGATCCCGGTGCTGGGCGAGCCCGACAATCCGCTCGAGTTCGGCGTCTGGGTGGCGATCAGCAAGGACAACTGGTGGAAGTACCGGACCACCTACATGGACTTCAACGCCACCGCGATGGGCGTGTTCTACGGCTGGCTGGCCAACGCCCTCCCGGGCTACGAAGACTCCGTCAACCTGAAGGTCGAGGTCCGGCCGCAGGGCCAGGCCATGCGTCCGCTGCTGGTGCTCGAACCCACCGACCATCCCCTGGCGCGTGAACAACAGAACGGGATCACCGCGGAGACCGCGATGAAGTACCTGCACGACTGGGGCGGCTTCTAGTCTTCCCTCCGGCCGACCGCCGGCGTCAGAGCGGAATGTTGTCGTGCTTCTTCCAGGGGTTCTCGAGCTGCTTGTTCTCGAGCGTCCGGAAAGCCTTCACCACACGCCGGCGGGTGCCGTGCGGCATGATCACATCGTCGATGAAGCCGCGCTGGGCGGCCACGAAGGGATTGGCGAAGCGGGCCTTGTACTCGGCCTCGCGCTCGGCCAGCGCGGCGGGGTCGCTCTTGGCCTCGGCGCGGAAGATGATCTCCACCGCCCCCTTGGCGCCCATGACCGCGATCTCGGCGGTGGGCCAAGCGTAGTTCACATCCCCGCGCAGGTGCTTGGAGCTCATCACGTCATAGGCGCCGCCGTAGGCCTTGCGGGTGATCACCGTCACCTTGGGCACGGTCGCTTCGGCATAGGCGAACAGCAGCTTGGCCCCGTGTTTGATCAGGCCCCCGTACTCCTGCTTCGTCCCCGGCATGAAACCGGGCACGTCGACGAAGGTAAGGATCGGAATGTTGAAGGCGTCGCAGAAGCGCACGAAGCGCGCCGCCTTTTTGGAGCTGTCGATGTCGAGCACGCCGGCCAGGACCTGGGGCTGGTTGGCGACGACGCCGACCGTCTTGCCCTCGAGCCGGCCGAAGCCGCAGATGATATTTTTCGCGTAATCCGCTGAGATCTCGAAGAAGTCCTGTTCATCCAAGACCTTCAGGATCAGCTCCTTCATGTCGTAGGGCTTGTTCGGATTGGACGGCACAAGGCTGTCCAGCGACGGTTCGTCGCGCAGCGGATCATCGAAGCTCTCCCACTCGGGAGCCCGGTCGCGGTTGGAGCCGGGGAGGAACTCGATGAGGCGGCGCACCTGGGTCAGGGCCTCCAGGTCATTGTCGAAGGCCCCGTCCGCCACGCCCGACTTCTGCGCGTGCACCTTGGCGCCGCCGAGGTCCTCGTGGGTGACTACCTCGTTGGTGACGGTCTTCACCACGTCGGGACCGGTCACGTACATGTAGCTGGTGTCGCGGACCATGAAGATGAAGTCGGTCATCGCCGGGGAGTAGACGTCGCCGCCCGCGCAGGGGCCCATGATAACGCTGATCTGCGGCACCACGCCCGACGCCAGCACGTTCTGCAGGAAGATGTCGGCATAGCCGGCCAGGCTCTCGACGCCCTCCTGGATGCGCGCGCCGCCAGCGTCGAAGATGCCGATGATGGGCGCGCCATTGGTGATCGCCATCTTCTGCAGTTTCACGATCTTGGCCGCATGCGCACCCGAAAGAGACCCGCCGAAGACCGTGAAATCCTTGGAGAAGACATAGACCAGGCGCCCCGAAATCGTTCCCCAGCCCGTGACCACGCCGTCACCCGGAACGCGCTGGTTCTCCATGCCGAAGTCCGTGCAACGGTGCTCCACGAACATGTCGGTCTCTTCGAAGGAGCCCTCGTCGAGCAGGACCTCGATGCGTTCGCGGGCGGTCAGCTTGCCCTTCCCGTGCTGCGAGGCGATGCGCTTCTCGCCGCCGCCCATGCGGGCCTGTTCGCGCCGCTTCTCGAGCTCTTCGAGGATATGTTGCATGGAAAGGCGTCCCTGAAAGCGTCAGAGCCCGGCTTAAGAGGGGGCGGCGGCGGGCGCAAGCGCCCTGTCATCACGGCGACGGCGGGCCGCCTCTAGGGCCTCAGGGCCTTGAACCAGGCGTCGAGCGCCTGCGCTTCGCGGCGGCGGTTGGCGGTCCGTTCGGCCGCCTCCTCGTCGAGGCCCCAGCGCTCCTCCTGGAACGCCTCGTCGAGGCGCGACAGATCGAAGGCCTCGTCACCGCTCAATCGGCCGCGCTGCAGGCCCAACGCAAGGACCGCTGAGCCGAACAGCGGCGTCGCCACCGCCAGGGCTGTGAGGGCGAAGTCGTCCAGCGCCAGCGCCAACGCCTTCACCCGCGCGATCGAATCCGGCGGCTGCGGCCGATGGATGACGCCTGCGGTCGCGACCAGCGACACTCCAAGCGCCTGCTCGGCCCAGGCCAACTCCGGGGTCCACCGCTGCGCGTGCAGGTCCGCCAGGGCCTGGGGATCCTCGGCGTGGTAGCAGAGCAGGTCGGCTCCGGCATAGCGACCGACCTCGCCGGCGACGGCCTCGCGTTTGTCCGGCACGGTCTCGATCGCCGTATGGGCCAGCCGGGTGGCCGCCATGGACGCCAGCTCCATATGTTCGCCCTGGGCGGCCCATTCGGCAGCGACCAGGACCGCCAGGGCCTCGGTGGGCAGGACCAGCGGCTTGCCGCCCGGCGTCTTCGCCTGGCGGCCGTCGAGCAATACGGGCCAGCCGTCTTCGCCGCGGGGCCCGGGCGCGGCTTCCTTCCAGAAGCGGCGGATGCGTTCGAGGTTCTCTGGCTTGGCGCGGTTGAAGGGCATGGACTGGCTCGGGACGGAGGGCGGGTCATAGCCTTCAACCGCGCGCGCCGCGAGAGGGTCCGTGCGGCTCGACAGCCGCGCCGCGTCGCGCCAAGCTCGGCCCCCGTCATCCGAAGAGGCCGTCCATGCGATCGTTCCTGCTCGCCGCCGCGCTCGCTGCGGGTCTGGCCGCCGCGGCCCCATCCGCCGCCGAGCCGGTGTGCCATGCGCGGGACCGCGACCAATGGGGACGCGACGCCGCCGCACTCATCGCCGCCCAGGACGCCTTCCAGGCGAACGGCTACGACGGGCTCCGCGGCGAGATGGCCAGCCTCGAGGAGGTGATCAGCCATGCGCCGGCCGACGCGGACGAACTGCGGGCCTGCGGGTTGACCGCCGAGCAGTGGGCCGAGTCGCCCTATCCCATGGCCGCGATGATGCTGGGCGCCGCGCGCGTCGAGTTCGGCCGGGGCGCCGAGGCGGAGGAGGCGCTACGGCGCGGCCTGGTGATGGATCCTGCCAACGCGACCCTGGCGGCCGAGGCCGGGACCGCCATGCTGATGCAGAACCAGGCCGCGGAGGCGGTGGCGATCACCGATGCGGCGGCGGTCAATCCGGGATCGGCGTCGAACTTCGAGCGCGCGCGCCTGCTTCGGGTGCGCGCCTCGGCGATGATCGACCTGGAGCGGCTGGACGACGCCGAGCGCACCCTGCGCGAATCCTTGCGCTACGAACCCAACAGCGAAATCGCCCTGCAGGAGCTGGAGTACATCGCAGAGCTGCGGGCGGGCGGCGAACGCCGGCCGCGGGGGCCGGTGGTGCAGTCCAGGCCCACGGACTCGAACACGCCCGCGCCCGGGACCTAGTCCTTCGGGGCGAGGTCCAACACGACCCGGCGTGGACCGTACAGCCGCACAGGCACGTCCCTCCCGGGCTGCAGCCGCCCCAATTGCTGGCGGCCGTCGAGCAGCGCCCGCGCCGTCGCCGTGAAGGCGTGACCGCCCGGGGGACGGACCAGAAGCTCGAACAGGGCGGCGATGCGGCCGTCCGCCAGGGTCACCCCCTCGTCCGCCACCGCCATGATGGTCGCCACGCCCATGCGCATCATGCGAAGGCCGCTGCGAAGCGGTGCAACTCGGCCTCAAGCTCCTCGAACGTCTCGGCCACGTGATGGGCGCCGGACGCGCGCACCTCCTCGGCGGTCTGGAAGCCCCAGGCCACGCCCTGGGCCCGCACCCCCGCGTTCAACGCCATCAGCATGTCGTGGCTGGTGTCGCCGATCATCACCGTTTGTCCCGGATGCGCCCCGCTGGCCTGCATGGCGGCCGTCAGCATGGCGGGGTCCGGCTTGCCCGGGCCGTCGTCGGCGCAGTGGGTCGAGGCGAAGAGCTCGCCCCAGCCGTCCCGCTTCAGCCAGCGGCCGACCCCCCGGCGCGACTTGCCGGTCGCCATCGAAAGGGTCCAGCCGTCGCGGCGCAGCCGGTGCAGCAGCGCCTCCGCTCCGTCGTAGAGGGGCTCGCTGAACCCCGGCTGTTCGTGCATCTGAAGGAAGGCCGCCTGGTAGCGGCCCACGAAATGGTCAAGGTCGGCGTCCCTCAGGTCGGGCTCCAGAGTGGCCAACGCCTCCCTCAGCGACAGACCGACCATGCGGCGGACGCGCTCGTAGGAGGGCTCGGGCAGGCCAAGATCCGCCGACGCCTCGCAGGCGGCGCGATGGATGATCTCGCGACTGTCGACCAGGGTGCCGTCGATGTCGAAGACGGCCAGCCTCACGCTCAAGCCGGCACCACGTCGAAGGCGATGGTCATGCGGCTCTCCTCGGTCGTGAAGGGCACCGTGCCGTGCCACATGTAGGAGGGAAACAGGCACAGGGTGCCGGCCGCCGGCCGCACGAAATGGGCCGGCCCCAGCGGCGGATCCGTGCGGAATCGCGGCTGGCCGAACTTGATCCAGCCCTCCCGCGACTCGCGCGCCAGCGCTTCCCCCGGCGTTTCGACGTAGAAGGCTGAAGACAGCCAGCCCTGCGGGTGGATGTGGTCCACGTGGTGCCCGCCGGGCCGCAGCCGAACCGACCAGGCGCCGCGGATGGCGTACTGCCCGGTGTTCCGCGAGCGGATCGGATCGTCACCCTGCCCAACCCGCTCCATGTAGCTGCGGATCGGACCCTCGATGGCCCGGAAGAAGGCCTCGATGGTCGGTTCGGGATAGGAGCGCAGGTCGCGCGAGGTCTGGCTGCCCCCGCGCAGCGAGTTCTCGAAGGGATGGGCCTTGAGCTTGTGAAGCCGGATCAGGGTCGCCTTCAGGTCGACGAGATAGGCCTCGATGCTCTTCCAGCCCTTGGGGATGTCGATGGACTTGGGCTGCACGAAGGCGTCGTAGTCGAAGAAGGTCTCATACTCGGGATCGCCGGTGATGCGGGCCGCGGTGGCGGCCATGCCGATGGCGATCTGGTCGATGGGATCGGCCTCAAGGCGTGCCCGGGCCAGGGCCAGAGCGTCGGCCGCGCGTCCGGCGCCGAGCCACACCATGCAGGCCGTCTCGACCACCGCAGGATGGCTGCCGGCCGCCGCCACGAGGCGATCCACCGCCGGCAGGGCCACGGCGTACTCCCCGGCTTCCGATGCCGCATTCGCCAGCGCCTGCTGCAGGCGCAGGTCCTGGGGCACGGCTGCGGCGGCCTGCCGGAGGATCTGGTATCCCTCCGCGGGGCGGCCGATCTTCTCGAGCACCATGGCGCGCACCGGGGCGAGCGCGAGGCTGTGCCCGGCCTGGTCGAGGGGCGCGATCGCGGCGTCGGGATCGCCCGTGCGCATCCAGATCAGCTGGGCCAGATCGCGGTGCGCGTCGTAGTAGTCGGGCCGGCGTTTCAGCGCCTCGCGATAATTGGCCTCGGCGCGATCGAACTGCTCCAGCCCCACGTAGTTGCGACCGCTGACCAGCCAGGTCTCCGGCGCGTCCAGACCTAGCCGGAACGCCTGGTCCACCGCTTTGCGCGCCTCGCCGTGACGGCCGAGGTCGTTCAGCAGCGCGGCGTAGTTGTGCCAGATGATGCGGTTGTGCGGGTCCTTCAGGGTCGCCCGCTTCTGGTAGGGCTCGGCCTCGATGTGCCGCTCCAGCGCCTTGAGCGCGGCCGCATGGGCGTCCAGCAGCAGGGCGTCGGCCATCGGGCTCTCGGCCAGGGCGGCGGTCATCGCCTGGGCGTCGGCCGGGCGTCCCCCGTCGATCAAGCGCCGGGCGGCTTCGGCGATGCTGGCGGCGGTGCTCACCGGCGCTTCCTCCCCCCACCCTTCCGGAACGGCTCGGTCTCCGCCTCGTGCTCATCGAAGCCGAAGCGTTCGAAGCCGGCGCGCAGCTCGTTGGAAATGGGCGCCTCTACGATCAGCGTGCCCCCCGAGGGGTGGTCGAGCTCGACGCGGCGGGCGTGGAGTTGCAGGCCCAGCCCCTGGGACAGTTCGGCGGAGGCTTCGTCGTTGTACTTGGGGTCGCCCAGGATCGGATGGCCGATGGCCTTCATGTGAGCCCGCAACTGGTGGGTGCGCCCGGTGTGAGGCCGAAGGGCCATCCACGCGGCGCGGTGGGCGGCGCGCGAGATCGTCACGTACTCAGTCTCGGCGGGCTCGGCGCCGAACTCCTTGGGATCGGCGGGCATGACCATCTCGCGGTCGTTGACGCCCTTCTTCACCAGGTGGAGGTCGATCACGCCCTCTTCGGGCTTGGGATTGCCCACGACCACGGCCCAATAGGTCTTCCGGGCGCGCCGTCGTGCGAAGGCCCCCGACAGGCGGGCGGCCGCGGCAGGGCTCTTGCCCAGCAGCAACACGCCGGACGTGTCGCGGTCGAGACGGTGGACGAGCCGTGGCCGCTCCAGTCCTTCGCCCCAGGCGGACAGCAGCCGGTCGACGTGCCGGGTGGTCTTGGTGCCGCCCTGCACCGCCAGGCCGGCGGGCTTGTTCAGGGCGATGACGTCCTCGTCTTCGTAGATGACCAGGCTCCTGGCGTAGGCCACATCCCGCGGGTTCAGAGGAGGCGGTCCCTCGCGCTTCTCCGTGGCTTCCGGCAGGGGCGGAACCCGCACTTGTGAGCCCGCGGCCAGTCGGGTGTCGCCCTTGGCGCGGGCCCCGTCGACGCGCACCTGGCCCGAGCGGAATAGCTTCTGCAGCTGGACGTGGTTCAAATGGGGCCAGCGACGCTTGAACCAGCGGTCGAGCCGGGTCCCCTCCTCGCCTGAGGCCACGAACAGGGTCTTCACCTCGCGGCTCATGCGAACACCTTTCGACCCAGCCAGAGGCCCGCGACCAGGGCGGCGATCGCCAGTACGACCGAGAGGCTCACGTAGGCTGCGGCCGAAGCCCACTCCCGCCGCTCGATCATCAGCACGGTTTCCAGCGAGAAGGCCGAGAAGGTGGTGAAGCCACCGAGCGCGCCCACCCCCAGCAGCAGCCGCCAGCGCTCCTGCTCCAGTCCGCCCCTGAGCGCCAGCCAGCCGGTCAGGAGACCCATCAGGATCCCGCCCAGGACATTGGCCGCGAGGGTGCCCCACGGCCAGCCGTGACCCAGCCAACGGCCGGTGGCTGTTCCCAGTCCGTACCGGGCGACGGCGCCCGCCGCGCCGCCCATCGCCACCCAAAGCCAGTTCATCATGGGCGGGTTATAACGCTGGCAGGACGGATTCGTAGAGGCTAGAGCGGAAGCATGACCGATCTCATCCTGGCGATCATCCACCATCTGCTCGTGTTCGGCCTTGTGGCCATGCTCGTGGCGGAGTCCATGCTGGTGCGCCCCGGCATGCGCGGAATGGACGTGGACCGCGTGGTTCGCATCGACATCGGTTACGGCGCCACGGCGGGCGCGATCCTGATCATCGGCCTGTTGCGCATCTTCTTCGGCGCCAAGGGCTACCACTTCTACGGCAACAACTTTTTCTTCTGGGGCAAGATCGCCTGCTTCCTGATCATCGCCGGGCTGTCCGTCCCCCCGACCCTGACCTTCCTGCAGTGGCGCGCCACCCGGAAGGCCGACCCCGCCTTCGTCCCGACCGACGCCGAAGCCTCCTCGGTGCGGCGCTGGATGCGCTACCAGTCCCTGGTGCTGGTGGTCCTGCTGGTCTTCGCCGCAGCGATGGCCCGCGTGCCCTTCTAGCCACAAGGTTTCGCCTCTGCCGCGAGCCGTATGGCCCCCAGCGCGCGAACATCCTATCTATGGCGTAGTTAACGGCGTTGTCGGGGGAACGGCATGTCGACCGCGCATGACGACCACGGACATGGCCACCACGACGGCGGCCATCACGATGACGGTCACCATGACGCCGGCCACCAGGACGCCGGCCATCACGAGGCCAGTTACGCGGGGCCGAGGCCCGACGACCACCGGCGCGCCAGCCATGATCCCAATGGCATAGAGCACCACCCCGCGCCCCCGGACCCGCACGCGGCGAAGGCCCAGCCCAATCGCGGCCGCAAACGGTTTCGCGGTGGTGCGGCTCCGCTTCCGCCCCTGAAGGAAAGCGACTACCTGTCGCTCGATCCCGACGTCCAGCAACAGCTCTCGGACCGGATCGACCTCTACTACAACAACCCGCTCGATATCTTCCCGTTCGACGCGCAGATGCGGAAGCCTGACCGCTTCCACGTCATGTTCGAGAACCAGATCGCCGAACGCTTCCCCGACGACGCGGACACCCGCGGGCGCATCGTGTCCTACGGGCGCGTCATTTTCCGCGCCCTGTTCGGCTACATGCTGTTCAAGCGCGCCCTGCAGTTCGGCGCTCTGGCGGCGCTGGCCATCCTCGCCTCCCAGGGTCCGATCCTGTTCGCCTCCCTCTCGCCCGAGCCGGTGCTGCGGGTCCTGGCCACCGTGGGCGGCATGCTCCTGGTGCCGGTCGTCTTCGTGCTGGTGATGGCCATCGTCTTCACCCAGTACCGGACGGCGCTGGAAAACCGGTCCTACGAACTGTCGCGCGAGATCGTGCAGCGGACCCGCGAACTGCAGAACCTCTTCACCACCGTGAAGGCCATGCCCGACCAGGCCGAGACCCAGTTCCAGATGGATGGGCCGGGCTGGGGCAAGCGCTCTGCGTTGCTCATGCGGCTTCTCATGTGGGTCGCAGCACGTCTTGAATATCTTGAAAAATTTACTCAGGTCGAAATGTGGCGCGTAGGCCGCGAGCGCTACTGGATGAACTGGGGCGGCGGCATCCTGGGCGTTCTCACCACGGCGGCCGGCTTCGGTATCCTCGCGCTGGAACCCGCGCCGAACCCCGCCGACCAGACTCTGTTCCGAGTTCTCCAGGGCCTGGCCGCCGTCATCGGGCTTGGAATTTCCTGGGCGTCCTATTTCCAGTGGCGCACCCCGGTGAACCTGGTGCGCGACAAGTTCGGCTCGGAAAGCTGGATCCGCTACGCCACCCTCAACGTGGACGACTCCATCGGCGACCAGTCGCGCCGCGACAAGGAGCGCCTCGTCGAGTACCGCAGCCTGACCCGCGGCCGCTAAGGCCCCGCCTGCAGCCTCGGACGAAGCGCCGCCGCCGTCTCGGCGGCGTCAAAGGCGTTCGCCTCGGCCGGGGTGGGCCCCTCCCCGATCTTCACCTCCAGGGCCACCGTGGTGGCGCCGGTCTCCGGCCGGTGGTCGATCCACTCGGTGCTGACCCGAAACCATGTGGCGCGCTGCTCCAGCGCCATCTCCGCAGCCCCCAGCAGGGCTGCGTCGCGGATGCGGTTGTCGTCGCCCTGGCCCGTGTAGACGACCTGCGCCCGGCGCGCGTCGATCGGCTGCACCGTCCAGCCCTGCGGCGAGGGGGGCGCCGAGTGGGCCTGGGCCGCAAGGGGTGCGGCGGCGAAAAGGAGCGTGAGCAGGAGGACCGGAGGGCGGAGCATCGTTCGACTCGAACAGAAGTGACCCTCGTTCAGCGAACAGGACGGCCCTCGGGTTCCGCCAATCCCGCGCTCGTGAGGACAGTGGCCATATCCGCCGGGATCGGTGCGGACACCGTCTTCATTCCCGAGCCGTCCGGATGCGGAAAGGCGAGCTGGCGCGCGTGCAACATGAGGCGCGGCGCGCTCCTCCCCCCGAGCGTCAGGGCGCCGCCGTAGCGCGCGTCGCCGACGATCGGCCGACCGATCGACGCCAGGTGCACGCGAAGCTGGTGCATCCGGCCGGTCACCGGGTTCAGTTCCACCAGCGCAGCGTCGTCATTGGCGGCCAGGGTCCGGTAGAGCGTTCGCGCCGACTGCGCCTCGGGGTCGCCGGCGGCGGCCACGCGCATGTAGCTCTCTCGTCCGATCTCCTCGCGCCGCAACGGGGCGTCGACCTCGCCCGATCGCGGCTCGGGCGCGCCCGGAGCGACAATGGCGAGGTAGGTCTTGCGCAGCTTGCGGGCCTGCACGGCCTTGCCGAGGTAGCTGGCCGCCGGCTGAGTCCGGCCGGTGAGGATGACCCCGGACGTGTCGCGGTCGAGGCGGTGAATCAGGCGCGGCCGGTTGCCGTTCGACTTCGCGAACGCCCACATCAAGTCGTCGAGCGTATGAGCCTGGATGCGTCCGCCCTGGCTCGAAAGGCCGGCCGGCTTGTCGAAGGCGATCACGTCGGCGTCCTCGGCGAGAACCATCGCCCGGACCCACGCCACGTCCTCCGCAGAGAGAATGGGCCGGTCAGTCCGCTTCATTGAGCCTGGCCCTCAGCTCGGCCCAGTGGTCCAGGCGGGCGCGAATCTTGGCTTCGTGCCCTTCACCCTTTGGATCGTAGAAGGTCCGCCGCTCCATTCCCTCGGGCCAGTAGTTGGCGCCCGAGAAACCGGTCTCGGTGTCCGGGTCGTACTGGTAGCCCTTGCCGTAGCCGAGCTCCTTCATTAGTCGGGTCGGCGCATTGCGGATATTGGCTGGCGGCATGAGCGAGCCGGTCTCGCGAGCCGCCTTCAGCGCCGCCTTGTAGGCGTTATACACGCCGACCGACTTGGGTGCGGTGGCGAGGTGCACGACGGCCTGCGCCAGGGCCAATTCGCCTTCGGGGCTGCCGAGAAAGTCGTATGTGTCCTTCGCTGCATTGGCGACCAGAATGGACAGCGGATCCGCCTCGCCGATGTCCTCCACGGCCATGCGCACAATGCGGCGCGCCAGGTAGAGCGGGTCCTCGCCTCCGTCCAGCATCCGCGCCAGCCAGTACAGGGCCGCATCCGGGTCGGAGCCGCGCACCGACTTATGCAGCGCCGAAATGAGGTTGTAGTGCTCCTCCCGATCCTTGTCGTAGGCCGGCGACCGCTTCTGCAGCAGGGTTCCCAGGGCGGCCGTGTCGAGCGGCGCATCGCCGCCGATGGCCAGCAGGGTCTCGGCGAGGGTCAGCAGGTAGCGCCCGTCCCCGTCGGCCAGGGCGGCCAGCGCCCGCCTTGCGTCGGGCTGCAGGGGCAGCGCCCGGCCCTCGTGCGTCTCGGCCTTGGCCAGCAGCGCTTCAAGCGCCGCCTCGTCCAGCCGCCACAGCACGAAGACCTGACTGCGGGACAGCAGGGCGCCGTTCAGCTCGAACGACGGGTTCTCGGTCGTCGCCCCGACCAGGGTGACCGCGCCGCTCTCGACGTAGGGAAGGAAGCCGTCCTGCTGGGCCCGATTGAAACGGTGGATCTCGTCGACGAACAGGAGGGTGGACTGGCCCGCGAGGCGGCGTGCCTCGGCCGCTGCGAACGCCTTCTTGAGGTCAGCAACGCCCGAGAAGACCGCGGAGATCTGCTGGAACTCGTAGCCCGCCGCCTTGGCGAGCAGCCGCGCGATGGTGGTCTTGCCGGTGCCGGGCGGTCCCCAGAGGATCATCGAGGCCAGCCGGCCGCCCTCGACCATGCGGCGGATGGGGCCGCCGGGACCCAGCAGATGATCCTGGCCCACCACCTCATCGAGCGTCTGGGGACGCAGGCGATCGGCCAGCGGCGCGTCCCGGGCGGCGGTCGACAATCCTGCGGCTTCGAAGAGATCGGTCATGGTCGAGGGTTAGATAACCCCCGAACCCCGTCCGCGCCACGCCCCAAGGTCAGGCCGGCGCTCAGGCGCGGAAGCGTCCGGTGATCAGCTGGCCGTCCCGCTCGATCGTCACCTGCCAGTAGGCGCCGCCGGCGCGATTCAACACGCCCTGCAGCTGGCGGGTGTCGGTGATGGCCTGGCCGTTCACCTCGCGGATGATGTCTCCCGGCTTGAAGCCGGCCATGGCGGCGTACCCGCGACCCGGTTTGGCGATCACCACGCCGCGCCCGGCGGTCACCGGGTCGACGCCGATTTCATCCGCGACGGCTGGCGAAAGGTTGGCCACCGTCGCCCCAGCCAGGGGGCTGCCGTTGTTGAGGATGCGCTCGTCGCGCGGCGGATTGGCCGGGGGCGCGTCGAGGCGCACGCGCAGGTGCTGGGGCCGGCCGTCGCGCAGGACGTCGACATCGACCGTGTCGCCCGGACGCGCCGTCGCTACGCGATAGTTGACGCTGGCGGGGTCATTCACCTCGGCCCCGCCGATGGAGATGATCAGGTCGCCCTCCCGGATGCCGGCGCGGGCCGCCGGGCCGCCGGGGAACAGGTTCGAGACCAGAGCGCCTTCCGGACGCGGCAGGTTCAGGCTGCGGGCGATGTCGCCGGTGACCAGGTCGGTCTTGGCGCCCAGCCAGGGGCGTACGACCGTCTGGCCGCCGCCCACGGCCGTCTCCACCACGCGGCGGACCATTGCGGCCGGGATCGCGAAGCTGACGCCCGATGAGCTGCCCGACCGCGACAGAATGAAGGTGGGAACGCCGATCAGATCCCCGTCCATGTCGACGAGGGCGCCGCCCGAATTGCCCGGGTTCACGGACGCGTCGGTCTGGATGTAGGAGGACGGGTCGCCGCCGCTCGGATCGGCGGTCCGGTCCAGCGCCGAGATGATGCCGTTGGTCACGGTCTGGCCGACGCCGAACGGATTGCCGATGGCCAGGACGAGGTCCCCGACCTCGAGGTCTTCGCGATCGTCGATGGCCAGGGTCGGCAGCCGCTCCGAGCCGACGTCGATCTTCAACACGGCCAGGTCGGTGCGCGGGTCCGCCAGCAGCACGCGGGCGGAAAACTCCCGGCGATCATTGAGCACGACCATGAACTGCTGGCCGCCCTCGACGACATGGTTGTTGGTGACGATGACGCCGTCGGCGCGAACAATCACGCCCGACCCCAGCGACTGCTGCACGCGCGCCCGGGGCACCCCGTTGCCGAACATCTCGAAGTACGGGTCGCGCTGACGCACCAGCGAGCGCGCGTAGACGTTGACGACGGCCGGGGCCGCGCGTCGCGCCACCGGGGCGAAGGAGGTCTTCATCGCCGCCGCGTCGCTGGGCGGCCTGCGGATTGGATCCGGCAGACGGTCCTGGGCGTGGCTGGCGGGAGCGTTGCAGGCGGCGAGCGCCGCGAGGATCGGCAGGAAGAGGCGGGCGAACAGCTTCATGGCATCCGAGATAGGCGCAGCTTGATGCGCCGCAAGTTCCTGCCGGTTCAGGGCAGCAATGGGGCGGGCCGCATTACGGTTGTGCAACCTCCGCGGCTTCGCGCCGCCCCGCGTCCCGCGCCGCCCAGACGGCGATCAACATGCCCGTGAGCAGGAAGGCGCCGGCCACGAAGAACGGAAAGCCCGGCATGCCAAGTCCCTTCAGCTGATCATTGAAGAGCGCATAGACCGAGCCGTACAGCGCCGGCGCGAAGATGCCGGCCACGCTCTGCAGGCCCTGGTTCGCGCCCTGCAGCTTGCCCTGCTCCTGCGGCGCGACCCGGCGGCTCATGAGCGACTGTGTCGACGGGCCTGCGATGCCCCAGAAAGACATGATGGGGACGCCGATCATGAAGATCTGCCAGGTGGGGGCCAGGCCATAGATGGCGAAGCCGGTCGCGCCGCAGAGCAATCCGACCACGATCGACCGTCGCTCGCCCAACAGCTTGACGATGGGGCCGACCAACGCCCCCTGGACGACCATGGCGCAGACGCCGATGGCGATCATGGTCAGCCCGATTTCGTTCTCGCGGAAGCCGTAGCGGCCGAAGGCGTAGAGGGTGAAGACAGTCTGCAGCACGTAGTGGCCGAACTGAGCCATCAGCAGCACGGTGGCGAGGGGCAGCAGGTCGACGTGCGACTTCAGCAACTGGAAGGCTCCCAGCGGATTGGCGCGTCGCCAGCTGAAGCGGTCCCGCCGGCCTTCGGGCAGGGACTCCGGCAGCACGAACCACCCGTAGGCGAAATTCAGCAGGCTCAGGGCGCCGGCCACGATGAAGGGTACGTGCGCGCCGCCCTGCAACACCCAGTCGGTCCCGGGAATGGCGATGAGATTGCGGGCGTCCCCCAGCAGGGCGCCCGCGCCGGGGCCGAGCATGAAGCCCAGCCCGAAGACAGCGCCCAGCAGGCCGAAGCGCGCGGCCCGCTTCGACGGCTCGGTCACGTCGGCGATATAGGCAAAGGCCGTGGCGATGGAAGCCGAGGTGACCCCCGAGACCAGCCGCCCCACCAGCAGGAACCAGAGCGACGGCGCAAACGCCATCACCAGGTAGTCGAACCCGGTTCCCAGGTTGGACGCCAGGATCACCGGCCGCCGTCCGAATCGATCCGACAGCGCGCCCGCCAGCGGCTGGAAGAAGAACTGCATCAGCGCCCAGGCCGTGCCCGAGATGCCGATCCACCAGCCGGCGCCGACGGTCGTGCCCGTGAACTTGGTGATCAGCGCCGGCCAGACCGGGATGATCACGCCGAGCGAGGCCACGTCCAGCAGCACGGTCACCAGGATGAAGGCGAAGGCCGCCTTGCGGATGGGCGGCCCGCCGGCAGGATTGTCGGGCGCCGGGGGCGCGGCATGGTCGGTCATGGTTCGGATCCGTGAGGAGACGCGGTTATTGTCCGGGTAAATATTGAAGTCAATCGCCGAGCGCAGCAAGCATGGCGCAACCAAGAATTGACCGGCTCTGCACGCCCACCTCACGACAGCCGCCGCCAGCCATGGCATGGATCGACGATGATCCTCTCCCCCGCACGCCTGCGCCAGGCCCTGACCGCCGTCTCCGCCCTGCTCTTCGCAGGCGCAGCCTTCGCGGCTCAGCCGGCCCGCGGACCGGCCGCACTCACGCCCGGCTTCCTCGTCGACGAGATGCGCGAACTGCCGCGACGGGAAGGGGCGAGCGTCATCGTCTGGACGCTTCACCGGGCGAAGGGAGCGCGTTCGCCGATCACGCTCGTGATGGCGACGGCTCCCGGTTGGTCGGCCAGGCTGGAAGTCCGCCCCGTGCTGCGCGACGGACCCGCCCGGGCGGCTTACGCCGCCGACCCCTGCGCAGGTTCCCTGGCCGCCATCAACGGCAGCTTTTTCTATCACGACGCCCGCGGCTATCGCCCGATGGGCCTGGTGCGTGTCGAGGGGCAGACGCTTCAGGGACCTTCGCCCGGCACTTCAGGCGGCTTCCTCGCCACCGACGGGCGCGCGGCCACGGTCGTGCCGAAAGGCGAACCGGCCCCGGCGCTGGCGGCCCGCTTCGCCGTCGAGTCCTCGCCTATCCTGATCCGCGAGGGCCGCAACGCCATGCGCTCCGACGACGGCCTGCGGTTCGACCGGGTCGCCGCCGGCGTGACCCGCGACGGCGGCATGGTCCTGATGGGCGCCTTCGGCGTCGCCCAAAAGGCGGTTTCGCTGTGGGAGTTCGAGGCCCTGGCCGAAGCCGCGGCGAAGGCGCGCGGCGTGAAGATCACCGATCTGCTGGCCATGGACGGAGGTCCGTCCGCCCACCTCTGGCTGGGGGGCGAAGGCGGCGGCGTCCTCTACGGCCAGCCCGGGCGCATCTACACGCCGAACAAGGTCTGCCTGAGCCTTGATCCCCGCCGTCGCTGAGCCGCATTGCCAGCGCCGCCGTTTGCGGCCATGAAGCGCACCGGCCCGTCGTAACGGCCATTCCCCGGCGCGCGATTCCTGAAGCGGCCGCCCAAGCGGAGAACGAACGCGTGAGCGCTGTGCTCGAAGCTGACAACCTGACGAAGGCCTATGGCGCCGTGAAGGCGCTGGACGGGCTTTCCCTCTCGGTGCCCCCCGGCGGCGTCTATGGCGTGCTGGGTCCAAACGGCGCCGGCAAGTCCACCCTGTTCCGGATCTGGCTGGGCCTTATCCGTCCGACCGAAGGCGAAGGCCGCATCATGGGCGGCGTCGCCGGCAAGGACGCCAAGGCGGCGCGTCGCACCGGGTCGATGATCGAGACGCCGCGTTTCCCGCCCTTCCTGACCGCACGCCAGACCCTGGTCATGCTGTCACGGGCCTCGGGCCTCAAGAACAACGCCGCGCGCATCGACACCCTGCTGGACCGGGTCAACCTGACCGAAGCCGCCGACCGCAAGGTCAAGGGCTTCTCGGTCGGCATGGCCCAGCGCCTGGGCATCGCCGCCGCGCTGCTGAACGAGCCGGAACTGCTCATCCTCGACGAACCGACCAGCGGCATGGACCCGGCCGGCATCAACGAGATCCGCAACCTGATCCGTTCGCTCGCCGACGATGACGGCGTCACCGTCGTGCTGGCCTCGCACCAGCTCGCCGAGGTTCAACGGGTCTGCAACCGGGTCGCCATCCTGGACCACGGCAAGCTCGTGTCCGAGGACACCATCGACGAGATGGTGTCGGGCTCGACCCAGCACCTGCGCATCTCGGGCTCGCCGGTGACCGCGATCATGAAGGTGCTCGGCAAGAAGGGCACGCGCGACGGCGAAGCCGTCTTGGCCCGCATCGACCGCAAGGAAGCGCCCGACCTCATCCGCCGCTTGGTGGCCGAGAAGGTCAACATCACCGAGGCCCGGTGGGTCGGCGGCGACCTCGAGAAAGTGTTCCTCCAGCAGACCGGAGAGCCCCGTGCTAACTGACGCCATCTCCTCCGAGGGCTACAAGCTCTGGCGCAACCGTACCGCGCTCTTCTGGGGCTTCGGATTCGTGCCGCTGCTCGCCCTGGCGATCCAGGGCTTCACCGAAATCTACCTGCGCATGCAGCTGCCCGCGGCCGCGCGCGCCATGCCCTCCGACATCGGGCGCACCATCCTGCTGGGCGCGGCCCAGGCCTCCGGTCCGCTGACCATCCTGTTCATCCTGATCGGGGCGGCAGTGCTGTTCGGCGGCGAGTATCGCTGGGAGACCTGGCGGCTCATGGCGCCCCGCAACAGCCGGGTGAACCATGTGCTCGGCAAGGCGGCCGTCTTCGCGCTGGCCTCCCTGGCGACCATCTTCGCCATCGTGCTGATGCATACGATTGCGGGGCTGCTCGGCTCCTTCATCAACGGCTCGCCCGTCGAGTGGAAGCACGACAACCTGGCGATCTGGTTCGCGGTCTTCTTCAGTCTGGTGTTGACCGCCTGGCTGCAGCTGCTGCAGGCCGGCTTCCTGGTCGCGCTCTGTGTGGTCCTGTTCCGGTCCATGATTGGCGCGGTGATCATTCCGTTGTTCGTGGGCCTGATCCAGGCCATTGGCGGCCAGCAGCTCCAGGCGGCGGACCCGACTCATCCGGAGCTGTGGCGCATGCTGCTGCTGCCGGGCATGGCGGCGGACATCCTGCGCGCTCACGTAGGAGGCAAGGCCCTGATGGGCATGCAGATGATCGAGCCCAAGACGGCGCTGCTCTCGCTGCTGGCGCAGCTCGTCTGGATCATCGGCGCCCTCGCGGCGGCGATCCTGCTGTTCCGCCGACAGGACCTGTCCAAGGAATAGGTCCGACCGCAGCGTCATCGAACAGGGCGGCCCGCAGGGGCCGCCCTGTTTTTTTGCGTTTCAGTCCGGCCTTTCGATCAGGCCACGCACCCGCGCGGCGAAGGCGTCGATCTCGAATGGCTTGGTCATCACCTCCATGCCGGACTCGAGGCCTCCGTCGCGCACCACGGCGGTTTCGGCATAGCCGGTCACGAACATCACCTTTAGACCCGGCCGCGCCACCCGCGCGAAGTCGGCGACCTGTCGGCCGTTCATCCCCCCGGGCAGGCCGACGTCGGTGACGAGGAGATCGATGCCTGCCGGCGAATGCAGGACCTCCAGCGCGGACGGGCCGTCCACCGCCTCCAGCACCTTGTAGCCGGCGTCCTCGAGCACCTGGCTCATCAACATCCGCACCATGGCCTCGTCGTCCACCAGCAGCACGGTCTCCCCGTCGCTGCGACCGGGCTCGCCGGAGACCTCGCGGCGTTCCGCCTCGACCGGACCCTCGTGCCGCGGCAACAGTACGGTGACCGTCGTCCCCTTGCCCAGCGCGGTCTGGATCTCGACCGCCCCCCCCGACTGGCGGGCGAAGCCGTAGACCATGGAAAGGCCGAGTCCGGTCCCCTGCCCTAGCGGCTTGGTAGTGTAAAACGGGTCGAAGGCGCGGGCCCTCACCGCCTCGCTCATCCCGGAGCCGTTGTCCGACACCTCGATACGAACGTAGTCGCCCGCCGGCAGCTCCAGGCGCCGCGCCTCGGCCTCGCCGACGCTGCGATTGCCCGTGATCAGTCGCAGCCGACCGCCGTTGGGCGCCATCGCGTCCCGGGCGTTGATGCAGAGGTTCAGCAAGGCGTTCTCGAGCTGGGAAGGGTCCGCGCGCGTCCGCCACAGGTCCGGAGCCGCCGCCACGTCCAGCTCGACCATGGGCCCGACGCTCCGCTGGATCAGTTCGGCCATCTCCTGAACCAGGTCGTTGGGCTGGATCGAGCGCGGGTCGAGCGTCTGCCGCCTCGAGAACGCCAGCAGCCGCTGGGTCAGGGACGCCGCCCGCCGCGCCGCGTCCCGCGCCGCGCCGATGTAGCGAACGGCGGAACTGAGGTCGCCCTGGGCAAGCCGCTTTTCCAGCAGTTCGAGACTTCCGCTGATCCCCGTCAGCAGATTGTTGAAGTCGTGCGCTATGCCGCCGGTCAGTTGGCCGACCGCCTCCATCTTCTGCGACTGGCGCAACGCCTCCTCGGCCTGCATCAGTTGGCCGGTCCGTTCTTCGACCCGATGCTCGAGGGACGCCGCCAGGTCCGCCAGCGCGTTGTGGCTGGCGCGCAGTTCGGCCTCGGCCCCGACCCGCTCCACATGGGCCCATGACCGCTCGGTGACCTCACGGATCATGGCCAGCTCATATGGTGTCCAGGCGTGCGGCTGACGATGGTGCACCGCCATCAAGGCGGTGAGGCGGCCATCCTTGACGAGCGGCATGCAGATGGTCGCGCCGATGCCGATGGCCTGGAACGCGGCCGCTTCGTCAGCGGGCAACTCCGCGCGGTTGTCGTTGATGATCAGCGGCTCGCCGGCGCCGAGGTTGCGAACGGCGAGGCTGCCGAAGTCCGCCAGGCTATAGCGGCCGACAATGGAGCGAGAGCCGGGTGCGGCCCAATCGCCGCGGATCGTGAATCCGTCCTCGTCGGGATCCATGTGGGCGTAGGCGCAGATCGACACGCCCAGATGCCGGGCGGTCATGCTGCAGGTGGCCGCCAGGATTTCGTCGGCGTCGCTCAGCTTGCCCGTCTCGACCGCCAGATCGTTCAGGAAGCGTAGACGCTGTTCGCTTTCGCGAACGGAGCGCTCGCCCAGCACCCGCTCGGTGGTTTCCACCACGATGGCGATGACGCCCTGGGGCGAGCCGGCCTCATCGACGATCGGAGAATAGTAGAGGTCGAGGAACACCTGCTCGGGCTCGCCGGTCCGGTAAAGCACAAGCGGGGTGTCGTGGTAGTCCAGGGTGCCGCCTGCGAGCCCGACCTTCATGACGTTGTCGTTGAAGTCGGCGACCTCGGGCCAGCCTTCGCGCACCTTGCTGCCCAGCAGGCCGGGGTGACGCCCGCCGGCGAACTCCGAGTAGGCGTCGTTGTAGATCATGATGCCGTCCTCGCCCCATAACAGGACCAGGGGCACCGGGGAGTGCATCATCATGCCGACCGTGGTCTTGAGGCTGGCCGGCCAGGCCGAGATCGGTCCGAGCGTCGTGCTCCAGTCGAAGGCCCTCACGCGCTGCGCCATTTCGCCCGAGCCGAGAAAGGCCAGTTCCACGGATGGCCCCTCGATATCCCGGTCGCTGCCCTGCACGCGGCAATCCCCCAACCTGCGCGGTACGCTAACGGATTGAGATCATCCGGGTTCCCTGCTCCACTGCAGGGCGAATGAGAAGGGGGCAGAAAATGCAACTGGACCGGCGGGCGATGATGGCGGGGTCGGCGGCAATGGCGGCCGCGGCGGCCTTTGGTCCGGCGCGGGCGCAGGCGCGCTGGGCGCCCTACAGCCGCGCTCTGGCGATCGACGGCGCGGGCGGGCTGGGCCGGTGGCCAGGCAACGAGGACGGGTCGCTGTCGGCCGACGAATTGGCCGACGCCCGGGCTTCCGGTCTGACTGCGGTGGTGTTCACGGTCGCGCCGGCGGGCCGCTTCCGCTTCGGCGCCGACGGCTTCGAGTCGGCGGTGAAGGCGATCGCACACCAGGAGATGCTGATCGACCGGCACCCTGAATTCCTGACCCGCGTGCACAGCCACGCCGACCTGATGGCGGCCAAGGCGGAGGGCAAGCTCGGCATCATCTACACCTTCCAGGAGACCTCGCCGCTGGGCGACGACATCGACCGGGTCGACCTGTTCCATGGCCTGGGCGTGCGGGTCATCCAGCTGACCCACAACAAGCGCAATCTGGTCGGCGACGGCTGCATGGAGACCGGCAATGCAGGCCTGTCGGCCTTCGGCCACGCGGTGGTCGAGCGCCTCAACGCCACGAAGGTGATCGTCGACCTGGCCCACGCCGGCGATCGCACCATGAGCGAGGGGATCGCCGCGTCCAAGGCGCCCATGTTCATCAGCCACACCGGCTGCAAGGCCCTGTCCGACCTGCCGCGCTGCTCCAGCGACGCCAACCTCAAGGCCATGGCCGACAAGGGCGGCGTGGCGGGCATGGTCTGGTGGCCCTACCTGACGCGCAGGGAGACGCCCATGGCGGCGGACCTGATCCGCCACATCGAGCACGCCATCCAGGTCTGCGGCGAGGACCACGTCGGCCTCGGCACAGACACGACGCTGTCGGCCATGCCGCGCACGCCCGAGTTCGAGAAGGACAATCGCGAATACATCGCCGGCATGGTCGAGGACGGCGTCTTCGAGGCCGGCCGGCCGCCCGACCTCTACCTGTTCATCCCCGACCTCAACGACGTGCGCCGCTTCGAGATGCTGGCGGGGATGCTGAGCGCACGCGGCCATTCCGACGCCCGCATCGAGAAGGTGCTGGGCGGCAATTTCGCGCGGGTAATGAAGGAGGTGTGGGGCCGGTAGGCTCTCGCCCCCTCGGGAAAGGCAAAACGAAAAAGGCGGCCCGTTCGGACCGCCTTTCCGTATCTCGTTGTCGAGAAGCCTTACGCTTCGTCGCCGAAGCCGGCCTCGGCGGTCGGTCCGGAGTCCTTGCCCTTGGCGGAGACGTCGCGGTCGACGAATTCGATGATGGCCATGGCGGCGTCGTCGCCGTGGCGGAAGCCGGCCTTCATGATGCGCAGGTAGCCGCCCTTGCGGTCGGCGTAGCGGGGGCCGATCACCGAGAAGAGCTTGCCGACTTGCGGCACGTCGCGGATGGCGCTGATGGCCTGGCGGCGGGCGTGCAGGTCGCCGCGCTTGGCCAGCGTCACCATCTTCTCGACGAAGGGCCGCAGCTCCTTGGCCTTGGGCAGGGTGGTGACGATCTGCTCGTGCTTGATCAGCGAGGCGGCCATGTTGGCGAACATGGCGGTGCGGTGAGCGGTGGTGCGGCCGAGTTTGCGGTGGCCGTTGCCGTGACGCATGGTCGTTCTCCTGAACCGACGCGCACGCGGGCGACGACGGCTCCCAAATACGGGCCCGGACGCTCAGGCGGGTCGCCTCATGGCGGCCGCCCGGTCCGAACGTCCGCATCCCTTCGGAACGAAGAGACACGGAGGTCGCCGGGACAAGGTCTTGGGGTCTTTCCCGGCGAGCAGGACCCCGGAAAACCGGGTTCCTATAAAAAGGAAACCGGCCGCGGGTCGCCCCCGGGCCGGTTCCAAAAGTCGTCGCCTTGCGGCGCTTTCTTAGATCTGGTCTTCGAACTTCTTGGCCAGGTCTTCGATGTTCTCCGGCGGCCAGTTCGGCACGTCCATGCCGAGCGACAGGCCCATGCCGGCGAGCACTTCCTTGATCTCGTTGAGCGACTTGCGGCCGAAGTTCGGGGTGCGCAGCATCTCCGCTTCCGACTTCTGGATGAGGTCGCCGATGTAGACGATGTTGTCGTTCTTCAGGCAGTTGGCCGAACGGACCGACAGCTCCAGCTCGTCGACCTTCTTGAGCAGCGCCGGGTTGAACGGCAGCTCGGGCTTGCCCTCGTCGGCCGCGGCCTTCTTGGGCTCTTCGAAGGTGATGAAGATCTGCAGCTGGTCCTGCAGGATGCGGGCGGCGTAGGCGACCGCGTCCACCGGCGTGATGGCGCCGTTGGTTTCCACTTCCATGATCAGCTTGTCGTAGTCGAGCGACTGGCCCTGGCGGGTCGGCTCGACGCGGTAGGCGACGCGCTTGACCGGCGAGTAGAGCGCGTCGACGGCGATGAGGCCGATGGGCGCGTCTTCCGGACGGTTGCGCTCGGCCGGGACATAGCCCTTGCCGTTCTGGACGGTGAACTCGATGCGCACCGAGGCGCCCTGGTCCAGCGTGCAGAGCACGTGGTCGGGGTTCAGGATCTCGATGTCGGCCGGCGCGTCGATCTGGCCGGCGGTCACGGCGCCGGGGCCTTCGGCGCGAAGCGTCATGCGCTTCGGACCTTCGGCGTGCATGCGCAGGGCGAGTTGCTTGATGTTGAGGATGATGTCGACGACGTCCTCACGCACGCCCTCCATGGAGGAGAACTCGTGCACCACGCCGTCGATCTGGATGGCGGTGACGGCGGCGCCCTGCAGCGAT
Organism: Caulobacteraceae bacterium; assembly: GCA_019695035.1. GTDB lineage: Bacteria > Pseudomonadota > Alphaproteobacteria > Caulobacterales > Caulobacteraceae > JAEZEZ01. The sequence continues at coordinate 10,891 of JAIBAU010000020.1, read as the reverse complement.
GACAGGAGCACGCGACGCAGCGCGTTGCCCAGCGTCACGCCAAAGCCGCGCTCGAGGGGCTCGGCCACCAGACGCGCCTTGCGGGCGGCGTCCTGACCGGTCTCGATCTGCGGCTTTTCGGGACGGATGAGCTGCTGCCAGTTTCTTTCGATCATAGACGTCCCTCGAACGGGTTACGCCGGCCCCGGGATTCCCGTGTGGGATCCCGAGCCGGCGGACTTCTGAATTTCGGCGGTTGCTTAGACGCGGCGGCGCTTGGGCGGCCGGCAACCGTTATGCGGAATGGGCGTGACGTCGCGGATGGTGGTGATGGTGAAGCCCACCGCCTGCAGCGCCCGCAGAGCAGACTCTCGGCCCGAACCGGGGCCAGCCACGTTCACTTCCAGCGTCTTCACGCCGTGTTCCATCGCCTTCTTGCCGGCGTCTTCCGCGGCCACCTGGGCGGCGTACGGCGTCGACTTGCGCGAGCCCTTGAAGCCCATCGCGCCGGCGGAGGACCAGGAGATCGCATTGCCCTGGGCGTCGGTGATGGTGATCATGGTGTTGTTGAACGACGCGTTCACGTGGGCGACGCCCGACGTGATGTTCTTGCGCTCGCGGCGCTTAACGCGACCCGGTTCCTTGGCCATGTCTGTCTCTTACTTCTTCTTGCCGGCGATCGGCTTGGCCGGGCCCTTGCGGGTACGGGCGTTTGTGTGGGTGCGCTGGCCGCGGACCGGCAGGCCCTTGCGGTGACGCAGGCCGCGATAGCAGGCCAGGTCCATGAGGCGCTTGATGTTCATCGAGGTCTCACGGCGCAGGTCGCCCTCGACGGTGTAGTCGCGGTCGATCGCCTCGCGGATCTGCAGAACCTCGGCGTCGGTCAGCTGGTTGACCCGGCGCGCATCGTCGATGCCCACCTTGGCCATGATGTCCTTGGCGATCTTGGGTCCGACGCCATGGATATATTGAAGCGCGACTTCGACGCGCTTGTTCGTCGGAATGTTGACGCCTGCGATACGGGCCACGTCTTTAGTCTCCTGAACGCGTTAAAGCGCGAAAGCAGCGCCCGCCCTCGATCCTTCGATAAGAGCTTGCAAAACCTTCGCGCGTTTCGCGGAAGCGGACCCTTATAGTGGGGTTCGCGCTCCCGTCAACTCCTTATGCAGGCATGGTTTCGAGCGCGGCGTCGATGGCCTTGGCCACCGCGTCGATCGATCCCATGCCGTCGACTTCTACGAGTTTCCCCTGCCCTGCGTAGTAGGGCAGGAGCGGCGCGGTCTGAGCGTTGTACTGCTCGAGTCGCGCCTTGAAGGTCTCCGGATTGTCGTCCGGACGACCCTGTTCCTTGAAACGCTGGGTCACCCGTTCGAGCAACTCGGCGTCATTCACTTTCAGCCGCACCACCACGTCGATGCCGCCGCCGCGGGCGGCAAGCATGGAATCGAGCGCCTCGGCCTGGGCCACGTTGCGCGGGAAGCCGTCGAAGATGGCGCCGCCGGCGGCTTCCGCCCGCGGCATCTGCTCCTCGATCAGGCCGATCACGATCGCGTCGGGGACCAGATGGCCCGCGGCCAGGATCGGCTCGACCTGCTTACCCATGGGCGAGCCGGCGGCGATGGCCGCGCGCAGCATGTCGCCCGTCGAGAGCTGGACCATGCCGCGCTCGGCGACCAAGCGCTTGGCCTGGGTGCCCTTGCCGCTGGCCGGCGGACCGAAGAGGACCAGGTTCACCGGCCACGGCCTCCCATGCGCATCTTCGACTTCTTGATCAGCCCCTCATACTGGTGAGCCAGGAGGTGGGACTGGATCTGGGCCACCGTATCCATCGTCACCGTCACGGCGATGAGGATCGAGGTGCCGCCGAAGGCGAAGCTCTGCAGCGACGAAGAGTTCATCAGGAACTCCGGCACCAGACAGACGAAGGTGATGTAGCCCGCGCCGATCACCGTCAGGCGGGTCAGCACGTAGTCGAGGTACTCGGCGGTCCGCTTGCCCGGGCGGATGCCCGGCATGAAGCCGCCGTACTTCCGCAGGTTCTCCGCCGTGTCGTCCGGATTGAAGACAACCGAGGTGTAGAAGAAGCAGAAGAAGATGATCAGGAAGGCGTAGAGCGCCATGAACGCCGGCCGTCCGTGCTGCAGTTGGCCAGCGATCTGCGGCACCCATTGCAGCCAGTCCGGCAGGTCCGCCTGGGCCAGGAAGGTCATGGCGGTGGCTGGCAGCAGCAGCAGCGACGAGGCGAAGATCGGCGGGATCACGCCTGAGGTGTTGATCTTCAGCGGCATGAACGAGCTTTCGCCGCCGAACATGCGGTTGCCGACCTGACGCTTGGGATACTGGATAAGCAGGCGGCGCTGCGAGCGCTCCATGAACACGATGAAGGCGACCAGGCCCAGCACCAGGGCGATGATGCCGAACACCATGCCGATGTTGAGGTCGTTGGTCTGGCTCAGCGTCAGCATCCGGCTGGCCGAACCCGGCAGCGCGGCGATGATGCCGGCGAAGATGATCAGCGAGGTGCCGTTGCCGACGCCGCGGCTGGTGATCTGCTCGCCCAGCCACATCAGGAACAGGGTGCCGCCGGTCAGCGTCGCCACCGTGGTGATCAGGAAGAACATCGGCGGAATGCCGGCGTCGACCAGGCCCTGCGCGTTCTGCAGGCCCACGGCGATGCCGAAGGACTGGGCGAGCGCGAGCACAACCGTCAGGTAGCGGGTGTACTGGTTCAGCTGCTTGCGGCCGGCTTCGCCGCCTTCCTTGCGCAGCTTCTCCCACGGCGGATAGATCGAGCCCATCAGCTGCACGATGATCGACGCCGAGATGTAGGGCATCACGTTCAGGGCGAAGATCGCCATCCGCTGCACCGCGCCACCCGAGAAGGTGTTGAAGATGGAGAGGATGCCGGCCTGCTGGCCTTCGAACATCTGGGCGAACTGGTCGGCGTTGATCCCGGGGATCGGGATGAAGGTGCCGAGTCGATAGACGATCAGCGCGCCCAGGGTGAACCAAAGGCGCTTGTGCAGCTCCGTCGCCCTCTGGAAGGCGCCGAAGTTCATGTTTGCGGCTAGCTGTTCCGCGGCCGAAGCCATGGGTAACCCCCGATTGAGACCGGCGTCAGATAGGTAGGCTTTGGCCCGAGCGCGAGGCTCAGGCTCCCGCCGACTTCTCTTCGACCTTGGCCGGACGCAGTTGGGTGACCTTGCCGCCGGCGGCCTCGATGGCCTTCACGGCGCCGGCCGAAGCGGACCACACGGTGATGTTCAGGCCCTTGGGCGCGTCGCCCAGGCCCAGCAGGCGGACGCCGTCGCGCTTGCGGCGGATCACGCCGGCGGCCAGCAGGACGTCCGCGTCGATGGCCTTCTTGGCGTCGAGCTTCTTGGCTTCGATGGCCTTGGCCAGGCGCCACAGGTTCACTTCCGCGAACACCAGGGCGTCGGCGTTGTTGAAGCCGCGCTTGGGCATGCGCATGTGCAGCGGCATCTGGCCGCCCTCGAAGCCGGCGATCGAGACGCCGGTGCGGGACTTCTGGCCCTTCACGCCGCGACCGGCGGTCTTGCCCTTGCCGGAGCCCGGGCCGCGGCCGACGCGCATGCGCTTCTTGTTGGCGCCTTCGATGTCGCGCAGTTCGTTGAGTTTCATGTCGCCTCTCCCTGGAGATCAATCGCCGGGCGCGGGGCCCGACTCGGCTGCAATGGAATTCCGCCCCGACTCGGGTCCGGGGCGGAAGGGGTCTTAGTCGATCACCTGCACCATGTGGTGCACCTTGGCGATCATGCCGCGGATCGACGGCGTGTCCTCGAGTTCGACCTCGCGGCCCATCCGGTTGAGGCCCAGGCCGATCAGCGTCGCGCGCTGGTCCGACTTGCGGCGGATGGGGCTGCCGGTCTGGCGAACCTTGATGGTCTTCTTGGCGGCCATTGTTCTTAGCCCTCGATCGCGTCGGGCGCGGAGGCGCCGTCGTTGCGGCGGCCCATGATATCGCCCACCTTCTTGCCGCGCTTGGCGGCGATCTGGCGGGGCGAGCTCTGGACCTTCAGCGCTTCGAAGGTCGCACGCACCATGTTGTAGGGGTTGGACGAGCCCGAGGACTTGCCCACGACGTCCTGGACGCCGAGCGTTTCCAGAACCGCACGCATCGGACCGCCGGCGATGACGCCGGTGCCCGGAGGCGCCGCACGCACCATCACCTTGCCGGCGCCCCAACGGCCGTTGCCGTCGTGGTGCAGGGTACGGCTCTCGCGCAGCGGCACGCGGATCATCGACTTCTTGGCTTCCTCGGTCGCCTTGCGGATGGCTTCCGGCACTTCGCGCGCCTTGCCATGGCCGAAGCCGACGCGGCCCTTCTGGTCACCGACGACCATCAGGGCGGCGAAGCTGAAGCGACGGCCGCCCTTCACGGTGGCGGCGACGCGGTTGATGTGCACCAGCTTCTCGACGATGTCGCTCTCGGCGCGCTCTTCCTGCGGCCGGTCGCGGCGATCGCGACGATCGCCGCCGCCACGTTGTTCGTTTCCACGAGCCATCAGATGATCCTCAGAACTTCAGGCCGGCTTCGCGCGCGGCATCGGCGAGGGCTTTCACCCGGCCGTGATAAACGTAGGAGCCGCGGTCGAACACGACGTCGGTGATCTTGGCCTTGAGGGCGCGCTCGGCAATCAGCTTGCCGACCTTGGCCGCGGCGTCCTTGTTGGAGCCGCCGGTCTTGCCCTTGCCGTCTTCCAGCGAGGAAGCAGCCGCCAGGGTGACGCCCTTCGAGTCGTCGATGATCTGGGCGTAGATGTTCTTGTCCGAACGGAACACCGACAGGCGCGGGCGACCCTGGCCGACTTTCTTGAGCCGGGTGCGGTTGCGCTGGGCGCGGCGTTGAGCGGATTCGCGAGGAGAGAGCGCCATGGCTTACTTCTTCTTGCCTTCCTTACGACGGACCTGTTCGCCGGCGTAGCGCACGCCCTTGCCCTTGTAGGGCTCCGGCGGGCGGATCTTGCGGATGCGAGCGGCCATCTCACCAACGGCCTGCTTGTCGATGCCGCTGATGGTGATTTCAGTTTGCTTGGGCACGGCGAACGTCACGCCCTGGGGCGCGGCGATGTCGACGTCGTGGGAGAAGCCGAGCTGCAGCGACAGGGCCGAGCCCTTCATCGCGGCGCGGTAGCCGACCCCGACCAGCTCGAGCTTGCGCTCGAAGCCGTTGGTGACGCCTTCGACCATGTTGCCGACGAGCGTGCGCGAGAGACCCCACATGGCGCGGGCGCGCTGGGTGTCCTCACGCGGCGAGAGCGAGAGCTCCGCGCCGTCCTGCTTGATCTCGATCTCTTCCGCGACCGTCCACGACAGCTGGCCCTTGGGGCCCTTCACCGTGACCGTCTGGCCGTCCAGGGTGAGCTGGACGTTGGAGGGGATCGTGACCGCCTTCTTGCCGATACGAGACATGTTGTTCCCTCCCCTGCCCTAGTAGACGCGGCAGAGGACTTCGCCGCCGACATTGGCGTCGCGGGCGGCGGAGTCGGACATGACGCCCTTGGGCGTCGACAGGATCGAGATCCCGAGGCCGTTCTTGATCGGCTTCAGGTCCTTGATCGACGAATAGACGCGGCGGCCGGGCTTCGACACGCGGGCGATCTCGGCGATCACCGGCTCGCCGTCGAAGTACTTCAGCTCGATCTCGAACTGCGGGAATTCACCCGGCTCTTCGATGAGCGAGTAGCCACGGATGTAGCCTTCGTCGGCCAGCACGTCGAGGACGCGCTGGCGCAGCTTGGAGGCCGGCGTACGCGTCGTCGAACGCTTGCGCATGGCGGCGTTCTTGATGCGCGCGATCAGATCGCTGAGAGGATCGTTCACAGACATTAAAGCGGCCTCCTCACCAGCTCGACTTGGTCATGCCGGGCACCTGGCCCGACGACGCCAGATCGCGCAGGGCGATACGGGACATCTTGAGTTTGCGGTAGAACGCCCGCGGACGGCCGGTCACTTCGCAACGGTTGCGGTAGCGAACCGGCGACGACGAACGCGGCAGCTCGGCGAGCTTCAGGCGCGCTTCGAAGCGCTCCTCCAGCGACCGGGCCTCGTCGTTCGCGATCGCCTTCAGGGCGGCGCGCTTCTCGGCGTACTGCTTGATGAGCTTCGCAACGTTGGCGTTGCGGTTCATCGCGCTTTTCTTAGCCATTGTTCTTCTCCCCCGCTCAGTTCGACGTGAACGGGAACTGGAACTGCTTCAGAAGCTCGCGGGCTTCGTCGTCAGTCTTGGCCGTGGTGCAGACAACGATGTCCATGCCCCACATCTGGTCGATCTCGTCGTAATTGATCTCCGGGAACACGATGTGCTCCTTCAGACCCATGGCGTAGTTGCCGCGGCCATCGAACGAGGTCGGCTTCAGACCGCGGAAGTCCTTCACCCGCGGCAGGGCGATGGTGATCAGGCGGTCCAGGAACTCGTACATGCGTTCCTTGCGCAGGGTCACCTTGGCGCCGATGGTCATGCCTTCACGCAGCTTGAAGGTCGCGACCGACAGGCGAGCCTTGGTCGGGGCGGGCTTCTGGCCGGTAATCTTGGCCAGGTCCTTCATCGCGGCGGCGGCCTTCTTCGAGTCGGCCACGGCTTCGCCGATGCCCATGTTCACGACGATCTTGTCGAGACGCGGGATCTGCATTTCGTTGGTGTAGCCGAACCGCTCCTTCATCGCGGCGCGGATGCGCTCGCGATAGATGGTCTTCATGCGCGGTTCGTAGTTTTCGGTCTCAGCCATCGAGAGCCTCACCAGACTTCTTCGCGAAGCGCACCTTGCGATCCTTTTCCATGCGGAAGCCGACGCGGGTCGGCTCGCCGGTCTTCGGATCGACGATGGCCACGTTCGACACGTGGATCGGCGCTTCCTTGTTCACGATGCCGCCCTGCGGGTTGGCCTGGGTCGGCTTGGTGTGGCGTTGGACAATGTTGATGCCCTCGACCAGCACGCGGTTTTCAGCCGGGAAGACGCGGATGACAGAGCCTTGCTTGCCCTTGTCCGAGCGCTTGCCGGTAATGACGACGACCTTGTCGCCCTTGCGGATCTTCGCGGCCATCAGATGACCTCCGGAGCCAGCGAGATGATCTTCATGTGGTTCTTGGCGCGCAGTTCGCGGGGAACCGGGCCGAAGATCCGCGTGCCGACCGGCTCGCTCTGCTTGTTCACGATCACCGCGGCGTTCTTGTCGAACCGGATGGTCGAACCATCCTTGCGGTGGATGTCCTTGGACGTGCGCACGACGATGGCGCGCAGAACGTCGCCCTTCTTCACGCGGCCACGCGGGATGGCTTCCTTGACGGACACCACGATGGTGTCGCCGACCGAGGCGTAGCGGCGCTTCGCACCGCCCAGCACCTTGATGCACATCACCCGACGAGCGCCCGAGTTATCGGCGACCTCCAGGTTCGTCTGCATCTGGATCATGGGTTCAGATCCTTCGCTTACTTGGCCGCGCCCTGGGCGTCCTTCGGCAGGACCTCCCAGCGCTTCAGCTTGGACTTCGGGGCGCACTCGACGATGCGAGCGCGCTCGCCGGCCTTGTACGTGTTGGCTTCGTCGTGGGCGTGGTAGCGCTTGGACGTCCGCACGGTCTTACGCATGACCGGGTGCAGGATGGTCCGCTCGACCTTCACGACGATGGTCTTGTCACCCTTGTCGGAGACGACCAGGCCTTCGAGAATTCGCTTGGGCATGTGTCTGTCTTCCTCAGGCCGGACGCTGCTGGCTTTGCAGCGTCTTGATGCGAGCGATGGTCTTGCGGACCTCGTTCACACGGTGGGTCTTTTCCATCTGGCCGGTCGCCGCCTGGAAGCGCAGGTTGAACTGCTCCTTCTTCAGCGAGATCAGCTCTTCCTGGAGCTGGTCGGGGGTCTTGCCCCGGAGTTCCTTGGTCTTCATCTCGGGCTACTCCCCCATGACCGCGCCCGCGTCGATGCGGGTCACGACCTTGGTTTTGATCGGCAGCTTGGCCGAGCCGAGGCGCAGCGCCTCGCGCGCGACATCGTCCGGCACGCCGTCGATCTCGAACATGATGCGGCCCGGCGCGACGCGCGCGGCCCAGTACTCGACGGAACCCTTGCCCTTACCCATGCGGACTTCGGCGGGTTTGTCGGACACCGGCAGGTCCGGGAAGATGCGGATCCAGACCCGGCCCTGACGCTTCATCTGGCGGGTGATCGCGCGGCGGGCCGCCTCGATCTGACGCGCGGTGATGCGCTCGGGCTCCATGGCCTTCAGGCCGTAGGCGCCGAAGTTCAGCGCCGTGCCGCCCTTGGACGAGCCGTGGATGCGGCCCTTGAAGGCCTTCCGGTATTTTGTGCGTTTCGGTGACAGCATGACTTACGCCTCAGCTCCGCGCTCGCGACGCGGGCCACGGGGGCCGCGCGGACCACGGTCGCCGCGATCGCCGCGGCCTTCCGAAGACGACGGGCCCGAGGCTTCGGCCGACCAGCGCTTGTCCTGCGCCATCGGATCGTGCTCGAGCACTTCGCCCTTAAAGATCCACACCTTCACACCGATGATGCCGTAGGTCGTCTTGGCCTCGGTGAAGCCGTAGTCGATGTCGGCGCGCAGGGTGTGCAGCGGCACGCGGCCTTCGCGGTACCACTCCATGCGGGCGATTTCGGCGCCGCCGAGGCGGCCCGAGACGTTGATGCGGACGCCCTTGGCGCCCAGGCGCATGGCCGACTGCATCGAACGCTTCATCGCGCGACGGAAGGCGACGCGGCGCTCGAGCTGCTGGGCGATGTTCTCGGCCACCAGCTGGGCGTCGGTCTCGGGCTTGCGGACTTCCACGATGTTCAGGAAGACCTCGCCCTCGGCCATCGTGGAGATGTCCTTGCGCAGCTTGTCGATGTCGGCGCCCTTCTTGCCGATCACGACGCCCGGGCGGGCGGCGTAGATCGTCACGCGGCACTTCTTGTGCGGGCGCTCGATGATGATGCGCGAGACGCCGGCGCCCGAGAGGCGCTTCTTCAGCTCTTCACGCAGCTTCAGGTCCTGGTGCAGCAGACGCGCGTAGTCCTGCTTGCGGGCGAACCAGCGGCTGTCCCAGGTGCGGTTGACGCCGAGCCGCAGCCCGACCGGATTGACTTTCTGACCCATCAGGCGGCCTCGGAGAGTTCGCGGACCACGATCGTGATCTCGGAGAAAGGCTTCTCGATGCGCGAGGCGCGGCCGCGAGCGCGGGCCGAGAAACGCTTCATCACCAGGTTCTTGCCCACGAAGGCCTCGGCGACGACCAGGGAGTCGATGTCGAGGTTGTGGTTGTTTTCAGCGTTGGAGATCGCCGAGTAGAGGGCCTTGCGGACCTCCTTGGCGATACGCTTGTGGCTGAATTCCAGCTCGTTCAGCGCGCGCTGCACAGGCAGGCCGCGGATCGACTGGGCGACCAGGTTCAGCTTGCGAGGGCTGGTGCGCAGGTTGACCACCTTTGCACGGGCCTCGGTCTGACCGACGCGGCGGGGATTGGAAGGCTTGCCCATCGGGTTACTTCCTCTTGGCCTTCTTGTCCCCGGCGTGGCCGGGGAAGTTGCGCGTCGGCGAGAACTCGCCGAGCTTGTGGCCGACCATGTCTTCGGAGACGAGGACGGGGACGTGCTTCTGGCCGTTGTAGACGCCGAAGGTCAGGCCCACGAATTGCGGCACGATCGTCGAGCGGCGCGACCAGGTCTTGATCACATCCTTGCGGCCCGAGGCCTGAACGGCGTCGGCCTTCTTGAGCAGGTAACCGTCGACGAACGGACCTTTCCAGACGGAACGGGTCATCGTTAGCGAGCCTTCTTCACATGGCGGCTGCGGATAATGAACTTGTCCGTAGCCTTGTTCTTGCGGGTCTTGCGGCCCTTGGTGGGCTGGCCCCACGGGGTGACCGGGTGACGGCCGCCCGAGGTCTTGCCTTCACCGCCGCCGTGCGGGTGGTCGACCGGGTTCATGGCGACGCCACGAACGTGCGGACGGAAGCCCATGTGGCGGACGCGGCCGGCCTTGCCCAGGTTCTGGTTCATGTTGTCCGGGTTGGACACCGCGCCGACCGTGGCCATGCAGGTGTCCGGAACCATGCGCAGCTCGCCCGAGGTGAGGCGCACCTGGGCGTAGCCCTGGTCGCGGCCCACCAGCTGGGCGTAGGCGCCGGCCGAACGGGCCAGCTGGGCGCCCTTGAGCGGCTTCATCTCCACGCAGTGGATGATGGTGCCGACCGGCATGGAGCGCAGCGGCATGGCGTTGCCCGGCTTCACGTCGACCTTCTCGCCGGCGATGATCGTGTCGCCGGCCTTCAGGCGCTGCGGCGCGATGATGTAGGCCTTCTCGCCGTCGGCGTAGTTGACCAGGGCGATGAACGCCGTCCGGTTCGGGTCGTACTCGAGGCGCTCGATGGTCGCCGGCACGTCCCACTTGCGACGCTTGAAGTCGATCTTGCGGTACAGGCGCTTGGCGCCGCCGCCGCGGAAGCGGACGGCGACACGGCCGCCGGCGCCACGGCCGCCCGACTTGGTCAGACCCTCGACGAGGGACTTCTCGGGACGGCCCTTGTGGAGCTCGCTCTTGTCGACGAGGACCAGGCCGCGCTGGCCCGGGGACGTCGGATTGTATTGCTTCAGAGCCATTGGATCAGAGCCCCGTGGTCACGTCGATCGATTGGCCCTCTTGCAGGGTCACGATCGCTTTTTTGACGTCCGAGCGCCGGCCCATGATGCCGCGGAAGCGCTTGGTCTTGCCCTTGGTGACGACGGTGTTGACCTTCGTGACCTTGACCTTGAACAGCGCCTCGACGGCGGCGGCGATCTCGTCCTTGGAAGCGTCGTCGGCGACCTTGAAGACGACCTTGTTCTGCTCCGAGAGCAGGGTCGACTTCTCGGTGATCACCGGCGACAGGATGGTGTCGTAATGACGGGCGGTGGGCG
>JAIBAU010000049.1 GCA_019695035.1 Caulobacteraceae bacterium | reverse complement strand
TTGAAAATCCGCGTGTCGGTGGTTCGAATCCGCCCCCAGGCACCATTCCTTCCCCTTTGGGCCTAAGTGTAGATCGAAAGATCGGGTCCCTGGCGCACGCCACATCTGCGGGGGTCCCCAAGAACCTGTGCTGATTGGACGCAATCGCGCGGCGGATGGAGCGCATTTCGGCGAGCGACGTTCTTTGCGTAACCCCTATACCGGCGGGGTGGCGATCAATTCGATTGGCGTTGCGCCGAGCTACTTCTCCCGACGGGTGAAAAGCAGTCTGCGCCACTTGACGCTCTGTTATGGGTTGTCCAAGAGAGCTTGGCGGTCCGCCTCTGGCAGCCGTCACGGGACCAAGGCTTCGAGCTTAGGTGCCGACTCGTGAGCGAAGGGACTGGGACCGTTTTGGAACGGCTCTGGTTCCGACGTATTGTGTAGTTGGGGTGGAGAACGCTTCCGCGGGACGACCCTTGGTCCAACGTGTCAGACCAACCAGGAACTGGCGAAAGATGCTCGAACAGAAAAACATCCATCCCATTGCCGCCCTGATGGGCGCCGCCGCGCTGTTTATCGCCGCGCCGGTCCTCGCTCAGCCGGCCCCGGCTCCCGCTGCTCCGGCTGCTGACGCCGCCGCCGCTCCGGCGACCACCGCCGCTACGCCTGCGGCTCCGGCCGCCGACGCCGCCGCCGCTCCGACCCCGGAGAACGCGGCTGAAGAGGCGCCCACCGAAATCAAGAACGCCGGCAAGCTGACCATCGCGCAGATGTTCATCGACGCGGGCATGGTCGTTAAGGTCGTGATGATCGGCCTGCTGCTGGCTTCGGTCTTCTCGTGGACCTTGCTCATCATCAAGCTGTTCGAGTTTGGCGCCCTGAACCGCGCTTCGGACCGCTTCTTGGAAGCCTTCCGCGGCGCGCGCTCGATCGCGGACATGCGTCGCATCGCGACCTCGGACGAGTTCGAGGGCAACCCGCTGGCCGACATGGCCGCGGCGGCTTCGGAAGAAGTCGAGATGTCCCGCCAGGCCGGCCTGGGCGTCGGCGGCGACCACAAGGACTCGACCCTGACCCGCGCCGCCGCCGCCGTGAACGCGGTTCAGGCGAACCTGTCGAAGCGCCTGTCGGGCGGCCAGCAGTTCCTCGCCTCGGTGGGCTCGTCGGGCCCCTTCATCGGCCTCTTCGGCACGGTGTACGGGATCATGACCTCGTTCATCGGGATCGCGAATACGAACACGACCAACCTGGCCGTTGTCGCCCCCGGCATCGCCGAAGCGCTGCTCGCCACCGGCATCGGCCTCTTCGCCGCTATCCCGGCGGTTATCTTCTACAACTACTTCCAGACGCGGATCTCGGCCTATGGCACCCGTTCGGAAGGCTTCGTTGCGGAACTGATGAACGCGATTTCGCGGCAGCTCGACAAGGGAGCGTAACCTAGATGGCCGCGAAGCTTTCAGGGCCTGGCGGCGGCTCGAGGTTCACCATCGAGCAGAACAGCGAGATCAACGTCACGCCCTTCGTGGACGTCATGCTGGTCCTTCTGATCATCTTCATGGTGGCAGCGCCTCTGGCCTCGGTGTCGGTGCCCGTCAAACTGCCGACGGCCGTGGCGCCGCCTGCAGCGCCTCCGCAGACGCCGATCTACATCTCCATCCAGAAGGATGGCGACGTGTGGATCGGCGACGGACGGACCTCGATCGGCGAAATGGGCTCCGACCTGGCTCGTCTGGTCGGCACCCGCAATCCGGCGAAGGAACGCATCTTCATCCGCGCCGACCAGGAAACGCGCTACGGGACCTTCATGGAAGTGATGAACACGCTCCAGGATAACGGGTTCTACAGCGTCGCCCTCGTCGGCGAAGACAACGCACCGAAATAGGGCGGGTTAGCGCATGGCTGAAGAATACCACCGCAACCCCGTTCTGGACCCGCCGAGGAATCGGCGCGGCGCCCCGGCTTCCGTCAGGATCGCCGCGTTCGCCGTGGTGACGGTGATGTTCGGGCTTTTGTTCCTCTACATCTACAACGCCAAGTTCAAGATCAAAGAGGTCAACTACTCGGACGAGGCGATCGACGTTCAGACGTTCGAGCCGCCGCCGCCTCCGCCTCCGCCGCCGCCGCCGCCGCCGCCGCCCGACACGCCGCCCCCGCCCAAGCTGCAGGTGCGCGAGTCGGTGATCCCGCCGCCGAACGTGGCTCCGCCGCCTCCCCTGGTCATCGAGACGACCAAGAAGGAGGACCGTCGCGAGTACGAAGGCCCGCCGGTCATCGTGCCCGGACCGCCGCCGCCGCCGGCCCCGCCGGCTCCGCCGCGGCCGTCCGTGATCACCAACCCGCAGTGGGTGCGCAAGCCCGACGGCGGGGACCTGGAGCGCTACTATCCGCAGCGCGCCCGGGACCAGGAGATCGACGGCCGTGCGACCATCGAGTGCACGGTGACCGCCTCCGGCTCGCTGACCAACTGCGAAGTTGTGTCGGAAAGCCCGGCCGGCGCCGGCTTCGGCGAAGCCACCATCCGCGCCGCGTCCAAGTTCCGGATGCGTCCGAAGACGGTGGACGGAGCCCCGGTCGAAGGTGCGCGCGTGCGCGTGCCGCTGACCTGGCGCCTCGGCTAGGACCGGTCCGAACGGACAAGACGAACCGCCCCGGAGATCGCCTCCGGGGCGGTTTTTCTTTGGGGTCGGGCCTTGCCGCCGCGGGCCCGGGCGGCCGACGGCCCAGTTCCGCCTTGGCGGGGCCCGCGCACGGTGCGAAGGGTTCGCTTGATCGGCGCGCCGCGCGCGTCTATGAGACGCCCCTCTCGCGATAGCGATGCCGCCTTAGCTCAGTTGGTTAGAGCGCTAGATTGTGGATCTAGAGGTCCCCCGTTCGAGCCGGGGAGGCGGTACCATCGTTCCGGACCCGCAGGCGGCGCGGTCCCCCATCCATCCTGCATCAAGCCGTTCCGGCCCGGCTCCCCCCGTCCGCCGGCGCCGCGTCAGCCGTGCTCCGGACACCGCCCCCCGGCGTCCCTGACGGCGCTCAGAAGAGGTCTGAGAGCCCCACGGGCTTGCGCCGTCCGGGTCGCTCCCGAAGCACCCCGGGGAAGCCCTTCAGCGGTCCCAGCGGCTCGCCCCTGTAGGCCCAGGCCGGGGCGGCCTCGATGTTGAGGTGGTAACGCGGCTCGCGGCCCACTCCCGTCTCGAAGACGGCCCGCGGGATGTTGACGAAGTGCGGCGAGCGCGGCCGTTCGTAGAGGAGCGGTGTCCCGCAGCGGCCACAGAACCCCCGCACCGCCCCGGTGTCCGGTTCGGACCAGCGTGTCAGCAGCCCCTCCTCATCGAGGACGCGGACCCGTTTCTTCCAGCTCCCCACGAAGACGCCCGCCTGAGCCCCGTGGGCGCGCTGCGTCGCGCGGCCGTGGTCGTGCCAGGCCCAGGTCGCCGGCGATGTCATCTCGATCCGCACCGCCCCGCAGGCGCAGCCGCCACGCGCTGTCGCCGCGGGCTTGCCCCGCCCTTGATCCGATCCCGTCATGCTCGCCTCCAGGTCGGCCACGGTAGGGGCCTTGGCGAGCCTCCACCATCGCCCATCTTGACGAGCAAGCACAAAACGTCATAATTGGCCACCAGAGAGAGGCGATTCATGACTTTCTCCACCGGCCGGCCCGATCCGGCTGCGGCGCGCTCGGCTCCCCGGGCCCAGGTTTCGAACCCCTTCGACCCGTCAGACCCCGCAGCGCCGGGCTACGATCTCCGCCACCCCGCCTACGCGACAGCCCTGGCCGAGGCGGATTCCCACTTCGCCCGGGCCTGCCGCGGCCAGCTCGAGCGGGAGACCGCCCGATTCCGCAACTGGGCGGCCGCCTACCGACGCCGTGGCGAAGGCGGCTGCAGCCGGGGTGAGGCCGTGCCCTTCGAGCCCGCCGATCCCCGCGCCCTCCTCGCCCGGGCTGCGCGGGTCGTCGGGCGGCGGTTACAGCGACGCGCCTCCCCCGTCGGCCGGTTCTCCGCCGCCCTCGCCGCCGCAGAGGCGGGCGCGGACGCGCTGCAGGCCGTTCTGGTCGAGGCTCGCGACGCTCTTGATCGCGGCGAGCGGGCCGCGGCCGCCCAGGCGCTCCGTGCGGAGACGCTGACGCTGGCCCTGCGGGCCTCGGTCGCGGAACTGAGCGCCGCCTTCGCGCCCGCGTCGAAGCCGGCCGAGGCTCCCGGCGAGCCGGGTTCGGAACGGCGGCCCGGGCTCGGGCGTTTCAGGCCTGGGCGCCGCATCGCGCCCACAGGCCCCGGCGCGCGCGGCGACCCGGCTTGAGGAGGGTTCCATGGCCACCAGGTTCATCGACACCGGCGAGGCATACCTTTCCGCCGACGAGAAGCGCTTCGCGCGCGTCGTCGACGTCCCCCTGCAGATCGCCTCGGGCGGCGCCGGAGCGGGACCTTCGCCAATCGTCACGGTGCTGCTGGCGCTCGCAGTGGCCGGCCTCGCGGTCCTGGCTCTGATGATCTGAGCCGCAGCCGCCTCTCAGGCCCTCTCGCGTCGGCGTGACCGCGCCTTGCGCCCGTCGGCCCGGGCGGCGCGGATCGCCTCGGCCAGGGCGTCGATGCGATAGGGTTTGGTCAGCAGGCGCAGGCCTTCGGTCGTGGCCAGCGCGGCGGCTTCGGAGTAGCCCGTCGTCAGCAGCACGGGCAGGCCCGGGTAGCGGCGCTGCACTTCGCGCACCAGCGAGCGGCCATCCATGTCCCCTGGCATCACCATGTCGGAAAAGACCAGGTCGAACCTGGGGTCGCCTTCGAGCCGCCGCAGGGCGCGCTCGGCGTCCGGCTCGCGCGCGACGCGGTAGCCGAGCGACACGAGCATCTGGTCGACCATGGCGGCGACCTCGTCGTCGTCCTCGACCATGAGGACGCGCCCGCGGGCCCGGCCCGCGGCCGACCCTTCGGCGGCCACGGCGGCCTCGCTCAGCGGCTTGGATGAACGGGGCAGGGTGATGACCACCGTCACCCCGTGCCCCTCGCAGCTGTCGATGTGGACTTCGCCTCCGGACGAGCGGGCGAACCCGTAAACCTGGCTGAGGCCCAAACCGGTGCCCTTGCCCACAGGCTTGGTCGTGAAAAAGGGTTCGAACACCCGGGCCGCGACTTCCGGACTCATGCCCGTGCCCGTGTCCGAGACGGAGAGGCGGATATGGTCTGCGCTCGCACCGTCCGCGCCTTCGGCGGCCACGTTCTCGCCCCGAATGATGATGGCGCCGCCGTTCGGCATGGCGTCGCGGGCGTTCACCGCGATGTTGAGCAGCGCCAGTTCGAACTCGTTGTCGTCGATCTCCACCGGCCAGAGGTCGCGGGGCAGGTCGACCCGAACCGTGATGTCCTCTCGCAACGAGCGTTCCAGCAGGACCCGCATTGTCTCGATGCGGGCGGTCAGGTCGACAACCCGGGGCTTGAGGGCGGCCCGCCGCGAGAAAGCCAGCAGCTGACTGGTCAGGGCGGCGCCCCGCTCCATGGCCTGGCGGATGCCGGCCTTCAGCTTCTCCCGCCGCTCCGCATCCTCGGTTCGGTCCAGGAGATCGAGGCCAGAGGAGGCCACCATGAGCAGATTGTTGAAGTCGTGCGCCACGCCGCCCGTCAGCCGGCCCATGGCCTCGAGGCGCTGGGCCTGGCGAAGGGCTTCCTCGGCTCGCGCCGTCTCCTCGATCTGCTCCTGGAGGCGACGATTGGACTCGGCGAGATCCGCCGCCTGGGCCCGAAGGGCCGCGTTGGCGCGCGCCAGGGCGCCCTGGGATACCCCGAGCACCGCCAGCACCACCGCGGCCATGCCGATCAGCAGCGCCACCCCGGCGTAGCGACCGAGGCGCCGCCAGGTGGGCTCGACCAGCAGGCGCAGGTGCACCGCGCCCAGTCGCGAGCCCCCCTTGTCATTGACCGGCATGGTGAGCGTCAGGCGCCCGTGCTGGAAGGTCGGCGCCTGCAGACGGGGCTGCGGCGGCAGGGCCTCGTTCCCGCGCACGAGCCGGGCCACGAGACGCCCGCGCTGGTCGAAGACCCCGACCGCCGCGACCTCGGGATTGGACTTCAGCGCGTTCACGCTCTCCTGCGCGGCTGCGGAGTCGTCGAAGATCAAGGCCGCGGCGACGGTGTCGGCGAGGATGGCGGCCTGTACGGCCGCCTCCCGAGCCTTCTGCTGGGCGTAGAGACGCTCGTTGAAGGCGGCCATGAGCACGCCCGCCACGAGGAGGATGATCACACTGGCGAGCGCCATCATGGGGAAGAGGGGGCGGCGGCCGTCCGGAGCGGCGGTGCTCATCGTCCATCTCCCCGTCCGCGTACGGAGAGGGCCAGGGCCAGAAGGCGCGAGCTGATGGTGAGTCCGTCCTGCGCCGCGGCGCGGTCGTCGATGTGAAAGCGTACCCGGTTGCCCGTCACAGCGAAGTGGATCACGCCGCGGGACCCGCCGCGCGCGGCGTCCGTGACCGTCAGCACGGGGGCGCCTGCAAGGGAGGTCAGGGCCTGCCCGACGGTCTGGCGACGCGACGCCCCGAGATAGGCGATGTGGCAGCCCGAGCGGGCGTCGATCCGGTCCATGCGGCGGATCACCAGGCGGCGGCCCTCCAGGCTCTCGGTCGCAGCGGCGCGGTCCAGGGCGGAGCCGAACGGGTCCTCACCCACCACGCAGAGGGTCATGGGCGTGGTCGGCGAGGCGAAGGCGGTCGGCGGCCACTGCACGAAGCCGGCGAACTTGACGAGGTAGTTGGCCTTGACCGGATATTCGAGCGACGAACCCTCGGCGAGCGCGGGTCCGGCGAGGACGAGCGACAGGGCCAGGATGGCCCATCCCGGCGCAGACTGACGACGCGCGGCCCGGATCATTCGCTCAGGGCCTCCAGCGCAGACGCAGGAAGGCGCTGCGGCCGATCTCGCGGCGACGACCGGCGTCGTCGGATTCCACGTGCCGGTCGTCGAAGAGATTGTAGCCCGCCAGTGAGATTTCGAGGTTGTCATTGACCTGCCAGCCGAGCCTGGCGTCCGTCGCAACATAGGCCGGCACGCCTGACTGCAGCTCGTCCACGGCGCGCACGGCCACGTCGAACTCGACGTCCTCGGTGAGGTCGAACTGGGAGCGCACCTGGGCCTGCCAGTCGGGGTCGTCCCCCCCGGACGCGATGCCTGTGATGTCCCGACTGCCGGGCTTGGGTTCCAGCCGCTTGTGGAGCGCCGAGGCGCCCGCATGCAGCCGCCAGCGGGACGTCACGTCCCAGCTGCCCCAGGCCTCTATGCCGTAGACCTCGCCGCGCGCCGAGTTGGCGAAGGTGACCGGAAGGGTCCCACCGGTTCCCAGGTCCACGGTCCGCAGGTCGTCGTAATCGTTGAAGTAGGCGGAAACCGTCAGGCTGGTCCGCTCCGTGGGCCGGCCGCGATAGCCGATCTCGTAGGCCCACAGCTTTTCGGCATCCATCTCGCTCGGCGCCAGGAAGCCTGTGAAGACCAGTCCCCGGTCGATGCGGGAGGGGGTCCTGACGGCGCGCTCGGCGCGCGCCCAGAGGAAGGTGCGATCGCCCAGCGTCCAGCCCAGGCGCGCGCCCGGAAGCCATTCCAGTCCGGAGACACTGGAGTCCTCGGCCTTCAGGGCGAGGGTGAGATCCAGCGCGCTGGTGAGCGCGATGCGATCGTGGACGAAGGCGTTGGCGAGGTCGACCTGCAACCGCGGCGGCGAGACGAAAACGAAGGAGCCCGGGTCGGTCTGATAGGTGCTGTCGACGCGGCGGTAGCCCGCCCCCATCGAAAGGTTGTGCCGGCCCCAGGCCGCGAGGTCGTGCTGCACCGCCACGTCGTAGGTGATCTCGCGACTGAACAGGCTGGGTTCGTCCCGCTCGTTGCGGTCGTAGTAGGCCTGCAGGGTCGTGGACGCCCCATCGGTCCATGCGTGGCTCCAGCGGCCGAGGAGATTGCCGCCATCGAGGTCGCTGCCCGGGTTGGCGTCCCGGTCCGCGACGTCGTGGTGGTAGAGGTCGCCCTGCAGGGTGTAGCGGTCCGACGCCCCGCCCCAGTCGGCGCGGAAACCCCCCTGGACGCCGGCCGCATGGTCGCCAACCTCGGCGCCCGTAGCGGTGTAGGTGTCATCGATGCGGAAAGCGCTGATGTAGGCTCGCACGGCTCCGGTGTCGCCGAACCGCGTCCCGAGGCGAGCCGTGAGCCGGGCCTCGTCATCGCCGATCCCGGCCCCACCCCTTACGCCTTGGGACTCGTGGGCCCGGCGCGTGATGATGTTGATCACGCCGTTGACGGCGTTGGCCCCGTAGAGGGCGCCGCCCGGCCCCGAGATGACCTCGATGCGTTCGATCTCACCCAGCGGCACAGCGTGGCTGTCCCACGAGACGCCGGAATAGAGCCCCGTGTAGACGCTTCGCCCGTCCACCAGGACCAGCAGCTTGTTCGACGTCTCGCGTGAATTGAAGCCGCGCGCCGTGATGGCGTAGGAGACCGCGTCAATGCGGGCGACCTGCAGGTTCGGCGCAAGACGCAGGACCTCCGGGACCGACGTCGCCCCCGAACGGCGAATGTCGTCGGCGGAGATGACGAAAACCGCCGCTGCGGCATGGCTCAGCGGCTCGGCCTGCTTGGAAACCGAGGTGATCTCGACATTGGCCAGTTCCTCGAGGGAAAGGCGCGACAGGTCGTCGGCGGTGGCGGCCCGGGCCGGGCCCGCCGCTCCCAGGAAGAACGCGGTTGCGGCCACGGAGGCGAGCTGTGAAATGCGAATTGATCCGACGAGGTTTCGCCGGATGCGATGTCCGGGCATGACGCGCCCTCCGTCCCCTGATTCAGGGGTAAGCGCGCCAACAGCTTGGCGGTTCCTTCCTATGCGAGTTTTTCGGGCCGCCCGGCTACCTTAGCGCGAAGATGGTCAGCGCGGGGTCATGCTGCGCACGCGGGCAGCCCACAGCACCTCGACGTCGGCAATCGGGTCTTCCGTCTGGGACAGCAGGGTGTAGAGCCCCGGGGCCGACCCCATTTTGATCATCTTCACCAGCACCCGGCCGTCGGCGAGTCCGACCACACAAAGTCGCCCGATCAGGTCGGTCGTCACGGGCTCGCGGCGGTCGTCGTAATAGACCAGCCACTCGTTGAAGAACTCGCCCAGGCTGGTGCCCCGGATCTCGACCGCGACCGTGCGGTCGTTGGCGCTCTGAGGGGCGGGCACCTCTCCGAAGTCACCCTGGCCATCGGCGAACCAGGCTCGGGCGCCGGCCGCGACGAAGCCCACCAACTGGACGGTCTGAACGTTTCCGGCCGCCGGCTCGCCGCCCAGTTCCAGGACCGAGACCGGAATGTCGAGGGCGTCGGCGACGCGGCGCACGTCCTCGCGCCCCGGTTCGGTGCGCCCGCGCTCCCAGGACGACACCGTCGTCTGGGCGGCGCCGATGGCGTCGGCGAGCCGGTGCTGGGACCAGCCGGCCTGGCGGCGGGCTTCGGCGATGCGGCGGGCGATGGGGGGCAGGGCCATGGCCGGACAGTCTCCGACCAATTCTGTCGTGTCAATTACAATTTGCGCTTGGACGCCCGGTCGAATGAACGAACGATGTGCTCGTGGTCGTCAGAACGACGGCCTTCAGCACAAGGTGAGTTCAAATGAGTTTCTGCTGGAGTCCCGAGGTGCTTCAGGCCGCGCGTCACCTCTATCTGGAGCAGGGACTCTCGGCTTCCGAAAGCGCCCGGCGGATCGGCACCACCCGGTCGGCGCTGATCGCCAAGGCGCATCGCATGGGCTGGGCCGCGGAGCGCGACCCGGGGCTGGCGGCGGCGAACCAGGTCCGGGGGGGCCGGGCCCTCGCCCGGGCGCTGAGGCCGCGCCGCGCGCCGCGGGAGATCCACCTCCCGACGCCGACGGCCGCTCCCGTCCGGGCGACGCCCCGACCCTGGATGGAGCGCCGGCCTGGACAGTGCGCCTATCCGGTCAGCGGCGACGGCGAGGCGGTGATGTCCTGCTGCGCGGCCAGCGGGGCGCAGAGCTATTGCGCCGCCCACCGGCGAGCGATGTACCTGCGGCGCACCCCCGCCCAGCAGGCGGCGCTGGAGCGGGTGGCCGAATGGGTGGACCAGCTGGAACAGCCCCGCGCCGCCGGCGAGGCGGCGGGATGAGCCGGCCTCGCAACGCCGCAAGGCTCCCGTTCGTGAACGGCCGGCCGCTGACCGCAGCGCAGGCCGCACGGCTGCAGGCCGTGAGCCGGGCGGAGGCGTCGGGTCAGACAACGCGGGCGCGGACCCTGGCGGGGGCGCTGGCCGACGACCTGGCCGCCGCCCGAGATGAGGTCTGGCTGCGCGAGGCCCTCGCCGAAACCCGGGCGTTGGAGGCGGCGCGTGGCGTTCGCCTGGAGCGTACGGCCGCGGGGTTGCGCCTGAACGGCCGGGACGGGCTGGAGATGCTGCGGACGTCAGGGAGGCTGGGTCCGGTCCAGGAGGCGGCCGGGCTGACCTATCGCCGCCGCTTCGAGGCGGCCCAGCCGCGACAGGCGTCGTCGCTGGCGGTTGCGCCGGGAGGCGGCGGGAGGGGGGCTGCGGAGGCTGTCGCCCTGAGGCTGGCGAGGGCCCGCCGCGAGGTGGCGCGAATGGAGGCGGCGGTGGCGGCCCGCTACGCCGGGCGTGGACGCGCCGCATCGGCGGCCGACGCGCTGATGGTCCTGCGCGAGGTCGCCGGCCAGGGCCGGTCGATCCGGTCGCTGGCCGCGTCGGGCGCCCGGCGGGACCGGCTGACCCGACGGCTGGGGGAGGCCCTCGAGACCCTGGCCGCGATCGCGGGTGGCGTCGGCGCACAGGACCGCTAAGGTCGCCCCATGGCCGGGGACGATCGCCTCTTCTCGCTGACGGACAATCCGTTCGCCCTTACCGGGCTGACGCCGCGGTCGTCCCGCGAGCAGATCGAGGCGGCCGGGCGGGGCTCGGGCTGGGCCGCCGGGGTGCTGCTCGACCCGTACCAGCGGCTGACGGAGGAGGTGGCGTGGCTGCCGGGAGCGTCCGGGCAGGCGGCGCAGGAAGCGGTGGCGGCGCTGGGGGCGCGGGACGAGGCGCGGGTGCGCGAGGCCATCGTGCTGCTGCGTGGCCTGGCCAAGGCGAACATTTCGGCGGACGCTGCCCTGCGCTTCGGGGACGTGGAGCTGGTCGATCAGCTGGCGCGGGCCTGGGAGGCGGTCGATCCGGCCGAGGTGCTGGCCCAGGTGAACGCCGACCGCATGATCTCTGGCTTTCCCCAGACCAACGCCGCCCAGGTGGACTGGGCGCTGCAGAGTGTCCGCTCGCGCCATGCCGGGGCGGCGGCGCGCGTCCTGGCGGCGGCGGGTCCGGAGGGGCGGGACCGGCTCGCCCGGCTGGTCGAGCGCCCCTCGACGTCAGGGCAGACGGCGGACCTCAAGCTGATCGAAGCCCTGGTGGCGGCCTATGGCGAGGAGCAGGCCGGCGAGCTCGACCGGCTGGAAGCCGCCATTCTCGACGAGACCGACGCCATGGTGCGCGGCGGCCGCGACGCGACGGACCGGCTGGAGATGCTGTTCGACGGCTGGCAGGCGCAGAACCGGCCGGCGCTGCTCCTGGCGCGGCTCAAGGGGCGCGACGACGCCCGCGCGCTGGCGCTGGTGGGCGACATGCGCGTGCGTTACCTCGATCCCTCGCGCGGCGAGGCCCGCATCGGCCCGGCGGCGCGCATCGCCCAGGCGCTGATGAGCCGCTTCGCCGACTCTCCCCTGGTGCTGCGCATGGTCAGCGCCGACGCGGCGCGGCTGGGCGCGGGAGGACTGCCGGCTCCGGCGCCGGCCGCCGCCACGCCGGCGCCGCCGCAGCCCGAGGCCGAACGCACGCACCGTCAGGCCGCGCGCCAGGCGCGCCGCGACGCGCAGCAGCCTGC
>JAIBAU010000048.1 GCA_019695035.1 Caulobacteraceae bacterium | reverse complement strand
GGGCAGCGATCCCAACGCGGCGCCGAGCTTGGCAGCGCCACCGGAGCCGGTCCGCACCCCCGCGCCATCGTTCGGCGAGCTGCTCGAGCGCGGACTTCTAGGCCCTGGGAGGTTCGCCCTGGGCTGGAACCCTAACGCGGGAATACCCGCCTACGGCATTTTCGCCGACCTCTACTCTGTCGCCATACTGGGCGCGACGGGAAGCGGGAAGTCTACCACGGCCCGCGCCCTCGTCAGCCAAACCGCCCTGAATGACGGGAAGCTGATCGTCATTGACCCGCACCTACACGCGACCCGCGACAGTCTCGCCGGCGACCTCGCCCCGTTGAGCAGCGCTTTTCTCTTGCCCCCCGTTGACGACGACCCCACGGCGATAAAGCACGCGCTGGGGGCTGTGCTGGACCTGCTGGAAGATCGCAAGGCCGGCGCGACAGGCCCGACCGTCCTCGTCGTCTGTGACGAGTGGACTTCGCTCGTTTCGAGGGGAGGCCCCCGCGCCGAGCTCCTAACCCGTACAATGCGCCTCTTGGCCGTCGAAGGTCGAAAGCTCGGGCTGCATGGTATGGTCTGCATGCAAGACGCGACGAAAGAAGCTGTTGGCCCCCTGCGTGACGTTCTTTCGAGCGCCTACGTACACCGCAGCAGACCGCAGCATGCCCGCATGGTCGCCCCTGGGTTGAAAGCGGATACCTGGAGCCTGGCACCTGGTCAAGCGTGGCTCGACCAAACAAGCGGTCCGCCGCGCCTGTTGGCCATGCCCGAATGCACTGCCGCGGACGTGGCGACGGTCGGCCGACTGCTCCCCAGCGGCCCCAAGTCCGACTCGGCAAGTTGGGCGCAAGTCCCACTGAGAGCCGCCGGCGAGAGCTGGAAACCTGGCGATCCTGGCCACCGCGGCGAGCCGAATATGGGCCAGATCCCCACAACGCCGACCGCGCCGGCGCGTCCTGAGCTTCGCATTATCCGCCCTGAAACGGGGGTGGGTGGCGTGGGTGGGTGGCCGCCCACCTCTGAAAATAGGGACGAAAACGCCCCCGCTGAGACGGAGCCACCTAGCCCACCTCCGACTCTGGCGGAGAAGGCGCGAGCCGCTTGCATCCCGCTCGACGAGGAGGAAACGCGCCTCGTCGAAGCGATGGACGCGGGCAAGACTCCAGCAGGAGCCGCCGCCGCTCTCGCTGGACAGCACAAGGGGGGGAAGTATTCTAGACTCAAGAGCAAGGCCGAGGAGCTACAGAAGCTAATCGAGGGGTGGCCCAACGGGGAAGCCTGGGAGGGTTAAGGAAATGAGCGAGATCGACGCATCAGACAAGTTTCAGAAGATCCGCCGGGCCCATGCCATCGACGCGGCCCGCGATGCAATACGAAAGGCCGAGGCCGAGGGGCAGCCGCGCCCCGTCGTCTTTCTGCGAGCTGCTCGGGCGGCCTCGACCATCGTCGGCGACAACGAGGGCGGGCTGATCGCGGCCCGCCTGTTGGGGCTGGTCGACGATCAGGGGATGCCAACGAAGCCGGGCGAGTAAGCGCCCTAGACATTCTGACGATTGTGGTCGGGCTCGCCGTCCTGGTTGCCCTGGTCTATCTCGGCTGGTATATCGGCATGCCCTGGCGAGGGTTTCGGGGGTCACGGCGCCGGCGAGGACGAAAGTTTAGGGGAGACTAACAAATCCACCATTTTTTCACAGGTTTTCCTCAGATTTCTTGAGCGAACCTGAGCTATACTGTCCTCGGAAACGCGCAAGTCCTATAGGTTGCGTTTCGATGGACGCCTGCGGTACAATATATGGGAAATGCGGAGGGCCTTCCCCGTCTCACCTGGCAAGTGTTCGGGAAGGCCCCTCCGAGACGTAGAAACGGCCGCAATCACGCGGGCCGCCCCTTCGCACACACGGACGGGGAGCCCCGCGCCGTGGTGCATTTTGCTACGAGGAATTATCTAACATCACCGAGTCTGTGTCAAGTAACGTTACTCAAGGAACGTTTCCACCGAGAAAAGGAGGCTCCAACTATGTCCCGCAAACCCGGACCGCCCCGCGAGAACCTTCGCCTTCGTGTTGGTCAGATCACGATGCAGACATTGCAAGAGGAGGCCAACGCCCGCGATCTGTTGCCGACCGACGTCGCCCGACTCGCTCTCTCTCTGGGGCTGGGCATTCTAACCGCCGACAGGCAGGCCGATGGGCAACAGCAACAGCAGGCCGCCTAAAAAGCCAAACGCGCCGCCTGGGGAAGCGACGCGAGGGCGCGGGAACGGGGTTATGGGAACTCGACAATTCCATTTTACCCCATCCCCCGGCCTCTTGTCAATCCCCAGCGGCCCCAACAGGAGCCGCAAAATGCTTCACGCTTTCGATCTTGACCCCTACGAGCGCCCACCGTCCGAACACGGTTACGCGCCGCTCAGCGCCGTCCGACTCCTCGAGAGTCTAGGCGTACCGCGCCGCGTGGCGCTGACGATCCGCGCTGAGCAGCTCCCCGCCGCCCTCGCCTACTACGCCCGCCGACGAGCTTTCACCGTCGACGCAGTACGAAAGGCGGCCCAGCAATGACGAGCAAGGTCAACACCCCTGCCATCCCTCGCGAGCTCACGGGCCGCGCCCAGTGGGTAACTTGGCGATACGAGACCCGCGAGGGAAAGCCGACGAAGGTTCCTCACGACCCCAAGACAGGGCGAAGAGCCTCCGTAACTAACCCCGCGACCTGGTCGACATTCTCGGCCGCGGTCGCTGCCTACGACCGCGACACCTACGACGGCGTCGGCTACGTCCTGACCGCCGACGATCCCTTTGTAGGGGTTGATATTGACCACTGCATAGGCGACGACGGGCAGCTTGACCCCGCCGCCGCCTATCACGTCGAAGGGCTCGACAGCTACACCGAGATCACCCCCAGCGGGCGAGGCCTCCGCATCTTCATCAAGGGGAAGCTCCCGAATGGTCGTCGGCGCGTAGGTAATATCGAGGTCTACGACGCGGGGCGTTTCCTCACGCTGACGGGGCGCCGCTGGGCCGACACTCCGCCGACTATCGCCGACCGCTCCGCCGTCCTCGAGTTCTGGCACTCAGACACGTTCGGCAGCACGTCCGAACCGTTGCCCCAGTTTGTCCCGGTCCCGGTCGAGCTAGACGACTCGGCGATCCTTGCCAAAGCCTGCAACGCCCGCAGCGCCGGCCCCGACTTCGAAGCTCTCTACCTCCGAGGCGACGTCAGCTTGTACGGGGGCGACGACTCCCGCGCTGACTATCACCTCGCCCGTCATCTGTTGTTCTGGACGGGTGGCGACGTCCCCGCCGCCGACCGCCTGTTCCGCTCCTCTGCCCTGATGCGCCCCAAGTGGGACGAACAACGAGGACAGACCACTTACGGAGAACGCACCATGGCAGCAGCATACGCGAACCTTAAGGCGGTCTATACCCCTACGCAGGAAACCCACAATAACAACGGACATGGGCCATACGAACCGAGTCCAAGCGCGAGTCCAGACCGAATCCAAGGCGAGTCCAGTTCGAACGGCTGGACTCCGGCTCGGACTCGGACTCAGCCCAGGTTTCATCTGATCCCGGCCGACGAGCTCGACAGCCGACCGCCCGTAAAGTGGCTCATCAAAAACGAGGTCGCCGCCGGCCAGTTTACGATGTTCTACGGGCCGAGCGGAGGAGGCAAGAGCTTTGTAGCCCTCGATTGGGCTCTACAGATCGCCCAGGAAAGCCCCGTCGTCTACGTCGCGGGCGAGGACGCGGACGGCTACGCGCCCCGCAAAATCGCCTGGTGCAAGCACCACAAAAAGCCGGCTGGCCAACTCTACTTTGTCGACACCCCGGTTAACCTGTTCGACGCGACCTCGGTCGCTGCGTTCATCGCCGAGGTCACGCCCCTCCAGCCCGCCCTGATCGTCTTTGATACTCTGGCCCGCTGCATGGTCGGCGCCGACGAGAACAGCGCGAAAGATGTCGGCCTGGTAATCGACAGCCTAGAAGAGATTCGCCGAGCGACGGCCGCAGCGGTCGTTCCCGTTCACCACACAGGGAAGAACGGCAACACTTACCGAGGCTCCTCGACACTCCTGAGCCACGCTTACGCGCTGATCGAGCTCACGCTTGACGACGACCTCATCACGATATCGTGTGACAAGTCGCCGAAGAACTCGCCGAAGTTCGCCCCGCGCAAGCTGAAGCTTGTCCAAGTCCAGACCGGCCGGCTGACCGACGAGGGCGAGCCCGAAACGAGCGCCGTCGTCGTCCCCGCAACCCAGGTCTACACCTACGGCCCCGACCTGACCTCGAATCAGCGGAAGATCCTGGAAACCCTCAATATGGATGCGTTCGTCACCGCGGGCGCGAAAGTCCAGGAGCTGATGAATTTCGTGACCATGTCCCGAAGCTCTCTCTTCGTGCTGTTGTCGACGTTGATGCGAAAAGGCTTCGTCCGCCAGGCTTCGAAGGGCGATCCCTACTACATCACAGAGTTGGGGAGGTCTGCTATTGGAGCATCAGACTTGGAAGTCCAGTCCAGTCCAGGATGAGTCCAATTGGACTGGACTGGACTTCCCTATAAGTGTCCGAGTCCGAGTCCAATCCAGTCCACCACCCCTTTAGGGGTGGACTGGACTGGACTCGGACTGGACTAGGGGACGGGGTTGGAGGCTTGAAACTCCTCCCCAGCGTGCAGTAAAGAGGAGAAGATGAACGTCTGGGCCAAGTCGTTTCGCACCGAGTTCGACGCGGCAAAGTGGCTGCATGAGAACGTCACGCGGCATTACACGCGAGAGATCGTCAATGTCAGGCTGACCGACCTTCCAGTCGGCGCCCTGGGAACGGTCGAATGGGAGGGGGATGCATACCTCATCAAGCTGGCGATGGGACAGGGTATCGAACGGATGGTTGAAAGCTGGTTTCACGAGATCGCGCATATCGTCCACGGCGACGTTCCGAAGAAAGCCCGGTCGACCGAATGGCGGCCCGTCGAGGAACTCAGCCCAGGCATACGGGCTCTGTTCGAGAGTATCGCGGCCGATGCCCGTTCGGGAACGGAGGCCCGCGCCGAAGCGTGGGCGATCCAGGAAAAAGCTCGCTGGGAGCAGAAACTAAACTCAGGAGGAATCCGACAATGAGCAATACTGAAAACGAATTCAAAAAGGCCGAGAAGCGCATCGCCGACCTGGAAAAGAAAATCGCCGAGGTCGCTCGCCGGCGCGAGAAGCTCGAAGACGAGCTCGCCGAGGCGACCCGCCGAGCAGATACCGTGTTGTCCAAGGCCGCGGCCGCCCTGCTGGGTGGCGAGGAGCCCGACGACTCCAGCGTCATCAAGGCCCAGGCGCGGGGCGTCTCGCTCCGCCGCGCTATCTTGGAGCTTACCACGGAGGAAGAAGGCCTCGCCTCCGAGCTTGCGGGCGCAGAGTTCGCAGCCCACGACGCCCGGGCCGCTGTCCTCGCCGAGCAGATCGACACTCAGCTGAGCGAGATTCAAAAGAGCTTGCGCGACGTCATCAGCTACTGCGACAAGCTCCGGCCGCTGACGGGCGAGCAGCACCGTATCTGGGAACGAGGCCACGCAGTACGACACGCGGGGATCTTCCCAAGTATCGGCCTGATCGAGGCCAACGTCCGCCGTGCCCTGGCTGTGGTCGAGAACATCTAACCTAGAAGTTACCCTCCTTCCTCCTCCTTGCACGCGCCGCAGTCCTCGGACCGCGGCGCGTGCCAATTTCGAGCGCCGTTCATGGGTGTTGCGAATGGCTTGCATGGGGTATCCTCGGCCGCGGTTTACGAATGGATTGCAAGGGGTGTCCCGGACTGTATGGGGTGTCCTCGGCCGCGGTTTACGAATGGCGTTCATGGGGTATCGCGGCGTTCATGGAGTATCGTCGAGCCAACAGAAACGCCCCGGCGCGGGGCCGAGGCGTTCGGGTCCAACTTCGTACCCTAGTACGTGATGTTGGGCGGCATGGGCGGGAAGATCGGGACCGGCCGACGGATGGTCAGCACGATCACGATGATCGCCACGAGGTACGCCGCGTACGCGATGAGCCAGAAGGCCATCGGCGTCAGTGTTAGAGCTAACATTAGAGGCGTCCTCCTCCTTTCTGTGAGATTATGGACGGGCTTTCCATGCTCGTGGTACCAGCACAAGCGTGAATCCCTCATGGGAGTAATGATATAGTATTCGGCAACCGAGGGTCAAAGACGACGAATGTCATTTAGCCCAGTGTGGTAGAATTTTAAGGGGTAATCAGGTCTGTCAGAGAGTGTCTAGCTCCCCAGAACTGACAAATTCCCGATATCGGGAATTGAATTTGACGGCCAGCGAATTCAAACGTAAAATCCAGTTCAGAGCTTACGTTAGAGGCGCGCCTCCTCTAGTGAGGCAAGGACGGGCCAGCGGGTACCAACGCTGGCCTTTTCCTTTTTGCCTCGCCAAAATTGCTCCGCCACAGCGCGACTCGACCGCGATTCGAGTCGCGCTGTACATGTTGGTGTCAATGCAGTCCATCCCATGTGGCGCGCCGTCATAAGAGACGAGATTCCCTCAACGACATTGTACAGCACTCCCTGGAAACCTTCCGTGGTGGGATTATAAGGTTCTTTAAGCTTGCGAAAACCGCAAACAACGCCATAATGACCATAAGGTTACACCCTTCCCCGCGACATTGTACAGTGTATTACAGTTGACACCCGCCTTGCGCGGACGACCTCCCAGCGACCTGGGCGGCCCAGGTTGGCCTGTCTCTAGGCAACGGCGCGTTGACACGCCCCGGCCGCCGTGGTAGACTGCCCAGGAGACCGCAGCAGACCGCAGCGAGGCGCTATGCTCACGATTGCACAGATCGCCCGTACTCTCGGAATTCCTGAGAGCACAGCGCGATACTACAGAGACAGGTTTTCGGGGTGGATCCCGACGACGGGAGAGGGACGCAGCCGACGCTACCCGCCGGCCGCCCTGGACGTGATCCGGGCCATCGCCGAGATGAGTCGGGCCGGCATGCCCGCCGACCTGGTCGAAGACGAGCTCCAGCGCCGCGGCTTCGCGCTCGAGGCCCAGCCCCAAACGCAGCAGCAGGTCACAGCAACGCAGCAGCAGACCGCAGCAGCAGACCTCGCCGCCCTGATACGGGCAGCGGTCGCCGCCGAGGTCGCCCCGCTGCGTGACGATCTCGCGGCCGCTCGAAACGAGATCGCCCGTCTTAGCGCCCTAGTCGAGATGCAGCGCCGCGCCCTGGCTCCGCCTGAACCGCAGCCGACCGCAGCCGAGGCCCAGCCCCCACTCTCACCCCTGGGCCGCCTCCGCCGCTTGCTCGGGCGATAGATCCCCTACCCCCCCCCACAACTTGACGTAAAAAACGCGAGTCGCCGCCGCCGAACACTGTTCGGATTCCGAACAATTCGCTGGTCAGGCTCGCGTTTCTTTTTGCTCCGTAAGGTTGCAGAGCAAATCTTAAGGTTCTTTCTTGCTCTAATATGTCGCAAAACGTTGCATTTATGGTATAATGGGAGCAGGAAAACACGTTGCCCCCGCGCTGTTCGTAGCAGCCGGGGGCGTGGGCAGAAGCTGATAAGGAGCTACCGCCATGACAACTATAACCCCTTCCCTGGCCGAGCGCAACCGCGCCGCCGCAGCCGTCAACCTGGCCGCCCGCCATCTGGCCGACAGGCCGGGCCGCCACATCACCGCCCGCATTATCGAGGGCGGTCTTCTCGTTTGGAAGGTCGAGAGCCAGACCGAACCGGGCAAGGTTCACACAGTCACCCGCGAGGCTGACGGCTGGCCGGCCGACACCTGCGATTGCGAGGATCATCTTTGGAGGCATCAGCGCTGCAAGCATCAGCGTGCGGTCGATATCCTCATCATTCCGCCGGCCGTCACTGTGACCGAGGCCCAGGCCGACGAGATCGTCCTTGCCTCCAAGTGGGCCGACGAGGTCGAGGAGTCCGAGGTCAACGAGCTGGACTTTGTCTACGGCCTGACCGATGGTTCAACCGTCGTCGTCGACCGCTCGGGCAAGCTCACCCACTACCCGGCCCAGGAACAAGCCCAGGTCCCGACGCCCGCCCAGATCAGGGCAGCGGAGCGAGCCGCCCGCGATGCTGCGATAGATGCCAAGCTCGAAGCCCAGCGCCAAGAGCGCCGCGCCCGTCGCCAGTCCCGCGAATTCCGCGAGGAGGTCTAACGATGCCCCCTCGCCTTACTGGTGACCAACTCACTCTTGAGCAGGCCGGCCGTCTCCTCTCTCGTATCGAGAGGGGAGACGACTCCGCCTGTTGGCTCTGGCGTGGCAGCGTCGCGCCCAACGGTTACGGGCAAGTCGTTTGGAGGTTCGGAGGCATCCGCGTTCGGTTCACTCCTCACCGCTTGATGCTCGAATGGTGGACAGGTCAGCCCGTCCCGGCCAACCTGGACGTTGACCATACCTGTTGTAATCGGGCTTGCTGCAATCCCGCCCATCTGGAGCGCGTCACGCACGCCGAGAACGTTCGACGAGCGGCCCGCCGCCGGTCCTGGCGCGAGATCCGAGATTATCAGCTGAGACTAGCACACCTGGACGCGATCCAGAAGGAGCTATAGAAATGGCCGCTCAGACCGCAGCACCACAGCAGCCGACCGCAACGACGGCGACCCCCGCGCCCTTGCCTGAAGCGCCTTTTTCGGCTACCGTCAGAGTGAGAAGCCCTCGCGGTTTCATCTGGCTGGTAACGGCTCGCTCGCTCTCCGTCAACGTCACGGGGCTTGAGGCGGTCGAGGAGCGACTCCTCGCCGCTGGGTTCGAGCCGGCCGAGGAGCGCAGCGCCGCCCAGGTCGCCCAGGGTGAGGCCTCCGCCCCGATGTGCCCGACGCACAACAAGCCCATGAAGCGAGGTCGCCGAGGCTGGTTCTGCTCCGTCCAGGTCGCCCCCGACGATGGGACGGGCAAGCCTGTTTACTGCAAGTGTACCGCGTAGAACCCACCGCCGGCCGGACGTGCGCGCCGTCTGCCGATAGCCTCACTCAGACGCTGGCCCGTCTGAGTGAGGCTCAACCCTTATAGGGGGCGAGCCATGGTCAAAATCAGAACAGCTCGAGGCGACTTCGCCGAGGTCAACGGGGGAACCTGGTCAGCCGACGATCCCGACTTGGCGTCGTTTCTGAATATCTATGCCGAGATGCTCCCGGCTGGGGGTGAATCCCCCTACCCAGATTACACGCTCGCCGAGCGAGCGCTTACCGTCGTCGGGGGCGAGATCGTCCACGCGGACCCGCCGCCGCCCTCTTATCCTGGCGTGGTCTACAGCAGTCTGTGAACAGGGGGAAACATGGTCACGGAACGAAGGGCGAAGGCCTTGAAGGTGATGTACCTGAAAAGGGGAATGAGCTTGCGTGATATCGCCGCCCATTATCAGGTCAGCGCGTCCACGGTTCAAGCCTGGATGGTCGAGGCAGGAATCACGCGTCGAGGCCCTGGGGCTTACCCGACGGCCGTTGATGTCGTGAAACTCCGCGAACTGCTAGACGGAGGGGCGACGCTGGGCCGATGTAGCATTGAGTTTCAGGTAGCAGAGGTGACTCTAATCCGTCACTTGAAACGAGCTGGCCTTTATCGCCCTAAGGCAACCTTGGCGCAGAGCGCGCGGGCGATCTTGCTCGAAGCAGGGGCGGACCCGGAGGAACTAGACGAACTGGAAAATGGGGAGGTTATTTTCAATGACTGACTCTGCCATGATCCGCAACCCGCAGCCCGCGCCGCTGGCTATCGTCGGCGCCGACGATCCCGCCCAGGCATGGGAGTCGGTCGCGGCCGACTGGCTGCAAGGGCGACGGAGCGAGCGAACGCGAGCCACTTATACAGCCGCCTGGCATGATTTTCTAGCCCATTCCCAGCGCTCGCCCTGGGCGATCCAGCGCTCAGACGTGATCGCCTGGCGCGACGCCATGACCGAGCAGCGCAAGGCCGACGCGACGATAGCCCAGCGCCTCGCTGCCGTCAGTTCGTTCTACCGCTTCGCCCGGTCGGAGGGGCTAACCGACCGTAACCCCTGCGACGGAGTCGAGCGCCCGAAGGTGAAGCCCTACGACAAAGCCGCCTGGCTCACCGAGGAGCAAGCCCGCCGCGTGCTAGAGTCAATCCGCCCAGGTTCGCCGACCGCCGACCGAGATCGCGCCCTGCTGACCCTGGCTCTGACGATGGGACTTCGACGAGCTGAGCTGCTCGGAATTCGCCGAGGCGACGTCGTCGAGCGCCCCGACGGAAGCGCCGCTCTCCGCTACCGACCGAAGGGCAAGAGCGAGGAAACTCGCCCGCTTCCCCTCTCCGCCTGGCGCGCCCTCCGCCGCCACCTGGCGACCATGCCCGACACGTCGCCAGAGGCCCGCGTGTTCGACCTGACCGCCGAGGGATTGCGCTACATCGTGCGCCGGTATACATCGGCCGCGCTCGGGCAACCTATCAGCCCGCATGGACTGAGGCACAGCGCCGCGTCGATCCTTTACAAGAGGACGGGGAAGCCGGCCGACGTCCAAGCGATGCTCGGACACGCCCGCATCACGACCACGGAGATTTACGTTCACAACGCCCTGACCGATGATCGGCGCGCCCACCTGGGCGACATCATCGGCGACGCGCTGGGGCTGTAGGACTGCCGATAATACTCTATTAGAGCAAGTGCTTACTTGACAGAATATGCCGTACTTTGGAGCGCATTGACACGAAAGGAAACCATGATAGACTCAACGCAACTTACCGCAACCCATCAGGTAATAGTCAGAATGCCGAAGGCCCGACCAGGTTGGATAACCTTTCAGGACGCCGCCGCCCGTCTCGGCGTCTCGCGTTCAACGTTCTGGCGATGGTACGACGCCGACCGCCAAGAGCTAAAGACCCGCGTTCGTTTCGTCAAGATGGGCCGAGAGCGCTACGTCAACGAGGCCGACTTGGAGACCTGGGACGCCTGGCGATTTGGCGAGGATGCCCCGCCAAGCCCTCAGGAAGGCTCAGGAGGCGTTATTTAGAGTGGCCCGGTATGTTTAGACCTTGAAGGAAAGCGCCCCGCCGGTGTGTTGGAAGCACAGCGACGGGGCTAACCCCGACCCTGGTACTGGCAGGGACGGGGCTTGTGATAGCTTATCACGGCCCCGGTCCCGGCGCAACACCGAAAGGACTTGGAGCCATGCACAAGAGCATAAGGGTTCTGCTGACCGTCCGATCCGCCCTCGCCGATCTCCTCGCCGACCAGTCCCGCCCATTCGATGAACGAATGTTGCTCGCCCTCGCCACGATCGAGGGGCGCGGCTGGATGTGCGCCCCCGTCGTCCGCCACGGCTTTACAGTGGTCGAAGTCTCCGCCCTGGTTCCCGAAGGTGGAGCCCAACTCTTGACCCTGGCTGAGACGCCACGACAGCGCCGTCGCATCCTGCGCGACCTCGCCAAGTATGGCGGGTTTCTCTTTGTGGGCTGCGATCCTGCTGCGATTGGCTGCGATCTTGCCCCCGTTCGCGTGGTTGGCGTCAAGATCGACCTGGTACGAGCTGCGGAAGCTGCCCGCGACGCTCTCGCCGAGCAGTGGTCGCCAGACACGCGAGTCAGCCTGACCCGATACGCGGTCGCCGACGAAGGGCGGGCAGGATGACCAACTCGCCGAGTAAGACCGGCTGCGTGATCCTGGCTGCGTTTCTGCTGGCCCTGACCCTCGCCGCTGGTGGAGTAGGGTTCGCGGCCCACGAGCTGAACCCCGCGACTGTCCTAGAACGTCAGCAGGCCATCGAGGAGCAGCGCCAGAAAGCCACCCGCGATGATGCATTTTGGCGCTCGGTGATGCCCGCCCAGGTCGCGGCCTACAGCCTGATAATCGTCGGGCTACCCCTCGCCCTGCTCATCGCCCTGGTAGGTGGCGGCGCTTTGGCCTGGTCAATGGCCCGCCACCGCCGAGGGCTGGTCTGGCCTAAGAACGGCGTTCTACCCGTCCACGTGGCCCATGTAGTAGACGGCTCGACTCTGCCACTGGCAGCCGCTGGAATTGCTGGTCATCACGCGGCCCAGGTCGAAGCCGCTCGAAACCCCGTTCACCAGCTGCCCCCAGGTCTCCGCACGTACTCACCTCGCTACGGCGCGCCCCGCATCGTGGGCAGCGATCCCAACGCGGCGCCGAGCTTGGCAGCGCCACCGGAGCCGGTCCGCACCCCCGCGCCATCGTTCGGCGAGCTGCTCGAGCGCGGACTTCTAGGCCCTGGGAGGTTCGCCCTGGGCTGG
>JAIBAU010000019.1 GCA_019695035.1 Caulobacteraceae bacterium | reverse complement strand
GTCCGAGCCGATGCCCAGAGCATTGGGTCGCTCTACATGCGTGGCCTGGTCCGGTCGCGCCTGGGGCAGACCGCCCAGGGCGCCGCCGACATCGCCGCCGCGACCGCCCGCGATCCCGGGGTCGCAGGGCGGTACGCCGGCTACGGGGTCACGCCGTAGGGCCGGTGGGCCGGTCCTGACGCCGCGCCTTCAGCCCTGCCTGCCGCAGGCGCCAGATCAGTCGGTCGATGCGGTCCTGGCCGAAGAAGGGCTCGCCTTGGAAGACCATCAGGGGAACGCCCCAGTGGCCGGCGGCGCGCTGGTCCGACTGGTTGCGCTCGACGATCGCCGCGTAGCGGTCCGGATCGGCGGCGATGCGGGCGTCCAGCTCGGCGAGGTCGAGGCCCGCGCGCCCCGCAGCGCCGGCCAGGTGATCGCCCTCGTGCCAGTTCTCGACCGCACCGCTCCAGATCACGGCGCTGACTTCCCTGAGGAACGGCAGGCCGCATCCCGCCTCGGCGGCCGCCACCCCGAGGTGGGTGAGGCGGTGGATGTGCGGCTGGGGCACGCGGTAGTCGCCCGCCTGGCTGGCGACCGGATCGGGGCGGGGCCAGGCGATGGGCAGGCCCAGGAAGTCCGCTTCCCGCTTCACATCGCGCAACAGGTAGCCGACCCAGAGCGGATCGCGCTGTTCGAAGAACTCGGGCGTCCGCACCGCCAGCGGGTAGACCGGCCGCACCCGGCAGGCGACCTCGAACCCTTGTTCGAGCTCCAGCAGGCGCGGCGCCGCCAGGTATGAGTAGGGTGATCGAAACGACCAGTAGAGATCGAAGCTCAGGCTCATCGAGGGCCCCCGGTTCGACGCGCGCCAGGACGGCGGCGGCCTACGCGCGGTTCAGGCCTGAGTTCGGAGAGCGTTGGCTGGGGAACTAGGACTCGAACCTAGAATGACGGTACCAAAAACCGCTGTGTTACCATTACACCATTCCCCAGCAGGAACGGTCGCGCAGCCAGGCCGGAAGGCGGGGCCGCGTGGAGGGAGGGGGAGATAGCGCAGCCGCTTGCCCGTTGCAACCACCCCCGCCGCCTTTTCCGGCTTGGATTCCAGCCGCCTGCCATCCGCTGCGGATTCCCTGCGAAAATAGGCTGAAACGTCGCTTGCGGGGCAGGGGGGGCGTCGCTATAAGGCGCGCTCCTCGGAGTGTAGCTCAGTCTGGTAGAGCGCTGCGTTCGGGACGCAGAGGTCCCAGGTTCGAATCCTGGTACTCCGACCATCCTTCCCGACATCCCCTTTCAAGGCCGCGCCGCGCCCCCGGGGCGCCTAGATGTGCTGCACGCCGCCGCCGGCGCCGGGTCTCTTCCACCCGGGGCCTTACCGCGTCTTCATTTGACGGTGACAAACGGCCCCCTATGGTCGGCCGTCGAGGGGAAAAGGGTCTCAATCGCTCCATGAAGCAGTTCTTCATCACTGTCGGCGGCGTGTTCGTCGGCCTGCTGCTGTTCTTCGTCGTCGTGCCGTTCCTGCTGCTCGGCGCGATCGCGGGCTCGATCCAGGGCGCCGCCGAGAAGACGGCGGCCCAGAGCGCGGTGCTGGAGCTGGACCTGCGCGAGGGTCTGCGCGATCAGGACTCCACCTCGCCCTTCGGCGGCTTCGGCGGGCCCAGCCTGTCGGTCATGCGCGTGGTCGACGCCCTGCGCGCCGCGGAGAAGGACAACAAGGTCAAGTCGGTGCTGGTGCGCCTGCCCGAGGGCGGCATGGCCCCGGCGGCGGCCGACGAACTGCGCCAGGCATTCAAGCGTTTCCGTCTTGCGGGCAAGCCGATCGTCGCCCACAGCCAGGGCCTCTATCCCGACGGCATGGTGGTCTCGACCTACGAACTGGGCGCGGCCACGGGCGAGTTCTGGATGCAGCCGAACGCTTCGTTCCAGGCCACGGGCATGGCCACGAGCGAGATGTTCCTCAAGCGCCTGTTCGACCGCTACCAGGTGCGCGCCGAATACGAGCAGCGCTACGAATACAAGAACGCCGTCAATCCCTACCTCTACGACGACTTCACGCCGGCGCACCGGGAATCGACGCTGTCGTGGATGACTTCGATCTTCAACTCCGCCCTCAACCAGGCGGCGCGTGATCGCCGGCTGGAGCCGGCCGCCCTGAAGGCGGCGATCGAGGGCGGGCCCTGGTCGGCCGAGGAGGCGCGCGCGCGCCGCCTGATCGACCGCGTCGGCGGCGTCGCGGAGGTTGAGCACGCCATGCTCGAGCGCGCCGGCCGCGGCGCCAAGATCATCGACTTCGAGGACTACGCCGCCGCGCTGGTGGTGACCGAACGTCAGAGCGGTCCGGCCATCGCGGTGATCAACGCCGAAGGTCCGATCATTACAGGCCGCGGCGAGAGCGACCCCTTCGCCCGCGAGAGCGTCATCCATTCCGACGAGATCGCCGCCGCCTTCGAGAAGGCCATCGAAGACAAGGACGTGAAGGCCATCGTCTTCCGCGTCTCGTCGCCGGGCGGGTCGGACACGGCGTCCGAGCAGATCGGCGCGGCGGTGCGAGCGGCCAAGGCGGCCGGCAAGCCGGTGGTCGTCTCCATGGGCACCTACGCCGCCTCGGGCGGCTACTGGATCTCGGCGGACGCCAGCCACATCGTGGCCAATCCGTCCACGCTGACCGGCTCGATCGGGGTGTTCGGCGGCAAGTTCGTGCTGGGCGACCTGGCGGCGCGGTTCGGCGTCGACATGCGCGACCTGTCCGTCGGCGGTGAATACGCCAACGCCTTCACCTCGACCTCGAGCTTCACGCCCGCCCAGCGCGCCGCCTTCGCCAAATGGATGGACCGCATCTACGACAGCTTCATCCAGCGCGTGTCGGAGGGCCGCAAGATCCCGGCCGCCCGGGTGCGCGAGATCGCCAAGGGTCGCGTCTGGACCGGCGCCCAGGCGCTGCAGTTGCACCTCGTCGACGAGCTGGGAGGCTTCAACACGGCGGTGGCCCGCGCCAAGGCCCTGGCCCGCATCCCGGCCGACCAGGAGGTCCGCTTCAAGCGCTTCCCCGCCGAGAAGACCTTCTTCGAGGCCCTGTCGGAGGCGATGGGCGTGTCGGAGACCTCGATGCGTTCGCTCTCCACGATCGGGTACATCCTGACCGACCCGCACGCCCAGTCGGCGCTGGACCAGATCGCCGAGGCGCGCATGCGCGAGGGCGGTCGCGCCGCGGTCTTGTCGGACACGCCGCGGGTGGATCGCTAGGGGGCGGAGCGCCTTCCCTGCGGAAGGTTCAGAACAGCACGCCCGGGTTCATGATGCGTCCGGGATCGAGCGCCTTGCGGATGGCCCGCATGGCCTCGACCTCGACCGGCGACTTGTAGCGCAGCGCCTCTGCGGTCTTGGCGCGGCCCAGGCCGTGTTCGGCGGAGATCGAGCCTTCATGTCGGGCCACGATGTCATGCACGATCCGGGAACCCTCCTCGCGTCGCGCCGAAAAGGCCTTAGCGTCGGCCCCCGCGGGCATGATCACGTCGTAGTGGATGTTGCCGTCGCCCAGGTGTCCGAAAGCCGCCACTCGCACGCCGGGATGGAAGCGCTCCACCGCGGCGGTCGCCTCGGCCAGCATGGCCGGCACCTGGCTGACCGGCGCCGAGATGTCGTGTTTCCAGCCGGCCCCCTCGACCTTCTGCCCGGCTGACTGGTCCTCGCGAACTCGCCAGAAGTCGCGCTTCTGCTGCTCGTTCTGGGCGACCGCGGCGTCCAGGACCAGTCCGGCTTCGAGGGCCTGGGCGAGCAGGCGCTCCATCGCCGCGCCGGCCGCGCCCGGCTCCCCGGACGCCAGCTCGATCAGGACGGTCCAGGGATGGTCCTGGCCCGGGAAGGGATCGCGAGTCCCGGGAATGTTCCTGAGCACCATGCCCGTGCCGACCCGGTTCATGATCTCGAAGGCGTCGACGCCGCCCCCGGTCTCGGCCTTGGCGCGCATCAGCAGTTCGACAGCCCTGCCAGGGTCCTCGACCGCCACCACGGCAGTCGCGCGCGATCGCATCAGCGGGAAGAGCTTGAGACTGGCGGCGGTGATGACGCCCAGGGTCCCCTCGGCCCCGATGAGGAGATGCTTAAGGTCGTAGCCGGTGTTGTCCTTCCGCAAACGCTTGAGACCTCGCAGGATCTCGCCATTGGGCAAGACCGCCTCGAGGCCGAGCACCAGGTCGCGCATCATGCCGTAGCGCAGGACGGCCACGCCCCCGGCGTTGGTCGAGATGTTGCCGCCGATCGTCGCCGTGCCTTCCGCGGCGAGGCTCAGGGGAAAGAGGCGGCCTTTCGCCTCGGCGGCCTGCTGGGCCTCCAGCAGGGTGACGCCGGCCTCGACCACCATGGCGTCGTCGGCGGCATCGACGTCGCGGACCGCCCTGAGCCGGCCGGTCGACAGCAGAACCTCGCCCTGCGGCGTCTGTCCGCCCACCAGGCCCGTATTGCCGCCTTGTGGCGTGATGGGCGTGCCCGTCTCCGCGCAGATCGAGACGACCGCGGAGACCTCCTCGACGGTGCGCGGCAGGACCATCAGGGGCGTCGTCCCCGCCCATCGCCCCCGCCACTCGCTTAGATGGGGGGCAAGCACCGACGGGTCGTCGCTCCACCCGCCCGGCCCGAGCAGGGCCTTGAGGCGCGAGAGGGCGTCGGAGGGGAGGGGCGCGTTCATGACGGGGACTGTCTCAAACCAACCCCCCGGCTGTCATCCCGGAATGCGCCCGACCTTTCCGGCGCCGCGAGGCTTGCGGCGAACCGGACATTGGCGGAAGGGAAGTCATGGCCGCCCCTCCCATCCCCGCCGTCGGCGTCGTCTGCCTGCGTGACGACGAGGTGCTGCTGATCCGCCGCGGCCGGCCGCCGCGAATCGGTGAGTGGAGCCTGCCGGGCGGCCGGATCGAACCGGGCGAGCGGGCGAAGGACGCGGCCCTTCGCGAGTTGGGCGAAGAGACCGGCGTGGTGGCGGAGCTCACGGGACTGCTGGATGTCGTCGACGGCCTCTTCCCGCCGGACCACCATTACGTGCTGATCGATTTTGGAGCGCGTTGGATTTCCGGAGAGCCGCGCGCCGGCGACGACGCGGTCGAGGCCGCTTTTCATCCTTTGGATGCAGCGTGCGAATTGGTCGCGTGGGATGAGACCCGCCGCGTCATCCGCCTCGCCGCGTCGCGCGCCAAGGGATAGCGCTGGACGGACATGACGACGGTGTTACCGTCCGCGCGCCCAATGTCGGGCGGGGAAATTGCATAAATGAAGCGTCTTCTATTCGCCGGCGCAGCGCTCGCCGCTTCCATGGCCTTCGCCGTCGGCGCCAGTGCTCAGACGACCGAGCCGGTCCACTTCACCATCGACAACGCCACCAGCAGCACCATGACGTCCCTGCACCTTTCGGTGCCCTCGACCAACAGCTGGGAAGAAGACATTCTGGGCGTGGACGTGGTCGGCGCCGGTGAATCGGTCGACGTCACCATCGACGACAACCTGCCCGACTGTAACTACGACATGCGCGCCGATTTCGATGACGGCTCGCACATCGACGTACGGAATGTGAACTTTTGCGAACTCGAAGGCGAAACCGTCGAGATCTCGGAATAGTCCTGACGCTTGCGGCGGCGCTGTTCTCGGCGCCGTCGCTGGCCCAGGACCGCAGTCCGGCAGCGCGCCAGACGCTGCTGGATCTCGCCTACGTCATGGGCCAGGCGCATGCCCTGGCCTACGCCTGCAAGCCCGGGGACCAATACTGGCGGGCCCGGATGGAGCGCCTGATGGCGCTGGAGCAGCCCGACCTGGCCTTCAAGGTCCGGCTGACCGAACGTTTCAACACCGGCTTTTCGGCCATGGAAGGCCAGTTTCCCACCTGTGACGCCGCGGCGCGGGCCCAGGCGGCCCGGGTGGCGAGCCGCGGCCGGGACCTGTCCCTGCAACTCTCCCGGATTCGATAGCGGCGCGGCTCGCGCTCCGATAAGCTTGGCGTGATCGAGAATGAGGGGAACATCTCATGGGATGGTTCGCAGGCGCGCTGGTCATTCTGGCGCTGGTCGTCCTTTTCAACGCCATCAAGCTGGTGCCGCAGGGCCGTGAGTTCACGGTCGAGCGCTTCGGCAAGTACACGCGTACGCTCAAGCCGGGCCTGAGCTTCCTGACCCCCTTCGTCGAGGGTATCGGGCGGCGCATGAACATGATGGAGCAGGTGCTCGACATCCCGCAGCAGGAGGTCATCACCAAGGACAATGCCATGGTGAAGGTCGACGCCATCGTCTTCATCCAGGTGATGGACGCCGCGGCCGCGGCCTACCGGGTCGACAACCTGATCTACGCCATCCAGCAGCTCAGCCAGACCAACCTGCGGACGGTCGTCGGCTCGATGGAGCTGGACGAGGTGCTGAGCCAGCGCGACATCATCAACAGCCACCTGCTGCAGGCGATCGACGCGGCGACCGAACCGTGGGGCGTGAAGGTCAACCGCATCGAGATCAAGGACCTGACTCCGCCCGCCGACATCACCGACGCCATGGCCCGTCAGATGAAGGCCGAGCGCGAGCGCCGCGCGGTGATCACCGAGGCCGACGGCGAGAAGTCCGCCGCCATCGCCCGCGCCGAGGGCGCCAAGCAGTCCGCCATCCTCCAGGCCGAGGGCCGCAAGGAAGCCGCCTTCCGCGACGCCGAGGCTCGCGAACGCGCCGCCGAGGCCGAGGCCAAGGCGACCGCCATGGTCTCGGAAGCCATCGCCAAGGGCGACGTGAACGCCATCAACTACTTCGTGGCCCAGAAGTACGTCGATGCGTTCGCCCAGCTGGCCAATTCGCCGCAGCAGAAGACCGTCATCGTCCCTGCCGAAATGGGGTCGCTGGTCGGGGCCCTTGCGGGCGTCGGCGAGCTGGTGAGGACCGCGCAGAGCCAGCAGCAGGACTCGCGTCCGGGCAAGCGCTGACCCACATAAGGTCAAGGTTGGACTGACAGGGCCTGAAGAGGAAGCCGCCGCACATGGACATGATCGTCGATCTTTACGCCAACCATCCCTTCTGGATCTGGATGGCTTTCGGCGCGGTGCTGCTGGCCATCGAGGCCGCGACCGGGTCCGGCTGGCTGCTCTGGGCCGCGGCTTCAGCCGCGGTGACCGGCCTGGTCAGTCTGACCGGGCTCACGAGCCTGCCGCTGGAAGTGTTCATCTTCGGCGCCCTGACCCTGGTCACGACCCTGGTGTCGCGCCGCTTCATCCGCGAGGTGCAGGGCGAGGGCGAGGACATCAACGACCAGGCCAGCCGGCTCATCGGCAAGACCGGCCGCTCGGTCGGCGCCTTCAATGAAGGGCACGGCCGCGCCTTTATCGACGGAGCCGAATGGAGCGTCGATCTGGAGGACGGGGTCGACCTGGCGTCGGGGGTGAAGGTCGTCGTCACGGGCGTGGCCGGACCCCGACTGAAGGTGAGGCCCGCCTAGGCTAGCCGAGGCCGACGATTTCGTCGCAGCCGCGATTGGCGAGCGCGTCCGCATGCTCGTTGAGCTCGTGGCCGGCGTGGCCCTTGACCCATTTCCACTTCACCTCGTGGCGCAGGCGCGCGGCGTCGAGTCGAATCCACAGGTCGTCGTTCTTCACGGCCTTCTTGTCGGCGGTCTTCCAACCGCGGGCCTTCCACCCCGGCAGCCACTCCGTGATGCCCTTCAGCACATAGGTGCTGTCGGTGTGGAGCTCGACCGCGCAGGGCTTGTTCAGGGCCTCCAGGGCCCGGATGGCGGCCATCAGCTCCATGCGGTTGTTGGTGGTCGCGGGTTCTCCCCCCCACAGGTCCTTGCGGTGTCCGCCCGAGATGAGGACCGCGCCCCAGCCCCCTGGGCCGGGATTTCCCTTGCAGGCGCCGTCGGTGAAGATGGTGACCTTGGTGAGCACGTCGCACCACCGCCAGATTCGCAGACCTGCGCCTAGTCCGCCAGGACGCGGGGCAGCTTGAAGGTCACCGATTCCCGGGCGCCGGCGTCTTCCTCGACGGCGACGTCGAAGCGGGTCCCGACGGCTTCCACCACGCCCCTGACCAGACTCTCGGGCGCCGAGGCGCCGGCGGTCAGGGCGACCGTCGCCACCC
Organism: Caulobacteraceae bacterium; assembly: GCA_019695035.1. Classification (GTDB taxonomy): domain Bacteria; phylum Pseudomonadota; class Alphaproteobacteria; order Caulobacterales; family Caulobacteraceae; genus JAEZEZ01. The sequence goes on along the minus strand of JAIBAU010000019.1, from coordinate 46,443 downwards.
CGTCGAACCACGACCAGTCGATTCCGGCGGCGTCGTCGATCAGCTCGGCGTGGCCGGCGCCCGCCTTCAGGGCCACCTCGACCAAGCGCAGGGAGTTGGATGAATTCCTGGAACCGACCACGAGCACCAGGTCGCACTCCGCCGCGACTCGTTTCACCGCTTCCTGGCGGTTGGTGGTCGCGTAGCAGATGTCTTCCTTGTGAGGGGCGGTCATCGCCGGGAAGCGGGCCCGGAGCGCCGCCAGGATGCCGACTGTATCGTCCACGGACAGGGTGGTCTGGGTGACGTAGGCCAGGCGGGTCGGGTCGCGCGGCTGGAATCGCGCCACGTCTTCGACCGTTTCGATCAGGGTGATGGCGCCTTCGGGCAACTGTCCCATGGTGCCTTCGACCTCGGGGTGCCCGGCGTGACCGATCAGCACGATTTCGCGGCCCTCGCGGAAATGCCGCTCGGCGTCGAGGTGAACCTTGGAGACCAGCGGGCAGGTGGCGTCCAGGTAGAGCATCTGGCGCGAGCGCGCCTCGGCCGGCACCGACTTGGGCACGCCGTGCGCCGAGAACACCACCGGGCGGTCGTCGGGGGCCTCCGCCAGTTCGTCGACGAAGACGGCGCCGGCGGCCTTGAGATGCTCGACCACGTGCTTGTTGTGGACGATCTCGTGGCGGACGTAGACGGGCGCGCCGTACTTCTCGATGGCGCGCTCGACGATCTGGATGGCCCTGTCCACGCCGGCGCAGAACCCCCGCGGAGCGACCAGGACGAGCCGCATCGGACGGCGTGGCGGAAAAGGCGCGTTCATCGGCGACAATCTAGGCTTCCCAAGCGTTCGTTGCGAGGCCGCGGTTTAGCCTTTATCAGACGATCTAGTCGGAACGCCCGCCGCTGCGGGCCAGCTTCTTCTTGGGCGGACTTCTGAAGCCATGCGCGTGCGTGTTCTACCCATCATCGCCCTAGCGGCGGCCTCGATCTTCGCCACCACGGTCCTGCCGTTCGGCCACGCCGACGCCCAGACCACCCGCCAGGACCGCGCTGAGCGGGCCGAGCGCGAGAAGCGCCAGCAGGAAGAGGCGAAGGAGCGGGAGAAGCGTCGCGCTGAACGGGGCCCCGCGCCCCTCGCCCGCCAGCGCGCGCAGGGCCCGTGCCCTTACGTGAAAATTCTCTATGACGCCGCCCGCTACGTGGAATTCACGGGCGGCCGCCAGTCGGCTTCCGCCGTCTCGTACTCGGGTGAGATCCAGGGCGTCGAAAGCCGCTGCGCCTACGAGTCGGATGAGCCGATCCGCGTCGACATGGTGGTTTCCTTCGCCCTCGGCAAAGGCCCGACCGCCCCGTCTCCGAACAAGAACTACCGCTGGTGGATCGCGGTGACGGAACGCAACAAGTCGGTCTTCTACAAGCAGTACTTCGACATGCCGACCGAGTTCGGCGCGACCGACCGGGCCACGACCGAGCAGGTCATCGAGGGCCTGACCATTCCGCGCGCCAACGCCCAGGTCTCGGGCTCGAACTTCGAAATCCTGATCGGTTTCGACGTCACGCCGCAGATGGCCGAGTTCAACCGCGAAGGCCGACGTTTCCGCATCCAGGCGGGACAGACGCCCGCCGCGCCCGGCGGTCAATAAGTCGACGAAACCATGAGCGACCTGAAGACTGCCCTGGGCGAAGCGGCCGCAGCCGCTTTCGCCGCCGAAGGCCTGTCCGCGGAGTTCGGGCGGGTCACCGCTTCCGACCGTCCCGACCTGGCCGACTTCCAGTGCAACGGCGCCCTGGCCGCCGCCAAGGCCGCCAAGGCGAACCCGCGCGACATCGCCACGCGGGTCGTCGAGCGGCTGAAGACGGATCCGCGCCTGGCTTCCGTCGAGATCGCGGGTCCAGGCTTCATCAACTTCAAGCTGGCCGACGCGGCGCTGTCTGAACGGGCGAACACGCTCGCCGACGATCCGCGGGCCGGATCCGAAACGGTCGCCGCGCAGCGCCGGGTGGTCGTCGACTACGGCGGCCCCAACGTCGCCAAGCCGATGCACGTCGGGCACCTGCGCGCCTCGATCATCGGCGAGTCCATCAAGCGCCTGTTCCGCTACCGCGGCGATCAGGTCTGGGGCGACGCCCACTTCGGCGACTGGGGCTTCCAGATGGGCCTGCTGATCGTGGCCCTCGGGGACGAGGGGCGCGGCGAACCGTTCATGGCCGAAGGCGAGGGCCCGTTCCCGTCCGAAAGCCCGGTCAGCATCGAGGATCTGGAGCGCCTCTATCCGGCGGCCGCCGCGCGGGCCAAGGAAGACACCGAATTCCGCGACCGCGCCCGTAAGGCGACCATGGCGCTGCAGGCGGGTCGGCCCGGCTATCGAGCGCTGTGGAAACACATGCACGACGTCTCGATGGCCGCCCTGAAGCGCGACTTCGGCGCCCTGGACGTGCACTTTGATCTCTGGAACGGCGAAAGCGACGCCGACCCGCTGATCCCCGACATGGTCGAGGATCTGAAGCGGAAGGGCCTGGCCGTGCCCGACCAGGGCGCGCTGGTCGTCCACGTCGCGCGCGAGGACGACAAGCGCAAGCTGCCGCCTCTATTGGTGCTCTCGTCCGAAGGCTCGGCGATGTACGGCACCACAGACGTCGCCACTATCCTGCAGCGCCGTCGCGAGCAGGACGCCCAGCTGATGCTGTATGTGGTCGACGCCCGCCAGGCCGACCATTTCGAGCAGGTGTTCCGCACGGCGTGCCTGGCCGGTTATGCCGAGGAAGGGTCGCTCGACCACCTCGGCTTCGGGACCATGAACGGCGCCGACGGGAAACCCTTCAAGACCCGCGCGGGAGGCGTGCTGAAACTCGGCGACCTGATCGAGATGGCCCGCGAAAAGGCCCGCGCCCGCCTGCATGAGGCCGGACTCGGCGAAGACCTGCCCCCTGCCGAGTTTGAGGACATCGCCCACAAGGTGGCCGTCTCGGCGCTGAAGTTCTCCGACCTGTCGAACTACCGCGGCACATCCTACGTCTTCGATCTCGACCGCTTCACCAGCTTCGAGGGCAAGACCGGGCCGTACCTGCTGTACCAGGCCGTCCGCATCAAATCCCTGCTCCGCAAGGCGGAAGGCGAGGGGGCCGCGGCCGGCGCGATCGCTGTCACCGAGCCGGCCGAACGCGACCTGGTGCTGACGCTTGACGCCTTCGAGACGGCGCTGTCGGAGGCCTACGACAAGCGGGCGCCCAACTTCATCGCCGAACACGCCTACCGCGTCGCGCAGAGCTTCTCGAAGTTCTACGCCGCCTGCCCGGTACTAGCCGCGGGCCACGAGACCACCCGCCCGTCACGCCTGCGCCTGGTCGAGACCACGCTGAAGCAGCTGCTCATCGCGCTCGAGCTGCTGGGGATCGGTGTTCCGGAGCGGATGTAGGCGACACTTCCCCTCCCAAGCCGGGGTCGGATCGGCTAGCCTCGCCCCATGACCGATCTCGAGGCCTTCGTCGCCGGCCTGCCCAAGGCGGAACTGCACCTGCACATCGAGGGCTCGCTCGAGCCTGAGCTGATGTTCGAGCTCGGCCGGCGCAACAGGATCGACCTGCCGTTCAAGTCGGTGGAAGAGGTGAGGGCGGCCTATGCCTTTTCCAACCTGCAGGACTTTCTGGACATCTACTACCAGGGCGCGGGCGTGCTCCAGACCGAGCAGGACTTCGCCGACATGGCGATGGCCTATTTCGACCGTGCGGCGGCGGACGGGGTGCGCCACGCCGAGATCTTCTTCGACCCCCAGACCCATACCGACCGCGGCCTGCCGTTCAGCGTCGCCGCCGAAGGACTGCTGGCGGGGATGAAGGCGGCCGAGGCGAAGCACGGCGTCACCTCCAAGCTGATCCTCTGCTTCCTGCGCCACCTCGACGAGGACGCCGCCTTCGCGACGCTGAAGGCCGCCGAGCCGTGGCTGGACCGCATCGTGGGCGTGGGCCTCGACTCCTCGGAAGTCGGCCACCCGCCGTCCAAGTTCGCCCGCGTCTTCGCCGCCGCCGGCGACATGGGGCTGAAGCGCGTCGCCCACGCCGGCGAGGAGGGCCCGCCCGAGTATGTGCGCGAGGCGCTCGACCTGCTGCACATCGACCGCCTGGACCACGGCAACCGCTCGCTGGAGGACGAGGCCCTGACCGCGCGGCTGGCGGCGGAAGGCATGACGCTCACCGTCTGCCCGCTCTCGAATCTGAAGCTCTGCGTCGTCGACGACCTGAAGAACCACCCCATCCCGCGCATGCTGGAGCTGGACCTCAAGGCCACCATCAACTCCGACGACCCGGCCTATTTTGGCGGTTATGTCGCCCAGAACTACGTCGAGCTGGCCAGGGCTGCTGACCTGGACCGCGACGCCCTGGTCACTCTGGCGCGCAACAGCTTCGAGGGCTCATTCCTCGCTGAAGCGGAGAAGGCGCGGCACCTGCGCGACCTGGCGAACTGGTCCACCGCCTGACGCCCGAATTCGGGCTGGACGTGAGGGCGCGGCCGCGGCGCTACGAGCGCCGCGTTACGTACAGCGGGCGCAACCGGGCGATCACGTCGTCGGCGTTGATCACGCGCCAGGGCGTTGAGCGGTAGGGCTCGGGCAGGTTCTCCAGATCGACAAGGGCGACCTCGAGCCGCGTCTCGTATCCAGCCGGTCTCCCGGACGTGGTCGCCTGAGCGTAGCTGTCCACGATGAAGGTTCGTACGTCCGAGCGGTCGAGAATCACGAAGCCATGCTTTCCCTTGGCGATCGCCGTATCCGCAGCGCGCAGGAGTGCGCACTCCTCGACCATGGCCCCGGGCGTGTCCATGGCGCCTGCGAAGCTGATCACATACGAGCCTCCCCGCTGCGCCGACCCGAAGATGTTGGAGCCATAGCTGGGCGCCTGGCGGTGAGTCTCCGCGTCCGGAAGGTTCTCGAACATCTGGGCGAGGGTCGGCATTTCAATAGGCCGGGCCCGGTAGGTGATCTCAGGCAGGGCGCTGACCTCAGGGTCGCCCGGCAGCGCCTTTTTCAGCTCCGTCATCAGCGCCGCGGCTGCGAAGTCATTGCCCATCGGCGTCGTGCGGATGCTCACCACGGCCTCGCGGGCGCGGCCGGTCGCGATCAGCTCACGCCGTTCCACCATCTTCGACCAGTAGTCCAGCATCTCGCCGCCGTAGCGACCGGCCCGATCGTAGAGGGTCAGGAGGTAGCGCCGCTTTTCGTCGATGCTCCGGCCATTCCCGGGGGGCGGGGTCGTGTCCTCGACGAGCTTGGCCCGGCCGCGGGCGATGACGCTGCGGGCGTCGTCATAGTGCCCCAGCATCGCCAGGGCAAAGGCCTGTTGACCGTGCCTCACAGCCCAATAGACGGCCAGCTTGGCATTGGTGGTGGCCTGGTTCGCCGCCTGGGCGCGGGTCCAGGCGTAACCGTGGCTTTCTTCCAGGCGCGGCGTGAGAGAGCTGAAGAGCGCCACCGCGCTCTGCCAGTCTCCGAAATCCAGGTCCTCGATGAACATGAGGTCGATGGCGGTAGGCTGAAGCTGAGCCAGCCGGTGTTCGAGGTCGCGTTGGCGCGCCCGGTCAGAGCGCTCCCCCAGCACAGCCATCGCTGCGATCTGAACAGACCGGGCGTAGGGACGCTCGACGAGGGCGCGGTCAATCGCGGCGACAGCCTCCGCAGGGTTCGCGCTCCGGTCGAGATAGGCGCGCAGCAGATCTGCGCCCAGCCTGAGGCTACGGCTGTAGTAGACATCCGCACCGTCGGCCGGGACGAGCGGATTGATCGCATCGAGGCTGGCTCGCGCCCCGGCGGAATCGCCCGCGACCGCCAAGTGGAACGCCTTGGCCCGGAGGAGGCTGACCCGTCGCATCCAGAACTGGGGCAATAGCAGTGGGCTCTGCAGCGCCTGATCGCAGAATTCCGCACCGCGCTGACCCAGGCGGACCGGGTCCCGGCTGGTGTCTCCATTGCCCGGCTGGGCCACGATCCAGCCGCCCAGCGAGGTGGCTTCCTTGGTCATGCCGTCACCGTTGACAGTCGGACGGCCGTAGCCATCGCAGCTGGAGAACTCGTTGATGGTGACGGCTGCCGCCGGGCTTGAGGCCAACAGAGCTGCGACAGCGGAAGCGGCGAGCAGGCGCCGTGACGTGAGATGCAGCATGGTCTCCCCCCGGAGGTGCACGCGGACGGTACACTAGCGCATGGGTAGCAAGCGAAATGCCTCCCGGTAAAGCCGTCAGGGCGAATAGCGGCGCACGGTCGCGGTCGGTCGCAGTCCATCAGAAAGCCACGCCCGGAGCGCCCGGCCTCGCTTGACTCTCAAGGGCCCCTCGCACAGGGATAGCCCGCTCTCGCGGGAGAGTTCGGCCGGGGATTCTCCCCGGTTCGACGCCGAAGGCGCAACCGCCCCGGAAACGCTCAGGCAAAAGGACCGCGAAAGCAGGTAAGACGCTGGAAAGCCGCCGGTTTCGGCGCGCCGAAGGAGCAAGGGCGGGTCACCCGTCCGGAATCTCTCAGGCTTCAGGACAGCGGGGGCGTGTCGGGGCGGCTGATTCCGCCTGCGAGACGTCGACCCTTGCGAGGCCCTGATGAGCGATCCGACCGAACCGATGAAGCGCACCCCGCTCTATGACGCCCATGTGGCGCGCGGCGCGCGCATGGTGCCGTTCGCCGGCTACGAAATGCCGGTGCAGTATGCGGGCGAGAACGGCGGGGTGCTGAACGAGCACCGCTGGACACGTGAGCACGCGGGGCTGTTCGACGTTTCCCACATGGGCCAGGCCACCATCACCGGCGCCGCCGCCGTGAGCCAGTTCGAGCGCTTCTGCTGTGGCGACTACCAGGGTCTGAAAGAGGGCAAGCAGCGCTACTCGCTGTTCCTGAACGACGAGGGCGGCATCCTCGACGATCTGATGGCCGCCAAGCCTTCCGGCCAGGACGGCCTGTTCGTGGTCGTCAACGCGGCTTGCAAGGATGACGACTTTGGCCGGTTGCAAGCCGGGCTGCGGGGCGACGCGACGTTGACCCGTCTGGAAGACCGCGCCCTGATCGCCATCCAGGGGCCCGAGGCCGCCGAGGTGATGGCCAGGCACAATCCCGAGCTGGCCGACATGGGCTTCATGGACAGCCGCAAACTGAGGCTGTTTGGCGTCGACGCCTACGTCTCGCGCTCCGGCTACACGGGCGAGGACGGCTACGAGATCTCGGTGCCGGCAGCGGACGCCGAGCGCATCTGGAACACGATCCTCGAGGACGACAAGGTCCGGCCGATCGGCCTGGGCGCCCGGGACAGCCTTCGCCTCGAAGCCGGCCTGCCACTCTACGGCCACGACGCCGACGAGACCACCTCGCCGGTCGAGGCGGACCTGGCCTTCGCCCTCAACAAGCGCCGTCGGGAGGCTGGCGACTACCCGGGCGCCAGCCGCATCCAGGCCGAACAGGCCGGCGCGCTGAAGCGCGTGCGCGTGGGCCTGAAGGTTACGGGCGCCCCCGCCCGCGAAGGAGCCGAGATCGCCGACGCCGGCGGCGTCGTCATCGGCAAGGTCACCTCCGGCGGCCCGTCTCCCTCGCTGGGATCCAACATCGCCATGGGCTACGTCCCGCCGAGCCATTCGGTCCTGGGGACGGCGCTGAAGGTCATCGTGCGCGGGCGTCCGCAGGACGCCGAGGTGGTCGCCATGCCCTTCGTGCCCAAACGCTTCTACCGCAAACCCGAACAACCCGCCGCCTGAGAGGGATAATCATGCACTACACCAAGGATCACGAGTGGGTCCGCGTCGAAGGCGACGTGGCGACCGTGGGCATCACCCAGTACGCCGCCGACCAGCTGGGCGACGTGGTGTTCGTTGAGACACCGGAGGCCGGGAAGGCCGTGACCAAGGGTGACGGCTTCGCCGTGGTCGAGAGCGTGAAGGCGGCCTCCGACGTGTACGCCCCGGTGTCGGGAGAAGTCGTGGAAGGCAACGGCGCGCTCGCCGACCAGCCGGCCATCGTCAACGAGGATCCGACCGGCAATGGCTGGTTCGCCAAGATCCGTGTTAGCGACCGGAGCCAGCTCGACGGCCTGATGGACCAGGCCGCCTACGACGCCTACCTCGCCTCGCTCTGATCACGACCCCCACCTTTCCAGGGATCGCCCATGCGTTACCTCCCTCTCACGGCTGACGATCGTCGGTCGATGCTCTCCGCGATCGGCGCCAAGTCGATCGACGACCTGTTCGTGGACGTGCCCCTCTCGGCCCGGCGCGACGGCGTGGTCGATCTGCCGAAGGTCATGGGCGAGTTGGAGGTCGAGCGCGAACTTTCGGCCCTGGCGGCGCGCAACAAGCCGGCCGGCAGCGTGCCTTTCTTCTGTGGGGCTGGCGCCTATCGCCACCACGTGCCGGCGACGGTGGATCACGTTATCCAGCGCTCGGAGTTCCTGACCAGCTACACGCCCTACCAACCCGAGATCGCCCAGGGCACGCTGCAGGTGCTGTTCGAGTTCCAGACTCAGGTGGCGCGCCTCACCGGCATGGAGGTGGCCAACGCCTCCATGTACGACGGCTCGACGGCCGCGGCTGAAGCGGTGCTGATGGCCAGCCGGGTGACTCGCCGCACCCGCGCCGTTCTGTCGCCGGGCCTGCATCCTCACTACGTCCACTCCATTGAGACCCTCGCCCACGCCACCTCGATCCAGACCGAGCGCCTCAGACCGGCGGTCGACGCAGAGGCCGACGTCATCGAAGCCATCGACGCCAACACCGCCTGCGTCGTGGTGCAGACCCCCAACGTCTTCGGGACGGCCACGGACGTGACCAGGATCGCCGAGGCCGTCCACGCGGCCGGAGCGCTGCTGATCGTGGTGACCACCGAGGTCATGTCGCTCGGCCTGCTCAAGTCTCCCGGTGAAATGGGCGCGGACATCGTTGCAGCCGAGGGCCAGTCGATCGGCAACGCCCTGAACTTCGGCGGGCCCTACGTCGGTCTGTTCGCCGCGCGCGAAAAGCTGACCCGCCAGATGCCCGGCCGCCTGTGCGGCGAGACGGTGGACGCGGAGGGACGGCGCGGCTTCGTGCTGACGCTGTCGACGCGCGAGCAGCACATTCGTCGTGACAAGGCGACGTCGAATATCTGCACAAACTCAGGCCTGTGCGCGTTGGCCTTCAACATCCACATGTCGCTTCTGGGTGAGAAGGGCCTGCGCAAGGTCGCGGCGGTGAACCACGCCCAGGCGCGCAAGACACGCGATGCGCTGGCCGCCGTCCCCGGCGTCGAAGTCCTGACTCCGCGCTTCTTCAACGAGATCGCGGTCAGGCTGCCCCGGCCGGCCGAACAGGTCGTCCAGGTGCTGGCCGACCACAATATCATCGCCGGCGTCCCGTTCTCGCGCCTCGATCCGGAGGCCGGCATGGATGACGTCCTGCTGGTCGCCGCGACCGAAATCGTCACCGATCACGACATAAAGCTGCTGGCCATGGCCCTGAGCAAGGTTCTCTCCGCATGAGCTCGTCCATGAACACCGTCGGACGCCCGACCGCGCCGACCGAGGTCGATCCGATTCACGGCTTCCAGTCGCTGACCGGCGGGCGAGGCCTGCTGCAGGATGAACCGCTGATCTTCGAGATGGACGGTTGGGACAAGACCGGCGTCGATGTGCCTGACGCCGATCTCGACGCCTCCGACCTGGGGGCCCTGGTGCGCCGTGATCCGATAGGCCTGCCGGGCCTGTCGGAGCCCGAGACCATGCGCCACTACGTGCGCCTGTCGCAGAAGAACCACGCGATCGACCTGGCGCTCTATCCGCTGGGCTCGTGCACCATGAAGCACAACCCGCGCCTGAACGAGAAGATGGCGCGCCTGCCGGGCTTCTCCGACATTCACCCGCTGCAACCGCAGTCGACGGTGCAGGGCGCGCTGGCGCTGATGGATCGCCTGGCGCACTGGCTGAAGACCCTGACCGGCATGCCTGCGGTGGCGCTGTCGCCCAAGGCGGGCGCGCACGGCGAGCTGTGCGGCCTGTTGGCCATTCACGCGGCTCACGACGCCAAGGGCGACCATGCCAGGCGAGTCGTGCTGGTGCCGACCTCTGCCCACGGCACCAACCCCGCGACGGCGGCTTTCGTCGGTTATTCGGTGCGCGAGATCGCCCAGACCGCCGACGGCCGGGTCGATCTGCAGGATCTGAAGGCCAAGCTGGGGCCCGACGTGGCCGCCATCATGGTCACCAACCCCAATACCTGCGGGCTGTTCGAGCGGGACATCGTCGAGATCGCACGCCTGACCCACGAGGCCGGGGCCTACTTCTACTGCGACGGCGCCAACTTCAACGCCATCGTCGGCCGCGTTCGCCCGGGGGACCTGGGCGTCGACGCCATGCACATCAACCTGCACAAGACCTTCTCCACGCCGCACGGCGGCGGGGGTCCGGGCGCGGGTCCGGTGGTGCTGTCGGAAGCGCTGGCTCCCTTCGCCCCGACACCGTGGGTGGTCAGCCACGAGGACGGCTTCCGGCTGGTCGAGTTCGAGGAAGGCGAGGCGGTCCAGTCCTTCGGCCGTATGAACGCCTTCCACGGCCAGATGGGCATGTACGTCCGCGCCCTGACCTACATGATGAGTCACGGCTCCGACGGCCTGCGTCAGGTCGCCGAGGACGCGGTCCTGAACGCCAACTACATCAAGGCCCGCCTGTCGGATGTGATGAGCCCGGCCTTCCCGGACGGCCCGTGCATGCACGAGGCGCTGTTCGATGATCGCTGGCTGGAGGGGACCGGGATCACCACCCTCGACTTCGCCAAGGCGATGATCGACGAGGGCTTCCATCCCATGACCATGTACTTCCCGCTGGTGGTGCATGGGGCGATGCTGATCGAGCCGACCGAGACCGAGAGCCGCATCGAGCTCGACCGGTTCATCGAGGCCCTGAGGGCCCTCGCGGGAGCAGCCAGGGCCGGAGAAGTCGACCGCTTCAAGGGAGCCCCCTATCTGGCGCCGATGCGGCGACTGGACGAAACCCAGGCGGCCCGACAGCCTCGCCTGAGCTGGAAGGCGCGGGAAGGCTCGAACCTGGCCGCGGAGTAGGGCGTCGCCCCGCGCTACGTCGGGGTCACCTCGATGAGGGCCAGGCGCAGGGCGCGCACCGAAACGAAGATGGCCGCGACGGAGTAGGCGTCCGTCCCCGGCTGAAATCCGAGCCCGGCCGCAAAGCGCTGGGAGACGGCGTCGACTCGCGCGGCGTCCTCCGGCTTGTCGGTCCCGAGAATCGCCGCACGGGCGCTCTGCTTCAACACCTCCATGTCGACGGGGGCCATGCCATTCCAGGCGGCTTCCAGCCGGGAGGAAGGCAGGCCGGCCTCGCGGTCCAGCCACGCCACGAGGCCACGTTCGGCGCCCAACATGTCGATCGAGGCCAGCCACTGCGCCTCGGTGTCCAGGCTGAGACCGCAACGGGTCTGCATCGCCTGCTCCTGGGCCGCCGTGAGATCCTCGATAGGCGGGGCCATGTCGCCGTTCGGCCGGGGAGGGATGCGCGAGGCTTGCTGGGCCGGCGTCAGCTGGTCCCACAGGCAGTCGACATCGGGCTTGGCGAGCGCCGGCGAAGCCGCCAGCAGGGTGGCGGCGAAGACTCCGACGAGCTGCTGGAAAATCGCAGTCCGCACGCTCAGCGCTCCAGATCGACGTTGAAATCCTCTCGCGGCAGGTCATCGCCAAGGACGTAGAGGTCGTTCTCGGGAGAGGTCGTGCAGCGAACGTTGGCCAGATTTCGTCCGCCCTTGCGCACCAGCACTCCGTCCAGCTCGTCGTGGTCGCGTGTTCCGTCCGGATTCCAGTCGCCCGCGATCAGGGCGGTGTAGACGATGTACTCGTAGGCGCCGTTGGTGAAGCGCACGCGCGCCTCGCCGCCTCCGGAGTAGGCTGCTGAGCTGTAGTGGAAATTCGCCGCCTGGCCCGGCGCCGGATAGGTCAGTTCAGGCTTGCCTGGCCGTCCGAAGCGATAGCGCAGGCCGGCGGCTTCGCCGCAGAATGAGATGACCTTCGCCCCGGCCTTGCAGGTGAAGCGAACCACCTCGCCCGGCCGGCAGAGGTTGGGCGCCGGGGCCCTCGCCGTGGCGGCGGAACCCGCCAGTCCGAGCGCGATCGCCGCTCCCAGGACGCCAGCCGTTGACCAGTTCATGGGCGCACCAACCCGATCAGCCTGTACGGCCTTCATACGCCAGGCGCATCGAATGCGCACGCAGCCAGTAGAGACCCTGGTTCACCCCGCTGGTGGTGAGCGGCAAACCGGCGGCGGTCATGAATCGGCCGATCGCCCGGTCGGCGCCGCCCGTGTCCTCATCGCCCTCGATGGCGGCGTTGGCCGCCGCCAGCAAGGCGGCGCGATCGGCCTCGGCGAGGCCGGACCACGCACCGGCGAGCGTCGACGCTTCGACGCCGCGCTCGTTCCGCAGCGCCGCTTCCGCGCCCTTCTCGAGGGTCGTCATCTTCAGGACGGCGAGCGTCTCAAGCATGTTCGCCGGGGTCATGCCGCAATTGCGCGTCATGGCCTGCTGGTCCTCCGGGGTGGGGCGCACCCGACCGAAGGCGGAATCCGGATTTGCTCTGTAGGCGGTCAGCAGGGCTTCGCGGGTCTGGGGCGCAAGGCTGTCCCAAAGGCAGTCGCCGCTGGCCGCATAGGCGGGAGAGGCCGCGAACACCATCGCCGCCCCGAGGACTCCAATCAATCGCATAAGAACGCTCCACCGACCGAGGCTGGAGCCTAGGCGCCGCGGCAGGCCGCAGGCAACGCAGTTCGCGAGACAGGCGTGTGCGGGTCGTGTCCGCCCCGGCGGCCGGCGGCTCCGGGCGGCGGTGATTCGACAAATCGGCCTGAACCGCTTCTGCATGAAATCTTTGTAAAGGCTGCTGTGTCATCTTCATCGGCAGCCCGGGCCTCCCATGTGAGGAAGCCCAAGTGCGCGTAACCCCAGTTCAGGACCGGAGATCAGACCGAATGGCCCAGGCCATGAGCATCAGCTACGCGCCGTCGCGCCGGGCATCCGCAGGGAGGTCCTGGGGCGGCCTGCTGGGCCGGTTCCTGCGTATCGGCCTCGTGGTGCTCGGCCTGCTGATCATCCTGGCCGGCGTCATCATTGCGCCTCTTCCGGGCCCTTTCGGCCTGCCCATCGCCATGGTCGGTCTGATGATCGTGCTGCGCAATTCGATGTGGGCCAAGCGCCGCTTCATCGACGCCAAGAAGCGCTGGCCCAACTGGGTCTACCCGTTCCGCCGGCTGCTTCGGCGGGAGCCCGAGATCGGGCCGGTCGCCTGGCAGCAGGTGCTGCGCACGGAGCGGTTCGTGATGCCGAGGGCCTCGCGCTTCCTGCGGCGGTGGCGGCGCAACCTCAAGCGTCGCAAGGCCGTCTAGGCCGCATCGCGCAGCCCAGATGAAACAGAAAGGGCGGCGCCTCACAGCGCCGCCCTCGAATGATCCTTGACGGTCCGGTCCGTTAGCTGAGCTTGCCGGCGAGGCCTTCGATCGCCTTGTCGATCAGCGGATCGGTCTTCTGCCCGGCGAGACGCTGCGCCAGCACCGCCTCGGCCGCCTGGGCGGCGAGGTCGGCAGCGGCGGCCTTCACTTCGGCGGCCGCCTGGGACTCGGCCAGGGCGATGCGACGTTCGGCCATCTGCTCGCGCCGGGCGATCGTCTCCTCCAGCTTGATCTTGGCCTGGGCTTCGAGGCGCTTGGCCTCTTCCTGGGCGTTGGCGATCATCTCGCGAGCCTGGGCCTCAGCGGCTTCGCGTTCGGTCTTGAGCTGTGCCAGCACGGCCTCCGCTTCGGCGCGGATGCGCGCAGCTTCGTCGAGGTCGTTCTGGATCTGCTGCGCCTTCGCATCCAGCGCGCCGCCGGCCATCTTGAAGACGCCCAGGCGCCAGACGATGGCGAAGAAGATGACCAGGCCCACCAGGACCCACATCTCCGGAGAGGTGGGGCTGGTCAGCTCGTGGAAGGTTTCGGCGGCGATGTTCATGCGTTCCCCTTCGCGGTCGCGGCGGCGAGGGCGGCGGCATCGGCGGCGGTGGCCTTAACCCCGGTCAGCTTCTCGATCATCGCCTGGGCGGTGTCGGAGGCGATCGCGCCGACGTTGCTCATGGCCTTGTCGCGGGACGCGCGGATGCGCACCTCGGCTTCGGCCATCTTGGCGTTGAGGCGTTCATCCTCGGCGGCCTGCCGCTTGGCGGCGGCGGCGTTGGCGCGGGCCTTGGCTTCGGCGCCCGCGCGTTGCGCGGCGGCGCGAGCCTCGGCCACCTCGGCCCGACCGGCTTCGGCCATGGCCTTGGCTTCGTCCTGGGCGCGTCGAGCCTGCTCCACCGCGTCGGCGATGGTCTGGGCGCGCGTGTCCAGCACCTTGCGCATGCGGGGCACGAACACACGGCTCATCAGGAAGTAGAGCAGCGTGAAGAGCAGCAGAAGCCAGACGATCTGGCCGCCCCAGTATTCCAACTGGAACTGCGGCAGACCACCCTCGTGCGGCGGCTCTTCGGTGCCGGTGTGGGTTTGCTCGTGAGCGGGGGCCATGGGCCTTCAGTCTTTCTCGGAAAAGCGATCCGGCCGCGTCCGGGGACGCGGCCGCCTACAGTTCAGCGAGCTCGGCTTAGCTGAACAGGATCACGAGCGAGAGCACGAACGCCAGAATGCCGAGGGCTTCCACGAGGGCGGTGCCGAGCATCAGGTTCGTGAACTGGCCGCCGGCGGCCGACGGGTTGCGCAGGGCGCCCGACAGGAAGTTGCCGAAGATGGTGCCCACGCCGATACCGGCGCCGATCATGCCCATGGTGGCGAGGCCAGCACCGATAAGCTTAGCAGCAGAAGCGTCCATTGAAGTCAGTCCTTGGTGAAGAGGCAGTTGGATGAGGGGTGGAGCGAGACGTCAGTGGCCGTGGCCGGCCGTGACGGCGTCGTTGAGGTAGATCGTGGTCAGGATGGCGAACACGAAGGCCTGCAGGCAGGCGACCAGCAGTTCCAGTGCAGTCAGGGCGACGACGCCGCCCATCGACAAGACGGCGCCGGCAATGCCGAGATTGTGCAGGCCGAAGCCGCCGGCGAAGGCCATGCCGCCCAGCGCGACGATGAAGCCCGCGAACACCTTCAGCGCCACGTGGCCGCCCAGCATGTTGCCGAACAGTCGGAGCGAGAGGGTGACGGGCCGGAGCAGGAACGAGAACAGCTCGATCAGGAACAGCAGGGGCACCATCGGCAGCGGCAGGCCCGAAGGCACGAACAACTTGAAGAAGCCCAGGCCGTGCTTCCAGAAACCGATGATCAGCACCAGCGAGAACACCAGCACCGCCAGGGTGACCGTGACCGCGAGCTGCGACGTTGCGGTGAAATTGCCCGGGATCAGGCCCAGCAGGTTCATCGTCAGCACGAAGGTGAAGATCGTGAAGATGAAAGGGAAGTACTTGCGGCCTTCGTGACCCATGACGCTGGTCGCCAGATCGTCGATGAAGGTGAAGACGCCTTCGCCCACGACCTGGAAGCGGCCGGGCACGACCTTCGGCGATGCAGTCAGGAACGCAAAGAACAGAATCAGCGCGCCGGCGGCGACGAACATCGCCAGCGACGAATTGGTGATCGCCATGTCGACGGTATAGTTCGTCCCAGGGATCGTGAAATCAGGAAGATCGACGATCTTCTTGATCTGAAACTGTTCCATCGGAGAGGCCATGGCGCCCCTTACTCCTCAATCTTCGTCTTCGTCGTCGGGGAGATCCCGGGGGGGACCGAATTCCCGCGACGCCTGTTCCGTCAGCCGCTTCGCCAGCCGGTAAGCCAGGAATACGGAAAGCCCGAAGCCCAGAAGGACGCCGGTGATGATTCCCCAAGGCGCTGTATGGAGGACTCCGTCCGCCACCAGACCAAGGGCCAGACCCACGAACACGCCGCCGAGAAGCTGCGCGAGCAGGCTCCAGGCCATGCCTTGGGCCTTGGAGCCGTAATCCGGCACGGTCCGCGTCGTCCGGGCCTCAAGCGCGTCTGCCCGTGAGTTGAGGCTCTTCAGCGCCTCAGCGCGCGGTTCCTCAGGCAAGGACATTGACTGTGCTAAATGGCTCGGCGCGGAAGGCCGATGCGGGTCTGAATTCGGCGCGGAACCTATAGACCGGCGGCCGGAAGGTCAACCCGTGGGTGCGCTGCGGTAAGCAGCTGAAAACACTATAAAATCCGCAATTTTGTCGAGGCGGCTACTGCGCAGCCAGCGCCTCGGCCTGAGTCAGGTCCACCGAAACCAGTTGCGACACGCCCCGCTCGGCCATGGTGACGCCGAACAGGCGGTCCATCCGCGACATGGTCACCGGGTTGTGGGTGATGACCACGAAACGCGTGTCAGTGCGCCGGCGCATCTCGTCCAGCATGCGGCAGAAGCGGTCTACGTTGGCGTCGTCGAGCGGGGCGTCCACCTCATCGAGGAAGCAGACGGGGGCGGGATTGGCGAGGAAGACGCCGAAAATCAGGGCGGCCGCCGTCAGCGCCTGTTCGCCCCCGGACATGAGGCTCATGGAAGCGAGACGCTTTCCGGGCGGGCAGGCGTAGATTTCCAGACCCGCCTCCAGCGGATCGTCGGACTCCACCAGGCGGAGTTCTGCCTGTCCGCCGTTGAACAGCGCCTGGAAGAGCGCCTTGAAATGTTCGTTGATCACGTCGAACGCCGCGAGCAGGCGTTCGCGGCCCTCGGCGTTCAACTCGTCGATCCCGTCCCGCAGCTTGGCGATGGCTGTGGTCAGGTCGGAACGCTCGCCTTTCATGGTCTGAAGGCGCCCTCCGTATTCAGCCGCTTCGTCTTCGGCCCTGAGGTTCACGGGGCCGAGGGCGTCCCGCTCGCGCTCGAGACTGTAGAGAAGGCTCTCGGCGCCGGCGGCGTCTGCCGGCGCCGACACGGCGTCTTCCTGAAGTTTCGCGCCGAGCTCCTCCGGCGACATTTGAGCGGTCTCGCGGACCTGGGCCTCGACCTCCGCCAGGCGTTCGCGGGCCGCCTCCTCACGCGCGGCAGCGCCGGCGCGCGTCTCGCGGGCCTCGGCTGCATCCCGCTCGGCCGCGCGGCTGGCGGCGTCGGCCGCCTGGGCGGCGGCCTCGGCGTCCGCGAGCGAGTCGGCGGCCTTCCGGCGGCGTTCCTCGGCGGCGGTGAAATTGTCGAGAAGCGCGTCACGGCGGGCCACGATGGCGTCCGGCGCCGCCTGTGCCCGGGCCAGGGCGTCCTGGGTCTTCTCGCGGTCCCCTTCGAGGCGTTTGATGCGCTCCGCAGCAGACGTCCTGCGCGCCGTCCAGCCGTTGAGATCGTGTTTGAGGTCGAACAGTCGCCGTTCCCGCGCCTGCCGGTCGCGGGCCTCGGAGTCAAAGGCGACCCGCGCCTGCGAGGCTGCGGCGCGCGCGCCTTCGGCGTTATCCCGGGCCGCGGCCAACTGGGTCATCAGCGGCGCGGTATCGCCGTCTTCGGCCGTACCGGTCGCCGCCTTCACCGCTTCGGCGGCGTCGGCGAGTTCGATTTCCAGGCGCGCGACGGCGTCGTCCAGAGACTGCGCTCGCGCTTCGTTGCGGGCTTGCTCCCGAGCGAGCCGTTCGACCGCGTCCCGGGCGGCGGCCACAGTGCGCTCGATCTCTCCCGGCCTGCGTCGCGCGTCGCGAAGGGCCTCGTCGGCCACGCGCACCGCGTCGGCCGCCGCCTTGAGCGCCCCCGTCGCCGCCTCGACTTCGGGTCTGGCCCGATCAATCTCGCCTTCGAGTTCGTTGAGGCGGGTTCGCTGAGCCATGCGCACGGCTGCGGGCTTTTCAGCCTCCGCGCGGACGGTGAGACCGTCCCATCGCCAGAGATCCCCCTCGAGCGACACGAGCCGGCCGCCCACCGGTAGATTCCGACGGAGACGTTCTCCGTCCTGTCGGCCCACGACGCCCACGAATGCGAGGCGCGCCCTCAGGGCTTCAGGCGCCTCGACGCGGTCGGCCAGCGGCTCCACCCCCGAGGGCCACTCAGCCGCCCTGGCTTCGGCTCCGGCCCAGTGGGCGGCCGCCTTCGGGTCAAGGGCTGCATCGAGATCTTCCCCGAGCGCCGCCGCCAGCGCCGCCTCGTAGCCCTTGGTGGGTCGCACGGAGTCGACCGCCGCGGCGAATTCACGCTTGGCCGAGCTCAGCAGTTGGGCCAGTCCCCGAGCCTCCGTCTGCATCCGCCCGAGACGGTCCTCCTGCTGCCGGGCGCTCTGCCGGGCCTCGGATTCGGAGGCGGCGGCGGCGGCGCGCGCAGCCTCGGCCTGTTCAACGGCTTCGCGAGCGGCCTGGAGGGCGGTGACGGCTTCGGTCAGTCTCGCCTGGGCGCCCTCGGCCTCCGGATTGACAAGGGGCCCAACGGCGGCGCGGTCGCGGCGGGCGTTCTCGAGGGCCTGGAAAGTCCGGGCGTGGCGGCTCTCGGCGTCCCGGAGCCGGGCTGCTTCCGCAGCGACGCGGGCCTGTTGGGCAGCCAGCTGCGAAGCCAGTCGTTCCACCTCGGCCTCGGCGGCGGACCGGGTGGACTCGGCCTTGCGCCAGGCCGCCTCGAGTTCCGGGCCGCGATCTGGCCCCGCCGCCGCTTCGGCTTCGAGCAGGGCGATCTCGGATCCCAGCCGCTCGAGTTGCGCGGCCGCGTCATCCACCATCTTCTCTTCGCGCTCGATGTCGTCCCCGATGCGCGCGAGTTCATCGCGCAAACGTTGGGCCTCCGCCCGAGCCTGCATTTCTTCCTGCTCGAGCCGGTCCCGCTCCAGGGTCAGTCGGTGCAGCACCGCGGCGGAGACCGCATCTTCCTCGCGAAGCGGCTTGAGACCTTCCTGCGCTTCGATCGCAGCGGCCTGGGCCACGGCCGCGGCCCGGGTGGTGTCCTCGACGGCCCGCAGGGCCTCGGCCATTTCCGCGCGCAGGCGTTCAAGTCCGTCGCGCGCGTCGGCGTACCGCGCATAGAGAACG
Source organism: Caulobacteraceae bacterium (assembly GCA_019695035.1). Lineage (GTDB taxonomy): Bacteria > Pseudomonadota > Alphaproteobacteria > Caulobacterales > Caulobacteraceae > JAEZEZ01. The sequence goes on along the minus strand of JAIBAU010000019.1, from coordinate 27,528 downwards.
GCCGACTGAAGGGCGCGGATCTCGGCCGAAATCTTCTTGTAGCGTTCGGCCTGCCGGGCTTCCCGCTTGAGGCGCCCGAGGGTGGACTCCAGCTCCTTGGCGATGTCCTCGAGGCGGTTGAGGTTCGTCTCGGCGGCGCGAAGCCGCAACTCGGCCTCGTGGCGACGCGTGTGCAGGCCCGCGACGCCGCCGGCTTCCTCAAGGATGCGGCGGCGGTTCTGGGGCTTGGCGGCGATCAGTTCGCTGATCTGGCCCTGACGCACCAGGGCCGGAGAATTGGCGCCAGTCGAAGCGTCGGCGAACAGAAGCTGGACGTCCTTGGCCCGGACTTCCTTGCCATTGACCCGGTATGTCGATCCGTCGCCGCGGTCGATGCGGCGCACGACCTCAAGCACCGGGGCGTCGCGGAAAGGCTCGGGGGCCCGGCGGTCGGCGTTGTCGATCGTCAGGGAAACTTCGGCATGGTTGCGCGCCGGCCGCTCGGACGTGCCCGAGAAGATCACATCGTCCATGCCGCTTGCGCGCATGGCCTTGGCGCTGTTGGCCCCCATGACCCAGCGCAGGCTTTCCAGCACGTTGGACTTGCCGCAGCCATTGGGCCCCACGATCCCGGTCAGGCCTGGCTCGATCCGGAATTCCTGCGGGTCAACGAAGGATTTGAAGCCGGCGATGCGGAGGCGGAGGAAATCCACGGTTCAGGCGGCCCTTACCGCCGTCCACGCAGCAGGGGCTGGATCGCGGCGTCCAGCGCCTCCAGCGACTGTTCGCCCACCAGCATCGCGCCGTTGATCAGGAAGGTGGGGGTCGAGCTCACCTGTGTGTCTATGGTCAGGTTTCGGTTGACCCGCGCATTCAACGCCGCCACGCCTTCGCGGCTGAGGGCGCAAGCCTCGACCTGGGCGGGGGTGAGCCCCCCGCGGGCGCCGGCGGTCGTGAGCCAGCCGCGCAGATCCTGCGACTGCAACCAGGCCTCCTGGCCTTCGAACAGGGCGTCCACAACGTCGTAGTACTTCGCCGCCGGGGCGCACCGGGCCACCATGAAGCCGGCCGCGGCGACCGCCGCAGGTTCGGTGGGCAATTCGCGCAGCACAAAACGCACCTTGCCTGTGTCGACGTATCGGGCCCGGAACGAGGGCCAGACTTCCGCATGCCACCGGGCGCAGTGGGGACAGGTGATCGAGGCGTATTCGATCACCGTCACCCTCGCACGGGCGTTCCCAAGCACCCGATCGTCGGTTGGCAAAGACCCCGCCATGCCAAGGCCCGGCGCCGCGGCGAGCACGGCGGCTCCCGCGATGGCCTGACCGAGGCTGCGGCGGTCGATACCCATGACGGCCTACTTCGCCGCCAGCAGCGGATCGATGATCGCCGACAGCTCCGCGAGGGTGGGCGGGGCAGGGGTCTCGATCTTCTTGCCGTTGATGACGAAGGTCGGCGTGTACTGAACGTCGAACTCCTTCATCTCCTTGGTGTAGCGCTCATTGAGCGCGTCGAGCGCCTTCTGGTCGGTGATGCACTTGTTGATGTCGGCCTCGCTCATGCCTGTCGACTGGCCGAGGCGCATCACCCAGCCGCGCACGTCCTGCGACTGGTTCAGTTCGGGGAGCGTGCGCCATGCGCCGTCCACGACCGAGAAGTACTTGTCCTTGCCGGCGCAGCGAGCCAGCAGGAACACCGCCGCATCCGGCGGGCCGTGGATCATCGCCTCGCGCAGAACGTACCGAACCTTGCCGGTGTCGATATACTTGGCCTTGAAGGGGCCGAAGACCTCTTCGTTCCAGTGCGCGCAGTGCGGGCAGGTCGGCGACGCGTACTCGATGACGGTCACCTTGGCGTCGGCCGGACCGAGGCTCATGTCGGCGCTGACATCGGCGTCAGACCCACCTGAGCCCTTGCAGGCCGTGAGGCCGAACGCGAGCGCGGCGGCGGAAGCGAGAACGGTGCGGCGGGCAATCGGACCCATTCGGGGTCTCCCCTTCGGCAGTTGGCTATTCAAGCGCGATTCCCCTTGTCGGGCATCGCGTCCCTACAGTCGAGAACAAGCGCGGCGGCTTTTTGTCAACGGGGGCGATCGAAGGCGTCCCCAGATGAATTGCTACGCCTCAATGCAGCGATATTCTGGCGTCACCGTAGAGTCGCCCCGCCCGGGCAAAGGGAGAGACCATGAAACGCCTCGCCATCTTCGCCGCCGCCGCCCTGATTTCAGCCGCCGCGGCCTTTTCCGCCCAGGCGGCCAATGACGGCAAGAACCGCCGCGTGGTCGTGGAGAACCTCTCCACGATCGCAGTCAACGAGCTCTATGCCTCTCCCGTCACCTCGGACAGCTGGGAGGAAGACCTGCTGGGCAGCGAGACGATCCCCTCGGGGACCAGCCGGGGCGCTGTCATCGACAACGGCACCAACGAATGCCAGTACGACCTCAAGATCGTCATGGCGGACCGCAAGGAATACGTGCACCGCAACGTGAACGTCTGCGCCGTCAGCTGGTGGGTGATCGGCGACGCCGGGGACACGATCCACTAGGCTTTCAGTCGCGCAGCGCCCCGCGGCCAAGACGTTCGAGGGCCTCGCGCAGGCCCTCGGGCGCATCGCTCAGGGAGGCCCGCAGTTCCGCTTCGCGCGCCGCATCAATAGGAGCGTTGCGGCGGGCGCGGGGCCTGGCCGCGGACTGGGCGGCGCCCTTCACCGGTCCCTGCACGATGCGCAGCTTCTCGACGCTGCCCTTGCCGAGGAACAGGTTCACCCGTTCCAGGATCTCGCCGGACTGGTGCTGAATGAGAGCCGCCGCCGGTCCGTCGACCTTGATTTCAAGGGTCGCACCGCCGCCGGAGCGGGGTTTGGACACCTTGGCTGGCTCGGTGCGGCGGGCCAGGGTCTCGCCAACGATCTCGCGCCAGCGCGCGGCAAGGGCGCCGACGCCCTTTCCGAACTGCTCGTCCAGGGCCTTGATCACCTTGTTCATGTGACGCCCGGCCGTCGGCGCAGACCGGTGCGCAGGGCGCGTGCGCTTGCGGGCCAGAATCGCGGCGGCTTCGATCGTGGTGGGGAGGCGACGGGGCATCAAGGCTGTATACCCCGAACCGATGCGTGACGTCCCGGCTTTCCGCCGCAAGCTGCTCGACTGGTACGACGCCCAAGGCCGGGACCTGGCCTGGCGCGTGGGCCCTCGCGACCAAGCCCGCGGCTTTCGCGCCGACCCGTACCGCGTATGGCTGTCCGAGGTGATGCTGCAGCAGACTACCGTGCCGCATGCGACACCCTACTTCCTGCGGTTCACGACGGTCTGGCCCACGGTCAGGGATCTGGCCGCAGCGGACGACGGCGAGGTCATGGCGGCGTGGGCCGGGCTCGGCTACTACGCACGCGCCCGGAACCTCCTGGCCTGCGCGCGGGCGGTCGTGGAGCGCCATGGCGGAGACTTTCCGGACACCGAAGCGGAGCTGCTCGGCCTGCCGGGGGTCGGCGCCTACACGGCCGCCGCCGTCGCGGCCATCGCCTTTGACCGGCCCGCCAACGTCGTCGACGGAAATGTCGAGCGGGTGGTGTCGCGGCTCTACGCCGTGGAGACGCCGTCGCCTGCGAGCAAAACTGAACTGAAGTCGCTGGCGGCTCGGCTGGTCGAGGCGGATCGGCCCGGAGATTGGGCGCAGGCCCTGATGGACCTGGGCGCGACGGTCTGTCGCCCTCGAGGGCCTTTGTGCGACCGCTGTCCGGTTGCGCCCGACTGCGCCGCTTTCGCGCGCGGCGACCAGGACAGCTTTCCGCGCAAGGCCCCAAAGGCTGCACGCCCCAGGCGCCACGGCGTCGCCTGGCTGATCGAGGACGCGGGGCGCATTGTACTGATCCGCCGCCCGGCGAAGGGTCTGTTGGGGGGCATGCTCGGGTTGCCGACCAGCGAGTGGCGAGCCCAGCCGTTCAGCGACGAGGAAGCCGTCGCGCTTGCGCCGGTCGCCGGCCCCTGGCGCGATCAAGGCGTGATCGAACACGTCTTCACCCACTTTGCCCTGAGCCTGCGCGTTTACCGCGCGAAGGCCGTCGCGCCACGTGGGTCTCTCCTCGGCGAACCCGACGACCTCGGGGCTCTGCCCAGCGTGTTTCTGAAGGCGGCGAGGCTTGGCCTCAAGGCTCCGGGGTCTGGGTGATCAGTTCATCCCGGCGCGGACTTGGGCGCGGAGGGTGTCGATCGAGGCATAGCCCTTGTCCGTCTTGAAGCGCCAATAGGTCCAGCCGTTGCAGGCTGGGGCGTTCTCAAGCAGCGCGCCGAGCTTGTGGATCGAGCCCGACAGGTTGCCGTGCACCAGCGAGCCGTCGGCCCGCACGCGGGCCTCATGCTGCCCCTTGGGGCAGTAGAGACGGTCGCCAGGCCGAAGCAGGCCGGCCTCCACGATGGTGCCGAAAGGGATGCGCGGCTCGGCCTTCTTGGAGCCCATCACTTCCAGATCTTCGGGCGACGCCGCCGTGACCTTGGCGATGCGCTTCCGGGCAAGCTTGGCGTACGTCTCGTCGCGTTCAACGCCGATCCAGCGGCGGCCGAGACGCTTGGCCGCGGCGCCCGTGGTGCCGGTGCCGAAGAAGGGGTCGAGCACCACGTCCCCCGGTTTGGAGGCCGCCAGAAGCACCCGGTGCAGCAGGGCTTCGGGCTTCTGGGTGGGGTGCGCCTTCTGGCCGTTCTCATCCTTCAGCCGCTCTTCGCCGGTGCACAGCGCCAGGGTCCAGTCCGAGCGCATCTGGACGTCTTCGTTGAACGCCTTCAGGGCGTCGTAATTGAACGTGTAGCGCTTCTGGCCACGCGACTTTGCGGCCCAGATGAGGGTCTCGTGCGCATTGGTGAACCGGGTGCCCTTGAAGTTCGGCATCGGGTTGGCCTTGCGCCAGATGATGTCGTTCAGCACCCAGTATCCGAGGTCCTGGATCGCGACACCCAGGCGGAAGACGTTGTGGTAGCTGCCGATGACCCAGATCGTGCCGTCGTCCTTGAGCACGCGCCGGCACTCGGCCAGCCACTCGCGGGTGAAACGGTCGTAGTGCTCGAAGCTGGCGAACTGGTCCCAGGCGTCGTCGACGGCGTCCACCTTGGAATTGTCGGGCCGCAGCAGGTCGCCCCCGAGCTGAAGGTTATAGGGCGGGTCGGCGAAGACCAGGTCGACGGACTTGTCCGGCAAGGTGCGCAGAATCTCGACGCACTCGCCGATGTGGACGATATCGGTCTTCAGCATTTTTCGGGACCCCGACTTGAACCGGGAGACTCAAGGAATCTGGGTAAACGCCGATTTAAATTAACCTTTGCCGCGCCGAAGGGAGGGGAACGGCTGGGCGGACTTCGACGTTCAGCCGAACGGTCGGGGTCGGATACAGGAGCCAACCCGTGAACGCCGTCGTCCAGTCCGCCCATCAGGCCTACCGCGAGGCCAATGCGCTCATTCCCGCAAAGGATAAGGGCGCGCCGCGCGCGCCGGTTTTCCACGACGCCCTCGTCTGGTCGCAGCGGGAGACGGACATTCCCGCGCGGCACTTGGTGGCCGCGGGCGGTGCGGTTCTGTTCCTCATCGCCGGCGCGCTGTGCGGCGCCTGGATGGCGGGCTAGGCGGCGTCTTCCCCAACCGGCTCGCCATCCGAGAACCCAAAGTCCAGTTCCAGCTGGTCCAGCCCCAGGACGCGCCGCAGGCGCGGGAAGGAGAGCCGGTGGAGGGGAGTGGGTCCCAACGCCTTCAGGGCCGCCGCGTGCTGCGGCACTCCGTACCCCTTGTGCTGGGCGAAACCGTAGCCGGGGAACTCGCCGTCATAAGCCACCATGCGCCGGTCGCGCTCCACCTTGGCAAGGATCGAGGCCGCGGCGATCGACACGGACAAGGCGTCTCCCCCGACCACGGTGCGGACCTCGCAGGGCATGGGAAAGCGGTAGTTGCCGTCCAGCAGCGCAACGACGGGTTGGGGCGCCAACTGCTCGACGGCGCGCAGCATCGCGCGGCCCGACGCATGGAGGATGTTCAGCTGGCCGATCTCCTCGACATCGCACGAGCCCACCGCCCAACACACCGCCTTGGTCTTGATCTCCTCTTCCAGCTCCTCGCGACGTTGCGCGGTCAGCTTCTTGGAGTCGTCGAGTCCCTTGGGCACCTTCCTTGGATTGAGGATCACGGCGGCGGCGACGACCGGCCCCGCCCAGGGCCCGCGTCCCGCCTCGTCCACGCCGCAGACCAGCACGTCGCCGCACGCCTTCTCCAGCCGGTAGTGCGGCCCCTTGCGGCGCTTCGGCTTTGCATTGGCTGTGGCGGCGCTCGTCATCTCTCCCTGCCCATAGCCTCGCATTCGGCATGACGGAAGCAGGTCGTCAGGTGGTCGTTGACCATGCCCACCGCCTCCATCCAGGCGTAGACGATGACCGGTCCGACAAACTTGAACCCCTTGGCCTTTAGGGCTTTCGAGACCTCGACAGCCAGCGGCGTCTGGGCCGGGATCCCGGTCTCCGGGGTGAACCGGTTCTGCAACGGACGGCCCTGCGGCATGAAGCCCCAGCAGAATTCCGAGAAGTCCTCGCCCCGCTCGCGCATGTCGAGGAACAGGCGCGCGCCGTTGATGGCCATGTCGATCTTGGCGTTGGAGCGGATGATGCCGGCGTCGGCCATCAGGCGGGCGCGGTCGGCGTCGCCGTAGCGAGCAACCTTTTCCGGATCGAAGCCATCGAACGCGTGGCGGAAGTTGTCACGCTTCCTGAGGATGGTGATCCACGCCAGGCCGGCCTGGAAACCATCGAGCACGAGCTTTTCCCACAGCGCGCGGCTGTCGTACTCGGGCACGCCCCATTCCTCATCGTGGTAGGCACAGTACTGCGGGTCGTCCCTGGGCCAGGGGCAGCGAATCGGGTGGGAGTTCATGGGGCGATCCTAGTTCAGTCTCGCGGCATCCATCTCGGCCAGTCGACGACCGCACCGAGCCCCCCCGTCGTCAGGGGACCATGGATGCGATCCACCCGCAGCAAGGCCATGGCCCGGCCATCGCGGCCGGTCAGGACCTCACCCGCCCGGAGCAGTCCTTCGGTCAGCACCTCTGTCCCGAAGGGTGGCGGCGGGCCCTGGAAGCTGATCGGCAGCATGCGGTTCCTGATCGCGCCGCGGCGCTTCATGCGTGAGGTGGTTTCCTGTCCGACGAAACAGCCTTTCCGGAAATCGATCCCGTGCAGCAGATCGAAGTTGGCCTCGATCGGAAAGGTCTTGTCCGGGGTCGCATCCGCGGCCGGATCCGGGACACCCTGGGCCAGCCTGAAGGCGTGGTAGTCTTCCTCGCCGGCCGTCGGCTGGGCCGCCCCGCCGTATTGCCGCCAGCCCAGCACCGGCAGGCGAGGGTCAAGGCCGCCCTCGGGCAGGGACTGCTCCCAACTGGCGTAGACTGCGCCCTGGCCCATGGTGATCTGCACGTTGGCCCGGAGCCGGTATAGACCGAGCCGGTGGACCAGGGCCTCGCGCCGATCCGCCGCCACATCGAGCAGCGCGCCGTCACCCCGACCGATGACGAACAGGTCGAACAGCATTTTGCCCTGCGGGGTCAGCAGCGCGGCGAACCGCACTTCGCCCTCGGCCAGGGTCGATACGTCCTGGCTCAGCAGCCCCTGAAGGAACGAACGCCAGTCGGGGCCCTCGACACGAACAAGGCTGCGGCTGTCGAGGCGGGCGATGGGCATGGTGCTGATGTAGGTCATGACGCGGCGCCCACAAACCCCACTCAAAACCCGGCGCCGAAGTCGCGAGTCATTGTAGGCTCGCGGGCATGGCGTCCGCCTTTCCGATTCTCTGCATCCTCGAGTCCCGCCCGGAGGACGCCGTCCTGTCGTCCGGCCTCTTGCGCAAGCTGCACCAGGAGATCCCGCAGGCGACCTTCACCCTGGTCGGCTCCGACGCATCAGCGCCGCTGTTCCGCGACATGCCCAACCTGGACGACCTGCTGGTCATCGAGGGTGACGGGGGCGGTGAAAGGTTCAAGCTCTGGAACCGCGTCCGGAACGAGAAGTGGGGCCTGGTGGTCGACCTGAGAGGAACCAGCCTGTCCGGCTGGCTGAGCCGTCGACGGCGAGCCGAGCGCAAGCCCTGGCCCAAGGGCGAGCCCGTTCCCCACAAGGTCATCCAGGCCGCCCATGTGCTGCAGGTCCAGGACGATCCGCCGGCGCCCTGGCTCTACACGGACGGCGACACCGAGGCCGAGGTCGGCGCGTTTCTCGAGACACAGCATCGCGCCGAGGGCCCGATCCTGGCGGTGGGTCCCGGATCGGATTGGATCGGCAAGGTCTGGCAACCGGAACGCTTCGCCAAGGTGGCGGGCGCGCTGCTGGGCCCGGACGGTCCCATGCCGGACGGCCGCCTGCTCATCGTGGGGACCGAAGAGGATCGCGAGGCCGCCCATACGATCCGGATGACGGTCCCCCGTGAGCGCCTGATCGAGGCGCAGGGCAAGCTTGACCGCCTGCAGACCTGCGCCCTGCTGAAGCGCGCCCGGATGTACGTCGGCAACGACTCCATCTGGACGCATCTCGCGGTGGCCGCGAACGTGCCCGCGGTGCTGGGGGTGTTTGGTCCCTCGGACGAGACCCTTGAAGGTCCCTGGGGGCCGGGCCGCATGTCCGTGCGCGGTCCCAAATCCATGGAAGAGTTCCGCAAGCACGATCCCCGGCTGAACCAGACCATCAATCACATGTATGACGTGCCTGTGGACACGGTCGTGGAAGCGGCGTTGAAGCTGTTCGCGGACACGGAAGCCTGACCCGGAGGCCGTTTTGGCCAAGACATTCGATCTGATCGTCCGTGGCGGCGAGGTGGCCAACCACGCCGGCCGGGGCCCTGCCGACGTCGGCGTCCGCGACGGCCGCATCGTGGAGGTCGGGGACCTCGCGCAGGCCAGCGCCGCGGAAGTGTTCGACGCCACGGGGCTGACCGTCCTGCCGGGGGTGATCGACACCCAGGTGCACTTTCGCGAACCGGGTCTCGAGTGGAAGGAAGACCTTGAGACGGGGTCGCGGGCGGCGGTCCTCGGCGGCGTCACGGCGGTGTTCGAGATGCCCAACACCGAGCCGACGACCACCGACGCGGACGCTCTGGCCGACAAGCTCGCGCGGGCGCGCGACCGGATGTGGTGCGACCACGCCTTCTATGTGGGCGGCACGCACGAGAACGCGCCGTTCCTCGGCGAGCTGGAACGCCTTCCGGGCTGCTGCGGGGTAAAGGTGTTCATGGGCGCCTCGACCGGCACCTTGCTGGTGCCGGACGATGACGGCGTGGCCAATGTGCTGAAACACACCAATCGGCGCGCCACCTTCCATTCCGAAGACGAGTATCGCCTGGCCGAGCGTCGGCCCCTGGCCCGGACCGGGGACTGGACCAGCCACCCGGAGGTGCGTGACGCGCAGTCGGCCCTACAATCCACGGAACGTCTGGTCCGGCTGGCGCGGGCCCATGGCAAGCGCATCCATGTCCTGCACGTGACCACGGCCGACGAGATCCGTTTTCTGGCCGACCACAAGGACGTCGCCACGGTCGAGGTGACGCCGCAACATCTGACCCTTGAGGGGCCCGAGGCCTACGAGCGGCTGAAGGGACTGGCGCAGATGAACCCGCCGATCCGCGACGCCGTCCACCGCGCCGGCCTGTGGTGGGGGATCGAGCAAGGGGTCGCTGACGTCATCGGCTCGGACCACGCGCCCCATACCCTGGAAGAGAAGGCGAGACCCTATCCGGCGTCGCCATCCGGCATGCCGGGCGTGCAGACCCTCGTGCCGGTGATGCTGGACCACGTGGCCCGGGGCCGCATGACGCTGGAACGCTTCATCGACCTGACGAGCCACGGGGCGCAGAGGGTTTTCGGCATTGCGGGGAAGGGCCGCATGGCGGAAGGCTGGGACGCGGACCTGAGCATCGTCGACCTGAAGGCGACCCAGGTGATGCGTCATGAGGACATGGCCAGCCGCTGCGGCTGGACCCCGTTCGTGGACATGGAGCTGCGCGGAGTCCCCAGGGCCACCGTCGTGCGGGGCAGGGTAGTCATGCGTGAAGGTGAGCTAGCGGCAGCCGCCCAGGGTCGCCCGGTCAGGTTCCAGGAGACGCTGGGAGCCTAGCGGCGCCCGGGCCGGTAGAAGCTCTTCAGATAGGCGATGATGTCGGCGCGGTCGCGGGCGGAGCGAACCTGATAACCCATGCCCTGGCCAGGGATCAGGGCCTCCGGATCGGCCAGCCAGCGGTCGAGAGTGACCTCGTCCCAGACGATGTTCGAGCCGGCAAGGGCTTCGCTGTAGTCGTAGTCGGGCACACTGCCCGCGCGGGCGCCGTAGACGTGGAGATGTCGCGGGCCTTCGCCGTTCCGGACGAGAGTGTGACAGCCAGAACAGCGGCGTCCGTAGACCTGCTTGCCGCGCACGGGGTCGCCCTTCAGCGGAGCGGACAGGGCCGGCGCGGCGGGCGCAAGTCCGGCGACGGCGAGGGCCAGGGCCAGCGACGCTAGCGCTGACGCAGCGAGCGAACGTTCCATCGATCCCCCAACGAAAACGGCCCCCGGAGGCTACTCCGGGGGCCGTCGTCTTCAAGCATTCCGTAGAAGGTTACCTGTTCTCGGGCAGGCGGCAGGGCTCCGACCCGCGCGAGGCGGCCTGGGCGCAGCTGTTCGCCGTGGTGAACGGGCCGCGGTCCTCCGGCAGGTCGATGATGTAGCCCTTGGCTTCCGAGCCGCGGCAGGACACCTCGACCACCAGACCATCGGTCTCCGACGCGCCGCGGACGGCGTAGTTGGAGACGTCGCAATTCTTGGCGGCCATAGAGACCTTCAGGCGCTGGGCCAGGTCGGCGTGGCTGGTCAGCTGGCACTGCAGCGAACGACCCTCGGCCTCGAAGCAGTCGAAGTTGGTGATGTCGGTCGTGCCCGAACCTGGCTTGGGAACGAAGGCGACCAGTCCGGCCGGCCGGTCCGTGCACTTGAACTCGACGACGTCGCGGTTGCGGCTGTCGTGGCCCAGCACGCGGAACTCGGTGCCGGCGCAGGCGATGCCCTTGGCGCGCAGCGCCTGCAGGTACTCACCTTCGCGGGCCTCGGCCACCGCGGCGACGTTGGTCAGGGTGCAACCCCCGCCGATGCCGGCCGCCTCGAGGCAGTCGATGGCGCGGACGAAAGCGCCGCCCTTGGTTTCCATGACGTAGCCCTGGGCTCCGGCGCAGGCCAGTTCGTAGTAGGTCGAACCCGAGCTGGTGGAGCCCATCACGCGCGTGCCGGAGATATTGCAGGGGCGGCCCGAGCGGGTGGCGATCGAGCCGATGTAGGCGTTGATCTGTTCCTTGGACGTCAGCTTGCACTCGGCTCCGCTGGCGCTGGCCGAGATGCAGTCCACAGCCGTCGGGGCGCCCGTGGCCGGACGGTCGATGATGTAGCCGATGCTGGCGCCGCAGGCGACCTCGTAGCGGCGCAGGCCGCTGGTGGCGCTCTGACCGAGGAAGGCGACATTGCTGACGGCGCAGGTCTTGCCGGTCGCGGTCATGACCGGCTGGATCATGGCGACCGCGTTCTGGTTGGCCGACAGGCGGCAGGACTGCGGGGCGGCCGCCGGAGCCGCCTGTCCGCGCGCAGGCGTGGCGGCGGCGGGGGCGGCCGCGGCGGTGGCCGCGTTGGAGGCCGCGACCTGGATGCAGTCGAACGCGAAGGCGCCGCCGGCGCCGCGGTCCTGCAGGAGGTAGCCAAGGCCTTCCGAGCACGCCACTTCGTAGGTCTTAACCTCGACCTGGGCCCCGTTGATGGTCACCTTGCCGTTGCCGGTGGCGAGGGCGTCGGTGATCGTGCAGACCGTGTTGGCGCGCTGCAGCACCGCCGGCGCCTCGGCCATGGCCAGGGCCTTCGACTCTTCGGGGGTGATGGCCTTGCCGTCGCGAACCAGCTCGCCATCGGCGCCGCGGACTTCCTGCGGCCCGCGCAGGTCACGCGAGCGGCTGGGCGCCGCGTTCACCGCGGTCGTGATGGCGACGCTGCCCAGCACGAGGCCGGACATCAGCGCCAGGGTGAGCGCCATACGCTTCATTGGGTTCCTCCCAGAACTCAGGTTTTCGGCGGCACGCTTGCGCTTGCAGCCGCCCGTGGTCAAGCCCGCTCTCCTCCCGCATGACGGTGTTCTGGTTGAGGTTTCAAAGCGGCTTTGACGCGGCGGTGGAATGAACGCATGTTCATCCCGTAAGCGTTTTCAAAGGATACGGACTTGGCCGAGCGCGCCTCCCCGGACGAAAGCCTTTCCGACCTCTCGATTTCGGAACCCAAGGCCCGACTCGAATACCCCTTCGAGGACGCCCCGGGGCCGGGCGAGGCGGTCGAGGTTGCAGACGGCGTGCTGTGGCTGCGCCAGCCGCTTCCGTTCCAGCTCGACCACATCAACGTATGGGCGCTGCGGGACGGCGACGGCTGGACGGTCGTCGACACCGGGGTGCGCATGAAGCAGGCCATGGAGGTCTGGGAGCAGGCCTTCGCCGGACCGCTGGAGAACCGTCCGGTGACCCGGGTCATCTGCACCCACATGCACCCCGACCACGTGGGACTGGCAGGCTGGCTGGTGAAACGCTTCGACTGCCGGCTCTGGATGAGCCGGCTGGAGTACATTACCTGCCGCATGCTGGCCGCGGACACGGGCAAGGAGGCCCCCGAAGACGGCGCGCGGTTCTACCGCTCGATCGGCTGGAGCGAGGAGCAGGTCGCCAACTGGAAGATCCGTTTCGGCGGTTTCGGCAAGGCTATCCATCACATGCCCGACAGCTACCGCCGGCTGGAGGAGGGGCAGTTCGTGGCCATCGACGGCAAGCCCTGGCGGGTCATCTTCGGCAACGGGCATTCGCCCGAGCACGCCTGCCTCTATCGCGAGGAGGGCAAGCTGCTGATTTCGGGCGACCAGGTGCTGCCCAAGATCAGCTCCAACGTTTCGGTCTGGCCGACCGAGCCCGACGCGGACCCGCTGAGCGACTGGCTGGAGTCGCTGGCCAAGCTGGAGCGCGAGGCGCCCGCCGACGCCCTGGTGCTGCCCAGCCACGGCCTGCCCTTCTATGGCCTGCACGAACGGACGCGCGCCCTGACCCGTGGACACGAGCGCTCGCTGGAGCGGCTCACCCGCGCCCTGCAGGAGCCGAAGCGCGCCATCGACGTCTTCCCCTCGCTGTTCGCGCGCCAGGTCGGCGACGACATGCTGGGCATGGCCACGGGCGAGAGCCTGGCCCACCTCAACTGCCTCAAGGAACGCGGCGTGGCCGCGTGTGAAGCCGACGACCAGGGCGTGCTCTGGTGGCGGGCGATCTAACGGAGACAAGGACGATGACCGACGCGGTGACCACCAGCCTCGAAGCCGGGGTGCTGACCATCAGCTTTGCGCGGCCGGAGAAGAAGAACGCCATCACTGACGCCATGTACAAGGTGGTCGCCGACGCGCTCGAGGACGCAGGGTCGAACGACCAGGTGCGCGTGGTCCTGTTCCGCGGGGAGGGGGACAGCTTCTCGGCCGGCAACGACATCAATGACTTCGTGGCCATCGCCATGGGCGGCGGCGGGGGCATGAACGTGTTCCGGGTGCTCAAGGCCCTGGCGCACTTCGACAAGCCGGTGGTCGCGGCGGTGAAGGGAGCGGCGGTCGGCATCGGCACGACCCTGCTGTTGAATTCGGACCTGGTCTATGTGGCCGAGGACGCGCGGCTGTCGACGCCGTTCGTGAACCTGGCGCTCGCGCCGGAGGCGGCCTCGACGATCCTGCTGCCCCTGGCCATCGGCCACCAGCGGGCCTTCTCCATGTTCGCCCTGGGCGAGGTGGTCAGCGGCAGCCAGGCGGCCGCCTGGGGCATCGCCAACGCCGCACTCCCCGCCGCCGAGGTCGAGGCCGCGGCGCTGAAGGCCGCGCAGGAGCTTGCCAAGCGCGCCCCTCGCTCGCTGCAACTGACGAAGCGGCTGATGCGCGACGCCGCCCGGCTGTGGAGCCAGATGGAGCGCGAGAACGAGGCCTTCGGCAGCCAGCTGACCTCGCCCGAGGCGCGCGAAGCCTTCACCGCCTTCGCCGAACGCCGGCCTCCGGATTTCTCCAAGGTGTCATGAGTTTAGACGAATAGTCTTTGACGCGGCCCGCTGCGCAGCCTAAGTGCGCGGCCCGCGTTGGAGAGGCCATGCCCGCTGCCCCAGAATCCATCGGCGATGCCGCCGACCTGCCCATCGTCTCCGAGGCGACGGGCGACCGCTTCGGCGTCGAGGCGCTGGTCGCCGCCGCCTTCGGGCCCGGTCGCTTCGCCAAGACCGCGGAGCGTCTGCGGGAGGGCTCGACCCCCCTGGCCGGCTTCGTGGCGCGCGACGGCCAGCGGGTGGTGGGCAGCGTCCGCCTCTGGCCGATCCGCATCGGCGGCGAACCCGCGGCGTTCCTCGGCCCCATCGCGGTCGACGCGAGGCTCCGCAAGGGCGGACTGGGAGCCCGGCTGGTGGAGCAGTGCCTGGCCGAGGCGCAGGCCCGTGGCCTGAGGGCGGTTCTGCTGGTCGGCGACGCCCCCTACTTCGGCCGCTTCGGCTTTGTCCGGGCCGAGGGCGCGCGGCTGCCGGGACCGGCGGATCCGAAGCGAGTGCTGATCCGGACCCAAACCGGGGCGGCCCCGGCGGGGGCGGTGGAAAAGGGCTGATCGGGCGGGCGCATTCCACAAGCCTCTCCCGATCCGGCAAGCCTCTGCAAGGAAAGAATTTTTCACTCTGCACAAGGTGAATTCCGGCGGTCAGTCGGCCCCGTTTCGCGGTGCGCTGGATCGTTTTTCCGGTCGCCTGGTACGATCGCCCGGCGCGAAGTATGCGGGCGCGTCCCGGCCTCGGCCGAGCGGAGCGACGGGCTTGACCCGGGGGGCCGGATCAAGGGTCAATTGCCGCGTGATCCGCAACGCGACCCGCTTCCATCCGGACGCGCCCGGGCGTAGGCGTGACGCGTGAGCAACCCCGCGCCGAACAGCCCCGCCGGCCTCGCCGCCATCGCCGCCGCCCAGCCGCGGCGCGGCCTGCCGCCGGTGCACCTGTGGCATCCCGAGAACTGCGGCGACATCGACATCGTCATCCGCCGTGACGGCCTCTGGATGCACGAAGGTTCGCCGATCGGCCGCAAGGAGCTGGTGCGGCTGTTCTCGACCGTGCTGCGCAGGGACCCGGACGGCTACTTCCTGGTCACGCCCGTCGAGAAGATGCGCATTACGGTGGAGGACGCGCCCTTCCATGCCGTGCGGGTCGACCTCCGTGACGGCGCCCTGGTGTTCACCACCGACGTCGGCGACGAGACGGTGGCCGGCGAGGAGAATCCCATCCGGGTCGAGACCGACCCCGCCACCGGCGAGCCCGCTCCCTACGTCCACGTCCGGCGAGGGCTGGAGGCGCGTATCGACCGCCCGGTCTTCTACGAGCTGGTGGCCCTGGCCGAGGAACGCGAGACGCCGCACGGTCCGCAGCTGGGGGTCCGCTCGGCCGGGGTGTTCTTCCCGCTCGGTCCGGCCGGGATCCACCGCGCGTGACGCCGTCGCTGCGCATGCAGTTGCAGGCGGCGCTGGATCCGCTCGACAGCTGGAATCCGGCCGCCGCGCCGTCGCACTCGGACTACGACCTGAACCCGGAGTTCCGGCCCACCGACCGCCCGGCGCTGCGCGACGCCGCCGTGTTGATCCCGGTGGTGGACCATGCGCAGGGACCGACGGTGCTGCTGACCCGGCGAGCCGACACCATGAGCAGCCACTCCGGCCAGGTGGCGTTCCCCGGCGGACGGCTCGATCCCGGCGAGGGAGTCGTGGAGGCCGCGCTGCGCGAGGCCATGGAAGAGGTCGGCCTCGAGCCCGGGTTCGTCGAGCCGCTCGGCCTGTCGCATCGCTATGAGACGGTCACCGGCTATGTCGTCACCCCGGTGGTGGCCCTGGTCCGGCCCGGCTTTTCCCTGAACCTCAATCCGGCCGAGGTGGCCGAGGCCTTCGAGACGCCGTTCGACTTCCTGATGGACGAGGCCAACCACCTCCGCGCCTTCTATGAACGCAATGGCCGCAAGCGCTGGTTCTATCGCATTCCCTGGGAGAGCCAGGACATCTGGGGGGCGACGGCGGGAATGATCCGCGCGCTGCGGGCGCGGCTGAACGGAGACGATGAGGAGGGCGCGCTCATCGGCGTCCCGGACTCCCAAGACGCGGGACCGGCCTAGGCGGTCAGCCGGCGCATCACCTCGCGACGGTGACTGCGGCTGAGCCTCAGTTCCGCGCCCGACTTCAGCCGCAGGGCGGCGTCGCCGCCTTCGAGCGGCGTGATCTGGTCGATCTGGCTGACGGCGGCCATGGCCCGGCGATGGATGCGGACGAAGCGCTGCGGATCCAGCCTGGCCTCGAAGCCCCGCAGGGTCTGGCGGATCAGGTGGGCGCCGTCCGCGGCGTGCAGAGCCAGGTAGTTGCCCTGGGTCTCGATCCAGTGGACCGAGGACAGGTCCAGGACCCGCGTGCGCCCCCGCGACGGGACCGTGACCTGCTGGAGGTAGCCTTCCCCGGAAGGCGGGCCTTCCCCGCGGCCGCGAAGATGGCGCAGCACGTGGGCCCCGGCGACGAAGGCGGCGATGCAATATCCGAGCAGCGCCCAGTTGCCGGCCATCTCGTCGCGGATGGCGACCGCGAGCGGCCGCACCTCGTGCGGCAGCAACGCCGCCGCCAGCAGGCAGGAGACCACGATGAGCAGGGCCGCGATCGCCGCGCAGGCGATGACGTGGACCAGGGCCGACAGCCAGATACGGCCCGGCTCGACCGGGAAGGTCCGCACCAGCGCCAGGAGCAGCGGCGTGACCGAAGCGCCCAGGGCGGCCGCGCCCAGGATGCGGACGGTCACTGCGCCCCAGTCCAGGGTGCGTCCGACGCCCAGCGCGCGGACGACGTTGCCGGGCTCGAGCAGGAGCAGGAACGCCAGCCAGTAGGCGAAGCCGAGCGCGACCTCCCGCAGCCACCCCGGCGGGGGCAGGGGAGTGACGGCCGGGACCGGGGCGGTCGGCGAAGACATGCCGCCACTCTGCGGCCAGAGGAACGCCGGCGTCCAGTTGCGTCGCCCAAGTGACGAACCGTGCGCAGGATGGGATGGGCCGTGCAGACCCGATCCGCCGGCCGGGCGACGATCCCGCCCTGCATGCGAGGAGATCCCCGATGGCCCGTTTGATCGCCGCCCTGGCCGCGTTCGTCGCCCTGTTGTTCGCCGCCGACGCGAGGGCGGCCGTGCGCGTCGAGTCCGGGCTTGTCGAAGGCCTGCGCGAAGAGGGCGTGACCGTCTACCGCGGCCTGCCCTTCGCTGCGCCCCCCGTGGGCGACCTGCGCTGGCGCGCGCCGCAGCCGGCCGCTCCGTGGCGCGGCGTTCGCAGGGCGACGGCCTTCGCGCCCGCCTGCCAGCAGGAAGGGGTCTCCATGCCGGGCGAGGCGCCCCCGACGATCAGCGAGGACTGCCTGTACCTGAACGTCTGGGCGCCCGCCGACGCCGGGCGCGCGCGGCGACCGGTGATCGTGTGGATCCACGGCGGCGGTTTCGCCAACGGATCGACGGCCATGCCGCTCTATGCGGGCGACGCCCTGGCCAGGAAAGGCGTGGTCGTGGTCAGCGTGGCCTACCGTCTTGGCGTCTTCGGATTCCTGGCCCATCCGGAACTGAGCGCGGAATCGCCGCTGCACGCCTCGGGCAACTACGGCCTCATGGACCAGATCGCGGCCCTCCGGTGGGTCCGTCGCAACATCGCCGCGTTCGGCGGCGATCCGGACCGGGTGACCATCGCCGGGCAGTCGGCCGGGGCGATGTCGGTGTCGATCCTGATGGCCTCCCCGGCCGCGCGAGGCCTGTTCCAGCGCGCCATCGGACAGAGCGGCGGCTTCTTCGAGCCGGTGCAGATCGCCCCCGCCTACCTGCTCGCCAACGCCGAGCGCGACGGCCAGGCCTACGCGAGGTCGCTCGGCGCCGGCTCGATCGCGGCCCTCCGCCGGCTGCCCGCCGAGGCGCTGCTGGCCCCGGGAGCGGGCGCGGCCTCACACCCCGTCATCGAGCCCGCGGTGCTGCCCGAAACGCCGTGGAGCGTTTTCGCCGCCGGCCGGCAGGCCGACGTCCCCGTCCTGATCGGGTACAACGCCGAGGAGGGACGCTCGCTCGGGGACTTCAGCGGCGTGACGGCCCAGAACTACGGCGCCGACCTGGCCGCCCACTGGGGCCCCCTGCCGCCGCCGCTGGTCGAGGCCTACCCCTTCACGACGGACGCCGAAGCGCGCCAGGCGCGCGCCGATTTCGAGCGCGACCTGCGGTTCGGCTGGGACATGCTGGCCTGGGCGCGCCTGCAGGCCAGGTCGGGCCGGCCGGCCTACCTTTACCAGTTCACCCGCAAGCTTCCCGCGCCGGCCGGGTCGATCTACGCGGGCTGGGGCGCGGCCCACTTCGTGGATCTCTGGTACATGTTTGGACACCTCGAGCCGGCGACCTGGCCGTGGACCGGCGCCGACCGCGTCCTGTCCCAGGGGATGATGGACTACTGGGTGACGTTCGCCCGGGACGGCGACCCCAATCTCGACGGACTGCCGCGGTGGCCGCGCTTCGGCTCGGCGCCTCGCGACACCCTCTACCTCGGGGAGCGCATTACCGCCGGCCCGGCCCCCGACAGCCCCGGCCTCAAGGCTTTCGACGCGGTCTACGGACAACTGCGGGGCGGGGAGGGCGGGGCCCCGACGCCGTGAGGCGCGAAATTGCGGGAGACGGTTCCTCTCGTGATTTCCACAACTTAACATCGGTCAGCCAAGCTCCTGCGTTTTCCTGCGCGCGGAATGGTCTATGGAAGCGGGCATGACCCGCCTGCCGCCCGTTTCCTGGCTGACCGACCCCGCCACCGTGGCGGTGATGGACGCGCTCGAGGCGGCCGGAGGCGAGGGGTGCGCGCGCTTCGTGGGCGGCTGCGTGCGCAACACCCTCATGGGCCGTGCGGCTGACGACATCGACATCGCCACGCGCCTCCGACCCGATGCGGTGGTCGCGGCGCTGGAGACGGCAGGCCTGAAGGCCATTCCCACGGGCGTCGAGCATGGCACGGTCACCGGCGTGGCGCAGCGCAGGCCGTTCGAGATCACCACCCTGCGTCGCGACGTCTCCACCGACGGACGGCGGGCGACGGTGGCCTTCACCGATGACTGGGTGGCGGACGCGGCCCGGCGCGATTTCCGCCTGAACGCAATCTACGCCGATCGGGACGGACAGGTCTTCGATCCGACCGGCGGCGGAGTCGAGGACGCCGAGTTCGGGCGCATCGTCTTTGTCGGCGACGCCGAGCAGCGCATCCAGGAGGACTATCTGCGCATTCTGCGCTTCTTCCGGTTCCAGGCCTGGTACGGGCGGGAAGACGCGGCTGACGGCGCGGCGCTGGCGGCCTGCGCCCGGTTGAAGCACGGCATCCGCCAGCTGTCGGCCGAGCGGATCACCAAGGAACTGCTCAAGCTGCTGGCCGCGCCTGATCCCCGACCCGCCCTGCGGCTGGCCCGGCGCGCCGGGGTGACCGACGAAGTGCTGCTGGGCGAGATGAACCGCCGCCGCTGGGCCAACCTCGTGGCGCTGATGGACGGGCAGGTCGACGCCCTGCTGCGCCTGAAGGCGGTGACGCCCGACGAACCGGGGGCCCTGGATCACTCGCTGTCGCGGCTGCGGCTCTCGAACGCCGAGTTGGACCGCCTGCACGCCGCCGCCGACGAGACCTGGCCGGTCAGCCTGGACATGGGGGCGCGAGAGGCGCGGGCCACGCTCTACCGGATCGGCCGGCAGGCCTTCGAGGACCGGGTGTGGCTGCGCTGGGCCGAGGCGCCGGACCGGCCGGAGGCGGCTCGAGCCCTGCTCGCCATTGCCGGGACGTGGGAGCGGCCGAGATTCCCACTGGGCGGAAAGGAGGCCCTGGCCGCGGGCCTGTCCGGCCCGGCCGTCGGCAAGGCGCTGGCGGCGGTCGAGGACTGGTGGGTCGCGCAGGACTTCCCGGCCGGCGGCCTGACCGAGAAGCTGGCCGAGGCTGCGCAGGAGCCGGGGGCGTGAGCCGCTCGCCCGCGCCCGCCGGCTATTCCGGGAAGAGCGTGATCGCCAAGATCGGGCTGAAACCCGGCCAGACCCTGGCGGTCGTCGACGCGCCGCCGCACATAGACGACCTGGCCGCCCCGCTGCCCGAGGGCGCGCGGATGGTCACCCACTTCGATCCCGACGCGGCGGTGGTCTGGGCGTTCGTGCGCGAGCGGTCGGCGCTGGAGGCCGCGGCGCCGACGATCACCGGCGCGGCCCCCGGCGCGATGCTGTGGATCTCGTGGCCCAAGAAGGCGTCGAGACTGTTCCGCGACCTGACAGAGGACGGCGTGCGCGCGGTGCTCCTGCCCACGGGGTGGGTGGACGTGAAGGTGTGTGCGGTCGACGCCGACTGGTCGGGTCTCAAATTCCTGCGGCGCAAGCCTTGATGTGGGAGACGGAATGAAGCTGGCCATCCTCGAGACCGGGCGCCCGCCGCAGGCGCTGCAGGAGCGCTTCGGCTCCTACCCGCAAATGTTCAACCGGCTGCTCGGCGGGGCGTACAACAGCTTCGATGTCCAGGCGCTGGAGCTGCCCGCGCGGGTCGAGGACTACGACGCCTACCTGGTCACCGGCTCGTCGGCGGGCGTCTACGAGGATCTGCCGTGGATCGAGCCTGCCAAGGATTTCCTGCGGGCGGCCCGGGGCAAGGCGAAGCTGGTCGGAGTGTGTTTCGGCCACCAGCTGATGGCCGAGGCGTTCGGCGGCAAGGTGATCAAGTCGCCCAAGGGGTGGGGCATCGGTCTGCACCGCTACGATGTGGTGACGCGCCCGGACTGGGTCGACGGCGCCGGGCCCGTGTTCGCGCCGGCCTCGCACCAGGACCAGGTGGTCGAGCAGCCGCCTGGGACCGAGGTGGTGCTGGCGTCGGACTTCACGCCCTTCGCCGCGCTCCGCTGGACCGACCAGCCGGCGATCAGCTTCCAGTTCCACCCCGAATTCGAGCCGGAATACGCCAGCGCCCTGATCGAGGGGCGCATCGACGCACGCCATGACCGGGCCTTCGCCGAGGCGGCGATCGAAAGCCTTCGGCAGCCGAACGACCGGCTGCGGGTGGGGCAGTGGATCGAGGCCTTCCTGAAGCCCTAGGCCTCCCTGGCCAGCGACGAGTTGGAATAACTCCAGTCGCTGGTCACTTCCTCGCCCAGCCAGTCGGGACGTTCGAAGCCTGCGTCGCGCGCCTGCAGTTCGATCTCGGCCAGCAGCAGGCCGGGGCGGGGGTGTTCGAACTCGTCCACCACGAACCGGCTGGCGCCCACGCGCACCGGCCAGCGGGTCTTGCGCACCACGCCGCCCTCGATCATCGGCGAGGCGAGGATGGCCCGCGCCTCGTCGGGCGGGATGGGCAGGTTGAATTCCGGACGCTCGCGGCCGTCGGCGTCCACCGGCTTGCCCTTGATGGTCAGGACCGCGTCGGCGTTCTCCAGACGCACCCGGATCGTCGCCTCGGGGCGCACCGACAGGTAGCCGGCGCGCATCACGACCGGCTCGCCGTCGACCATTGCGCGCCAGCCGTCGCCCCGGACCAGGAACTTGCGTTCGATCTCGCGGTGGTTGCTCACGGCCATTTCACCGCAGGCGGCATGGACGAGAGGATGGAGTCGACGTTGCCGCCGGTCTTCAGGCCGAACAGGGTGCCGCGGTCGTAGAGCAGGTTGAACTCGACGTAGCGGCCGCGGCGGACCAGCTGCTCCTCGCGCTGGGCGTCGGTCCAGGCCTCGCCCATCCGGCCGCGCGCAATCTCGGGATAGATCTCCAGAAAGGCCTCGCCGACGTCGCGGGTGAAGGCGAAGTCGGCCGCCCAGTCGCCGGTCGCATGATGGTCGTAGAAGATGCCGCCGACGCCGCGCGGCTCGTTGCGGTGGGGCAGGAAGAAATACTCGTCGCACCAGGCCTTGAATTTCGCGTGGAAGGCGGGGTCGTGGGCGTCGCAGGCGGCCTTCATGGCGGCGTGGAAGCGCACGGCGTCGGGCGCCTCCTGCGAGCGCTGGGCGTCCAGCACCGGCGTCAGGTCGGCGCCGCCGCCGAACCAGTCGCGGCTGGTCACGATGTAGCGCGTGTTCATGTGCACCGCGGGCACGTTCGGATTGCGGGGGTGCGCGATAAGGCTGATGCCGGTGGCGAAGAAGCGGGGGTCGACGTCGGCGCCCGGAATGGTCTTGGCGAACTCCGGAGCGAAGGTCCCGTGCACGGTCGAGACGTGCACTCCGGCCTTCTCGAAGAAACGGCCGTGGATCATGCCCATGACGCCGCCGCCGCCCTCGGGCCGCGACCAGGGGGTGAAGGCGAAACGGCCGGGCTCGCCGCCGTAGAGCGCGTCCGGGGCCTCGTCCTCCAGCCGCTCGAAGGCCTGGCAGATGCGGTCGCGCAGGCTTTCGAACCAGGCGCGGGCCTGGGCCTTGCGGTCATCGTGGGCGGAGGCCGGGTCGGGGAGGGCGGACATGGCGGGCCAGTTACGGCGGCGGCGGCCAAAAGGCCAGACCCGGACGATTACCTAGGCCGCGGCGCGCGCGGCCCTGCTCGGTCAGCGACCGTTCCAGGTCTCGAGGGCGTGCTGGCCGGCGATGAGCAGGAAAACGACGGCGGCGACGAGGATGGCGAGAATCACGGTCGGGGCTCCCTTCTGGCGTTGCCAGAACAAGCTCTGCCGGGGATGCGACAGATTCGGACGCAGCCGCGAAAGCGCGGCAATATCGCGGTTCGGACAAGCTTTTCCCGAATGCCCGGTTGAAAAAGGGCGAGACGCATTCTAACGGTCCGTGCGACGCGCGCCGGGGCCCGAATCCCCGCCGTGCGGCTCGGCCATTGTCGGCCGGCCAACAGCATCAGACTTCAGGACGGGAAAGCCTCGGCCGACCGTTCCAGCAAAGGGGTAGCGACGTGGCCCACGAGGGCGAAGCCATCCAACAGGACCCGCATCGTCGGGACTTCATCCACATCGCGGCCGGCGCCGCGGCGGTGGGTGCGGGCGCAGCCGCCTTGTGGCCGCTGGTCGACACCATGAACCCGGCCGGCGACACGCTGGCTCTGGCGTCCATCGAGGTCGACATTTCAAAGGTCACCGAGGGGCAGCAGATCGTCGTCAAGTGGCGCGGCAAGCCCCTCTTCGTGCGCTATCGCACGGCCAAGGAGATCGCGGACGCCAAGGGGGCGGACGCCGCCTCCATGAAGGATCCGCAGAAGGACGCCGACCGCGTCAAGGCGGGCCACGAGCAGTACCTGATCCTGGTCGGCTCGTGCACGCACCTCGGCTGCGTCCCGACCTTCGGGGCGGGCGAGTTCGGCGGCTGGTTCTGCCCCTGCCACGGCTCGGTGTACGACACCTCGGGCCGCATCCGCTCGGGCCCGGCGCCGAAGAACCTGCAGGTTCCCGAGTACAGCTTCCTGTCCGACCAGCGCGTGAAGGTGGGCTGAGATGAGCGACCACGAATCCACCTACGTCCCCAAGTCCGGCTTTGAACGCTGGATGGACGCGCGCCTGCCGATCATCCGCATGGCCGCCGATTACGCCAACCTGCCGACTCCCCGGAACCTGAACTACTGGTGGACCTTCGGCGGCATCCTCGCGCTCTGCCTGGTGATCCAGATCGCCACCGGCGTGGTGCTGGCGATGCACTACATCCCCAACACCGACCTGGCGTTCAACTCGATCGAACGCATCATGCGCGACGTGAACTACGGCTGGCTGGTGCGCTACATGCACGCCAACGGCGCCTCGATGTTCTTCATCGCGGTCTACATCCACATGCTGCGCGGCCTCTACTACGGCTCGTACAAGGCGCCGCGCGAGATGATCTGGATCCTCGGCGTGGTGATCTACCTGCTGATGATGGCCACCGGCTTCCTCGGCTACACCCTGCCCTGGGGCCAGATGTCGTTCCACGGCGCGGTGGTGATCACCAACCTGTTCGGCTCGATCCCCGTCATCGGCCCCGGCATCCTGCAGTGGCTGCAGGGCGGCTTCGCGGTCGACCAGCCGACGCTGAACCGCTTCTACTCGCTGCACTACCTGCTGCCGTTCGTGATCGCGGGCGTGGTGGTGCTGCACCTCTGGGCCCTGCACACGGCCGGCCAGAACAACCCGGTCGGGATCATGATCCCCAAGGAGCGCCTGAAGCAGGACACCGTCCCCTTCCACCCGTACTACACGGTGAAGGACGGGTTCGCGATCCTGCTGTTCCTGATGCTGTTCGCGGCTTTCGTGTTCTTCAACCCGAACGCCATGGGCCACGCCGACAACTACATCCCGGCCAACCCGCTGGTGACCCCCAACCACATCGTGCCCGAATGGTACTACCTGCCGTTCTACGCGATGCTGCGTTCGGTCCCGGACAAGTTCCTCGGCGTCGTGGTCATGTTCGGCTCGATCCTGATCTGGTTCCTGCTGCCGTGGCTCGACACCTCGCGGGTGCGCTCGCTGCGCTACCGCCCGGCGGCGCGCTGGTTCTTCATCATCTTCGTGGTGGCGACCCTGCTGCTCGGCTACTGCGGCTCCAAGCTGCCGGACGAGATGGTGATCCAGGTCTCCGAGACCGCGGACGGCCAGCCGATCGGCCTCAACTTCCTGTGGCTGACCCGGATCCTGACCACCTATTACTTCCTGTACTTCCTCGTCATCACCCCGTGGGTCGGCCTGCGGGAGACGCCGAAGACCGTGCCCGACAATATCGCCGCCCCCGTGCTCGACGGCGACGAAGCCAAGGCTGCCGCCCAATGAAGGCCAACAAGACCCTGATCGCGGGCCTCGCCCTGGCCCTCACCGTCACCGCCGCCCCGGCGCTCGCGTCGGGCGGCGCGGCCCACCCGCACGAACCGCGCGGCGGCTTCAGCTTCGAAGGCCCGTTCGGCAAGTTCGACCAGGGCCAGCTGCAGCGCGGCTACAAGGTCTACAAGGAAGTCTGCTCCAGCTGTCACTCGATGCGGCTGCTCAGCTTCCGCGACCTGGGCATGCCCGGCGGTCCGTTCTGGTACGGCTCCAGGTATCCGAACCCGAACGACAACCCGTACGTGAAGGCGATCGCCGGCGAGTTCGAGGTCGATGATCTCG
This sequence comes from Caulobacteraceae bacterium, assembly GCA_019695035.1. Taxonomy (GTDB): domain Bacteria; phylum Pseudomonadota; class Alphaproteobacteria; order Caulobacterales; family Caulobacteraceae; genus JAEZEZ01. Next base: position 2,405 of record JAIBAU010000019.1, on the reverse strand, counting down.
ACACCGAGACCGGCGACACCATCAAGCGCAAGGCCACGCCCGCCGACCGCTTCCCGAGCCCGTATCCCAACGCCATCGCGGCGGCGGCTGGCAACGGCGGCGCGGCCCCGCCCGACCTGTCTGTGATGGCCAAGGCCCGCCACGGCGGCGCCCGCTACATCTACTCGCTGCTCACCGGCTACCGGAATCCGCCCGCGGGGCTGAAGGTCGGGGCGAACCAGCACTACAACCCGTACTTCAGCGGCGATCTCTCGTCGGCCTGGTCGGGCGACCGGCACCACGTGCCGCCGGGCGGCTTCATCGCCATGCCCCCGCCGCTCACCAGCGACGACCAGGTCACCTACGACGACGGCACCCGCGCCACGGTCGCCCAGATGGCCGCCGACGTCTCGGCCTTCATCGCCTGGGCGTCCGAGCCCAAGCAGACCGAGCGCAAGTCGCTGGGCGTTGCGGTCATGCTGTACCTGGCCCTGTTCGCGGCCCTGACCTTCGTGTCCTACCGTCGCATCTGGAAGGACGCCCACTGAAGGTGACAGGGGCGTAATGAGCCGGGCGTAATTTGCGCCCGCGCATCGAATGCGGAAAATCCCCCGGACCTGATCCGGGGGATTTTTTCATGCCGAAATTCAGCTTCGCCGCCCTTGCCTGGGCGGTGCTCTACGCGGCCGTCTGGGCCGGCTCTGTCTGGGTGCTTTCCAACGCCGGGGGCGAGAACGCCCAGGAGGCGATGGTCCTCGCCCCCATCTTCGCCGTGGTCGGGCCGCTGATGGCCTGGGGGCTGACCGCCGTGGGCCGGCGGGAGACCGTCCCCGTCCCCGTCGCCCGACCGCGCGTCGAAGCCCTGGCCGTGATCGGCTATCTGGTGGTCTACGCGGCCCTGTTTCTGGGCTGGGGCCTGACGGCGGTCCGCGAGTGGTTCCCGCAGGAGCCGGACCGCGAATTCGCCATCTCCGGGCTCAAGCTGCTGGCGCACGTCATCCTGCCGGCTGGGCTGCTACTCGCGCTGGGCGGCCGCATCGCGCCGTTGATGCGTTTCCACGCCGGTCGTCCGTCCTTCTGGCTGCCGCTGGTGGTGCTGGGCGGCGCCCTGCTGGCGCTGCTCTGCGTGGTCAGCCCCAGCCTCAGGCAGATCGCCGAACTGAACCTTTCCGCCAGCGAATGGCTGTGGGCCGGGCCGGGTGCGTTCCTCTGGCTGGTTCTGGCCGTCGGCCTCTGCGAGGAGTTCCTGTTCCGCGCCGTGCTGCTGTCGCGCCTGACGGCCTGGATGAAATCCGCCACCGGCGCAGTGGTCATCGGTGCGGTCCTGTTCGGCGTCGCCCATGCGCCGGGCCTGTGGCTGCGCGCCGACCCCGACACCTTCGGCCACTTCCACAATCCGCTGTTCGTGTTCGCCTACTGCGTCGCGGTCCTTTCGCCGACCGGCATCTTCTTCGGCATCCTCTGGCAGAGGACCAAGAGCCTGTGGCTTCTCGTCGTGCTGCATGTCTGCGTCGACTACCTTCCCAACCTTCCAGACTTCGTCCATTCCTTCGGGTCGCTGTTCGGTCGCGGCTAGGAGAGGCGTTTGTCTGACTGGGTCCTGGGCATCCTTGGCGGCTCCGGCGTCTACGAGCTGGAAGGGCTGGAGAACCGCCGCAGGAAGCGGTTCACCACGCCCTGGGGCGACCCCTCGGACGAGCTGCTCTTCGGCGAGGCGGGAGGCGTCCGGCTGGTGTTTCTGCCTCGCCACGGACGCGGCCACCGGCTCGCCCCCGGCGAGGTCAACGCCCGGGCCAACATCGACGCCCTGAAGCGGGCCGGCTGCACCGATGTCCTGTCACTCTCGGCGGTCGGATCGCTGCGGGAGGACCTGTCGCCCGGCGTCTTCGTGCTGGTCGACCAGTACGTCGACCGCACCTTCGCGCGACCCAAGAGCTTCTTCGGCGACGGCGTGGTCGCCCACGTCTCGATGGCCCGGCCGGTCTGCCCGAGGCTCTCGGCCCTGGCCGCGGAGGCGGCGCGCGGGGCGGGGGCGCAGGTGGTGGAGGGCGGGACCTATCTCGCCATGGAGGGCCCCCAGTTCTCGAGCCGGGCCGAGAGCGAGCTGTATCGAGCCTGGGGCTGCGACGTGATCGGCATGACCAACATGCCCGAGGCCAAGCTGGCGCGGGAAGCCGAGCTGCCCTACGCTTCGGTCTGCATGGTCACCGACTACGATTGCTGGCGTGAAGACACCGCGGCGGTCGAGGTCGGGCAGGTGCTGCAGACCCTGATGGCCAACGCCGCGAAGGCGCGCGATCTGGTGGGCCGCCTGGCGGGCCTGCTGGCCGCGAGTCCGCGCACGCCGTCTCCGATCGACCGGGTGCTGGACAACGCCATCATCACGCCGGCCGAGGCGCGGCCCGCGGCCGCCGTGGCGCGCCTGG